>JAYRMR010000038.1:0-49097 GCA_041912595.1 Burkholderiaceae bacterium
CTTGCATGTGTAAGGCATGCCGCCAGCGTTCAATCTGAGCCAGGATCAAACTCTACAGTTCGATCTTGATTACTCAACGGAATCGAACAAAGACTATTTGCATAGCTTCATTCTCTATCCGTGAGCGCTTAAAGTCCAAAGGACTTGGCAATCATCTCTGACTACCAGCACTTCGCTTCAAACGCCCACGCTTATCGGCTGTGAATTCTTAAAGAACATCCGCTTCACTTGTCAGCCCGGCCGCTTTCGCTGCCTGCCGCTTCGTTTCGCGTCGCTGACTTGTCATCAGCAGAGAAGCGAGATTATGACTGAATTTCTTTCGTATCGTCAAGCATTTTTGAAAATTTATTTTCGAAACTTTCAAATCGCTTGGCGAAACATTCAGATCTCGCCGCGCATCAAGACTGAAATCTCTTCACATCTCTTTGCGCCCCGCCACTTCTGTTTTGCGCTTCGTTTCGAAGCACTGCATCAGCAGCGAAGCCTTAGACTGTAGCACAGCTTTTTCGGCCAGAGCAAGACTTTCGGAAGAAATTCTTGAGGAGGGCCTCCCGGCCCTCCTTTCACTGCTGCCCGCCGCCTCGTCGCCGGAGGTCAGTCTTCCTGGAAAGCCTCTTCACGCTTGGAGCGGATGGACGGCAGCATCACCACCAGGATGAGCAGGAACGCCGCCGCCAGCAGCCCGGCCGACAATGGGCGGCTGACGAAGGTGCCCCAGTCCCCCCGCGACAGCAGCAGCGCACGGCGCAGGTTCTCTTCCATCATCGGACCAAGGATGAAGCCCAGCAGCAGCGGAGCCGGTTCGCAGCTCAGCTTGTAGAAGACATAGCCCAGCAGCGCAAAGCCTGCCGTCAGATAGACGTCAAAGGCGTTGTTGTTCAGCGTGTAGGTGCCAATGCAGCAGAACACCACGATTGCCGGGAACAGGAAGCGGTAGGGCACCGACAGCAGCTTGATCCACATGCCGATCAGCGGCAGGTTCAGCACGACCAGCATCAGATTGCCCACCCACATCGAGGCGATCAGCCCCCAGAACAGCTCCGGATTGCTGGTCATGACCTGCGGGCCGGGCTGGATGCCCTTGATCGTCATCGCGCCCACCATCAGGGCCATCACGGCATTGGGCGGGATGCCGAGGGTCAGCATCGGGATGAAACTGGTCTGCGCGCCGGCGTTGTTGGCGCTCTCCGGGCCGGCCACCCCCTGGATGGCGCCCTTGCCGAAGGGATAGCGGGGCTTGCGCACCACCTTCTTCTCGAGCGTGTAGGCCGCAAAGGACGCCAGCAGCGCGCCGCCGCCGGGCAGCACCCCCAGCACGGAGCCCAGCGCGGTGCCGCGCAGCACGGCCGGCCAGGCGTCCTGGAAGTCTTCCTTGGTCGGCCACAGACCCTTCACTTCCTTGGTGAACACCTCGCGGTGCTCCGCCGGCTGCCCCAGATTGGCAATGATCTCGCCAAAGCCGAAGACGCCCATGGCGATCACGACAAAGCCGATGCCATCCGAGAGCTCGGGAATATCGAAGGAGAAGCGCGGCGTGCCGGAGATCACGTCGGTGTTGATCTGCCCCAGGAGCAGCCCGAGCACGATCATGCTGATCGCCTTCACCAGCGAGCCTGACGCCAGGACCACCGCCCCGATCAGCCCGAGGACCATCAAAGAGAAGTACTCCGCCGGGCCGAACTTGAACGCCATCTCGGTCAGCGGGGGCGCGAACGCGGCAATGATGATGGTGCCCACGCAGCCGGCAAAGAAGGAACCCAGCCCGGCCACGGCCAGTGCGGCCCCGGCGCGCCCCTGGCGGGCCATCTGGTAGCCGTCGATGGCCGTCACCACGGAGCTGGACTCGCCCGGCACGTTGATGAGGATGGCTGTCGTTGAGCCGCCGTACTGCGCGCCGTAATAGATGCCGGCCAGCATGATGAGGGCCGGCGTGGCATCCAGCGAGTAGATGGAGGGCAGCAGCATCGCGATCGTCGCGACCGGCCCGAGGCCCGGCAGCACGCCGATCAACGTGCCCAGCATGGCGCCCAGGAAGGCATAAAGCAGATTCTGGAGCGTCAGCGCCGTGTGGAATCCGAGCAGGAGGTTGTCAATCAGGCTCATGGTCACTCCTCAAGCCAGGAACACGGGCCAGACCGGAATGGTGAGCTTCAGCCCCCATACAAAGATCACCCAGCTGCCGGCGGTCAGCACCACCGCACTGATCAGGGCGTCCCGCCAGTGGAACTCGTCGCCCGCGAGCGAGGAGATGAAGACCAGCAGCGGCAGCGTCACCACCAGGCCCAGCCGGGGCAGCGCCAGGCCGAACAGCGCGATGGCGCCGACGATCACCAGCAGCGGGCGCCAGGCGATGGGGCCGATGGGATCCCCTTCTGCCGACTCGATGGTGACGGCCTTGAACAGCACCATCCCGCCCAGCAGCGCGAGCAGGACGCCCAGGCTGAAGGGGAAGTAGCCGGGGCCGGGCTTGGCGGAGGACCCGAACTGGTACTCCGTGGCGCCCCAGGCAAAGGTCAGGCCGACCAGCAGGAACAGCAGACCGGACCAGAAGTCTCGTTGGCTCTTGATCTTCACAGAGCGCCTCTCTTGATGTTGTCGATGGATTCTAGGCAGCGCCCCCGAAGCGCCGGCTGTGGTTTCCACGTAAGAAGCCACAAGCCGGCAATTCGACTCAGTGCGCCCACTCCGGCGTGCTGCGCAGCACCTCGTCCAGCGTGGTCAGCCCCTCCGCCACCTTCATGGCGCCTGCCAGGCGCAGGGGGCGCAGACCTTCCTGCATGGCTTGCCGGCGGATGGCCGTGGTGTCGGCCTCGGCATGGAGATGCTTGCGGACGGCCTCGTCGAACATCAGCAGCTCGTACAGGCCGGCCCGGCCGCGGAAGCCGGTGTTGCGACACTCGAGGCAGCCCACGGGCTTGCAGGCCCGGACCTTGCCGTTCATGCGCCAGGGCTTGAGGGTGTCGTTGAGGATGTCGGCCGTGACGCTGTCATCCGGCTGCTTGCAGTGCTCGCACAGCGTGCGCACGAGCCGCTGGGCCAGCACGCCGATCACGGTCGCGTTGATCAGGTAGGACGGCACGCCGAGGTCCAGCAGGCGGGTCACGGCGGACACGGAGTCGTTCGTGTGCAGGGTGCTGAAGACCAGATGGCCGGTCAGCGACGCCTGGATGGCCATCTCCGCGGTCTCGAGATCCCGGATTTCGCCGACCATGATGATGTCCGGGTCCTGCCGCATGAGCGCCCGCAGGCCTTCCGCGAAGTTGAAGTCGATCGCCGACTGCACCTGCGTCTGGTTGAAGGCGGGCTCGATCATTTCGATCGGGTCCTCGATGGTGCAGACGTTGACCTCGTCCGTCGCCAGGCGCTTGAGCGTGGAGTAGAGGGTGGTCGTCTTGCCGCTGCCCGTGGGGCCGGTGACGAGGATGATGCCGTGCGGCTTGGCCACCAGACGGTTCCAGCGCTCGGCGTCATGGCGGGAGAAGCCCAGCTCGCTGAGGTCCTTGACGGCGTTGTCCGGGTCGAAGATGCGCATGACCATCTTCTCGCCGAAGGCCGTCGGCAGCGTGGACAGCCGCATCTCGACCTCCTCGCCGATCGGGTTGCGCGTCTTGATGCGGCCATCCAGCGGCCGGCGCCGCTCGACGACATCCATGCGGCCCAGCAGCTTGATGCGCGAGATCATCGCGCCGAGCACCGTGGGCGGCAGCTGGTAGACGGTGTGCAGCACGCCGTCGATCCGGAAGCGGATCAGCCCGAGCTCGCGGCGCGGCTCCAGGTGGATGTCGCTGGCACGCTGGTCGAAGGCGTACTGCCACAGCCAGTCCACGACCTGGACGATGCCCTGGTCGTTCGCATCGAGCTGCTTGTTCGAGCGCCCCAGCTCGACGAGCTGCTCGAAGCTCGCTGACGGTGCCGTGGCGCCGGACTTGGCGGCCTCGCGCACGGACTTGGCCAGCGTGAAGAACTCGGTCGTGTAGCGCGAGATCTCGTTGGGGCTCGCCACCACCAGCTTGATCTGCTTGCGCGTGTGGGCCGAGATCTGCTCGACCCAGGCGATGTCGAAGGGCTCGCAGGTCGCGACGGTGATGTCCATCATGCCGAACTGCACGGGCAGGCAGCGCTTGGCCTCGGCATAGCCGACCGACATCACATCCGAGACCCGGCCGACGTCGACCTTCAGCGGATCGATGCGCAGGTAGGGAATGCGCGCGCGCTCGGCCAGCCAGGCGGTGAGGGCCTCGATGTCGAGCAGCTTGCCATTGGAGACCCGGTGCATGGACGCCCCGGCCAGGCGCAGCAGCGGGTGCTGGGCGCTGTCGCCCGCGCCGAAGCGCTGCTCCACGCGCTGGGCCGTCTCGGCGTCGATCACGCCGTCCTCCTGCAGCCAGCGCAGCAAGGGGCGCCATTCCAGGCGGCCGGCCGGGTGGGACACCGCGGCGGCCTCGCTCCTCGTGGCACTGTTCATCAGGGCAGCTCCGACATCTGGTTGAGGATGCTCATCGGCAGCGGGCGCACCAGCCGCAGCCATTTGCGGGCAGGCAGGCCATGGCAGCCGTAGCGCTCCTCGATCTTATCGGCGCGGCGCTCCAGTTCGTCGCGGTCGGGCACCTGCACGCCCCGGGCTGCCACCACCACGGTGTTGCCCTCACGCGTCGGGGCCAGGCTCCAGACCTGGTCGCTGCCGAAGACCCGGGCGATGCGCGCCGCGCTGCGCGCGAAGCTCGCGGCCCGGCCGAAGAGGTTGACGGTCATCACCCCGCCGTCGGCCAGCACGCCGTGGCAGGCGGCATAGAAGGCCTCGTCGTCCAGCACGGGAGACGCCGCCTCGTGGTCGTACAGGTCGACATTGAGCACCTGCACCGTCTGGAGATGGGCCGGGTCGGCCACCCAGCGCGCGGCATCCTGGTTGACGACGGTCAGGCGCTCGTCGTCCTCGGGCAGGTGGAACCAGCTGCGGCAGGCGGCGATGACCGTCGGGTTGATCTCCACCGCGGTGGTCTGCATGCGCAGCACCTTGTGGCAGAAGCGGGTGATGGCCGCGGCGCCGAGGCCCAGTTGCACGGCGTGGCCCTCGCGCAGGGACTCGCTGTCCCGCCAGAGCATCCAGGCCATCATGCGCTGGATGTACTCCAGCTCCAGCACCTGCGGCTTGCGGATGCGCATGGCGCCCTGGACCCAGATGCTGTCCAGGTGCAGGAAACGCACGCCGTCGAATTCCGACAGCGTCGCGGGCGTCCATTCAGGGCTGGCGGAGCGGCCCGCCGACTTCTTCTTCGTGTTCATCCAGCAATCCGGCAAAGGCAAACGCCTCGCGCCAGGCCGCGAGCTTGCGCTCGAAGCTCCAGCTGGCATTGGCAGGGCTGGACGAGGGCAGGCGGAACACGGGCAGGCCGAGGGCTTGCGTGACGCGCAGGCTGCGCGCCGATTCCCCGCCATTGTGTGCGATTGCCCGCAGCTGCGGCAGGGTGTTCACCAGTGCTTGCAAATCATTGGGCGCGGCGGCACGGATGTCGGCGTCCAGGCTGCCCTCGCGCTGGCAGCTGGCATAGACGTCCCAGATGGCGAGGCCGCGCGATGAGGCATAGGCGCAGCGGGCCTCGTAGGGCAGCGCACGCAAGTCCTGACCCCACAGCGCCGAGAGCAGCGGCCAGAACTGGTTGCGCGGGTGACCGTAATACTGCTGTGCCGTGAGCGAGGCGACACTCGGGAAGCTGCCCAGCACGAGCAGCCGCGCGCCCGGCGAGGCCAGGGCGGGCAAACCCTGCAGCACGGGCGGCGCCTCAGCCGCTTCAATGGGGGTCGCTGTCATCCGGCGGGTGGCCGGCTGCGTTCGTCGTGCCATCTCGATCACATCCATTCAAGAAACCACACGGAGGATTGCCATGTTGAATACCGAAGCCATCTGGGACTTTCTGCGCACCCAGGGCACGGATTTTGGACTCAAGGTGCTGGCCGCATTGGCGGCATGGATCATCGGACGCTGGATCATCAGCCTCGTGATCCGCCTGGTCGGCGCGGCGATGGAGCGCGGCAAGCGCATCGACTCGACGCTCTCCAACTACCTGCGCTCCATTCTCTCGGTGATCCTGAACATCGTCCTGGTGCTGGCCATCCTGGACATCTTCGGCATCCACACCACCTCCTTCGCCGCCCTGCTCGCCGGCGCGGGTCTGGCCATCGGCACCGCCTGGGGCGGCCTGCTGACCCACTTCGCCGCGGGCGTCTTCATGCAGGTCCTGCGCCCCTTCAAGGTGGGCGACTTCGTGCAGGTGGGCGGCGTCACGGGGACCGTGCTGGAGATCGGCCTCTTCGGCACCACGCTGGTCACGCCGGACAACGTGCAGACCATCATCGGCAACAACAAGATCTTCTCGGACACCATCCAGAACTACTCGACGCTGCCGCACCGCCGCGTGGACTGCGTGGCCAAGATCGCCAACAGCGTGGACCCGCTGGACGCCATCGCGCGGCTGAAGGCGGCCCTGGCGCAGATCCCCAATGTGGCGACCTCGCCGGCGCCGGATGTCGAGATCCTGAGCTTCACGCCGGAAGGCCCCCTGCTCTGCGTGCGGCCCTACACGCACACCGACCACTACTGGCAGGTCTACTTCGACACGCACAAGGCCGTGGTGGCCACGTTCGGGGCGGCCGGCTACCCGGTGCCGGAAACGCCGATCACGCCGCGCAACCGCTGAGGGCTCACCGGCCGCTGCGGTCGCTGCGGCCGCTGTGGCCCAAGCGCTCCGTGAGGACGCGCACGGCCGTCGCCACGCCGTGCTCGCCCTGCATCGCCCGCGCCGCCTCGCGGGCGCGCACCGCCATCTGCGGATCCGCCAGCACGCGCCGCAGGGCCGCGGCCAGCGTGCGCGCCGTGACGTTGCGCCGGTCCAGCGCCCGGTGCCCGACGCCCAGCCGCCGCAAGGCCGACGCCCAGAAACGCTGTTCGCTGATGTGGGCGATGACGACGGACGGCACACCCGCCTGCGTCGCCGACTGCGTGGTGCCCGCACCGCCGTGGTGGACCACGGCCCGGCAGCGCGGAAAGATCCGCTGGTGCGGCGCGATCGGCACGAACAGCACCCGCGCGTCCGACACGAAGCCGCAGGCCGGGGCGTCGTGGCATTGGATGATCGCGCGGCAGCCGGCCCGCGCCGCGGCCTCGGTCATCAGCGCCAGCACCCGCTTTTGCGCTTCGATCTCACGAGGCATCCAGCTGCCCAGCGTCATGTAGACGGGCGCCTCGCCGGCGGCCAGGAAGCCCTCCACGCCGGCCGGCATCGTGCCCTCCAGGCCCTGGTTGGGCATGTCCAGGAAGCCGCAGACCTCGATGTGCGCGGGCCAGTCCGGCGGCCGGGGGCAGAGCTGCGGGCTGACCGCCACCAGGTTCAGCGTGGGTGACAGCCAGACCTCGCGCAGGACATCGCGCACCGGCGGCAACCCCACCTCGCGCCGCAGGCCGTTGACGTAAGGCGCGACCACGCGATGCACCGCCAGGCGCGTGAGCTTCCACAGCAGGCGATGCCCGAAGCGGCCCAGCCACGCGGGCGCCGACGGGTGGGCAAAGGCGCTGGGAATGCCCACCGGTGAGAGCTGCACGCCCACGTAGGGCGTCGCCGCCAGCGCCGCCGCGATCTGCAGCGGGTGCATCACGTAATGGCCGAGCACCACGTCGGACGCCGCGCACAGCTGCTGCGCCGCCTCGAAGATGGCGCCCTCCGCGGGCGCGAAGCACAGCCGCAGGATGGCGTCGAGCTGCCTCAGCGGATTGCGCTCGCGATAGGCGGCCTCGCCATACGCCCTCGCCTGCTCGGGCGTGAGGCTCAGGGGCGTCAGGACCGTGACGCGCGCGCCCTGCGAGGACTGCAGCCCGGCGTGGGTCTCGTCCAGCGCGATGACGACGAGCTGCACCTCGTGCCCCGCCGCCTGCAGCCCGTCGGCCAGCGCCAGGAAGGGGCGGATGTCCCCATGGCTCCCCCAGGTCAGCAGGCCGATGCGCGCCATGACGCGGCCCGCGCTCAGAGCGCCGCGAGCCGCGGCAGCGCGGCCCGTGCGTTCGCCGCGGTCAGGGCGGCGGTCGCGGCCGGATCGAGGCCACGCAGCCGGGCCAGCTCGGCCCCGATGCGCGGCAGCTCGGCGGGCTCGTTGCGGCTGCTCTCGCCTGCCGACCGCTGCGCCGCGGTCTTGTACAGCCAGTGCGGCGGGATGTCGGGGGCGTCGGTCTCCAGCACCAGCGACTCCGCCGGCAGCGAGGCCGCCAGCCGCCGGATCTGCAGCGAGCGATCGAAGGTCAGCGTGCCGCCGAAGCCCAGCCGGAAGCCCAGGCCGCAGAAGGCCTGCGCCTGCTGCTCGCTGCCGTTGAAGGCATGGGCGATGCCGCCGGCGACGGGGATGCGACGCAGCCCCGCCAGCAGGCGATCCGCACTGCGACGCACATGCAGGAGCACCGGCAGGCCCTGCGCGCGGGCCAGCTGCAGCTGCGCCGTGTAGAACTGCTGCTGCACGTCGGCATCGAGGCCCGGCACGAAGAAGTCCAGACCGATCTCGCCGACCGCGACCAGCCGCGGGTCGTCACGCCAGGCGTGGAGCCGGTCGGCCAGCAGGGTCAGGTCTTGCGCCTCGGCCCGCATCACGTAGAGCGGGTGGATGCCCAGCGCATAGGCGAAGCCGTGGCGATGCGCCAGGTCATGCACCGTGTCGAAGTCGAAGGCCGCCACGGCCGGCAGGACGATCTGCTGCACGCCGGCCTCGCGGGCGCGGGCGACCACGGCGTCCCGGTCCGCATCGAACTCGGGCGCATCGAGGTGGCAGTGGGTGTCGATCCACATGCCCGCGACCCTCGGCTCAGCGGAAGACGACCGTCCGGTTGCCGTTCATCAGCACACGGTGCTCGGCGTGCCACTGGATGGCCCGGGCCAGGGTGACGCACTCGGTGTCCCGGCCGATGGCCACCAGCTGCTCGGGCGGCATGCTGTGGTCGATGCGGGCGACCTCCTGCTCGATGATGGGCCCCTCGTCGAGGTCGGAGGTGACGTAGTGCGCCGTGGCGCCGATCAGCTTCACGCCCCGCTCATGCGCCTGGTGATAGGGCCGCGCGCCCTTGAAGCTGGGCAGGAAGCTGTGGTGGATGTTGATGGCGCGGCCCGAAAGGTACTCGCACATCTCGCCCGAGAGGATCTGCATGTAGCGCGCCAGCACGACGAGGTCGATGCGGTTCTCCTCGATCACCTCGCGGATCTTGCGCTCCTGCGCCGCCTTCTGCTCCGCCGTCGAATTCAGCAGCGGGAAGTGGTGGAAGGGGATGTCATGCGAGGCGGCCAGCTGGTAGAAGTCCCGGTGGTTGGAGACGATGGCCGGGATCTCGATGGGCAGGTGGCCCGTCTGCACGCGGAAGAGCAGGTCATTGAGGCAGTGCCCCAGCTTGGACACGAGCAGCAGCACGCGGGTCTTGGTCTCGCGGCCGACCAGCTCCCAGTCCATCTGCAGCTGCTGGGCCAGCGGCGCGAAGGCCGCCTGCAGCGCCGGCACCGGCGTGGCCTGGCTGCACTCGAACTCGATGCGCATGAAGAAGCGCCGGTGGTCGGCGTCGCCGTGCTGGGCCGAGGTCAGGATGTTGCCGCCCTGTGCCAGCAGGAAACCCGTCACGGCATGCACGATGCCGGCCTGGTCGGGGCAGCTGAGCTTGAGGATGTAGCGGGGCGGAACAGCAGACATGGGGCCTCCAGGACAGTGGGGCACCGATCCTACTGCAGCCCGCGCTCAATCCTGCTGGAGTCGGCCACCCACGAGGTTCAAGCGGGTTTCACAGCGCGCGGCCAGTTGCTGGTCGTGGCTGACCATCACGAAGGCGGTGCCCTGGCTCGCGGCCAGCTCCAGCATCAGGCCGAAGACGGCATCGGCCGTGCCGCGGTCCAGGTTGCCGGTGGGCTCGTCCGCCAGCACGCAGGCCGGGCGGCTGACCAGGGCACGGGCGATGGCCACGCGCTGGCGCTCACCGCCGGACAGCTCCGCCGGGCGATGCAGGACGCGCTGCCCCAGCCCCACGCGCTCGAGCATGGCCTTCGCCTGCGCCCGGGCCTCAGCCTCGGGCAGGCGGCGGATGCGCAGCGGCATGGCCACGTTGTCCAGAGCCGTGAACTCGGGCAGCAGGTGGTGGAACTGGTAGATGAAGCCCAGGTGCTCGTTGCGCCAGCGGCCCTGCTCCGCCGCATTCATCTGCGCGAAGTCCCGGCCCATGAGCTGCACGCGCCCCTGGGTGGGCGCATCCAGGCCGCCCAGCAGGTGCAGCAGCGTGCTCTTGCCCGAGCCCGACGCCCCGACGATGGCCAGCGTCTGGCCGCGCCGCACGGTGATGTCGACGCCGGACAGCACGGTCACGTCCAGCGGCCCTTCCTCGAAGCGGCGGCCCAGCCCCGTGCCCTGCAGCACGAGCTCGTTCGAACGTTCACTCATAGCGCAGCGCCTCCGCCGGTTGCACGCGGCTGGCGCGCCAGCTCGGGTAGATCGTGGCCAGGAAGGCGAGCACGAGGGAGGTGATCGCGATGGGGACGATGTCCGACCACTGCGGATCGCTGGGCATGTGGCTGATCACGTAGACGCTGCTGGGCAGGAAGCTGGTGTTGAAGAGCCGCTCGAGCGCCGGCACGAGCACATCGATGTTGAAGGCCGTCAGCAGCCCGAGCAGCGTGCCGCCGAGCGTGCCGATGATGCCGGAGGCCGCGCCCTGGACCATGAAGATGCCCATGATGGAGCGCGGGCTCGCGCCGAGCGTGCGCAGGATGGCGATGTCGCTCTGCTTGTCCGTCACCGTCATCACGAGCGTCGAGACGAGGTTGAAGGCCGCCACGGCGACGATGAGCGTCAGGATGATGCGCATCATGCGCTTCTCGAGCTGCACGGCGTCATACCAGCTGGCGTTGGTGCGGGTCCAGTCCCGCACCCGGATCGCGGGGCCGAAGCTCTTGGCGAGCGCGTCGCCCACTTCGCGGGCCTGGTGCACGTCCGCCAGCCGCAGCTGCACGCCGGTCGGTCCCTCCACGCGGAAGAAGCGCTGCGCGTCCTGGATATGCACGAGCGCCAGGGCGCTGTCGTACTCGTAGTGGCCGGCGCTGAAGATGCCCACCACCTTGAATTGCTTGAAGCGCGGCGACACGCCGGCCGGCGTCACGTCACCGGTGGGCGCGGCCAGGGTGATGCGGTCGCCTTCGCGCACCTGCAGCGCCCGTGCCATCTCCACGCCGATCAGCACGCCGAACTCGCCCGGCACCAGGCGCTTGAGCGCCGTGTCCTTGAGCTCCGCGGCCAGCGGCGTCATGGACGGCTCCAGCGCCGGGTCGATGCCCCGCACGATGGCGCCGCGCATGTCCTCGCCCCGCGCCACCAGCACCTGGTTGGCCACGAAGGGCGCCGCCGCCTTCACCTGCGGGTTCTGCTTCGCCTGCTCGGCCAGCTGCTGCCAGTCCGGGAAGCTCTCGCCCTGCCAGCCCATCAGCTCGATGTGCGACACCACCGACAACATGCGGTCCCGCACCTCCTTCTGGAAGCCGTTCATCACCGACAGCACGATGATCAGCGCCGCCACCCCCAGCGCGATGCCCAGCATCGACACCCCGGAGATGAAGGAAATGAAGCGGTTGCGCCGCCCGCCCCGGCCCGCACGCGTGTAGCGCCAGCCGATCTGCCATTCATACGGTAAATCCATCCATCACCTTGCATACGCCGCCTGCGCGGCCTTGATTCTGTGGGGCCCGATCAGCCAGCGAAGCCGATACAGCACCCTCCCCCGCGCCGGCGCAGCCCGGCGCCCCGCACGGAGCCCGAGGATCCGGCTCCGCCGGGCCTACGGGCTCGCCCCCCTGGGGGGGCCGGCACAGCCGGTACGGGGGGGTCAGTACGGGGGGTCAATGGGCCAGATCCCAGTTGGCCCCCACGCCGACCTCGGCCAGCAGCGGCACCTTCAGCTCGGCCACACCGGCCATCAGGCGCGGCACCTCGGCGCGAATCCAGTCCAACTCTGCCTCAGGCACCTCGAAGACCAGTTCGTCATGCACCTGCATCACGATGCGGCTCTTCTTGCCCTCGTCGTCCAGCGCCTTCTGCACCGCGATCATGGCCAGCTTGATCAGATCCGCCGCCGTGCCCTGCATGGGCGCGTTGATGGCCTGCCGCTCGGCGCCGGCCTTGCGCGGGCCGTTGCCGCCGTTGATCTCGGGCAGGTAGATGCGGCGGCCGAAATAGGTCTTGACGTAGCCCAGGTCCTTGGCCGACTGCCGCGTCACGTCCATATAGGTCTTCACGCCGGCAAAGCGCGTGAAGTAGCGGTCGATGTAGTCCTTGGCCGCCTTCTGCTCGATGCCCAGGGACTGCGCCAGTCCGAAGGCGCCCATGCCGTAGATCAGGCCGAAATTGATGGTCTTGGCGTAGCGGCGCTGCTCGCTCGTCACCTCGTCCACGGCCACGCCGAAGACTTCCGAGGCCGTGGCGCGGTGCACGTCCAGGCCATCCTGGAACGCCTTGAGCAGGCCCGGATCCTCGCTGATGTGGGCCATGATGCGCAGCTCGATCTGGGAGTAGTCGGCGCTGACGATCACATGCCCCGGCGGCGCGACGAAGGCCTCGCGCACGCGGCGGCCTTCCGCCGTGCGCACCGGGATGTTCTGCAGGTTCGGGTCGTTGCTCGACAGCCGCCCGGTCACCGCAACGGCCTGCGAATAGGAGGTGTGCACGCGGCCGGTGGCGGCGTTCACCATCTGCGGCAGCTTGTCCGTGTAGGTGCTCTTGAGCTTGGCCAGGCCGCGGTACTCGAGGATCTTCGCGGGCAGCGGGTAGTCGGCCGCCAGCTTGTCCAGCACTTCCTCGTCCGTCGAGGGCGCGCCGGTGGCCGTCTTCTTCACGACGGGCAGGCCAAGTTTGTTGAAGAGGATCTCGCCGATCTGCTTGGGGCTGCCCATGTTGAAGGGCTGGCCGGCGATCTCATAGGCCTGCTGCTCCAGCGCGACGAGGCGCTGCGCCAGCTCATGGCTCTGCGCCTGCAGGCGGGCGGCGTCGATCAGCACGCCGTTGCGTTCGATGCGCGCCAGCAGCAGCGAGACCGGCATCTCGATCTGGCGGTAGACGAAGTCCAGCCCGGCGTCGGCCTGCAGGCGGGGCTCCAGCAGCTCGTGCACGTGCAGGCACATCTCGGAGTCCTCGCTCGAGTACTCCGACGCCTTGGCCACGTCGACCTGGGCGAAGGGAATCTGGTGGACGCCCTTGCCGCAGAGGTCCTCATAGCTCAGGCCCAGGCGGCCCAGGTGGCGCTCCGCGAGGGCGCCGAGGCCGTGCGTCTTGTGCGCCTCGAGCACATAGCTTTCCAGCATGGTGTCGTGCGCATAGCCCTGCACGGCGATGCCGTGGTTGGCGAAGACGTGCAGGTCGTACTTGACGTTCTGTCCCAGCTTGGGCCGGCTGCCGTCCTCCAGCCAGGGCTTGAGACGGGCCAGCACCTCGTCCATCGGCAGCTGCTCGGGGGCGTCCGGGCCGCTGTGGCGCAGCGGGATGTAGCAGGCCTCGCCGGGCTTGTCGGCAAAGGACAGGCCCACGATGCGCGCCGCCATGGGGTCCAGGGAATCGGTCTCGGTGTCCAGCGCCACGAGCGGCGCGGCCTGGATGCGGGCCAGCCAGGCGTCGAAGGCCGCCCAGTCGAGGATCGTGTCGTAGCGGCGCTCGACCTGTGCAGCCTCGGCCGGGGGCTCGATGTCCGCAAAGAGGTCGCCCGTGGCGCCGGCCGCCGCGGGCGCGGGCTTGGCGGGCTTGTCGGCCGCCGCGCCGCCGCCCAGTTCCGCCTCCAGCTCGCGCTTGAGCGTGCGGAAACCGTTGCGGGTGAAGAAGTCGAGCAGGCCGGGCTTGTCCGGCGCCTGCAGCGCGAGGGCGTCCAGCGTGGGCCACTGCGGCACGTGGCCGGCCAGGTCGCAGTCCAGCTTGACCGTCACGAGCCGGCGGCCCATAGGCAGCCAGTCCAGCGCCTTGCGCAGGTTCTCGCCGGCCACGCCCTTGATCTTGTCGCTGCTGGCGATCACGCCGTCCAGCGAGCCGTACTCGGCGATCCACTTGGCGGCCGTCTTCGGGCCCACCTTCTCGACGCCCGGGACGTTGTCCACCGTGTCGCCCATCAGCGTCAGGTAGTCGATGATGCGGTCCGGCGGCACGCCGAACTTCTCCAGCACGCCCGGCACGTCCAGGCGCTCCGGCGGCTTGGCCATGGTGTTGATCAGGCTGACGTCGGCGTTGACGAGCTGCGCCAGGTCCTTGTCGCCCGTGGCCACCACCACCTGATGCCCGCTCTCGGCGCCGATGCGGGCCAACGTGCCGATGGCGTCGTCCGCCTCGATGCCCGGCACCTCCAGCAGCGGCCAGCCCAGGAGCTTCACCACCTCGTGGATGGGGGCGATCTGCAGACGCAGGTCATCCGGCATGGGCGGGCGGTGCGCCTTGTACTCGGGGTACCACTCGTCACGGAAGGTCGGCCCCTTGGCATCGAACACGCACACCGCGTGCTCCGCGCCGATGTCCTCGCGCAGCTTCTTCATCATGGCCACGAAGCCGTGCACCGCGCCCGTGGGCTGGCCATCGGGGCCGCGCAGGTCCGGCAGGGCGTGGAAGGCCCGGTAGAGGAAGCTGGAGCCGTCGACCAGCAGCAGGATGGGTTTGCTCATGGGGGCGCATTGTCACGCAAGGCGGCGCCGAAACCTGTCAGCACGCGGGAGGCAGGCGGCGGGTGGCCCCGCATAGAATCGCCGGATGCAGAACCCGACCCGCCTTCCTCCGTCATCGCCGGCCCGAACCGCGGCCCGGGCTGCCCTGTCCCTGGCCGGCGCGCTGATCGCCACGCTGGCCACCGTGGTGCACGCCGCCGAGACCCCGGCCGCGCCGCCGCTTCCCCAGGATCCCCCCGAACCGGCGGTGCAGGAGATCCGGCTGGAAGATGACAGCATCCGCATCGAGGAACTCCGGGTGCGCGGCCAGACGGTCAGCGCCAAGGTCAAGCCCAAGGGCAAGGCCCCGGAGTACGAGATCCTGCTGGGCGAGCCCGGCCGCGACCTGAGCACCGGCGCCGCTTCGGCCAAGGCCGGGGCCGGCCAGCGCGTCTGGCGCCTGTTCAGCTTCTAAGTTCCCTCGGCACGGCGCCTGCCGTGTCCAGCCCCACTCCCCATGGCCGTTTTCACCCAAGTCACCGCCGAGCAGGCCCAGGTCCTGATGGACCGCCTGCAGCTGGGCACCGTCACCGAGCTGCGCGGCATCACCGCCGGCATCGAGAACACCAACTACTTCGTCAGCACCGAGCGCGGCGACTATGTGCTGACGATCTTCGAGCGCCTGGGCTTCGAGCAGCTGCCCTTCTACCTGCGCCTGATGAAGCACCTGGCCGGCCGCGGCATTCCCGTGCCGGACCCGCAGGCCGATGCCGCCGGCGAGATCCTGCACACCGTGCAGGGCAAGCCGGCCGCCGTCGTGAACAAGCTGCGCGGCGGCCACCAGCTCGCCCCCGATCTCTTCCACTGCGAGCAGGTCGGCGCCATGCTCGCCCGCATGCACCTGGCCGGCCAGGACTACGCGCTGAGCCAGCCAAATCTGCGGGGCCTGCCCTGGTGGACCGAGACGGTGCCCGTGGTGCTGCCCTTCCTCGCGCCCGAGCAGGCCGAGCTGCTGTCCGGCGAGCTGGCCTTCCAGCAGCAGCTGGCGGCGTCCCAGAGCTATGCGGAGCTGCCGCGCGGCCCGATCCACGCGGACCTCTTCCGGGACAACGTCATGTTCGAGGGCCTGCCCGGCCGCGAGCAGCTCAGCGGCTTCTTCGACTTCTACTTCGCCGGCGTCGACACCTTCCTGTTCGACATCGCCGTGTGCCTGAACGACTGGTGCATCGACCTCGCCAGCGGCCGCCTGGACGAAGCCCGTGCCCAGGCCTTCGTGCAGGCCTACGAGCGCGAGCGGCCCCTCACCGGCGCCGAGCACCGCCTGATGCCCGCCCTGCTGCGGGCGGCGGCCCTGCGTTTCTGGGTCTCGCGCCTGTGGGACTACCACTTGCCGCGCGAGGCCTCGCTGCTCAAGCCCCACGACCCCACCCACTTCGAGCGCGTGCTGCGCGAGCGCCTGGCGCGCGCCTGGCACGCCCTCGCCCCTCAGGAACGCTGAATGGCCCTGACCCTCCACCTGCAGAACGTCCCGGCGGCCAACGGCCTGCTGTGGGTGCGCCATGGCTTCAAGATCGTGCAGCGCGCGCCGCTGGGCATGGTCGGGCTGTTCTCGGCGCTGATGCTGCTGAACCTGCTCACGCTGGCGCTGCCGGCACCGCTGCGCTTCCTGCTGCTGGCGATGATGCCGCTGTTCTCGCTGGGCTTCATGCTGGCCACGCACCTGGTGCTGCAGGGCAAGCGGCCGGTGCCCAGCGTCTTCATCGCCCCGCTGCAGCTGACGCCCGAGCGCCGCAACACGCAGCTCGTGCTGGGCTTCAGCTTCGCTGTGCTGACCGTCGGCGGCCTGCTGCTCGCCGACCAGCTGGACGGCGGCGCCTTCGGCACGGCGCTGGACAAGTTCATGGACGCCATGGCGCAGGCCGGCCAGCCGGGGCCCGACGGCAAGCCGCCGGCCGACGTGCCCGGCGTGGACCCGGTGCTCTTCAGTGGTTTCCTGATGCGCCTGGGCTGGATCGCCCTGATCAGCACGCCCTACTGGCACGCCCCCGCGCTGGTCCACTGGGGCGGCCAGGGTGCCCTGCAGGCGCTGTTCTCCAGCACGCTCGGCGTGTGGCGCAACCGCGGCGCCTTCTCCATCTACATGCTGGGCTGGCTGGGCGTGCAGCTCGCCGCCAGCCTCGGCGGCGGCATGCTCAGTGCGGCCTTCGCACTCGCGGGCCTGAGCGCACTGCTGCCGCTGCTGGGCATCATCGCGATGTATGCGCTCGGCTCGGCCTTCTACGCCTCGCTCTACTTCACCTTCGTCGACTGCTTCATGTTCGGCGCCCCGAAGGACGTGCTGGACAGCAAGACCTGACCCCGCCGACGCCCCCGGCATCGCATCAGAGGCTCCTTCGGGAGCCTCTTTGCGTTTGGCGATCGGCGCTTTGTGTCAGCGCCGCCATCAAAGCGTCACGGGGATGACATGGCCCCTGCCTAGAGTGCCGCCCCAAGCACCGCCCACCCTTCGGCAGGCGGTTCGAGCACCCTTCTGAATGAGCCAGACCATGTCCAGCACTCCCAATCGCCGCCAAGCCCTCAAGTTCCTGGGGACCCCCCTCATGCTGCCCCTGAGCGGTGTGGCCGCCACCTCCCTGCTGACCGCCTGCGGCGGCGGCAGCGACGACACCCCCGTGCCGAAGCCCACGCCGAACTTCGCCTCGGCCGCCTTCGCCGCGATGGCCGCGCCCAATCTGTCGGACGCCGCCGGCATGGCCAAGACCCTGGTGGCCTCCTCGCTGGACGTCACCCTGAGCGACAGCAGCAAGCAGAGCTTCAAGCTGGCCTACCAGCCCTTCTTCGTGACGGGTGACCTCGTGCCGGATGGCAAGGGCGGCACCCTCCTGGCCGGCGGCTACGTGGACATCAACGGCAAGGCCATCATCGACACGAGCGTGGCCGGCAAGGAGCGCCAGTTCTTCAGCGACTCCCCGGACGGCACCTCGCTGCTGAGCGTGCCCAACGCCAATGTGGCCGGCGTGAAGGGCAAGGCCGTGTTCGCGGTCGTGCAGTTCGAGTACACGACCTGGGCCCAGGACGGCAAGACCGACATGTACGGCAAGCTGCCCTCCCCCATCGCCGTGCTGACGCTGGACCAGGACCAGACCACCGGCAAGCTGAGCCTCGTGAAGTACCACAACGTGGACACCTCGGCCGCCCACGGCCTGTGGATCACCTGCGGCGCCAGCCTGTCGCCCTGGGGCACCCACCTGTCCTCGGAAGAGTACGAGCCGGACGCCTTCACCATCGCCACCAACAGCCAGTTCAAGGCCTACAGCAAGAACCTGTACGGCGATGAAACCAAGGCCAACCCCTACCACTACGGCCATCTGCCCGAAGTGACCGTCAACGCCGACGGCACGGGCACGATCAAGAAGCACTACTGCCTGGGCCGCATCTCGCACGAACTGATCCAGGTGATGCCGGACAACCGCACCGCCATCATGGGTGACGACGCCACCAACGGCGGCTTCTTCATGTTCGTGGCCGACAAAGAGAAGGACCTGTCGTCCGGCACGCTGTATGTCGCCAAGTTCGGCGCCGGCTTCTCGCTGGACCCGGCCGCCGCGGGCGCGCCCCTCACCTGGATCAAGCTGGGCAGCGCCACCAGCGCCGAGATCGAGAAGCTGGCCGACACGCTCAAGCCCGCCGACATCATGGACGTGGCCACCACCGACCCGAAGGACGCCACCTTCACCAAGATCTGGCTGGGCGGCAAGGTCCAGTGGGTGCGCGTGAAGGCCGGCATGGAGAAGGCCGCCGCGTTCCTGGAAACGCACCGCTACGCCGCACTGGCCGGTGGCTCGATGGCCTTCACCAAGATGGAAGGCACGACGGTCAACGCCAAGGACAAGATCGCCTACTCGGCCCTGCAGAACATCCAGTCCTCGATGGTCAAGGGCAATGCGGCCAACAACGAGGCCTACGGCGTGGGCGTCGACAAGGCCCTGAACGCCGGCGGCGTGTTCGCCCACACCCTGAGCGCCAGCCAGAAGGACACGGCCGGCAACGCCATCAACAGCGAGTGGGTGCCGAGCCTCACCCGCGCCCTGCTGCTGGGCGAGGACATCACCGCCGACGCCCTGGGCAACACCGGCAACCCCGACAAGATCGCCAACCCGGACAACCTGAAGTTCTCGGAAAAGCTGCGCACCCTCTTCATCGGCGAGGACAGCAGCCAGCACGTGAACAACTTCGTCTGGGCCTACAACGTCGACACCAAGCAGCTCAGCCGCCTGGTCTCGATGCCCGCCGGCGCCGAAGCCACCGGTCTGGGCGTGGTGGACGATCTCAACGGCTGGACCTACATCACCAGCAACTTCCAGCACCCGGGCGACTGGGGCGGCATCCACAACGTGGTCAAGGGCACGCTGGAGCCGCTGCTGAACACCAACTACAAGAACCGCTTCGGCGCCTGCGTGGGCTACCTCACCAGCGAAACCACCAGCATCAAGCTGAACAAGGTCTGAGTCCGCGGGAGACCATTAGGAAGACCCTGACACCGGATACACACCGTCTGTCTCGTTTGGCCCCCGGTTCTCCGGGGGCTTTTTTGCTTGGGGCCGGTCTTCCAGGGGCTTATTTCTGTCGCATATCGCGATATATCGTCATCCAGGGAAGCCTGGATAGCGCGGGCCTCGCAGTTCAGCGACAGTGGCGGACCTTTGCAGTAGCCCCTTTTTCCTTTCAGACAAGGCTGCCATGTCCGCCGTGCTTCCCTCTGACGCCGCCTCGAGCGGCGCTTCCTCCCAGGCCGCCAGCGGCGATCGCCTGGACCGTGCCTTCCTGGGCCACCCCGTGGGCCTGGGCTGGCTGGCCTTCTGCGAGTTCTGGGAGCGCTTCTCCTATTACGGCATGCAGGCGCTGCTGGTGCTGTACCTCAGCAACTACCTCTTCCTGCCCGAGAACATCGCCAACGTCGCCGGCATCGACAGCCTGCGCGCCCTGATCGAGTCCGTGACCGGCCCGCGCAAGACGCAGCAGCTGGCGTCCATCGTCTTCGGGCTGTATGCCGGCCTCGTCTACCTCACGCCCCTGCTCGGCGGCATCGTGGCCGACCGCTGGCTGGGCCGCACCCGCACCATCACCATCGGCGCCTCGCTGATGGCGCTGGGCCATTTCCTGATGGCCTTCGACCGCAGCTTCCTGCTCGCCATCGCCTGCCTGCTGGTGGGCGTGGGTGCCTTCAAGGGCAATATCGCGGCGCAGGTCGGGGCGCTCTACAAGCCCGAGGACAAGCGCCGCGCCAGCGCCTTCCAGATCTTCATGCTCGCCGTGCAGATCGCGGTGATCGCCTCGCCGCTCGTCTGCGGCACGCTGGGCGAGAAGGTGGCCTGGCACTGGGGCTTCGGCGCCGCGGGCGTGGGCATGCTGATCGGTCTGGTGGTCTACCTGGCCGGCCGCCGCTACCTGCCAGCCGAGGAGCCGCGCCGCGCCAAGGCGCAGGACGCCGCGCCCAAGGTTCCCATGAGCAGCCGCGACAAGCGCCGCCTGGCCCTGCTGGTCTTCATGATCCCGGTGCTGATGCTGTCCATCGTCGGCAACCAGCAGTTCAACAACGCCTACCCGCTGTGGGCGCAGGATCACATGGACATGGTGCTCTTCGGCTGGTCCATCCCCCTGACCTGGCTGCAGGCACTCGACGCCACGACCAGCCTGCTGACCATGCTGGGCTCCATCGCCTTCTGGCGCTGGTGGGCCACCCGCCGCCGCGAGCCGGACGAGCTCACCAAGATGGCCCTGGGCTCGGCCCTGGCCTGCACCGCGCCGCTGCTGATCGTGCTGGCCGCGCGGATGATCGAGCAGGACCACGCCCGCGTCAGCCTGGTCTGGACGCTCGGCTACAACCTGCTGAACAACCTGGGCTTCGCCAACATCCTGCCGGTGGGCCTGGCGCTCTATTCGCGCGCCGCGCCGCAGCGCATGGCCGGGCTGATGATCGGCTGCTACTACCTGCACCTCTTCCTGGGCAACACGCTGGTGGGCTGGCTCGCCGGCCTGCTGGGCGAGATGAGCGGCCCCAGCTTCTGGGCGCTCCACGCGGGCCTCGTGGCCTCGGCGGCGGTGCTGCTGCTGCTCATCAAGCTCGTATTCGGCCAGCTGCTGGATGATGAGCATGCGAGGCCGGCCGCGGCCTGAGCGAGGCCTTCGCGGGTGAGTCTCAATGGCCGGGGGAACCCGGCCATTTCTCTTGCTGGCGGGACTTGAGCGGGCCCGGCAGCGAGCCCGCCCGCGGCGGGGCGCAGTGTGCGGCGGCCGGCCCTGGCGGGCCGCCTCCCCTGCGGTGCTCGCGATCCGGAGCGGGCGCGTAACTCGCTCCATTCGCTGCGCTCATTGCGCTCGGACAGACGCGCCCAGTCAGACCACGATGCGCGCTGCCGCGCGCGGCTCCGGACCCCTGCGCTCCTCGGCGCCACACAAGGCGCCCCGCCGCGGGCGGGCTCGCCGCCGTGCAGCACCATCGACGCGCTTCGCCGGCCTCAGTCGATCGGCGTCAGCTTCGCCACCGCCAGCGCCAGCCACTTGGTGCCGTGGCGCCCGAAGTTGACCTGCGCGCGCGCGTCCGGGCCGCTGCCCTCCAGCGTCAGCAGGACGCCCTCGCCGAACTTGTTGTGGAAGACCGGCTTGCCCACGCGCAGGCCGCCGTGCTCGTCGCCCACCTTCGCTGCGGCGGCCTGCTTCATGGTCTTGGGAACGGGGGCGCCGCCGAAGGAGGGGGCGTCCTTGCCCTCGCGCTCCTGCTGCCAGGCCGGTGCCTGCCGCTCGACGCGCCCGGCGCCCACCATGGACTTGAGCCCGGAGCCGCGCTCCCAGGCCTGCTGGTACTCGCGCGCAAAGCCCGAGCCGAAGCCCTGGTTGCGCGGCGTGAGCCACTTCAGCGAGGCCTCGGGCAGCTCATCCAGGAAGCGGCTCTTGACGTTGTAGCGCGTCTGGCCGTGCAGCATGCGCGTCTGGCTGAAGCTCAGGTAGAGGCGCTGGCGGGCCCGCGTGATAGCCACGTACATCAGCCGGCGCTCCTCCTCCAGCCCGTCGCCGTCGGACAGCGAGTTCTCGTGCGGGAACAGCCCCTCTTCCAGGCCCGTGATGAAGACGGCGTCGAACTCCAGGCCCTTGGCCGAGTGCACGGTCATCAGCTGGATGGCGTCCTGCCCGGCCTGCGCCTGGTTGTCGCCCGCCTCGAGCGAGGCATGCGTCAGGAAGGCGGCCAGGGGCGAGACGATCTCGCCCGTCTCGGCATCCGGCGTGAGCGTGACGGGCGCGATGGCCGGCGGGTCGCCTGCCGCGATCTGGCCCGGCGTGAAGCCGCCGGCGGCGCCCAGCTCGTCGACGGGCAGCGCCACGGCGTCCTTGCCGAAGCCCTCCTGCGTCACGAAGGCCTCGGCCGCGTTCACGAGTTCGTCCAGGTTCTCCAGCCGCTCGGCGCCGTCCTTGTCGGTACGGTAGAAGTCCGCGAGGCCCGAGGTGGCCAGCATCTGCTCGATGATCTCGCGCAGGGTCAGGCCTTGCGTCAGATTGCGCATGGACTCGACCAGGTTCACGAAGGCCGCCAGATTGCTCCCGCCCTTGCCAGGCACCGCGGCCACGCTCTGGTAGAGGCTGCGACCACTCTGGCGCGCGGCATCCTGCAGCAGCTCCAGCGTGCGCGCGCCGATGCCTCGCGCCGGGAAGTTCACCACGCGCAGGAAGCTGGTATCGTCGTTGGCGTTCTCGATCAGGCGCAGGTAGGCCAGCGCGTGCTTCACTTCCGCGCGCTCGAAGAATCGCAGGCCGCCGTACACGCGGTAGGGGATGCCGGCGTTGAACAGCGCCGACTCGATCACCCGCGACTGCGCATTGCTGCGGTACAGGATGGCGATCTCCGAGCGCGCCAGGCCCTGGCGGTGCAGCGCCTGCGCCTCCTCCAGCAGCCACTGGGCCTCGTTGAAGTCGCTGGCCGCCTCGTTCACGCGCACGGGCTCGCCCGGGCCCATGTCGGTGCGCAGGTTCTTGCCCAGGCGGTGGCTGTTGCGGCTGATCAGCTCGTTGGCAGCATCGAGGATGTGGCCGTAGCTGCGGTAGTTCTGCTCCAGCTTGACCACGCGGTGCACGCGGTACTCGCGCTCGAAGTCGCTCATATTGCCCACGCGGGCGCCGCGGAAGGCGTAGATGCTCTGGTCGTCGTCACCCACCGCGAACACGCCCTGCCCGCGGCCCGGCGGCGCGAACATCTTCAGCCAGGCGTACTGCAGCTTGTTGGTGTCCTGGAACTCGTCCACCAGCAGGTACTGGAAGCGGTGCTGGTAGTGCTCGCGCAGGGCGGCGTTGTCGCGCAGCAGCTCGTAGGCGCGCAGCATGAGCTCGGCGAAGTCCACCACGCCCTCGCGCTTGCACTGGTCCTCGTAGGCCTGGTAGATGTCCGCGAGCTTGCGCGTCTGCTCGTCGCGCAGGTCGATGTCCTTGGGGCGCAGGCCGTCCTCCTTGGCGCCGGCGATGAACCAGCTGACCTGCTTGGGCACGAAGCGCTCCTCATCGAGGTTCATGGCCTTGATGACGCGCTTGACGGCCGAGACGGTGTCCGAGGCGTCGAGGATCTGGAAGCCCTGCGGCAGCCCCGCCAGCTTCCAGTGCGCGCGCAGGAAGCGGTTGCACAGACCGTGGAAGGTGCCGATCCACATGCCCCGCACGTTGTAGGGCAGCATGGCCGAGAGCCGCGTGAGCATCTCCTTCGAGGCCTTGTTGGTGAAGGTCACGGCCATGATGCCGCCGGGCGTCGCGAGGCCCTGGTTCAGCAGCCAGGCGATGCGGGTGGTCAGCACGCGGGTCTTGCCCGAGCCCGCGCCGGCGAGGATCAGCGCCGGTTCCTGCCCCAGGGTGACGGCGGCCAGCTGCTCGGGATTCAGGCCCTTGAGCAGGCCGTTCTGGGCCTCGCCACGGCCCGATCCGGCAAAGGACGGCCGCGGCGCGGGGGCGTCGCCGAAGAGATCGTCGAGGGAATCGGGGCCGGGGGCGTCGTGGGGGTGGGCGGTCATCTGCGCATTTTAGAGAGGCCGGCGACACGCTCCTGTCAGCTGGCATGATGCCGCCATGATCGACGCCGCCCTCCTCGACGCCCCCTGCCCCTGCGGCCGCACCGACGCGAAGGCCCGCCCCCTCGCCTACGCCGCCTGCTGCGGCGCCCTGCACCAGCGCTTCGCCGCTACCGGCCGCTGGGATGCGCCGGATGCCGAGGCGCTCATGCGCTCCCGCTACAGCGCCTTCACGCTCGACCTGCTGGACTACCTGCGCGCCACCTGGCACCCCGACACCCGCCCCGCCACGCTGGATGCCAACGAGGCCGGCCTGAAGTGGCTGGGCCTGCAGATCAAGGCTCGCGCGCAGCAGGACGCCGACCACGCCACGGTGGAATTCGTGGCCCGCTCGAAGCTGGGCGGCCGCGCCTTCCGGCTGCACGAGACGAGCCGCTTCGTGCGCGTGGACGGGCAGTGGCACTACCTGGACGGGGACCTGCGGTGAGCGAAGCGTCCCCCGACCCAACGGCCCCGGCGACCCCGGCGGCTCCCCTGCCACCGCTGCCGCTGCTCTACCTCGACGAGCACCTCGCCATCATCGACAAGCCGGCCGGCCTGCTCGTGCACCGCACCGCGCTCGATGCCCACGAGGAGCGCTTCGCCCTGCAGATGCTGCGGGACCAGCTCGGCCGCCCCGTCTGGCCGGCGCACCGGCTCGACAAGGGCACCTCCGGCCCGCTCGCGTTCGCACTGGACGCCGACACGGCCTCGCGCCTGGGTCAGGCCTTCGAGCAGGGCGAGCCGCGCAAGCGCTACCTGGCGCTGGTGCGCGGCTGGCCGCAGGACGCCGGCGTCATCGACCATCCGCTGGCGCGCGACCCGGAGCGGCCGTCGCAGGGTCAGGTCTTGCTCGACTCGCGCACCGACTACCGCTGCCTGGCCCGCGTGGCCTGGCCCTTCAGCGTGGACGGCCGCTTCCCCGAGAGCCGCTACGCCCTCGTCGAGGCCGCGCCCCACAGCGGCCGCCGCCACCAGATCCGCCGCCACTTCAAGCACATCGCGCACCCGCTCGTGGGCGACGCCACGCATGGCAAGGGCGCGCACAACCGGGCGGTGGCCGAGTTCCTGGGCCTGCAGCGCCTGTGGCTGCACGCCTGGACGCTGTCACTGCGGCATCCGCAGACGGGTGAGACGCTGACGCTCCAGGCGCCGCCGGGGCCGGAGTGGGCTGCGATGCTGCAACGGGGCGATTGGAGCCGGCAAGCCGAGCAGGAGGGAGGCGTTCCCGTTCCCCACACTTGATCGGGCCTTCCCTCGCAGGCGCTCGGCGCTCCAAGAGCCAGGAGGTGGGCGGGTGCGATGGCGCAGGTAAAAGGGGGAGCCGTCGCCGGCACGGCGACGGCGGAGGACACGGAGCCATCGTGCCCGCCCACCTCCTGGCGACGCGCTCATCGTCACCCCATGAACAAGGGCACCACGCAGGGGCCCTTCATCCGCAGATCCGCGGATCAGCGCCCGCCCTCGATCACCCGCAACTGCACCGCCGACGGCTGATCCTTCCAGTGGAAGACCTTCTGCGTCGCCGCCTTGAAGTCCTCCAGCTTCGCGCTGCGGATCTGCACGAAGGTCTGCGGATTGCGGTCGATCAGCGGGAACCACGAGCTCTGGATCTGCACCATGATCCGGTGCCCGCGGCGGAAGGTGTGCGCCACGTCCGGGATGTCGAAGCGGATCTCCTCCACCTGCCCCGGCACCATCGCCTCCGGCTTCTCGAAGCTCTTGCGGAAGCGGCTGCGCAGCGGATCCCCCCGCACCAGCTGCTGATAGCCGCCCAGCTGGAAGCCCGGCGGCGGCGGCACGTCGGCGATCTGCTCCCGGTTGCGCGGCGTCTCGTCCCCTGCGTCCGCCGGATAGACGTCGATCAGCTTCACCACCCAGTCCGCATCCGTGCCCGTGGTGGACACGAAGAGCCGCGGGCTCACCGGCCCCGCCACCGTCACGTCGTCCTCCAGCACCTCCGTCTGGTAGACCAGCACATCGGGCCGCGTGGACGCGAAGCGCTGGTCCGCCACCATGTACTCCTGCGGCATGCCCAGCGAGGCATAGCCTATGAAGGGCACCGGCTTGCCGGGATCGCTCACATAGCTGTCGAACTCCGCCTTGCCGGCGCCCGGCGCCGTCCACGACAGCCGCCCCCCCGCCTGCAGATAGAGGCTGCGCGCCTTCGCCTCGGCCGGCGGCCAGGCGCTGTACTGGCGCCAGACATTGGTGCCCGTCTCGAAGATGCTGGCCTCGGGCAGCTTGGCATCGGCCCCGCCGCGCAGGTGCTGCTCGAAGAAGGGCAGCAGGATCTGCTTCTGGAAGTACTCGCTCGTCTTGCTGCCGAAGTCCACGGCCCCCAGGCCCTTGCCCACCGTGCGCACCCAGCCGCCATGGATCCAGGGGCCCATCACCAGCGCATTGCTGATGCCCGGGTTCTGCTTCTCGATGAACTGGTAGGTCGCCAGCGCGCCCGAGAGGTCCTCGGCGTCGAACCAGCCGCCCACCGTCAGCACCGCCGCCTTGATGTTCTTCAGATGCGGCCCGACCGAGCGTGCCTTCCAGTAGTCGTTGTAGCGGTCGTTCTGGATCAGCTCGTCGAAGTAGGGGTTGCGCTCCTTGCCGATGGACTTGGCGATGCTGTCGAGGTTGCCCAGCTTCAGGAAGTAGTCGTAGGCGTCCTTGCTGTTGTAGTCGAAGGTCGTCCAGCGCTTGGGCTCCACCGTCGGGTTCTCCTGTGGCCTGAAGGCCGTGAGGAAGCCGTAGTTGTGGGCCAGCATCACGGCGCCGCCGTGGTAGCCGTCATCGCGGTGGAAGTAGTCCGCGATGGGCGCCTGCGGCGAGGCCGCCTTGATCGCGGGATGCGAGTCGATGATGCCGGTGGAGGTGTAGTAGCCCGGGTAGGAGATGCCCCATAGGCCCAGCCGGCCGTTGTGTCCCTTCACGTGGTCCAGCAGCCATTGCACCGTGTCGTGCATGTCCGTGCTGGCGTCGGCGTCCTTCGGCCCCTTGTTCGCCTTGATCGGCGCCATCTCCTGGTAGACGCCCTCCGACATGTAGCGCCCCCGCACGTCCTGGCACACGAAGATGTAGCCGGCCTTGAGGAAGTCCTCGCTGGGCGCGAAGCGGCTGCCGTAGCGGTCCACGCCATAGGGCCCGCAGCTGTAGGGCGTGCGCGTCATCAGGAAGGGATAGCGCTTGCCCGAGGCCTCGACCTCCTTGGGCACATAGACCACCGTGAACAGCTGCTTGCCGTCACGCGTGGGCACCTTGTACTCGTACTTGGTGTAGTTGGCCTTGAGGTCGTAAGGCGCCGGCGCGGCCGGTGCCGCGGGCGGCGTCTGGGCCAGCGCCTGCTGGACCAGGCACAGGAGCGCCACGGCGCTGGAGATCGGTGCAATTCGCTTCACGGACATCATCGGAAGTGGTGGAAGTGGAAGATCGGTTCGCGGCTCAGCCGCCCTCGAACCGCACGGCATAGATGGGAGGCAGGCGCAGGGTCAGGTCTTGCCAATGGTCGCCGCCATCGTCGCTGGCCCAGAGCCCGCCGGTGGTGCTGCCCATCAGCAGATGGCGCCCGCTGCTGTCGACGGCCAGACCGTGGCGGTAGACCAGGTCGTAGCAGCCGGCCTGCGGCAGCCCCTCGCGCAGCACCTCGAAGCTCTGTCCGCCGTCGCGGGTCCGCTGCACGCACAGGGCGCCGTCGACGGGCACCCGGCACTGGTCCTTGACGGCCGGCACGAACCAGGCGGTGCCGGCCTCGGCCGGGTGCGCGGCCACCGCGAAGCCGAAGCTCGACACCGGTCCCTGCAGCCGCTGCCAGTGCCGGCCGTTGTCGGTACTGCGCCAGATGCCGCAGTGATGCTGGCACCAGAGCACCTCCGGCTGCGCGGCGCAGCGCACGATGCGATGCGGGTCCTGCGTGTTCAACACGGCCTGCAGCTCGGGCGGCATGTAGTCGGCCATGAGCCCCTCGCCGAGCAGCTCCCAGCTCGTCGCGGCATCGGCCGAACGCCAGACGCCACCGCAGCTGATGCCCAGCAGCAGCTCGTCCGGTGCCTGCGGATGCGGGCAGATGGAATGGATGCCCGGGCTGTCGTAGCCGCCGCCGAACCACTCGAGCCGCTCCGGGCGATCCCACAGGCCCTGCTGCAGCGCCCAGCTGGCGCCGCCGTCATCGCTGCGGAACAGCCCGCCGGGATTCGTGCCGCACCACAGGCGCGAGGCGTCGCGCTCCAGGGACCAGATCTGCACCAGCTTCCAGGCCGGGCCGGTGGCCCCGTCCGGCTGAGGCGGGTAGGCGGGCGCCGGCAGCTCGTGCCAGGTCTTGCCCCCGTCGTCGGACGCCTGCACCTTGACCCCGAAATGCCCGAGGTTCAGCCCCGCGAGCATCCGCCCGCCGAAGGCCCCGGCGCCGCGCGGCAGCACCATGCTGACCGGATCGCCCAGGAAGCTCGTGCCGGCGACGCGCCAGCCCTTCGCCCCCTCGTGCTGCAGTTCGAACAGGCCCTTGCGGGTGGCCACCCAGGCTTGCAGACTCATGCTTGGCTCCTTGATGTGGACTCCCGGACGCTGCGCTCAGCCCCCGGACAGGGCCTGCAGCACATGCACGACGGAGGCGGGCTGCAGCGCCTGATCCAGCCGCTGGCGATCATGGACCACCCGCCCATCGACGTAAATCACCACGTTGACCCGCAGATGGCCCTGATCGTCCAGCACATAGCCGCGCAGGCGCGGATGGGCGTCGAAGGCCTGCGCCAGCGCCTCGCGCAGCACGGGGGCCGTGACCTCGCAGTCCGGCGCCTCGACGAAGCGCTGCAGCTGGGCTGTGAACACGATGCGGGGCATGCTCCGCATTAGGCCGGGAAGGCGTCGCCGTCCGAAGCGGACTTACCCGCCATGACTTTGGACACCGGCGCACCCCGAATGCCCCAGCGCGGGACAAGCGAGGCCCGGCCGGCCACAATGCCGCTGCCCCGGGGCCCGGCCGCCGGCCGCCCCATTCCCGAAGCAGCACCCGTCCCCATGACCGCATCCCTGCGCCAAGGCGTCATCAGCGCCGCCCTCGCCTACGCCCTGTGGGGCCTGTTCCCGCTCTATTTCAAGCACCTCGCCGGCGTGCCCTCGCTGGAGGTCGTGGCCCATCGCATCGTCTGGTGCCTGCTGCTGATGGTCGGGGTGCTGACCGTGATGCGGCGCTGGGCCTGGCTCGGGCCGGTGCTGCGCAGTCCCAAGGTGCTGGCCACCTTCACGGCCTCGGCGCTGCTGCTCTCGGCCAACTGGCTGACCTATGTCTGGGCCGTGCAGCACGACCACGTGCTGGATGCCAGCCTCGGCTACTTCATCAACCCGCTGGTCAATGTGGCGCTCGGCTACTTCTTCCTGCACGAGCGCCCGCGGCCGGCGCAATGGGCCGCCGTGGGGCTCGCCGCGGCCGGCGTGCTGTGGCTGACGCTGCAGACGGGGCGCCTGCCCTGGGTCGCGCTGATCCTCGCCGGCAGCTTCGGCGTCTACGGCCTGCTGCGCAAGATCGCCGTCCTCGGCGCGCTCGAGGGACTGGTGCTGGAGTGCCTCGTCGTGGCGCCCGCCGCGATCATCGGGCTGGCGTGGTGGGGCCATCAGGGCCAGGGCGCGCTGAGCAGCGGCGACACCGGCCTGATCGGCCTGCTGCTGCTGGCCGGCCCGCTCACCGCGGCGCCGCTGCTGCTGTTCGCGGCCGGCGCCCGCCGCATCCCGATGGCCACGCTGGGCCTGCTGCAGTACATCTCACCCAGCATCCAGTTCATGCTGGGCGTGTGGCTGTACCACGAGCCCTTCTCGGCCGCCCGCGTGCTGGGCTTCGGGCTGATCTGGGCCGCGCTGGCGGTCTACAGCGCCGAAGGCTGGTGGCGCAGCCGCCAGCCTGTCAACACCTGACCCTGCCCGCGGGCCCGCCTCCTCAGGCCGCGGCCGGCGTGCGGATCAGGTAGTCGAAGGCGCCCAGGGCGGCCTTGGCGCCGTCGCCCGCGGCGATGACGATCTGCTTGAAGGGCACGGTCGTCGCGTCACCCGCCGCAAACACGCCCGGCAGCGAGGTGCGGCCGTGGTGGTCCACGATGATCTCGCCGAACTTCGACAGCTCCAGCGTGCCCTTGAGCCACTCGGTGTTGGGCACGAGGCCGATCTGCACAAAGACGCCTTCCAGCTCGACGTGGTGCTCGGTGCCCGTCGCGCGGTCGGTGTAGCGCAGGCCATTGAGCTTGTTGCCGTCGCCCGTCAGTTCGGTGGTCTGGGCCTGGGTGTGGATGACCACATTGGGCAGGCTCTTGAGCTTGTCCACCAGCACGGCGTCGGCACGGAGCTGGTCGCCGAACTCCAGCAGCGTCACGTGGGCCACGATGCCGGCCAGGTCGATCGCGGCCTCGACGCCCGAGTTGCCGCCGCCGATCACCGCCACGCGCTTGCCCTTGAACAGCGGGCCGTCGCAGTGCGGGCAGTAGGCCACGCCCTTGTTCTTGTACTCGGCCTCGCCGGGCACGTTGATGTTGCGCCAGCGGGCGCCGGTCGAGAGGATGACGCTGCGGCTCTTGAGCATCGCGCCATTGGCCAGCTGCACCTCGATCAGGCCGCCCGGCTGCGCGGCGGGGATCAGCTTCTCGGCGCGCTGCAGGTTCATGATGTCCACGTCGTAGGCCTTCACGTGGGCCTCCAGCGCCATGGCGAACTTCGGGCCGTCGGTCTCCAGCACGGAGATGTAGTTCTCGATGGCCAGCGTGTCGTTCACCTGCCCGCCGAAGCGCTCAGCGGCCACGCCCACGCGGATGCCCTTGCGGGCGGCATACACGGCCGCGGCCGCACCGGCGGGGCCGCCGCCGACGATCAGCACTTCATACGGATCCTTGGCGCTGAGCTTCGCGGCGTCGCGAGCCGCGGCGCCGGTGTCCAGCTTGGCGACGATCTCCTCCACCGTCATGCGGCCCGAACCGAAGTGCTGGCCGTTCAGGTAGACGGAGGGCACGGCCATGATCTCGCGGGTCGTCACCTCCTCCTGGAAGGCGCCGCCTTCGATCACGACCGTCTTGACCTTGGGGTTGAGCACGGCCATCAGCGACAGCGCCTGCACCACGTCCGGGCAGTTGTGGCAGCTGAGGCTCATGTAGACCTCGAAGCGGAAGTCGCCGTCCAGGGACTGAATCTGGTCGATCACGTCCTGCTCGACCTTGGGCGGATGGCCGCCCGTCCACAGCAGGGCCAGCACCAGCGAGGTGAACTCGTGGCCCAGGGGCAGGCCGGCGAAGCGGAGGCTTTGCTGCGTGCCCAGGCGCTGCAGGCTGAAGGAGGGCTTGCGGGCATCGGTGCCGTCCAGGCGCAGCTGGATCTTGTCGCACATGCCGTCGATCTCTTGCAGCAGCTCCTTCATCTCGGCCGCGGTGGCCGAGTCGTCGAGCGAGGCGACGATCTCGAAGGGCTCGCGAACGCGCTCCAGGTAGGCCTTGAGCTGTTCCTTCAGTGCGGCGTCCAACATGGTGTGCTCCTTGTTCAGTCGTGGTCATCCAAGCCACTCTGAAAGCACCCATGACACTCAGGGCGCTTTGAGGATGGCTCGAGGGATTGGGTCGAGCGGAGCCCGTGGATCCGGCTTTGCCGGGCCATCGGGCTCGCCCCCTTGAGAGGGAGCGCCGCAGGCGCTCCGGGGGTGGGACATCAGGGGGTCAGATCTTGCCGACCAGGTCCAGCGAGGGGGTCAGGGTCTTGGCGCCTTCGTTCCACTTGGCGGGGCAGACCTGGCCGGGGTGGCTGGCGACGTACTGGGCGGCGCGCAGCTTGCGCAGCGTTTCCTTCATGTCGCGGGCGATGGCGTTGTCGTGCACTTCAGCGGTCTTGATCACGCCGTCGGGGTTGATCACGAAGGTGCCGCGCAGGGCCAGGCCTTCTTCCTCGATGTGCACGCCGAAGGCGCGGGTCAGCTTGTGGGTGGGGTCGCCCACCAGCGGGAACTTGGCCTTGCCCACGGCGGGGGAGGTCTCGTGCCACACCTTGTGCGAGAAGTGCGTGTCGGTCGTGACGATGTAGATCTCGGCACCGGCCTTCTGGAATTCGGCGTACTGGTCGGCAGCGTCTTCCACTTCGGTCGGGCAGTTGAAGGTGAAGGCGGCGGGCATGAACACCAGCACGGACCACTTGCCCTTCAGGCTGGCATCGCTCACTTCGACGAACTTGCCGTTATGGAAGGCTTCGGTCTTGAAGGGCTGGACTTGGGTGTTGATCAGGGACATCGGGAATCTCCGCTGTGGGGTTGTTGGGATGGACTGAATCTTATGGTCATCCCGAGTCCCTTAGCTTTGATTTATCAAATCGCCCCTATTGGCACTGGCTATTGAACACCCCTATCAAATGGATGATTCGATAGAAATTCTCTGTCACGCGGCCTTCACAGGCCGGTTTCCAGGGCCAGCAGTTCCTCCACCGTCTGGCGGCGGCGGATCAGGCGGGCGTCCGCGCCGTCCAGCAGCACCTCGGCGATCAGGGGCCGCGAGTTGTAGTTGCTGGACATGGACGCGCCATAGGCCCCGGTGTCATGGATCACCAGCAGGTCGCCCACCTGCGCCTGCGGCAGCGGCTGCGGCTGGACCACGCCGCCATCGCCTTGGGTGAAGACGTCCCCGGACTCGCACAGCGGGCCGGCCACCACCGTCGGGCGGGCCGGGCGCTGGACGCCGTCCTGCGGCACCAGGCTCATCGCATGGAAGGCGCCGTACATGGCGGGGCGCATCAGCTCGTTGAAGCCCGCGTCGACCATCATGAAGTGGTTGCAGCCCGCATCCTTGACGGCGCGGACCTCGGTGATCAGGCTGCCGGACTCCGCCACGAGGTAGCGGCCCGGTTCGATCTCCAGGTGCAGCGCATGACCCAGCAGGGCGCCGGCCTGCTGGCGGGCGGTGTCCCAGAGGCCGAAGTAGTGGGCGGTGTCGACCACCGGATCGCCCTCGCGGTAGGGAATGGAGAGCCCGCCACCACTGGAGATCGCCTGCAGGTCCAGGCCCGCGGCCTTCACCTGCTTCACCAGCTCGACCATGGCATCGCAGACCTGGGCCAGGTGGCGGTAGTCCACGCCCGAGCCGATGTGCATGTGCAGGCCGTAGAGCTGCAGGCCCTGCGCCTTCACCTCGGCCAGCGCCGCGCCCAGCTCGGCGTGCCAGATGCCGTGCTTGCTGTGCTCGCCGCCGGTGTTGGTCTTGTTGCTGTGACCGTGGCCGAAGCCGGGGTTGATGCGCAGCCACACGGGGTGGCCGGCCGAGCGCGGGCCCAGCTGGCGCAGCATGTCGATGGAACCGGCGTTCACCGGGATGCGGTGCTCCACGACGGTGTCCAGCGTCGCGCGGTCCAGCAGATCGGCCGTGAAGACGATCTCCTGCGCGGGCGTGCCGGGCTGGTAGCCAGCGGCCAGGGCGCGCAGGATCTCGCCACGCGAGACGGCGTCCACCTTCACGCCCTGCTCCCGCATCAGGCGCAGCAGGTGGGTGTTGGAGCAGGCCTTCTGGGCGAAGCGGATCGTGTCGAAGGCCTTCAGCGCCGCGATGCGCTCGCGGATCGTCGGTGCGTCATAGGTCCACAGCGGGGTGCCGAACTGCTGGGCCAGTTGCTGGATGCGGGCGGGATTCAGAGGCAGGGTCATGGTCGGCACCGAAAGAGGATCAGGAATGCCTCACAGCATGCCGCGCGCCTTGCATATCCACAAATAGCAAAACATTTGCCATCAATTCATTTTTGATATGCTTTGCGCATGCATGCCGAGCTGATCAGCCATCGCCACATCGACATCTTCCGGGCCCTGATGCTCAGCGGGGGCGTCAGCGAGGCCGCGCGCAGCCTGCACACCTCGCAGCCCACGCTCAGCCGCGAGCTGGCCCGGCTCGAGTACCTGCTCGGCTACGCCCTCTTCGACCGGGTGCGGGGCCGGCTCAAGCCCACGCAGGCGGCGCTGGCGCTGTTCGAGGAGGTGCAGCGCAGCTACGCCGGGCTGGACCGCGTCGTGCAGCGGGCGCGCGCCCTCGCGCAGGGGCAGGACTCGGTGCTGGAGGTCCTGAGCCTGCCGGCCCTGACCCAGGCCCTGCTGCCGGGCGCCTGCAAGCGCTGGCAAGACCTGGCCCCCGAGGGGCGGCTGCGCATCACGCCTCAGGAATCCCCGCTGTTGGAGGAATGGCTCAGCGAGCAGCGCTACGACCTCGGGCTGAGCGAGCAGGCCCAGTCGCCGCCGGGCACGCAGAGCGAGCTGCTGTTCGAGGCCGACGAGGTCGCCGTGCTGCCGCAGCATCACCCGCTGCTGGCGCGGCCCGTCCTCGGTCTGGACGATTTCCGCGACCAGCCCTTCATCAGCCTGGCCGGCGAGGATCCCTACCGCCAGCAGCTCGATGCCCTCTTCGGCGAAGCCGGTGTCGCGCGGCGGCTGCCCGTGGAGACGCACAGCGCCGCGGCCATCTGCGAATGCGTGCGCCAGGGGCTGGGGTTGTCCGTCCTGAATCCGCTGACGGCGCTGCGCTTCAGCGGGCAGGGGCTGCAGCTGCGACGCTTGCGGGTGTCGGTGCCGTACCGGGTCTACCGGGTGCAGGCGCAGCTGCGCAGCCGGCACGCGCTGCTCGAGGTCTTCATCGACAGCCTGGCCGCAGAGGCGCAGGCGCAGGCCTTGGCACTGCAGGCGGTGCTGCAGCCGGATACCGCGGGGCGAATGCGGGAGGCCTGAAATGGCGTAGCCGGCGTCAGGCCTCAGGGGCCCGGCCGCGTCAGCCGCGCTCGATGCAGGCGTAGGCGCTGTGGTTGTGGATGGACTCGAAGTTCTCGACCTCGGCCCGGTAGGCGCCGATGCGCGGCTCGGCGTTCAGGCGCAGGGCCACGTCGCGCACGAGGTCCTCGACGAACTTGGGGTTCTCGTAGGCGTGCTCGGTGATCCACTTCTCATCGGCGCGCTTGAGCAGCGGCCAGATCTCGCTGGAGGCGCTCTGCTCGGCCACGCGGACGAGCTCGGCCAGGCCCAGGCTGTCGTCGAGCAGCTCGACGCGGATCGTGACGCGCGAGCGCTGGTTGTGGGCGCCGTAGTCGGAGATTTCCTTGGAGCAGGGGCACAGGCTCTTCACCGGCGCCGCGATCTCCAGCCACACGCGGCTGCGACCGTCGCGGGTCTCGGTGATGAAGGCGCCCTCGTAGTCCAGCAGGCTCTCGATGCCCGACACCGGCGCCCGCTTGCGCAGGAAGAAGGTGAAGCGCACCTCGATGCGGCCATCGCGCGCCTCGAGCTTCGCCAGCATCTGCTCGTGCAGGCGGCGCAGCACGCCGGCGTCCAGCGGGTCCTTCAGCGCATCCAGCCAGGCCACGAAGCGGGACATGTGCGTGCCCTTCTTCTCGGCCGGCAGCAGCACGTCCAGCGTCCAGGTCCCGACGGTCGGCTGGGCGTCCTGGCCCAGGCGCAGCTGCAGCGGATAGCGCACATCCTTGACCCCGACGCGCTGGATCACGAGGTGGCGCTCGTCGCGCTCGCTTTGGGTGTCGGGGATGTGCAGGCTGCTGGTGACTTGGTTCATAGAATTCTGGAACGGCCGGCCGGGATGGCGCCGGAAGCCGCAAGCATGACACGGTCAGGGGAAACCCCGTGCGGGCAAGGTCTCTAAAAACGCCGACCGCGTGACTTCAGGCGGCGGCCGCGCGAGCCGCGAGCCGGGCCCGATGGCGGGCCCCGCCGCCTCACTCGTTCACGGCCGGGCGCAGCAGCTCGGGTCGCGCGCCGAAACGCTGCAGGATGGACTGGGCGATGCCGGTGGCGTCGAGCCCGCACTGGGCCATCAGCTTGGCGGGATCGCCATGCTCGACGAACTGGTCGGGCAGGCCCAGCTGCAGCACGGGCAGGTTCAGGCCCATGGACTGCAGCGCCTCCATCACGGCACTGCCGGCGCCGCCCATGATGCAACCTTCCTCGACGGTCACGAAGGCGTCGTGGCTCTCGGCCAGCTCGCGGACCAGGTCCACATCCAGCGGCTTCACGAAGCGCATGTTGGCCACCGTGGCGTCCAGCTGCTCGGCGGCCTGCAGGGCCGGATACAGCACCGTGCCGAAGGCGAGGATGGCGATGCGCGGCGCGCCGGCGCGGCCTTGCGGCTTGCCGGATTCGCGGCGGATCTCGCCCTTGCCCCAGGGCCAGGCCTGCATGTCCTTCTCAATGACGGTGCCGACGCCCGAGCCGCGCGGGTAGCGCACCGTGACCGGGCCCACGTGCTGATAGCCGGTGTAGAGCGCCTGGCGGCACTCGTTCTCGTCGGCCGGCGTCAGCACGCTCATCAGCGGGATGCAGCGGGTGAAGGCGATGTCGTAGTTGCCGGCGTGCGTGGCGCCGTCCGCCCCCACGAGGCCGGCGCGGTCGAGTGCGAAGAGCACGTCCAGGTTCTGCAGGGCGACGTCGTGGACCAGCTGGTCATAGGCGCGCTGCAGGAAGGTCGAGTAGATCGCGACGACAGGCTTCAGGCCCTCGCAGGCCAGGCCCGCGGCGAAGGTCACCGAATGCTGCTCGGCAATGCCGACGTCGTGGTAGCGGGTGGGGAAGCGCTTGTGGAACTCCACCATGCCCGACCCTTCGCGCATGGCCGGCGTGATGCCGACGAGACGCGGGTCCTGCTCGGCCATGTCGCAGAGCCACTCGCCGAAGATCTGGGTGAAGGTCGGCTTGGCCGGCGTGGCCGACTTGACGAAGCCCACGGCCGGGTCGAACTTGCCCGAGGCGGCGTGGTACTTGACCGGGTCGGCCTCGGCCAGCTTGTAGCCGGCGCCCTTCTTCGTGACCACGTGCAGGAACTGCGGGCCGCCGCGGTCGCGCAGGTTCTCGAGCGTGGGGATGAGGGAGTCGAGGTCGTGGCCGTCGATCGGGCCGACGTAGTTGAAGCCGAACTCCTCGAAGATGGTGCCGGGCACCACCATGCCCTTGGTGTGCTCCTCGAAGCGGCGGGCGAACTCGTACAGGGGCGTGTTCTTGAGCACGCTCTTGGCGCCTTCGCGGGCGGCGGCGTAGAAGCTGCCGCTCATCAGGCGGGCCAGGTACTTGTTGAGGGCGCCGACGGGCGGGCTGATCGACATGTCGTTGTCGTTCAGAATGACCAGCACGTCGCCCATCAGGCCGCCATGGGCGACGCCCGCGTTGTTCAGGGCCTCGAAGGCCATGCCGGCCGTCATGGCGCCATCGCCGATGATGGCCACGGCCTTGCGGTCCTCGCCCTTGATCTTGGCGGCCATGGCCATGCCGTGCGCGGCCGAGATCGACGTGGAGGAGTGGCCGGTGCCGAAGGTGTCGTACTCGCTCTCGTCACGGCGCGGGAAGCCGCTGATGCCGCCCAGCTGGCGCAGGCCGGGCATGCGGTCCCGGCGGCCGGTGAGCACCTTGTGGGGGTAGGTCTGGTGGCCCACGTCCCACACGAGGCGGTCTTCGGGCGTGTTGAAGACGTAGTGCAGCGCGACGGTCAGCTCGACCGTGCCCAGGTTGGAGCCGAGGTGGCCGCCTGTCTTGGACACGCTCTCCAGCACATAGGCGCGCAGCTCGTCCGCCAGCTGCTTGAGCTGCGCACGCGGGAGGCGGCGCAGGTCGGCGGGGCTGTCAATGGTCTGCAGCAAGGGAAAGCTCATGAGGGAACCCTGCTCTTCTTCTTGGGTCAGTTGTCGCGGTCCACGACCTTGTCGGCCAGCACGCTGAGCCAGGCCGTGTTCTCGAGGCCGCTGGCGGCGAGGGCCGCATGGGCCTGGGCTCGCAGCTGCTCGGCGTAGGCGCGGGCGCCGTCAAGGCCCATCAGGCTCACGTAGGTGGGCTTGTCACAGGCCTGGTCCTTGCCGGCGGTCTTGCCGAGCACGGCGGAGTCCTGGGTGACGTCCAGGATGTCGTCCACGACCTGGAACGCGAGCCCCAGGGCCGCGCCGTAGTCGCTCAGCGATTGCCAGGCCGTGCCGGAGACGTCGCCGCAGGCCGCGCCCATCAGCACGCTGGCCTGCAGCAGCACGCCCGTCTTGCGGCGGTGCATGTCGCGCAGGGCGGTTTCGTCGAGGGACTTGCCGATGCTGGCGAGGTCGATGGCCTGGCCGCCGGCCATGCCGGCATGGCCGGAGGCGCGGGCGAGCAGGCGGCACAGGCGCGCCTGCAGCGCGGCGTCCATGCCGCCGTCGGGCGTCAGCACCTCGAAGGCCAGGGCCTGCATGGCGTCGCCCGCCAGCATGGCCTGGGCCTCGCCGAACTGCACATGCACCGTGGGCTTGCCGCGGCGCAGGACGTCGTTGTCCATGCAAGGCATGTCGTCATGGACCAGGGAGTAGGCGTGGATCAGCTCGACCGCGCAGGCGGCACGCAGCGCCGCCTCGCATGACGACTGGGCCGCCTCGGCGGCGGCCAGCACCAGGAGCGGGCGCAGCCGCTTGCCGGCGCCGAGCACGGCGTAGCGCATGGCCTCGCCGAGACCCGCCGGGGCATCGGCCGGCGTCCATTCATCCAATGCCTGTTCCACCTGCGCCAGACTGCGCGCGGCCCATTGATCAAACACGCCTGCATCCATTCGTTATTCGTCCTCCCACGGACGCATCTCGCCCGTCTCGAGCACCTTGACCTGCTGCTCGACGGCCTGCAGGCGGTCCCGGCACAGGGCCAGGAGCGTCGCGCCACGCCGGTAGCTGTCCAGAAGCTGATCCAGGGGCAACTGCCCCGCCTCCATCGCAGCCACGAGTCGCTCCAGCTCACCGAGCGCCTGCTCGTAGCTGAGATCCACGGCCGCCGCGTCGGGACTGCCGGGGGCCGGATGGGGAGTCGCTGTGACTTTGCTCATAGAAATGCGAAAGGCGCATTGTAGTGGGGTGCCAACAAGGCGCGACCGGATCAATCTCGAGCAATGTAACGAGTACGTACCGGCCAATGCCCCTCATGCTTGATCCAGCTCACAAGGCAGGCATGCCGGACCCCGGCTACAATCCCGCCCTCGCCCGCCGCCCGGAATGATGGGTCGCGAGCCTTGGGAGCCCGGCAGTCGCGCTGCGATCGGCCGGGCTTTTTGACACAAACCCGGTTCCGCACCCGCAGACGCAACCCACGCGGTCGTCGTCATGGTGACGGGCCCGGGGGGTTGACATTGGTTTCTTGGAGACCCTCTTGGATCATGTCCGACCTGAGCCTCACTCTCTCAGCGCTTGACAGCAGCGTTACCCAGCTGCCGGTTTCTTCCTACTTCGACGAGGGCTTGTTCCGCAGGGAACTCGAACTCATCTTCCAGGCCGGACCCCGCTACCTTGGCCATGCCCTGAGCGTGCCCGAGGTCGGCGACTACCACGCCCTGCCCCAGGAGGGCGAGGGGCGCGCACTCGTGCGCACGCCGGACGGCATCGAGCTGATCTCCAACGTCTGCCGCCACCGCCAGGCGGTGATGCTGCGCGGCCGTGGCAACACGAAGAGCAACATCGTCTGCCCGCTGCACCGCTGGACCTACGACCTCAAGGGCACGCTCGTCGGCGCCCCGCACTTCGACCACGACCCCTGCCAGCACCTGAACCGCTACCAGCTGCGGGAATGGAACGGCCTGCTGTTCGAGGACAACGGCCGCGACATCGCCGGCGAGCTCTCGCGCATCGCCAAGGCCCGCGACCTCGACTTCAGCGGCTACGTGCTCGACAAGGTCCAGGTCCACGAGTGCGACTACAACTGGAAGACCTTCATCGAGGTCTACCTCGAGGACTACCACGTCGGCCCCTTCCACCCGGGCCTCGGCCAGTTCGTCACCTGTGACGACCTCGCCTGGGAGTTCGGCACCAACCACTCGGTGCAGACCGTCGGCATCCACAAGGACCTCAAGACGCCGGGCTCGCCCGTCTACAAGAAGTGGCACCAGCAGGTGCTGGGCTTCCGCAACGGCCAGCCGCCCGAGCAGGGCGCCATCTGGCTGACGCTGTACCCGCACATCATGGTCGAGTGGTATCCGCACGTGCTGGTGGTTTCCACGCTGCACCCCAAGGGCCCGCAGAAGACGACCAACATCGTCGAGTTCTACTACCCCGAGGAAATCGCCGCCTTCGAGCGCGAGTTCGTCGAGGCGAACCAGGCCGCCTACATGGAGACCTGCATCGAGGACGACGAGATCGCGCTGCGCATGGACTGGGGTCGCAAGGCCCTGATGGACCGGGGCGACAACGAGGTCGGGCCCTACCAGAGCCCCATGGAGGACGGCATGAAGCACTTCCATGAGTGGTACCGCCGCGAGATGAAGTTCTGACGCCCACGCGTCCGCCAACCGCCCATCGGCCCCGCGCCCTGGGCGGTTTTTCTTTGCCGATATCCTCCGCCGCACGATGCCCGCTTCCGTCATGATGGCCCTGGCCACCCTGCTCTTCGCCACCATGGGCGTGTGCGTGAAGCTGGCCTCGGCCGAGTACGGCCCGGGCGAGATCGTCATGTACCGCGGCCTCGTCGGCGTGGCGATGGTGGGCAGCCTCGTGCTCGCGCGCGGGCTGAGCCTGCGCACCGCCGTGCCGGCCATGCACTTCTGGCGCAGCCTCTCCGGCGTCATCGCGCTGTCGCTGTGGTTCTATGCCATTGGCAAGCTGCCCCTGCCGACGGCCATGACGCTGAACTACATGTCCTCGGTGTGGATGGCGCTGTTCCTGATCGGCGGGGCCGTGCTGATGGGCGGGCGGGCGGCCGACGGCCGGCTCATCGCCACCGTGCTGGTCGGCTTCCTCGGCGTGGCCCTGGTGCTGCGCCCCAGCATGCAGCAGGACCAGGCCTGGCACGGGCTCGTGGGGCTGCTGTCGGGCATGCTGTCGGCCCTGGCCTATCTGCAGGTGACGGCCCTGGGCCGCGCGGGCGAGCCGGAGTACCGCATCGTCTTCTACTTCTCCTGCGGCGGCGCGGTGGCCGGCGCCCTCGTCAACGGGGTGCAGCAGTGGGGCCAGCCGCAGGCCTGGCATGCACACAGCGCCCGCGGGCTCGCCCTGCTGCTGGCCGTGGGCCTGCTCGCGACCACCGCGCAGCTGCTCATGACGGCGGCCTACCGCAAGGGCCGCACGCTCGTGAACGCCAGCCTGCAGTACCTGGGCATCGTCTTCTCCTGCCTCTATGGCGTCTGGGTCTTCGACGAGCGCCTGAACCCCGCTGCGATACTGGGCATGCTGCTGATCGTCGGCGCCGGCCTCGCGGCCACGCTACTGCGCCATCGCAGCCTTCCCCCTGACAGCTCCCACCCCGCGACCGAATCATGAGCCACACGACCCTGATCTCCGCCGAGGACCTGCAAGCGCTGCGGGCCGGCAGCCGCCCGCCCCTGCTGCTCGACGTGAGCTTCGACCTGGCCGACACCGCCGCCGGTGAGCGCGCCTATGCCGCCGGCCATCTGCCTGGCGCCCATTACCTGCACCTGGACCGCGACCTGAGCGGCCCGAAGGCCGGCGAGGGTCAGGTCTTCACCGGCCGCCATCCGCTGCCCGAGCCGGCCGCCTTCGCGCAGCGCCTGGCGGCACTCGGCCTGCAGGCCGGCCAGCAGGTGGTGGCCTATGACGGCCAGGGCGGCATGTACGCTGCCCGCGTGTGGTGGATGCTGCGCTGGCTGGGCCACGAGGCCGTCGCCGTGCTGGATGGCGGCGCCGCGGCCTGGCAGGCCGCCGGCGGCGCGCTCGTCACCGAGGTGCCCGCCGCGCAGCCCGGCAATTTCCAGGCGAGCGCCTCCATCGCGCCCTCGCTGACAGCCGACGCCCTGCAGGCGCGGCTCGGTCGCGTCCGCCTGCTGGATGCCCGCGCGGGCGAGCGCTTCCGCGGCGAGGTCGAGCCGCTGGACCGGCAGGCCGGCCACATTCCCGGCGCGCTGAACCGCTTCTTCAAGGACAACCTGCAGCCCGACGGCCGCTTCAAGGCCGCGGACGCGCTGCGCGCCGAGTTCGAAGCCCTGCTGCCGCCCTTCGCGGCGCCGGAGGTCGTGCACCAGTGCGGCTCGGGCGTCACGGCCTGCCACAACCTGCTGGCCATGGAGCACGCCGGCCTGCGCGGCTCGCGTCTGTACCCGGGCTCCTGGAGCGAATGGTCGGCCGACCCGCGCCGGCCCGTGGCCCAGGGCTGAGCCCCTGTTACCGCCGCGGCGAAGCCCGCCCGAGCCTTGACATAGCGCAAGCGCCGCCGCCTACTGAGCAGCAACACTTGCTGCATCAGCACCGGACTTCGGCAGCCGCCCACACGGTGGCCGAAGAAGCCCGGCGAGGTCTTCACCCAAGGCATTCAGGTTCAGCTCACAGGAGGCTCGCATGTACAAGCGCATCATCGTCCCGACCGACGGTTCCGACATCACCGCCAAGGCCCTTGAACAGGCCCTCGCCCTGGCCCAGGAACTGGGTGCCAAGATCTTCGCGATCAGCGTGAAGGAACCCTTCCCCTACAGCGCCGTCTCCGAGATGCAGCCGACGCCGCCGCAGGAGTTCTTCGATGCCCAGGAGCGCATCGCCCAGGGCCGCCTGAAGACCGTCCTGGCCGCCGCCGAGAAGGCCGGCGTGCCCGCCGAGGCGCACAGCATCGAGGCGCTGCACCCCTGGGAGGCGATCATCGAGCACGCCAAGCGCGTCGAGGCCGATCTCGTGGTGATGGCCTCGCACGGCCGCCGCGGCGTGCAGGCGCTGCTGCTGGGCAGCGAGACGCAGAAGGTGCTGACCCACTCGACCATCCCGGTCCTCGTGGTGCGCTGACGCCCGGCCCGCGTCGCCCCGAAGCCCGCCCCGGTGGCGGGCTTTTTCACGTCAGTGGCTGCTGCCCAGCACCAGCACGATGAAGCCCATGCCCGCGGCCAGCCAGAACAGCTGCGCGGCCGTCTCCTTCCAGGGCAGGCGGCGCTGCAGCTGGGGAATCAGGTCCGCCACGGCCACGTAGATGAAGCTGCTGGACGCGAGCACCAGCAGGTAGGGGAACATCGATTCCCAGGGCCCGACGATGAAGTAGCCCAGCAGGCCGCCCAGCACGGCGGCCAGGCCCGACAGCGCGTTGAACAGCAGCGCCTTGCCGCGGCTGAAGCCGGCGTTGAGCAGCACGATGTAGTCGCCCACCTCCTGCGGGATCTCGTGGGCGATGATGGCGGCCGCCGTGACCCAGCCGAGGTGCTGGTCGGCCAGGAAGGCCGCCGCGATGATCAGGCCGTCGCAGAAGTTGTGGATGCTGTCCCCCACCAGCACCGACAGCCCGCCCCGCCCCGCCTGCTCGGCGTCGAAGTGGTGATGGTGGTGGTGGCCGTCGCCCTCGTGGTGGTGGGTGTGGCGGTAGAGCTCGGCCTTCTCCAGCAGGAAGAAGAACATCAGCCCGCCCAGCAGCGTCATGAACAGCGCATGCGGGCTTGCCTGGCGCTCGAAGGCCTCGGGCAGCACGTGCAGCAGCGCGGTGGCCAGCAGCACGCCGGTGGAGAGGCTCACCAGGTGGCGCACGACGCGCCCGAGCAGGGCCACCGTCAGGCTGGCGGCGATCAGCACGGAGAGCAGGCCGCCGACGAAGGTCGCGAGCAGGATGTAGGTGAGGGTCATGCGTGAAGCGTGGCGCGCCGCAACTCCCGGCGCCCGACAACGAAAGGCGCACCAGGGTGGCGCGCCTTCAGGGTTTGCACATGCCGGGATTCTCTCAGACCTGTCAATGGCCCTCGGCCGGCGCGTGCGCGGCCCGCATGACAGGCGCGCGGCATCCCCTGGGCCATTGCGCAGGGGCGCTTCGTGCCGGTCACCACACCGCTGACACAAAAGCAGCGTTCTTACACAAAGACAGGCCCCTTCCGCCGCGACAATCCGGCGCCATGAATGCGCTCCGTTCCGATTCCCTGCCCGCTCCGTCCGCCGGGGCCGCCGAGTCCCTGGCCGCCATCGACATGGGCTCCAACAGCTTCCGGCTGGAGATCGCCCAGCTGCACCGCGGCCAGTACAAGCGCCAGCTCTATCTGAAGAAGACGGTGCGCCTGGGCGCCGGCCTGGATGCCGACGGCATGCTCACCGACGAGGCCATGCAGCGCGGCCTGGACTGCCTGGCCGGTTTCGCGGAGCACCTGCGGGACTTCCCCGCCGCCCGCGTGCGCGCCGTGGCCACGCAGACGCTGCGCGAGGCACGCAACCGCAACGCCTTCCTCGCGACGGCCCAGAAGACGCTGGGGCACGGCATCGAGGTGATCTCCGGCCGCGAGGAGGCCCGGCTGATCTTCGCGGGCGTGGCGCGGCTGCAGCCGTCCGAGCGCCCCCGCCTCGTCATCGACATCGGCGGGCGCTCGACGGAGATGATCCTCGGCCTCGGCCGCAAGCCGCTCAAGGCCGAGTCCTTCCAGATCGGCAGCGTGAGCCTCTCGCTGCGCTACTTCCCGGACGGCCGCTTCACGCCGGAAGCCTTCCGCGCCGCGCAGGTCGCCGCGGGCGCCGAACTGGAAGAGGCGCTGAACCTCTTCGCCCGCGAGCGCTCGCAACCGGTGTGGCAGGAGGCGCTGGGCTCCTCGGGCACGGTGGGCGCCGTCTCGCAGCTGCTGGCGGCCAGCGGCGTCACCGACGGCTCGATCACGCCCGAGGCGCTGCGCTGGTGCATCGAGCGCTGCCTGGCCGCCGGGCACATGGATGCCCTCGACCTGCCGGGCCTCAAGGACGACCGCCGCGCCGTGGTGGGCGGCGGCCTGTGCATCCTCTACACGCTTCTCACGCAGTTCCAGATCGAGCGCCTGCAGCCTGCCAAGGGGGCGCTGCGCCAGGGCGTGGTGTTCGACCTCGCCGAGCGCCTGCAGGCCAGCCAGGGCGAGCTGAGCCGCGGCCGGGACATGCGCGACCAGTCCGTCGCGGCCCTGCAGCTGCGCTTCGGCGTGGACACCGAGCAGGCCCAGCGCGTGCAAGACCTGACCCTGCATCTGCACCAGCAGCTCGTGCCCAAGGCCGAACGCGAGCGCCAGCGCGAGCTGGCCTGGGCCGCCCGGCTGCATGAGATCGGCATGATGGTCTCGCACCACGACCACCACCGGCACAGCGCCTACCTGCTCGCCCACGTCGACGCCCCCGGCTTCTCGCAGAACCAGCTGCACCGCCTGGGCGATCTCGCCCTGGGCCAGCGCGGCGGCCTGCGCAAGCTCGAGACGGAGCTGCAGGACGAGACCCTGCTGTGGCAGCTGCTGGCGCTGCGCCTGGCGCTCATCAAGTGCCATGCACGCCAGCCGATCGACGTGCAGGCCATGCGCCTGCAGCGCGACGGGGATCAGGTCACGGTGCGCATGAACGAGGGCTGGGCCGAGGCCCATCCGCGCGCGCTGTACCTGCTCAACGAGGAGCTGGAGGCCTGGCGCAAGCTGGGCCGGCTGAAGCTCGTCCTGCAGGCCTGAGCCCGGTCGGGCGCCCGGTGGCGCCTGCCGCTCACTCGACCGCGTAACGGCGCATCAGCGCCTGCTGGGCGCTCAGCCCCGGTCCCTCGATGCGGCGGTAGTGCCCGTCCGGCAGCTGTTCCCAGGCATCGAGGCTGTCGTGCAGATAGGGCTGCAGCGTCTCGTCGATGAGCCGCTGGCGCAGCTTGGGGTCCAGCACCGGCCAGGCCACCTCGATGCGACGGAACATGTTGCGGCTCATCCAGTCGGCGCTCGACAGGTACAGCGCCTCGTCGTCCTCGCCGTCGCCCCAGCGGAAGTAGCTCACCCGCGAGTGCTCGAGGAAGCGCCCCACCACCGAGCGCACGCGGATGCGGTCCGAGATGCCCGGCAGCTGCGGCGGCAGCATGCAGGCGCCGCGCACGATGAGGTCGATGTCCGCGCCCGCCTGGCCGCAGCGCAGCAGCGCATGGATCAGCTCGGCGTCCGTCAGCGCATTGATCTTGAGCACCACGCGCGCCGTCCGCCCCTCCCGCGCGGCCTGCTCGACCTGGGCGAGGGACGCGACCATGCGCTCGTGCATGTGGAAGGGCGCCAGCAGCAGGCGCTTCGCCGGCCGCGCCTTGCCCAGCGAGGCCAGCTGGCGGAAGACGTTGTCGATGTCGGCCGTGAGGTCCGGGTCGGCGGTCAGGCAGCCGATGTCGGTGTACAGCCGGGCGGTCTTGGGGTTGTAGTTGCCGGTCGAGAGATGGGCGTAGCGGCGCAGCACGTGCTTGCCTTCCGTCTTGCCCGGCTTGCCCTCGCGCCGCGTGACCAGCAGCATCTTGGCGTGCGTCTTCAGGCCCACGATGCCGTACACCACCTGCGCGCCGACGGCCTCCAGCCGCTCCGCCCAGTTGATGTTGGCCTCCTCGTCGAAGCGGGCCTTGAGCTCCACCACGGCCATCACCTCCTTGCCGCGGCGGGCCGCCTCGATCAGCAGGTCCATCAGCACGGACTGGCTGCCCGTGCGGTAGATGGTCTGCTTGATGGCCAGCACGTCCGGGTCCTCGACGGCCTCGCGCAGGAACTGCACGACGGGCTCGAAGCTCTCGAAGGGATGGTGCAGCAGCACGTCGCCCTTGCGCAGCTTGTCGAAGAGGCTCTTCTGCCGCGGCAGGCGCCCCTGCGGCCAGACCGGCTCATGGGGCACGAAGCGCAGTGCCGGCGCGTCGGTGAGGTCGATCAGCTCGTTCAGGCGCACGAGGTTCACCGGCCCGTTGACGCGGTACAGCGCCGCAGGCGGCAGCTGGAACTGCTCCAGCAGGAAGCGCGACAGCTCCTCCGGGCAGGTGTTCACCACCTCCAGGCGCACCGCCCGGCCGAAGTGACGCGTCGTCAGGCCGGATCGCAGGGCGTGGCGCAGGTTCGCGACCTCCTCCTCGTCCACCTCCAGATCCGAGTCCCGGGTCACGCGGAACTGCGAGAAGGACTCCACCTGGCGCCCTGGGAACAGCTCCTCCAGGTGCGCGCGGATCACGCTGGTGAGCAGCACGAAGACCTGCCGCCCGCCGCTGACCTGGGCCGGCAGCTTGATCACGCGCGGCAGCACGCGCGGCACCTTGACGATGGCGATGCGGTTGTCCCGCCCGAACGCATCCTTGCCCGAGAGCCGCACCACGAAGTGCAGGGACTTGTTGGCGACCTGCGGGAAGGGGTGCGCCGGGTCCAGGCCCACCGGCACCAGCAGCGGCTTGACCTCGCGCTCGAAGAAGCGCGCCACCCAGTGCCGCTGCGCCTCGTCGCGGTCGGCGTGGTTGTGGATCACGATGCCCTGCTCGAGCAGCCGGGGCATGATCTGCTCGTTGAAGACGCCGTACTGGCGGTCGATCAGCTCGTGCGCCTCGCCGGCCACGCGCTCGATGTCCCGCTGGGTCACGAGCGTGCCCGGCTCGCGGGCCGCGTCGAGCATGTCGGCGAAGCGCACCTCGAAGAACTCGTCCAGGTTGGAGGAGACGATGCACACATAGCGCAGCCGCTCCAGCAGCGGCACGTCCTCGCGCTGCGCCTGGGCCAGCACGCGGGCGTTGAATTCCAGGATGGCTTGTTCGCGGTTCAGCAGGGCGGATGGCATCAGGGTCATGGCCTCACTTTATGAAGGCATCGTGACAGGCGCATGACGCCGGTCGGCAGGGGGTCCGGCGTGCGCAGCGGCCGTGCGATCCTCGCATGCCGCGTCGCCGCCCTGGCTGAAGGCCGTCCAGTCCAGGATCTCCAGCCGCCCGTCCGCATGCTCGACCAGGGCCGTGAGGCTCTCGACCCAGTCGCCGTCGTTGGCATAGAGCACGCCGTCGATCTCGCGCAGCTCCGCATGGTGGATGTGCCCGCAGACCACGCCGTGCACGCCGCGGCGCCGGGCCTCGCGCGCCACGGCCTCCTCGAACTGCGAGACATAGCTCACCGCGCGCTTGACCTTGAGCTTGAGGTAGCGGGACAGGCTCCAGTACGGCAGCCCCATCCGCGCCCGCAGCCGGTTGAGGTGGCGGTTGAGGCGCAGGGTGAACTCGTAGAGCGAATCCCCGACGTGGGCCAGCCACTTGGCGCACTGGATCACGCCATCGAAGAGATCGCCGTGCGTGATCCAGAGCTTGCGGCCGTCGGCGGTCTCGTGGATCCAGTCCTCGGCCACCTCGATGCCGCCGAAGCTGTGCTGCACGTACTTGCGGGCGAACTCGTCGTGGTTGCCGGGGATGAAGATCACGCGGCAGCCCTTGCGCGCCTTGCGCAGCAGCTTCTGCACGACGTCGTTGTGGGCCTGCGGCCAGTACCAGCTGCGCCGCAGCTGCCAGCCGTCGATGATGTCGCCCACGAGGAAGAGCTGCTCGCACTCCACCGCGCGCAGGAACTCGAGCAGGTGGCCGGCCTGGCAGCCCGGCGTGCCCAGGTGCAGGTCGGAGATCCAGACCGTCCGCACCCGCAGGCGGGGCCGCGGATCGTCCGTGCCGGCCGGCTCGCCGGACGGGGGCACCAGCGGGACAGCGACAGCGGGAACCAGCGTGGCGGCGCGCGCCAGAAGGGTGTCGTGCGGCATGCCCGGCAGCTTGCGCGCGGCAGGTGTCGCCGCCGTGTCGGGAACATGGCCGGCCGATGACAGCGCGCCGGCGCCCCGCCCCGCGAGACCGGATAATCCGCCCCATGCATCTCGTGATTCCCTACGCCAGCGCCGCCGATCCGCAGGCCCTGGCCGCGCTGGCGGAGCTGTCCCTGCCGGCCCTGGACAGCGCCCTGGCCTTCCTCGCCCCGGGCGGACCGGCCGGCAGCCCCGGTGCCGCCGAGGCGGACGCCCCGGACGAATACAGCCTCGAGCTGCCCCACGAACGCCTGCTGGCCTCGCTGGCCGGCCTGCCCACGGACACGCCCGCCCCGCTGGCGGCCTGGGCCCTGGCGCAAGCGGGGCAGGCGCCCGGCGCGCTCGCCTGGGCGCGGCTCACGCCCCTGCACTGCGACGTCGGCAGCGACCAGGTCACGGCGCTGGACCCGGCGGCCCTGGACCTCGACGAGGCCCGCTCACAAGCCTTCTTCGACGCCCTCGCCCCGCTGTTCCCGGACGAGGAGGGCTGGACCCGCCGCCATCTCGCCCCGGGCCAGTGGTTCCTCGCCCATGAGCAGCTCGCGGGCCTGCCCACGGCCAGCCTGGACCGCGTCATCCATCGCAACGTCGATGCCTGGCTGCCGGCTCCGCGCCTGCTGCGCCGCCTGCAGATGGAGGCCCAGATGACGCTGCACGGGCATCCGCTCAATGCCGCCCGCGAAGCCGCCGGGCAGCGGCCGGTCAACAGCGTCTGGATCTGGGGATGCGGCCCCGCGCCCCGCCAGGCCCTGCCCGCGGGCGTCGAGGTGGACGAGCGGCTGCGCGCCGCCTGGATCAGCGGCGACTGGGCCGCCTGGGCCGAAGCCTGGCGCGCGCTCGATGCCGAGCGCCTGCGCCCGCTGCTGCCCGCGCTGCGCGAGGGCAGCGCCACGCTGAGCCTCGCCGGCGAACGCCTGTCCGCCACGCTGCAGCCCCC
>JAYRMR010000039.1:0-48341 GCA_041912595.1 Burkholderiaceae bacterium
ATGTAGTCATCCGCGGCATAGGTGTCCGACGCCAGCACCAGCAAAACGGCGTCCGGCGAGAACTGGTACTGGATTCCCCAGACCATGGGCGGGATGTGCAGGCCCATGCGGGCGCTGTCCAGCGTGACTTCGTCGCGGGCACGGCCATCGTCGAGCACGACGCTGACGCTGCCCTTCACACAGACGAGGAACTGGTGGCAGGCCTTGTGCGCATGCTCGCCGCGCACTTCCTTGCTCGGCACGTCGTAGACCATGAAGAAGCGCTGCGGCGTGAAAGGCAGATGGGTGCCGATCTCGCCGAAGCTCAGGGCGCCGCGCAGGTCCACGATCTTGGGCAGGGCCACGAGCCGCGCCGCCGCCACGTTGAGCACCGGTGGCGCCGCCAGCTGGCTGGCCGTCCGCGGCGCGACCGGGAGGTCCAGGTGCGGGGTGTCCGCATAGCCGACGATGTGGGCCGGATTGCCGCTCACGATGGCATGCGGCGGCACGTCCCGCGTGACGACGGCGCCGTCCTGCACCTGCGCCCGCGGGCCGATGCTGAGGCCGAAGCGCAGCGTGGCATTGGCCCCGATCACGGCGCCCGCCCCCACCTTGCTGCAGCCCGCCGCGCCGGGGCTCGCAGGCCCGCTGAACACGGTGTTGGGCCCGATGTGGACGTCGTCCTCCACCACCAGCGGCGCCCAGAGCTGCGCCCCCGGGCGCACCTGCACACGCTGGCCGATCTGGACCTGGCCGTCGATCAGGGCGTGGTCGCCGATCTCGACATCCTGGCCGATGCGGGCGCCCGGCAACACGTGCGCGAAGGCGCCGATGCGGCTGCCCGGGCCGATGAAGGGGCTCTCCACCAGGGCGTGGCTGTGGATGAAGACATCCGGCAAGTCGATGGGGCTCAAGGTCCGGCTTCCTGGGCTCATGATCCGCCGATGCTAAGCCGGAAATGCCTCGCCCGAGCGCTCGAACTGCGCCATCGCGGGCGCCCTGTTCAGCAGAGGAAGTCCCGCAACGGGCGCGCCTCGGCCTGGAGCTGCAGGTAGGCGGCGTGCTGCTGGCGGCGGAATCGCCACAGGGCGCTGGGGTCCTGCTGCCATTGCTGCAACTGGGCCAGAGTCTCGTCGAGCATGTGCAGGGGCACGATGCGCCCGCTTTGCAGCGAGAGTTCTTCGTGCAGCAGGGGCCTCAGCTGGGCATGCACCATGGGCGTTCCCTGGCGCAGCAGCTCGATGGCACCGCTGGTGGGCACGTCGTAGCCCAGGCAGAGGTCGCAAGCCGCGCCGAAATCCGCCAGGCTGCCCTCGAACTGACGCAGGATGTCCTGCACGTCGATCCCCAGGTGCTCCGCGATCTGGCTGGCAAAGCCGTCGGTCGGCTTGCAGCGAAGACGGCAGTCGATGCCCTGCTCCACGCACCAGTCGTACAGGCGCTTGAGGCCGTCCAGGTAGACGTCCATGTCCGCTGTGCACATGCTGTTGTACGAAACGCCGGCCAGCAGCACACCCAGCGTGCGCAGGGGCTGGGGCAGCGTCTCGGGGAGGCTCAGGCGCTCAGGGAAAGCCAGCGGCGCAGAGGCGACCGGTCGGCCGCCGAGTCCGGCAATCTCCGTCCCCTGCAGCGGATGACTCAAGCACAGCGCGTTGGGCAGGTCCGGGGCAGGACTGTTGAAGAACTTGGCGTGCGGCACCAGCAGCACGCGAGCCCGGTGCCGCTTCGCATGGCTGAGCAGTGGTCCGTGCAGGCCGGCGTCATGATTCGAGATCAGCAGCTGCGATGCCGGCTTGCGGCCAAAAGCCTCTTCCAAGGCCGCGAAGAAGACGAGCTGCGTCCGGTAGGCCTGCAGAAGCGTCTGCACCTGCTGGGCGAGCAGACCCGGACTCGGGATCAGCGGGGCCAGTGCATTCTGCAGAATGACCTGCAGCAGGCCGAGCACGCGATCGAACTGGGCAGCGCTGTCCGCGGGCAAGCCCTCCAACAGGGCGGCCAGGCCGGTCATTGGCGTCGCGGGGAGGCCGGGAAGCTTCACATCGTAGAACTGCGACGGCAGGTTTAGCGCCGGCCGGCCCGCAGCGAGGATCTCGGACTCGAAGTAGGCATGGTCGTACAGACAGGTCGGCAAGTGCACCAGGAGCTCGGGCGCTTGCGAGGCGGCCTGTCGCAGGTCCGGGACTCGGTCTTCGCCAGGCCCGGACAGGTCGTAGGTATAGAACTGCGTCTCCTGACCCGCCTGCACCAAGGCCTGCCGCAGGGACAGTGCCGGCGCAAACGAGTGCTGGCCGTAGCGGAAGGCCTGCTGGGGCCCGAGCAGATGGACCCGAGATACCGAGGCCTGCGCCGCGAACGCGTCGCCGATCGCCCGGTAGCCCCGCAAGGTGTATAGCAAGTAGAAGAGCCCCACGTAATGCCACTGGCACCCCGTCGCCTCGGGCACGCAGGTGGCCAGTGCCCGGTCGATCTGCTCCTGCAGACGCGCCACCTCGCCGCGAAGCGGTCGGTAGACCTGCCAGCACAGACCATTGCCCTGCCAGCGGTGCAGGCGCGCGCCCTTCACGCCAGTCCAGCGCGCGTGCTCCAGCAGCTGAGGATCGAAGAAGAGCAGCTCGGCGCCCTCATGCTGGGCCTGCAGCTGCTGGGCGACCGTGAAGTCGATGCGATGGTTGACGACGATGATCTCTGACATCTCTTTGCTCCGGGCGACTTCAGTCCAGACAGCCCGCTGACTCAAGCAGGTGATCGCGCGCGGCGGATGATCCTACGCCACGCCGCCGCCGCGCCTCAGTGCGGCACCCCATGCGTGACTGAACTGCTCCATGGCACCCCCATGCCGAGCACCCGCATCTGCCGCAGCAAGGTCTCGAGAAAAAACACCGTGCCCACCAGATCGCTCTGCGGCAGGCCGGCTGTCACCTCATGGCGGTTGTGGTTGGTGATGCTGCCCTGATGTTCGAAGGAGAAGCCCCCGTCCGGGCGATGCAGATGCTGCAGCTGTTCAAGCCGGCGCGCGCAGGCAGCCCTGACCTCAGACTCCCGGTAGCCGTTCGTGAAGCGCAGCATGCGCTCCAGCACCACGAAATGATCCATGTCGTGGCAGCCCTCGCCCTTGCCGTCCGCGAACACGCCGCTCTCTTCCAGGCTCGCCAGCGTCGTGTCGGTGATGCGCTCGCACCATGCGGGCGGCGCATCGTCCAGGAAATGCAGGCCGCGCATGAGGTGGTAGCCGGCCTGGACCAGCCCGTTCCTGCCCTGCGCCTCCTGCGCACCCCACAGCCCCGTCTGCGGGCTCTGCGCAGCGTCCAGCCATCGGCGCATGCGATGCAGCATTTCGGTCCAGGTGGGATCGAAGAAGCGGGCATTAGCGCGCATCATGGTGGCGCCGTGGTCGCACATATTGCCGGCCCCCATCGGGGCGCGCGCCCAGGGCATGTTCTCCGCCATGTAGCGCTCCAGGGCACCGGCCGGGCGCAGGGGCTCGTAGAAATCGAAGCTGAAGCGGGGCCGGTGGCCCAGCGCCAGATAGAGCGCGCCCACCTGATAGCCGAAATAGGTGCCCGACATCTCGTGGATGCGCGGCACCGAGCGGTCGAGCTCATGCGCGAACGGCTCATGGAAGAAGCCAGTGACAGGGGCCTGGCAGCTGTCCAGGAACTCGAGCGACTCCCGGTCCGGGCCAGGCAAGCCCAGCATCAGCCGCAGGTCCAGAGCCAGGGACGTCGCGTCGACGGATCGTGGATGGAAGGCCTGCGCCGCGAGGCTGTAGCAACCCGGCCACTGGGCCGATTCCACGGACGGCAGCCATGCGGTCACGCGCTGAGCCAGGCCATCCCACCAGGAAGTCATCATCATCATGCTCCGGGAGGCCTGCCGGCCTCCGAGTCGAACAGCGGACCTCGCCGTCAAGTCCGGATCACGGGCATTCCCCCGCGCTGGGGCCCGCTTTAGCGCATTGGGCCGCTCAGCGGTAGATGCAGTGGATGCGCTCATCGGCCACACCGAGCCGGCCGAGCTGCTCCTTGATCTCCGTGTGGCTAGACCAGGACCCGATGACCACCGGCAGCGCCGACGCCAGCAGCGCCTGGGCCTCGCCAGCGTCTGGATGGAGAATGCGGATGCCCTCGATGCGCTCGCCGTGCTTCTTCGGGTCGTTGTCGAACACGGCGGCCACCTTGTCCAGGTTGTGTCGCAAGTCTGTCTGCGCCAGAAGCTGCGCAGTCAACGTGCCGCCGCCCCAAATGCCAATCTGCGCGCGATCGGCCAGCAGGTCCGCGATCTTGGTCTGGATCACCCGCTGGCTGCGCTCCACCAGAGCGGCGTACTTGCGCACCACCGCGAAGTCGCGAGCCTGTCGGTCGATGAGCGGATAGGGGCGCTCACTCCGTCGCCACAGCGTCGCCAGCGTCGGGCAGAACGGCGCCGTGCCATCGTCGTTCTGGAAGACGACGTGGTCCACCGCCTCGAAACCGGCACGATGCATCAGATTGCCGAGGGACCCCAGCGAAAAGTAGTTGACGTGCTCGAAGAAGAACTGGAACAGGTCCTGCTCGTCGAACAGCTCGATGGCCGGCACCTCGACGAACAGCAAGCCGTCCGGTGCCATGGCACCGCGGATCCGCTGCAGGATTCCGAGCGGGTCCTTCAAGTGCTCCAGCACATGGGACAGGACGACCAGACCCTGGCCGGGTGGAAGCGCCGTCGACTCGGAAATGAAGCCTGCCGAGACCGGAATCCCCTGGGCGCTCGCCCGCTGCGCCAGGCGCTCCGAGGGCTCGATGCCCTGCACCGGATGGCCCGCCTTCTGAAACAGCGACAGCGTGTAGCCCAGTGAGCAGCCGATGTCCAGCACCGGGCACGCCGCGGGCTGATCGATGAAGCGCCTGATGAAGGCGACCTGCTGGGCAGAGCGGCGCCGGTGCGGCTCCGGGTACTCGTAGCCCGTCTGCGAGTACTCATAGCTCGACATCGCGGCGTAGTACTGGCCGAGGGCGTCGTCGGTGAGGAACTCGGGCACGTAGATCGCGCCGCAGGTACGGCAACCGCTAATCTGCTGGGTGTAGCCCGTCAGGGCAACCCCGGGCAGCTGCGAGAAGCGATGCGAGTACAGCAGCTCGCGGTGCGCCCCTTGGCAGACGGGGCAGACTCTGGTCTCGAGCAATTCGGCGTTCTTTGTCATGGGGGCCATGGCAAGGTTGAAGCGGGGGCGTGACGATCGACTGCGGGGCCAGCCTTAGCCGCGCACCTTGGCCGGATACGGCCCGTGGTTCGGGCGCGCGAAAAGCAGCTTGACCAGCTCCGGCAGCATCGTGAAGAAGCGGATCCAGCCGTACATGGCGTAGAAGGGCCAGTACTTCCAGTCGCCCCGCGCGATGGCCTTGCCGCCGCGCACGAAGGGGTAGCGGATAGCCAGGTGGTAGATCAGGTTCTTGGCCTTGAAGGGGTACTTGTAGACGATGCGCGCGTCCCCGCGGCCGTACTTGACGAACTTCTTGACGATGCCGCCGAAGCTCGGCGTCTGCTGGCGATGCGTGAGGCCGGTGCCGATGCCCTGGCGGAAGCCGGCGATCTCCATGCGGATCGAGAGGTCGGTGTCCTCGTCGCCCACACCGTTGAAGAAGCTGTCGAAGCCGCAGTGCTTGATGGCCTCGGCCCGGTACAGCGAGGGGCGGCCCACCATGTTCGTGTCCACCGGCTTCTCGGTGAAGGTGATGCCGTAGTTGGTGCTGCCCATGGCCTTCTCCCAGTAGGTCTTGGGCTCGAAGGCCACCTCGCGGCCCAGCAGGGCGTCGTAGCCGTAGTCCTGCATCTCCTGGAGCAGCGTGGAGAGGAAGTCGGGCTCGACGTGGTCGTCCCCGTCGATGATGGCCACGAAGGGCTGGGTGGCGGCGTCGATGCCGGCCTGACGCTGCGATGACAGGCCCTTCACGCCCGGCTGGATCACCCGCGCGCCCGCGGCGGTGGCGATCTCCACGGTGCGGTCCGTCGAGCCGCCGTCCACGACGATGACCTCGGCCGGATGGTTGGCGAAGACCTTGCGCAGGCAGTCGCCGATGTCCTGCTCTTCGTTGTAGGTGCAGATGGTGACGGAGATGGGCAGCTTGTCCATGGTCGTGAGGCTCCGGGAATGCGGGGAATCGGGTCGGTCCGGCCGTCGTCAGGCCGGCAGGGTCAGGTCATGCCCGACGGGGGAAGACAGGTGCTCCGCGAGCGTGCGGACCACGTCCTGGAAGTAGGCGGGGGTGGCGTGCTCGTCCACCCACAGGTTCAGGATCTCCTGGCCCAGCCGCTCGGCGACGGGGTGGGCCGCCTCCGCGCCCGGGCCGGGCAGGAAGGCGCTGGCGCGTGGGTGCCAGCTGCTGGCGTGCAGGCCTTGCGCGTGCAGCGCGTGCAGGGCCTCGTGGCGGCGGGGCATGAGCACGTTGAGGCGCCAGGGCACGGAACCGGGCGTGAGCGGCAGCACCTGCAGGGCCTCGCCTTCCAGCGGTCGCAGCAGCTGGCGCAGGCGCTCGAACTGCTCCCGGCGCTGCTGCACCAGCGCGGGCAGGCGCGGCAGCAGGGCCTGCAGCGGCGCTTCGCGGCGGGGGTCGAAGCGGTGCAGGAAGGCGTCCCCGGAGGCCAGCAGCTCGGCGGCATAGGCGGGCGCCTCGCGGGCGATCTCGTCCGGCCAGCAGCGGTTGTAGAGCCGGGTGTGGGCCGACCCCAGGGCATCGATGCGTGCCTGGGCCGCCTCGCGGAAGGCCGGCAAGGCGGCGTCCAGCGCGCGCAGCTCGGCGGCCAGCGCGGCGTCGTCGGTGAGCACCGCGCCGCCATGGTCCAGGCTCAGGGGCTTGCCGGCACCGAAGCTGATCACCGAGGCCAGCCCGAAGCTGCCGACCGGCCGGCCGTGGTGCGTGCCGCCCAGGGCCAGGCAGGCGTCCTCGATGAGGGGCAGGCCCTGCCGGTGCGCGGCGGCGATCAGCGGGTCCATCTCGCTCACCTGGCCATAGCCATGCACGGCCAGGAGGGCCCCGCGCGCCGGGTTCGGCGCGGCCAGGGCGGCGACGGCCAGGCCGAGATCGCTCCACTGGTTGTCCAGGTACTCCGGCACCGCACCGCCCAGGCGCAGGCCCAGCGGCACGTTGAGGCAGACGCTGTCGGGCACAGCCACCTGGCGGTCCTGCAGACCCAGCGCCCGCATGAGCAGGGCGAGGCCCGTCGTGCCGTTGCCCAGCAGCACCGCGTGCTCGCGCAGGTGCAGCTCGGCCAGTTGATGTTCGAGCCTTTGCCGGCTGGTCTCGCTCATGCTTGCTCTCCCCTGCGAATGCAGGCGTAGGACACCAGGTCCCCGCCGAAGCCCAGCTTGAACCAGCCGCGCTGCGGGCTGTTCACGCCTTCGAGATCCACCTCGCTGAGCCCATGCTCCTGGGCCAGGTACTGGAACGCCACCCAGTGCGCCAGCGTGCCCTGCCAGGGCGCGCTGCGCGCCGGACTGCCGGCACCGTAGAGATAGTAGGCACGGCGCTCGTCCCAGCCATAGCCCACGGCGTAGAGCAGCTGCCCTTCGGCATCCAGCACATGAAAGATGGCGCCGCGCCCGCGGGAGATCAAGCCCTGCATCACGCCCGCCATGGCCTGCAGGCGGTGCTCCTCGGGCGGCTGGCCCTGGGCGCTCATGAGGGCGCGGTAGAAGTCGATCAGCGGCGCGCTGTCATGCACGATCTCGACGCGGCCGCCCTTCTTCCAGCCCTCCCGCACGCTGTAGCGGCGCACGGTCTCCATCTCGGTGAACAGGGCGCTGGCCTGCGCCGCGCTCTCGCTGCCGCCCACGCCCTGCAGGCTGCTGATGTCGAGGACCGTGGTGTAGCGCAGGTCGAGCTGATAGCGTCCGCCCGCGGGCCCGTGATAGTCATGCCACAGCCAGGGGCGCAGGTCCTCGACCTGGGGCGCCAGCTGCAGCTCGATGCGCTCGAAGCGCGTGGCCAGCTCGGCGGCCACGAACTCGGCGATCTGGAACTCGTCATGCCGGCGCTTGACGCGCTGGCGGCCGGCATCCAGGTCATAGAGCAGGCCGGCGTAGATGGTGAGGTCGGGCGCGATCACGCCGCGCCCGTCGGCGGACAACGGCAGGCACAGACCCGCCTTGAGCGTGCCCTTCTGCATCACGGCGAGGCGCTGCACCGGCTCGCGGGCGGCCTCGGCGAACCAGCTCTCGCAGAACAGGCTGCCCTGCGGCGAGCGCCGCACGAGGGCGTCCCAGGCGTCGAGGTCCTCGAAGGGCTGGAGGTCGAGCTTAGACATGGGCCAGCACGCCCTTCTGGCTCAGCCGCTGAGCCAGCTCGCGCACGCGTGCCAGCGGCACGTCCAGCGTCGCGGCGATGTCCTGCAGGCTGGTGTGGCCGTCGCAATGCCACAGCAGCCACAGGATGAGGTCCAGCTCGCTGCGCCCGCCGAGCTCCGGCAGCTGCGCGCCGCCGCTCTTGGGATAGAGATCGTGCCGGGACAGCATCACCTCGCCCGCGCCGACGGTGTTGCGATAGAGCTCGCGCGATTCCAGCTTGCCGATCAGACGCACGTAGGCATCGAGGCTCTCGGCCATCTGCGCCCCGTTGACCAGGCGCAGGTCGTCCAGCGAGCTGTGGTACTCGGCGTACTCGTAGTAGCGGTCCTTGCAGATCGTGGCGGTGGGAATGCGCAGGCCCGGCGAGGACCACTGGCGCTCATCGCTGCCGTGGATGTCGAAGGGGTAGGTCTTGAAGTCGTCGCCCCGCTCGCGGAACACGGACTCGATCATCGCGTTCAGCGGATGGCGCTCGTCGAAGGTCTTCTTGTAGCCCAGCGCCCCCGGGCCGCCGACCGTCGTCACGACGAGGCCCATCTCGACCTGGCGCAGGGCCTCGGCCTGCGTCGCGGCATAGGCCACGGCGCCGACGGTCTCGGGCACCCACACGAGGCGGTAGCTGTACTGGCGCTCCGGCAGCGAGGCCAGATGGCGGCCGATGAAGGCCAGCAGCACGGCGCCGCTGAGGCTGTCATTGGCCATGGACGGATGGCAGATGTAGGCCGACAGCAGGATCTCCTGCGAGCGGCGCCCCGGCAGCAGCAGCTCGCCGACGCTCATGGCGCCCGGCGTCAGCGCGCTGTCGATGCGCACATGCAGCGGGCCCGGCGCGGCCGCGAGCGCCTCGGCCTGCGCCTGCGTGACGCAGAAGCCCCAGCTGCGCTGGTAGTAGCTGGTGCGGTAGGGAATGGCCTCGGGCAGCGTCGGGTGCGTGTGCACGTGCGACTGCAGCGCCGGCCAGTCCATGCGGGCATCGACGGGGCAGCTATGGCTCACGAGATGCAGGTTGTGGTGGGCGAAGTCCACGAGCCGTCGGCCGTGGGCATCGGCAATCCAGGCCTCCTTCACCGACCACTCGGGCGGCACGGTCCAGTCGTGGACGGCGGTGCCGCTGGGGATCTCCTGGATCGTGAGGGGCGCGACAGCCTGCAGGCCGCGCAGCGTGGCGCGATTGGCCTCGCCGGCCAGGCAGCGCGGCAGCGGGAAGAGGCGCTCCAGGCAGGCCTGCATCTCGGCGGCGACGCTTCGCTCGCCGGTATCGGTGATGGTCTTGCTGCTCATGGCCTGAATCTGCACAGCCGCCCTGCCCTTGTCCAGTGGTGCGTGACCCCGTTGCACTGTGCCACGGGATCCATGGGATGAGATGCCACTGTAGGCAGCTCACGCCCCTTCTTTAGGGCAAAAAGCGGGGGAAAAGCCGCCCTTTGAGCGGCTCCGGCGCGGCCGGCGACGGATTCAGGCGGCCACGGCGTCCTTCAGGCGCGCCGCCACCACCTCGGCGGCACTGCTGTTCAGGCCCAGACCCTGGCGCTGCGCCAGCGCCTCCAGGGCCGCCAGATGGCCGGGCTCGTCCACGTCGAAACGCAACGCGGGATGGGCCAGCGCGGGGGGCGCGAGCGGCGCGGCCTTGCGCCAGGGGGCGCCTTCGTCCCACACGGCGATCGTCACGTGCTCGCGATGGCGGGGGTCGGTGCAGGTGGCATCCAGCCGGTGCAGCAGCGTCGCCGACAGGATCTCGGCGCCGAAGCCGTCGGCGTAGCCGCTGCCGAGGCGGTCGAGGTGGTTGCAGGCGTAATCGCAATCGCTGGCGACGAAGAAGTCCACCAGCTCGTCCACGACGGCGCCGTCGATGAAGGGGTTGTCGGCACAGACGCGCACGACGGTGTCGGCCTCGAACTGCCGGGCCGCCTGGCTGAAGCGCCCCAGCACGTCGGACTCGCTGCCGGTGAAGCTCGCGACGCCCAGGGACTGCGCCAGCGTCACCAGGGCGGCGTCGCGCGGGAGGTCCGTGGTGGCCAGCACCAGCGCATCGAGGCGCCGCGCCCGCTTCAGCCTTTCCAGCACCCAGGCCAGCAGCGGCCGCCCGGCCAGCGGCGCGAGCATCTTGCCGGGAAAGCGGCTCGAGCCCATGCGCGCCTGCACCAGCGCGACGACACGGCCGGGTCGCGGCGTGCTCATCGGATCAGCCGCCCTGCCCCAGGTCGGCCCACTGCAGGACGTGGTCGGACTCCAGCGCCCGCAGCGCGGGCCGGCCGAGCACGTCGTCCCAATGCAGCGGGCTGATGCCGGTGCCGGGCCGCTTGTAGGTGAGATGCGCCTCGGTGAGCCGCTCGCCGGCCGCCACGTCGCGCGTGAGCACGATGGAGCGGCGGGCATTGGCGCGGGCCGGGCCCTCGGTGGGCGTGGGCTGCTTGTGATCGCTCTCGCCCAGCAGGTCGTGCACGGTGTCCAGGGCCGTCATGAAGCGGCGCAGGTCGTGCACGTCCATCGCGTGGTAGTGGTCGTTGCCGGGCAGGGTCTTGTCGTGCGTGAAGTGCTTCTCCAGCACGACGGCGCCCAGCAGGTGCGCACTCATCAGCGGGTACATGGCCTCGTCCGGCAGCGTGTGGTCGGAGTAGCCGATCAGCAGCTCCGGGTAGGCGCGCTGCAGGCCCTTGATCATCCGCAGATGGGCCTGGGCATTGGGCGTGGGGTAGTTCAGCACGCAGTGCAGCAGCACCAGCTCGCGGCAGCCGGCGGCGCGCAGGGTCTGCACGGCCATGTCGATCTCGCCGAGCGTCGAGGCGCCGGTGGACAGCACCACCGGCTTGCCCTTGGCCGCGATCTTGCGGAGGAAGGGGATGTTGGTGAGGTCCGCCGACGCGATCTTGTGGAAGGGCATCAGGTCATCGAGGAACTCCACCGCGGCGTCGTCGAAGGCCGTGGAGAGGAAGTCGATGCCCACCTGCTCGCAGTGCTTCGCCAGCGCGCGGTACTCCTCCGGGCCGAAGCGGTCGTACTTCTTGAAGAGCTCGAACTGGCTGCGCGTCGGCTCCTTGCTGATGTCCCAGTAGAACGGCGAGTGCTTCGAGGCCAGGGTCTCGGCCTTGTAGCTCTGGAACTTGGCGGCATCCGCACCGCCTTCCTTCGCGAGCTCGATCAGACGCTTGGCCTGGTCCAGGGAGCCTTCATGGTTGACGCCGATCTCGGCGATCACATAGGGGCGGCTGTCGGGGGTGAGGCGGCGCTTGCCGAGGGTCACCGAGGCGGTCATTGCATGCTCCTGCGGGCGGCCGAGCTGGCCGTGGAACCATCGACGCCATGCTTGCTGATCAGGCGCTGGCGGTGCAGCTCCATGGCGTCGAGGTCGTTGGTGATGTTGTGGTCGTGGCGGCGGTAGCGGTACAGCGGCAGCTCCAGCCGGGCGATGTGGTGCTTCTGCTCGAAGCGGATGCGCAGCTCGCGCTCCTCGTGGCGATGGAAGCTCTCGTCGTAGAGGCCCGTCTCCATCAGGTGAGCCTTGCGGAACATGATGCCGCAGGCGATGGGCTCGTCCATGCAGTTCACGCGCTCCAGCACCTGCTCGTGGTCGTCCACCAGCAGGTAGTCGCAGGCGACGGCGTCGTGCCGCGGGTTCTGGTCGAGGAAGAAGTGCAGGATGTTCAGGAAGTTCGCGTTGACGTAGTCGTCGGAGTCCACCCGCACGATGAAATCGCCGCGCGCGGCGCGGATGCCGCGGTTCAGCGAGGCCGGCAGCCCCTGGTTGCGCTCGTTGCGCAGCGGCACGATGGCGTCGTGGAAGAGCTCCAGCGCATAGGGCGTGCGGTCGGTGCTGCCGTCGTCGATGACGATGATCTCGTACTGCTCGCTGTGCAGCGTCTGGTTCAGCAGCGAGCGCAGGCAGCGGCCGATGTAGCGTTCCTGGTTGAAGACCGGCACGATGACCGAGACCAGCGGCTTCACGTTCATGCGTTGACCTCCTGCGGCTGCAGCGCCTCGATGAGCGCCTCGCGGGCCAGGGCCGGGGCGTCCTCGCGCAGCTTCACGCCCACCGGCAGCGACACCGCGCGCGACAGCAGTGCGGCCGACTGCGGGAAGGCCTGCGAGAGATCGCCGCCATGCGCGCCCGCCAGCTCGGGCATGTGCGTCCAGGTGCCGGCGAAGTGCCAGGTGAAGGCCTCCGGCAGGATCTTGGTGGCCAGGCCGCGGGCCAGCAGGGCCTCGCGGCAGCGGCGCGCGGCGGCGTTGTCCTGCACGAAGAAGACCAGCGCGTCGGCCGTCTCGTAGCTGCCGGCAGGCACCTCGCGCGGCGTGATGCCGGGCAGGTCGCGGATGGCGTTCCAGAGCTGCTCGCGGTTGCGGCGCTGGGCCGTGACGATGTCCGGCAGCTTGCGCAGCTGCGCAAGCCCCACCGCGCCCTGCAGCTCCATCATGCGGAAGTTGAAGCCGCTGCTGGCCCGGGTGTCTTCCCAGCGCGGCACGGCGGGGTTGTTCTCGTGGCCGTGGTCGTGCCAGGCGGCGCCGCGGGCCCAGTCGGCCTGCTCCTGGAAGAGCACGAGACCGCCCTCGCCCGTCGTCATGGTCTTGGCGAAGTCGAAGCTGAAGGTGCCCAGGCGCCCCCAGCTGCCCAGCGCCCGCCCGTTCAGCGAGCCGCCGCAGCCCCAGGCCGCGTCCTCGATCAGCGCGATGCCGTGCTCGTCGCAGATCGCCTTGATCTCCGGCAGGCGCGAGGGCGTGCCGAGCATGTGGACCACGATGACGGCCTTGGTGCGCGGCGTGATGCGGCGCTTGAGGTCCTCGGGGTCCATGTTGAGCGTGGTGTCGATCTCGGTGCAGACCGGCGTGGCGCGGGACTCGATGATGGCCTCGACCGTGGCCACGAAGGTGAAGCTCTGGGTGATGACCTCGTCGCCCGCGCCGATGCCCAGCGCGGCCAGCCCGACGCGCAGCGCGGCGGTGCCGGAGGACACGGCCAGCGCATGCGGCGAGCCCATGGTCTTGGCGAAGGCCTGTTCAAACTCGCGGACCTTGTAGCAGTCCCCGCGCAGGGCGTCGAAGCCGTGGCGGAACAGGATGGCGCCGCGGGCGAAGATGTCCTGGATCTCGGCCAGCTCCTCTGGGCCCATCACTTCATAGCCTGGCATGGTGTCTCCGTGGTCTTGCGCAGATGGCGTCGATCGCTGTTTACATCAGGCGGAAGAGATCCGCCACCGTTTCGGGGGTCAGGCGGGACTTGAAGTCCTCGCCCAGGGCGTTGGTCAGCGGCTTGGCGTGCACGATGGAGGCCTTGTAGAGCGCCTCGAAGCCGGCCGCGTCCAGGCCCGCGCAGACCCCCTTCGGGATCTCCACGCCCTGCGCGTCAACCATGCCCCAGAACTCGTCGTAGGCCTGCGGATAGAAGTCGCCCATGGCGCGCATCACGATGCAGTTGGCCACGCAGTGGTGCAGCCCCAGCACGACGGAGAGCCCGGCGGACAGCGGATGCACGAGGCCCACATAGCTCGTGGCGATGGCGCAGCCGCCGAGGTAGGAGGCCACCATCAGGCGCTCGCGGTTCTCGGGAGCCATCATGTCGCCCGGGCCGAAGACCTGGCGGCAGAGGTTGATGGTCTCGCGCGAGTAGGCGTCGCCGATGGCGTTGCGGTAGCTGCCGGCCAGGGACTCGATGCAGTGGATGTAGGCATCCATGCCCGTGTAGAAGTACTGGTTGCGCGGCACGGTGGCCGTCAGCTGCGGGTCCATGATCACGTGATCGAAGACCGTGTAGTCGCTGTTCATGCCCAGCTTCAGGCCGGTGGCCTCGTTGGTCATGACGCAGGTGCGGGTCGCCTCGGCCCCGGTGCCGGAGACCGTCGGGATGCCGACCTTGAAGACGCCGGGGTGCTTGAGCAGGTCCCAGCCCTGGTAGTCGGCCGCGTGGCCGCCGTTGCCCAGCAGGTTGGACACCGCCTTGGCCGTGTCCATGGTGATGCCGCCGCCCATGCCCACCACGGCGGCGGGCTGGCTCAGGCCGCGATCCAGCAGGCTCGCGACCAGGGCGTCGATGCCCTCGGTCTTGGGCTCGTGCTCGGTGCGCACGAACTGCAGCACGTCGTCGGCGCTCACGCCCAGGCGGGCGGCCACGTCGCTCTGGCGGGCGAAGAACTCGTCCACCAGGAACACCACCGCCCCGCCCTGCCCCTGGGCCTTCGCCAGCGCACGGCGGCCGTCCAGCAGGCCCCGCAGCTCGGCCAGCGAGCCGGCGCCGATGTTGTAGCGACCGACGTTCTTCACGAGCTTGACGCCGGTATCGAGGATGTTTGCCATGGTGTGTCTCTGAACCTGAATGCGGAAGAAGGCCGGAACTCAGCGCAGCGGCGCCATCACGCCGCGCCCCATCGACCACAGCATGGCCACGGCCTGCTGCCCGTCGAAGATGGCGTTCACGTGCGCGATGCGCAGCGAGTAGTAGTCTGACTCCGATCCCATCACATCGAACAGGGATCGGCGGCCCAGTTGCTGCCACTGTTGCAGCGTGGCGGTGCGCAGCTGTGAACTGTTGCGCAGAATCTCGGTGATGCGGCGCGCGCGGTCGAAGGCGGAGGTCGCCGATTCATGCACGTCGACGACGCGGTAGCGGCGCGTCTCCAGGGCGTCCTCGCGCTGCAGCCGGGCGGCCTCGGCACGCTTGGTGGCGGCATTCACGGAGGCGTCCTGCCCCGGCTGCATCAGCGGCACGTTGACGCTGAAGCCCACCGCCCAGTCGCGCACGCGGGTCACGCCGGCGCTGGCGCTGGTGCTGGCGATGGCATTGACCTGGGGCTTGGCGTTGGCGCGCACGCTCTCCACATAGCTGCCCTGGGCGCGGGCCTGGGCCTCGAGCTGGATGACGTCGGGCGCGCTCATGGCGTCCTTCTGCATGTCCTCCAGCTCCGGCACCCGCGTGAGCAGGTTGGAGAAGCTGGCGCTGGGCGGCAGGTCATCGCCCACGAAGCGCTTGAGGCGCGTTTCGGTCTGGCGCAGGGCGGACATCGTGGCCTCCACCGCCAGGTCCGCCTGCAGCAGGTTCTTCTGGGCCTGCACCAGTTCGCTGGCGCGGCCCTTGTCGGCCTTCACGATGGTCTCCAGCGAGTCCACCAGGCAGGCCATGCGGCGCACGTACTGGGCATAGACCTGGGCCTGCAGCAGGTAGCGGCCGCGGTCCAGCGCGAGGGACACCGTCTGCAGCGCGAGCTGCTGCTCGGCGTTGAAGTAGCCCTGGCGTGCGGCCTCGGCCAGCTGCGAACGCCAGCCGGCCAGCTGCCGGTTGCGGCCGAAGTCGAACAGTGTGGTGCTCACGCTCAGGCCGACGCGGCCCTGCAGGCCGCTGCCGCCGCTCACGCCGTCCGTCGTGGAGCCGATCTGGTTGGTCTGCATGTCGAGGCTCGCGCGCGGCTTGTTGGCCTGGCTGACCTCTTCCCAGTCGTCGCGGGCGGCCTGCGCGAGCAGCTTGACCATGCCCACCGACTGGCTGCGCGCCAGGGCGCGGTCCACGAGGATCTGGATCTGCGAGCGCGGGTCGGCGTCGCTGATCACGATCTGGCTCGCCGCCTTCTGCGCGGCCGGGGTGTTGGTGTCGTCCTCGTTGCAGCGGCCCTGGGCGCGGGCGATCGTGACGCTGCCCAGCAGCAGGCCCAGGACGAGGATGCGCAGCGTTGCCATGCTCAGGCTCCCCAGCAGTTCAGACAGGTCTTGCTCATGCCTGTACTGGACCACAGGGCGGCCGGGAACTTGAGCGGGAAAAGCCGCCGCCAAACCCCGCTTCTCGAGGGCTTGCCGATCCGGTGGACCGCTCCGGGGCGGGGCTCAGCGCTCCCGCAGGGCCTCGCGCGAACGCATCATCGGGCGCATGAGGAAGCTCAGCACCGAGCGCTCGCCGGTCTTGATCTCCACCGCCGCGGTCATGCCGGGGATGATGGCCAGGGTCTCGCCCTTGTAGCGGATGTTGTTCTGCTCGGCTCGGATCAGGGTGCGGTAGTAGCGCCCGTCGCCCCCGAGCGGATTGGCCTCGCCGATGGCGTCCGGGCTGATCTGCTCCACCTTGCCCTCGAGCCCGCCCAGCGCGTTGAAGTCGATGCCCGAGAGCTTGATCACCGCATGCTGGCCCACCTGGATGAAGCCGATGTCCGCCGGGCTCACGCGGGCCTCGACCAGCATGCGGCTGCCGAGGGGCACGATCTCCATGATGGGTGAGCTCATGGGCACGACGCCGCCGATGGTGTTGATGCGGATGTTCTTCACGAGGCCGCGCACGGGCGAACGCAGCACCGTGCGGTCCAGCGCGTCCTTGCGGACCACCTGCTGCTGCTTCATCATCGCCAGCTCGTTCTGCAGCTTGACCAGCTCGCTCGTCGCCTCCTGGCGGAAGCGGCCGAGGCGTTCGACGCGGGACTGCCGCATCTCGTTCACCTGGCGGGTGAGCCGCATGACCTCCACGTCGGACATCAGCCCCTTGGCCGACATCTCCTGCGCCACCTTCAGCTCCTTGCCCACCAGGGCCGCGCTGCGCTCGATGCCCGCGAGGGACTCCTCCAGCAGCCGCTGGCGTGCCTGGAAGGCCTGGGTCTCGGCCGCGGTCAGTGCGGGCACCGCCTTGAGCTCGTCGGGGAACTTCAGCGGCGTGCCGTTGGCCTCCGCCTGCAGCCGGGCCGCCTGCGCCGTCATGGCGAGCTCGCGCAGCTCGCCCTCGTTCTGCTGGGCCTCCACGCGGGTCGGGTCGAGCCGCACGAGGGGCTGGCCGGCCTCGACCTGCTGCCCCTCCTTGACCAGCAGCTCGCGCAGCAGGCCGGAGTCGAGGCTGGCGATGATCTGCTCCTTGCCGTCGGGCACCACGCGGCCCTCGCTGCGGCTGACCATGTCCACCTGCGCCAGCGAGGCCCAGATGATGGCGGCCACGACGGCGGCCAGCATCAGGTAGACGGCCCACATCACGCGCGGCAGCGGCTCGTCCACCTGGGCGGCGGCCAGGCTGCTCAGGAACAGACCTTCGTCACGGGAGGAAGAAGCCACTCAGCGCCCTCTTTCAATCATCAGACGGACGGGGAGCGCTGCACCGGCTGCGCCGCCGGGTGCATGTGCAGGTTCGAGGCCGCGCTGGCCGCCGCCGGATCCGGGGCCGCCGGCCGCACGCCGGACAGCGCCGCCAGGACCTGGTCGCGCGGGCCGTCCATCACCAGGCGGCCGCTGTCCATCACGACGATGCGCTGCACCAGCTCCAGCACGGCCGGGCGGTGCGTCACGACCAGCAGCGTGCACTGCTGGGCGGCGTCGCGCAGCTGGCGCAGGAAGAGGATCTCGGACTGTGCGTCCATGGAGCTCGTGGGCTCGTCCATCAGCAGCAGCTTGGGCCGGTTCACCAGCGCGCGGGCCAGGGCCACCATCTGGCGCTGGCCGCCGGACAGCAGGCTGCCCATCTCGCCCACCGGCAAGTCCCAGCCCAGCGGATGGCCGGAGACGACCCGGTCCAGGCCCGTCAGCTTGGCCACCTCCACCAGGCGGCCGGCGTCGACCTCGGGGCGGCCCATCGCGACGTTGTCCCGCAGCGTGCCGTGGAAGAGCTTGGGTTCCTGGGACACGAAGCCCACATGGGCACGGAACTCGGCGGGGTCGATCTGGCGCAGGTCGATGCCCTCGATCTCCACCATGCCCTCGGTCGGCTGGTAGAGGCCCGCCAGCAGGCGCAGGACGGTGGACTTGCCGCTGCCGATGCGGCCCAGCACGGCGATGCGCTCGCCCGGCTCGACCCGCAGGCTCACGCCCTTGAGCACCTTGGGCGCCGGATGCTCGCCGGTCATCGGGTAGGAGAAGCCCACCTCGCGCAGGCCGATGCGGCCGCTGAACTGGCTCATCGGCACGTAGCTGCGGTCCGAGGCGCGCTCGACGGGTTTCTTCATGACCTCGTCCAGCGACTGCATGGCCGCGCGGGCGCTCTGGTAGCGCGCCGTGAGGCTCACCACGCTGCCCAGCGGGGCGATGGCACGGGTGGCGAACATCACCGCGCCGATCAGGCCGCCGGCCGAGATGACGCGGTCCTGGATCAGGTAGACACCCCAGACCAGCATCACCAGGGTCACGGCCTGCTGCATGGTCATGGTGAGATTGTTGGTGAAGGCGTGCATGGCCCGCATGCGCAGGCCGGACTCGGCGGCCACGGCATTGCTGATCTCGTAGCGGTGCAGGAAACGCCCTTCCGCGCCGGCTGTCTTGAGGTCCTCCAGCCCTTCCACCACCTCCACCAGCGAGCCCTGCAGCTCGGCCTGCTCGGCCATATTGGCCCGCACGACGTTGCGCAGGTACTTCTGCAGGAAGAAGGTCAGCAGCACGAGGCCGGGCACCGCGAAGGCCACCACCCAGCCCAGCGGCCCGCCGATCAGGAAGGTCATGGCCACGAAGAGCACGATGAAGGGCAGGTCCGACACCACCGACATGCTCGCCGAGGTGAAGAACTCGCGCACCGTCTCGACCTGGCCCAGGTAGTGGGCGTAGGAGCCGGCCGAGGCGGGCTTGTGCTCCATGCGCACGAGCAGGGTCTGCTTGAAGAGCATGGAGCCGATGATCAGGTCCGCCTTGCGGCCGGCGAGGTCGATCAGGTGCGCGCGCAGTTGGCGGGCGAAGAGATCGAAGATCAGCGCCAGCGCCGAGCCGATGGCCAGGGTCCACAGCGTGGCCATGGCATCGTGGTGAGGAATGACCTTGTCGTAGATGACGCTCGTGACGAGGCCCGTCACCATCATCAGCAGATTGCTCAGCAGCGCCGCCGTCATGGCGCCGCGGTAGTAGGGGATGAAGCGCTTGAGCGTGCCCCACAGCCAGTGGCTGCCCTGCCCCGTCAGCAGCGCATGGTGGCGGGGGTCCGCCTGCGAGACCTCCTTGGGCGTGGCGACCAGCGCAAAGCCGCTGTACTCGCCCTCCAGCTCGGCCTGCGCGACCATGCAGGCCTTGGCCTCCGGCCCCGGGAACACGACCTCGAAGGCCTGCTGGCCCTCGACCTCGCGACGCGACACCAGCACGCAGGCGTCACCCCCCTGCAGCAGCAGCACGGCGGGCAGCACGAGCGGGTTGATCTCGGCCAGACCCTTGGAGAGCATGCCGGCCTCGTAGCCGGCCTCGCGCATCATGCGGATGGCCTGGTTCGGCGCCAGCGGCCCTTCCGAGGGCGCGCAGGCGCGCAGCGAGGCCGGGGAGCGGGCCTTGCCGTGATGCTGGGTCAGCCAGACCAGGGCCTGCAGCAGCGGATCGCCGGCGTCCCCTTCCGGCACGGCGTGCTCGCGCCCGGCCTGCGGCTCGGGGGCCGCGGCCAGGTGCAGCGCCGCCCCGCGGGAGGGCGGGGCGCCGTCGAAGAAGGAATCGTGTCGCTGACTCACTGAGGCTTCCTAGCAGGCGTCAGGGGCATCAGCCCCCCGTGGCCTTGCGCCGGTGCTCGAGCACCAGACGCTCGAATTCGCGCTCAAGATCGCGCACCATCGCCGGAATGTCAAACAGGGGCGTCTGCCGGCCCTGCTCGCGCAGATAGCGTTTGTAGGATGCCGCACGCAGCGGCTGGCGGCCGATCTGCACCGCCCGCTCGACGTATTCCGGCAGGGAATACGTCACGAGTTCGGGCAGTCCGACGGCCGTGAGCAGGCTGCCGGCCATGCGGGAGATGTAGCAGCGCCCGGCCCGCGTCAGGATGGGCGTGCCCATCCAGAGGCAGTCGCTGGCGGTCGTGCCGGCGTTGTAGGGGAAGGTGTCCAGCACCAGATCGGCCAGCTGGAAGCGGGCCAGGTACTCCGGCGGCGCCACCCGCGGTGCGAAGTGCAGGCGCTCCGGCGCCACGCCGTGCGCCTGCGCCGCGGCCTTCATATGGGCCTCCGCCCAGGTGTTGTCCGCCAGCAGCCACAGCAGGCTGCCCGGCACCTGCTGCAGGATCTGCATCCACGCCGAGAACATCTCCTCGGTGTACTTGTGGTTGTTGTTGAAGCTGCAGAAGACGAAGGCATCGTCGGGCAGGCCGTAGCGGGCGCGGTCCGGCGCCGGCGCCACCTCGCGCTGGCGGTCGCTGACCTGGTAGCAGTGCGGCAGGTAGATGGGCTTCTCGGTGCACAGCGGCAGGTACTCCGGGGGCATCGTGAAGCGGTCCGCGATGATGTAGTCCTCCCCGGGCAGCGCCGAGGTGGCCGGGAGCCCGAGGTAGCCCACCTGCACCGGCGCCGGGCGGTAGGCCAGGATGTTGGGACGGGCGCCGCTGGTGAGGCCCTGAAGATCGACCAGCACATCGATGCCGGCCTCGGCGATCTGCCGCGCGGCCTGCTGGTCCTCGACGCCCCCGAGCGGCATCACGCGGTCCATGGCCTTCAGGATGCGGGTGCGCTGGGCGGTGCCGTCTTCCTTGCTCCAGCACAGGGCGTGGACCTCGAAGCGGCTGCGGTCGTGCAGCTCGAAGAGCTCGGGGGTCAGCAGGCCCACGGCATGCATGCGCAGGTCGCCGGAGAGATAGCCCACGCGGATCTTCTCGCCCGCCGGCCGGGCATGCAGCTGGTGGAAGGGCTTGCCCTTGTACTTGACCACGCGCTCGTTGACGAAGCGCTGGGCCACCATCAGCTGGATGGCCGGATCGTCCGTCGCGCTCAGCGTGGCCAGCAGCGAGGTGTTGACCAGCAGCTGGTTGTGCGTGACGTCCCCGATCGGCTGGTAGATGGGCCACTCGCACTGCTTCTGGCGGATGTGCACGTAATGCTGTTGAACGTCCCCCTGCTCGGGCTTGAGCAGCAGGCTGCGCTTCATCAGCGCCTCGGACTCGTCCAGGCGGCGCTCGGCCTCCAGCAGCCGGGCGGCGTTGTTCAGGGCGTGCAGGCGCAGGTCGACCGGCTCGGCGCCGATGGCCATCAGCTCGCCGGCGTCATAGACCGCCTGCCACTGCGCGAGGGCCTCCGCCGTCTTGCCCTGGTGCTCCAGCTGGTGGCCCAGGTTGAGCTTGGCCTGCGCGAAGTCCGGGTTCAGCGCCAGCGCGCGCAGGTACACGGCTTCGGCCTCCGAATGGCGGCGCATCTCGCCCAGCACCGTGCCCCAGTTGAAGAGGGCCAGCAGCCGCTGCGGGCTCTGGTTGCTCTCGACCCAGGCCTCGTACAGCGCCAGGCTCTCGTTCAGCCGTCCTCCCGTTTGCCACTGCTGCGCCACGCTCATCAGCTCCTGCAGCGGCATGGTGCCGGCGCGGGCGCGCGCGATCACGTTGTCAGGCAGCGAGGCCTGGTCCAGGAGGGCGGCAGCAGGTTGTGACATGTCCATGGCGAGGCGCCTGCTTCCGCGAGGGCAGGCAAACAGTTGCGCTTGCCAGCCATCTTAGGGAGCGCCTTCGGAATCGATCCCGCCAATTGAGCGGTATTCACCCGCCATCACGCCGTGAACCCGGACGGATGTCACGACGCGTGACGAGCAGCCAAAAATCTAATGAATTGCTCGCAGTCTCATGCCCAATGCCTTGATTTAGAAGGCACAATGCCACGAGCATGCCATGAATATCATCATTCTCGACGACTACCAGGATGCCGTTCGCAAGCTCCGCTGCGCGAGCAAGCTGGACCCGCTGAACGCCAAGGTCTTCACCAACACGGTGAAGGGGATCGGGCAATTGTCGGTGCGCCTGCGGGACGCCGAGGTGCTGGTGCTGATCCGCGAGCGGACGCACTTCCCGCGCCAGCTGCTGGAGAAGCTGCCCAAGCTCAAGCTGATCGCCCAGACCGGGCGCGTCGGCCCCCACATCGACGTCGAGGCCTGCACCCGGCTCGGCATCGCCGTCGCGGAAGGCGTGGGCTCCCCCATCGCTCCGGCGGAGCTGACCTGGGCGCTGATCATGGCCTCCATGCGCCGGCTGCCGCAGTACATCGGCAACCTCAAGCATGGCGCCTGGCAGCAGTCGGGTCTGAAGGCCGCCTCGATGCCGCCCAATTTCGGCATCGGCATGCTGCTGCGCGGCAAGACCCTGGGCATCTGGGGCTATGGCCGGATCGGCCAGCTGGTGGCGGGCTACGGCCGGGCCTTCGGCATGCAGGTCCAGATCTGGGGCAGCGAGCACAGCCGGGCCCGCGCCGTGGCGGATGGCCACACGGCCGCGGAGAGCCGCGAGGCCTTCTTCGCCCAGTGCGACGTCCTGAGCCTGCACCTGCGCCTGTGCGAGACCACGCGTGCCATGGTCACGCTGGACGACCTCAACCGCATGAAGCCGACGGCCCTCTTCGTGAACACCTCGCGCGCCGAGCTGCTGAGCGAGGGCGCGCTCGTGTCCGCGCTGAACCGCGGCCGGCCGGGCATGGCCGCGATCGACGTCTTCGAGAGCGAGCCCATCCTGCAGGGCCACCCGCTGCTGCGCCTGGAAAACGCCGTGTGCACGCCGCACATCGGCTATGTGGAGCAGGACAGCTACGAGCTCTACTTCGACGCCGCCTTCGACAACGTCCTGAACTTCGTCCGGGGCGAGCCGAGCAACATCGTCAACCCCGACGCCCTGAAGGCGCTGCGCTGATGCCCGAGCCGAGCGAGGCCCCCCGCGCCGCGCCGGCCGGCCCCTGGGATCTGTTCCTCGCCTTCAACCGCCTCGCCCTGCAGGGCTTCGGCGGCGTGCTGGCCGTGGCGCAGCGGGAGCTCGTGGAGCGGCTGGGCTGGCTCAGCAAGCAGGACTTCATCGAGATGCTGGCCGTCGCGCAGGTGATGCCGGGGCCCAATATCGTCAACATCTCGCTGATGATCGGCGACCGCTTCTTCGGCTTGCGGGGCGCCTTCGCCGCGCTGGCCGGCATGTTCGTCGTGCCCTGCCTGATCGTGCTGGGCCTCACGGCGCTGGCCGGCCAGTGGTTGCACACGCCCTGGGTCCAGGGCGCGCTGCGTGGCATGGGCGCCGTCTCGGCCGGGCTGATCCTCGCGACCGGCGTGAAGCTGCTGGGCACGCTGAAGAAGCATCCGCTCGGCCGCCCCGCCGCCCTCGCCTTCGCCGCCCTGGCCTTCTGCGCCATCGCGCTGCTGCGCTGGCCGCTGGTGTGGATCGTGCTGGGGCTGGGTGGCCTTGGCATGGCGCTGGTGTACCGCCGGCTGGGCCGGACGGAGCGCTGACATGCTGCTGGACCTCTTCCTTCATTTCCTGGCGCTGTCGCTTCTCGCCATCGGCGGGGCGATCACCACGGCGCCGGAGATGCACCGCTACCTCGTGGGCGACCGCGGCTGGCTGAGCGACGAGACCTTCACCCAGTCCATCGCCCTGGCCCAGGCGGCGCCGGGGCCCAACATCCTCTTCGTGGCGGTGCTGGGCTACCAGGTCGAGGGCCTGGCCGGGGCGCTGGCGGCCATGAGCGGCATCATGCTGCCCTCGACCACGCTGGTGCTCCTGGCCACGCGCTGGGCCCGTGCCCACCAGGAAGACCGTGGGGTGCGCGCCTTCACGCTGGGCCTGCAGCCGCTCACGCTGGGCCTGATCATCGCCACCGGCTGGCTGCTGGCGGCACCCTATGTGCAGCAGCCCGAGCGCCGACTCCCGGCGATCGCCCTCGTGGCCGTCACATTGCTGCTGAGCCTGCGGACGCGGCTGTCGGTCGTCTGGATGGTGTTGCTGGGCGGCATCGTCGGTGCCGTTTGCATGACCTGACCCCCCTTCAACAAGGGATGGCGCCCCGGGGAGCGCTGGCGATACTGCGGCGTCCATCCAACAACGTCCCTCCCATCATGAAAAAACTGGCTCTCGCCCTGGCCCTCGCGGCCGCAGGCGCCGCACAGGCAGCCCCGGTCTACAACAGCGCCAACGGCCACTACTACGAGTACTTCGCCGACGCCGTGACCGCCGAGCAGGCCTTCACCCTGGCCGCCTCGAAGACCTATCTGGGCATGACCGGCTACCTGACCACCATCACCAGCCGCGCCGAGAACACCTTCGTCGCCACCACCGCCAACGGCCAGCTGGCCTGGATCGGTGGCTCGGACCACGGCGCCGCCGTGAACGACTGGACCTGGCGCGTCGGCCCCGAAGCCGGCCAGGCCTTCACCTTCACCAGCTGGGCCCCCGGCGAGCCCAACAACTGCTGCGGCGGTGAAGACTACGTGCACATCAACTGGGCCGGTTTCGGCCTGTGGAACGACCACGGCGGCCCGGCCAATGCCGGCCAGCGCAATGGCTATGTGGTCGAGTACAGCGGCAGCACCGTGCCGGAACCCGCTTCCCTGGCCCTGATCGGCCTGGGCCTGGGCCTGGCCGGCGTCGTGCGTCGCAAGAAGGCCTGAGGCCGGGAACGGCCCGCGATGGAGGTGAGGGGCCCGCCCCTGTTGAGCCTCCGTCAACAAGAAAGGCGCCCTCGGGCGCCTTTTCTCTTTGGGGGCGCCGAAGCGCCCGAGCCGCCCGATGGGCTCAGCCTTCCTTGGTGCCGAAGATCTTGTCGCCCGCGTCGCCGAGGCCCGGGATGATGTAGCCGTTCTCGTTGAGATGGCTGTCGATGGCGGCCGTCCAGCAGCGCACGTCCGGATGGGCCTGGGTCAGCGCCGCGACGCCTTCCGGGGCGGCGACCAGCACCAGCGCGCGGATGTCCTTGCAGCCCCGGCGCTTGAGCAGGTCGATGGTGGCGATCATGGAGCCGGCGGTGGCCAGCATGGGATCGACGACCAGCGCCGTGCGCTCCTCCAGGTGGCCCACGAACTTCTCGAAGTAGTGCACCGGCTGCAGGGTCTCGTGGTCACGGGCGAGGCCGACGACGCTGATCTTGGCATTGGGGATCATGTCCAGCACCCCGTCCAGCATGCCCAGGCCGGCGCGCAGGATGGGCACCACCGTGACCTTCTTGCCGGCGATCTGCTCGACTTCGGTCGGGCCGCTCCAGCAGTTCAGGGTGGTCGTCTCCAGCGGGAAGTCGGCCGTGGCCTCGTAGGCCAGCAGACGGGCGACCTCACCCGTCAGCTCGCGGAACTTCTTGGTGGAGATGTCGGCCTCGCGCATCAGGCCGATCTTGTGCTGGACCAGGGGATGGCGAACTTCGATGACAGTCATGGGGCTTGGACTCGTGTGATTCATGAATGGGCGCGATTATCGCGAGCCCGCCTGGCGCTGGCGCAGCGCTTCGTAGAGGCACACCCCGGCCGCCACCGAGACATTCAGGCTCTCGACGGCGCCCTGCATGGGGATGCGGACCAGCTCGTCGCAGGTCTTGGCCGTCAGCTGGCGCATGCCCTCGCCCTCCGCGCCCAGCACCAGTGCGATGGGGCCCTTCAGGTCCAGGTCGTAGATGGACTTCTCGGCCTGGTCGGAGGTGCCGACGACCCAGATGTTGCGCTCCTTCAGCTCATTGAGCGTGCGGGCGAGGTTGGTGACCATCAGGTAGGGCACGGTCTCGGCCGCGCCGCTGGCCACCTTGGCCACCGTGGCATTGAGGCCCACGGCATGGTCCTTGGGCGCCACGACGGCGTGCGCACCGGCGCCATCGGCCACGCGCAGGCAGGCGCCGAGGTTGTGGGGGTCGGTGACGCCATCCAGCACCAGCACCAGCGGCGCGCCGTCCACGCCGTCCAGCACGTCATCCAGCGAATGCTGCTGGGCCACGGCCGAGCAGCGGGCCACCACCCCCTGGTGGCGGCTGTTGCCCGCCAGCGCGGCGAGGCGGTCGCCGTCGCTCTCCACCAGCTTGGCACCGGCCTCGCGGGCGCGCTCGAGGAACTGGCGCATGCGCTGGTCACGGCGGGACCCCTCGAAATGGATCTCGCTGATGGACTGGGGGGCGGTCTTCAGCCGCACGGTGACGGCATGGAAGCCGAAGAGGATGTGTTTCGCGCTCATATCCCCCCATTGTCGCCTGCCCGCGCCTCAGGCCGGCACCGGCGCGCCCGCCAGGCCCGTGCCCGCTAGCGCATCTGCCACAGCATCAGGGCGCCGATCAGCACCGGCTGGTGAACCATGTAGTAGCTCAGGCTCCAGCGTCCGAGCACGGCCAGCCCGCCCCGCAGGCGCCCGGACGGCCGGGGCGCTCCCAGCCGGGGCGCGATCCACCGGGCCAGCGCCGCCCCCAGCAGCATCACGCCCAGCCAGGGCAGCACCGGCACGTAGTCCTCGGTGACGGGCTTGTGGGTCACGAGGCCCATCCAGTTGGTCCAGCGGGTATCGAAGAAGGAGTGCTGGACCCACGCCGGCGCCAGCAGGCAGACCAGGGCCAGGGCCAGCACCGCGCCCTGCCCCAGGCGCGGCAGCAGGAGGCGCAGCACGATCAGCATCACGGCCATGCCATGCAGCACCCCGAAGCTGATGTAGGACCGCGGGAACATGAACCAGGACCCCGCGCTCACCAGCAGCGCACACCCGGCGATCTGGGCCCAGCGGCGCCAGAAGCGCGGCCAGCCCTGCCCCTGCGCCACCGCGACCGCCTGCCCCATGCCCGCGCACAGCAGGAAGAGGCTGACGATGGCGGTGCGCTGCAGCGTCCAGAAGGGGTCGTCGTAGAAGTTGGCCTTGAAGAAGCCCTGGTGCTGGAGGTCGAAGCTGAAATGAAAGACGGTCATCCAGACCATGGCCAGCCCGCGCAGGGCGTCGAGGCGGTCATCGCGGGCGGCGGTCGGCAGGGGCAGGTTCATGCGGCGGGGGGTGACGGGGTCGGAGCGCGGAGCGCAGTCTAAGTCTTGAATAATCCGGACCTGCTCTCATTGTCGGACCTGACGCCAGTCCCGCCTTTTCGAATGCCCGCCCTGACCTTCACCCGCCTGCGCCAGCGTCCCATGGCCGCTCTCCTCGCCGCCTGCGTCCTGTGGAGCGGCAGCGTGCCGGCCCAGCCCCGGCCGGTCACGCCGCGCGGGCCGCTGGATGCCGTCGAGCAGAACAACATCAGCGTCTTTCGCCGGGTCTCGCCGTCGGTCGTGCACATCACGACGCTGGACACGCAGCGGGACTTCTTCTCGCTCAACGTCGAGCAGGTGCCCCGCGGCACGGGCACGGGCTTCATCTGGGACGAGGCCGGCCACATCGTCACCAATTTCCACGTGATCCAGGGCGGCGATGCGGCCCGCGTCACCCTGGCGGACCAGAGCAGCTACGGCGCGCGCCTGGTGGGCGCCTTCCCCGACCGCGACCTCGCCGTGCTGCGCATCGAGGCGCCGCGGGAGAAGCTGCTGCCCATCCCCATCGGCAGCAGCCGCGACCTGCTCGTGGGCCAGGGCGTGTATGCCATCGGCAACCCCTTCGGCCTCGACCAGACCCTCACGCGCGGCATCGTCTCGGCGCTCAACCGCGAGATCGAGTCCGTGAACCGCCGCGCCATCCGCGGCGTGATCCAGACCGACGCCGCCATCAACCCGGGCAACTCCGGCGGCCCGCTGCTGGACTCCGCCGGCCGGCTCATCGGCGTCAACACCCAGATCTACAGCCCCAGCGGCGCCAGCGCCGGCATCGGCTTCGCCATCCCGGTGGACGAGGTGAACCGCGTGGTGCCGCGGCTGATCAAGGACGGGCGCTTCATCCGCCCGGCCCTCGGCGTGACCGCCGGCTCCGCGCAGCTGCACCAGGCGCTGAAGCTGCCCAAGGGCGTGGCCATCATCGGCGTCGGCCCGCGATCGCCAGCCGCCGAGGCCGGCCTCCAGACCTTCTCCCGCGGGCGCGACGGCCGCATCGTCCAGGGCGACGTGATCACCGCCCTCAACGACGAGCCACTCGGCGACCTCGACGACATGCTCGCGCTGCTCGAGAAGCGCCAGGTGGGCGAGCGGGTCACGCTGACGGTCTGGAACAAGGGCAAGAGCCGCAAGCAGACGGTGGTGCTGGGGGCGTCGAGCGACTGAGGCGCCGCAGGGGCGCCGTGAGGGCCGCGGCCTCAGCGCGGACGCGACGCTCCGCGGGCCCCGGCTGTGATACCGTGGAACGCCTCAGGGCTTCGCTGCAGTACGGCATGCCGGTATCCGCTCTCCCTCGTTCGCGCTCCCGGGGTCCCCACCATGGCTGAGATCCCGAGCCGCCATCCCCTGCGAGGCTGGATCGCCCTGGGCACCGGCTACTGGCCGGTCGTGCTGAGCCTCCTGCTGAGCCTCCTCGTCTGCACGACGCTGGCCCGCATCGACGCCCGTCAACAGGCCGAGGTGGAGCGGCAGCGGGTCGCGGAGCAGCTGGAACTGCTGCGCGGGCGCCTGGAGCTGGCGGCGCGCAACACCTTCGCCCACACGCTGTCCCTGGAATCGGTGATCCAGCTGGATGGCGGCCTCACGGACGCCCGCTTCGCCCTGCTGGCCGAGAAGGCGATCCGGCTCAGCCCGCAGGTGCGCAGCCTCACCGCCGCACCGGACGACGTCGCCCGCATGGTCTACCCGCGGGCCGGCAACGAGCGGGTGATCGGCCTCGACTACCGCAGCCTCCCCGGCCAGTGGCGGCAGGTGCAGCAGGCCCGCGAGAGCCGCAGCCCCGTCCTCGCCGGCCCGGTGCAGCTGGTGCAGGGCGGCCAGGGGCTGGTCATGCGCTCGCCCGTCTTCCTGAACGTCCTGAACGCACCCGAAGGCGCGGAGCCGCGCTACTGGGGGACGGTCTCCGTCGTGGCGGACCTGGACCGCTTCATGGCCGATGCCGGGATGGCCGCGCATCCGGAGCTGAACCTCGCGCTTACCGAGGCCCAGAGCAACACGGAGCCCGGGCGGCTGATCTGGGGCCAGTCCTCCCTGCTGAGGGAGACGCAGCTGGCACAGCAGCTCGTGCAGGTGCCGGGCGCGCGCTGGCTGCTGCTGGGCCAGCCTGCCGATGGCTGGACGAGCGAGCCCTTCCGCTGGCACTCGCCCGAGGTCCTCTCGGCCGCGGGCGCCGGGGCCGTGCTGAGCCTGCTGCTGGCGCTGCTGGTGTGGCAGAGCCGCGTGCTGCAGCAGCGCAACGAGGCCCTCGCCCGCGAGATCGCCGAGGGCCGGCAGGCCCGGCTGGCGCTGGAGGAATCCCAGGCCCGCTTCCGCAGCATGGCCGCGCTCGCCAGCGACTGGGTCTGGGAGCAGGACGAGCAGCTGTGCTTCACCTACGTCTCCCGCATCGCCGAGGAGGCGACGGAGGTGCAGAGCAGCCAGGTGCTGGGCCACCGCCGCTGGGACTCCCCCGCCCTGCTGCCCGGCATCGACTGGGAGGAGCACAAGGCCCTGCTGGCGCGGCGCGAGCCCTTCCGGGACTTCGAATATGCCCAGCGCACGCCGGACGGCCAGATCCGCCACGTGAGCATCTCCGGCGTGCCCTTCTTCGACGCGCAGGGCGTCTTCCGGGGCTATCGCGGCACGGGTCGGAACATCACCGCCGCCAAGGAGGCCGAGGCCGCGCTGCGCGCCTCCCAGCAGGCGCTGACCGCCGCCCGCGACCGGCTGCAGGCCGTGCTCGATGCGGCGGTGGAGGTGGCCATCATCGCCACCGACATGGACGGGCACATCGTGCTCTTCAACCGCGGCGCGGAGCGCATGCTGGGCTATGCCGAGGCCGAGCTGCTCGGGCGCACGCCGGCGATGCTGCACGAGGCGCAGGAGGTGCGGCAGCGCGCGGCGGAGCTCTCCCGCCTGCGCGGCACGGGGGTCGAGGGCTTCGAGACCTTCGTGCTTCTCGCCCGCGAGCTGGGCAGCGAGACGCGGGAATGGACGTATGTGCGCAAGGACGGCAGGGCGCTGTGGGTGTCGCTGAGCGTCAGCCATGTGCGCGGCCGCGACGGGCAGGCCATCGGCTATCTCGGCGTGGCCCGGGACATCAGCGCGCAGCGCGCCGCCGAGAGCCAGCTGCGGCAGCTCAATGCCGAGCTCGAGTCGCGGGTGCAGCAGCGCACCCTGGAGCTGCGCGAGGCGCTGCAGGACCTGAAGGACGCGCAGGACGGCCTGCTGCGCTCGGAGAAGCTGGCGGGCCTCGGCTCCATGGTGGCCGGCGTGGCGCACGAGCTGAACACGCCGCTGGGCAACTGCCTGACCACGGCCTCGACGCTGCAGGAACGCACGCAGGAGGTCCGCACCGAGTTCGGCAGCGGGCAGATGCGCCGCTCCTCGCTCGAGGCCTATCTGCAGGAGGCGGGCACGGCCTGCGACATCCTGCTGCGCGGCCTGGGTACCGCGGGCGAGCTGGTCAGCCACTTCAAGCAGCTCTCGGTCGACCAGACCAGCATGCAGCGGCGGCCCTACCAGCTGGAGGCCGTCGTGGCGGACGTGATGAGCCTGCTGCGCGCCCGCTGGAAGACGACGCCCTACGCGCTGGAGTCGCAGCTCGCGCTAGACGAGCCGCTGGAGGGCTACCCCGGCCCGCTGGGCCAGGTCCTGGGCAATCTGCTGCTCAATGCGCTGATCCATGCCTTCGAGGGGCGCACCGAGGGCCGGGTGCGGGTCAGCGCCCGGAGCCTGACGGCGCAGGAGTACCTGCTGGTCGTGGAGGACGATGGCATCGGCATGAGCGAGGACGTCCGGCGGCGCGCCTTCGACCCCTTCTTCACCACCAAGATGGGACGGGGCGGCACGGGCCTCGGCCTGAACATCGTCTACAACCTGGTGAGCACGGTGCTGGGCGGCCACATCAGCCTGCACAGCGAGCCGGGCCGGGGCAGCCGCTTCGAGATCCGCCTGCCCAAGATCGGGCCGGTGCTGCCCGGCACCTGAGGGCGAGAGAAAAGAACGGAGCCCCGCAGCGCCTGCCGCGGGGCCCGCCCCGGAAGGCTCAGCCTCCGCTGTCCTTCCCTCACCCGCACCCGGTGGATGCCTTGGTCACATCCGCCGGGCCGCCCCCGAAACCGGGCAGCGGCGGGACCCCTCTCTCCTGAGGTACGACTGCCGTCGCGCCGCGATTGCAGCGCGGCCGCCGCTGACGCACAAGCAAGATGCGCGCGGCGGCATCTCGCTCATGCCCGGGCGGCATGTGCGACTGCGGCATCCGTGGCAGCGGCGTGGGGGCGTGCGGACGGTGTGTCCAGGGGCTGGGCGAAGTGCGCCGCGAAGTGAGTCGCAACAAGGCCGCGCAGCCAGCTCACTGCCGGGTCCTGCGCCTGGTGGCTGTGCCAGTACTGGTGAACGACGATGGGCGGCAGCGGCAGGGGACAGGGCAGCAGGCGCAGGCCCGGCAGCTGCGCCATCTGCTGGGCGATCTGCTCGGTGGCCGTGAAGATGTGGTCGGATTGCGCCACGATGAAGGGCGCCGTCAGCAGGGAATGCACCCGCAGGCCGATCGCGCCCGGCCCCGCGGCCTGGATGATGGCCTGCTCGACACGCCGGTAGGCATGCTGGACGTCGCTGACATGGGCCACGACATGCTTCTCGGCGCAGAAGCGCTCCAGGGAGAGCTCGTGCCGGATGCGGGGATGGCCGTCCCGCACCAGGCAGCGATGGCCCACACGGTACAGGGCCTGCGAGCACAGGCCCGGCTGCATCTCGAGAAAGGCCGCCAGCGCGAGGTCGACCTCACCGGACGCCAGCAGGCCGCCCAGCGCCTCGCCGGCCAGCGGCACCACCTCCCAGCGCACACCGGGCGCACTGTCGCGCACGGCGGCCAGCAGGCGGGGCATGAAGTGGATCGCGCCGACCTCCGTGCAGCTGATGCGGAAAGTGCGGGACGAGCGCGCGGGATCGAAGGGCGCGCGGGCCCGCAGCCGGTGTTCGACGAGCCCCACGAGCTCATGGACGTCCGCCTGCAAGCGGCGAGCCAGCGGCGTCGGGCGCATGCCCTGCTTGCTGCGCAGGAAGAGCTCGTCGCCGTAGTAGCGTCGCAGCAGGCCCAGCGCCTTGGACAGCGCCGGCTGCGTCAGCCCCAGCTCCTGGGCCGCCTGCGTGAGGCTGCCCAGGCGGGCGATGGCCTCGAAGGCCCGGAAATGCTGGAGTTCCGGCGCACGGCTGCCGCCGTCCTCTGACGAAGGCGGCAGCGCGCGGTTCACCCGACTCAGCCCAGCCAGCGGCGGGCGTTGCGGAACATGCGGGTCCAGGGGCTCAACTCGCCCAGGTCCCCCGAGGTCCAGCTCATCTGCGCGTTGCGGAAGACGCGCTCCGGGTGCGGCATCATGACCGTGAAGCGGCCGTCGGCGGTGGTCACCGAGGTCAGGCCGTCCGGGCTGCCGTTCGGGTTGAACGGGTAGGCCTCGGTCGGCTGGCCGAAGTTGTCCACGAAGCGCGCCGCGCGCACCACCTGGGCGGCGTTGCCGCGCTGCGCGAAGTTGGCGAAGCCCTCGCCGTGGGCCACGGCCACCGGCAGGCGGCTGCCGGCCATGCCCTGGAAGAAGATGCTGGGCGACTCCAGCAGCTCGACCATGGCCAGGCGGGCCTCGTACTGCTCGCTCTGGTTGCGGGTGAACTTCGGCCAGGCCTCGGCGCCCGGGATCATCGGGGCCAGGGCCGCCATCATCTGGCAGCCGTTGCACACGCCCAGCGCGAAGCTGTCGGAGCGGGCGAAGAAGGCCTGGAACTGCTCGGCCAGCACGGGGTTGAACATCACCGAGCGGGCCCAGCCCTCGCCGGCGCCCAGGGTGTCGCCGTACGAGAAGCCCCCGCAGGCGATGAAGCCCTTGAACGCGGCCAGGCTGACCTTGCCGGTCTGCAGGTCGCTCATGTGGACGTCAAAGGTGTCGAAGCCGGCCAGCGCGTTGACGTAGGCCATCTCGATGTGCGAGTTGACACCCTGCTCGCGCAGCACGGCCAGCTTGGGGCGGGCGCCCGTGGCGATGAAGGGCGCGGCGACGTCTTCCTTCGGATCGAAGCTCAGATGCACATGGCGGCCCGGATCCTCGGCGCGGCCCACGGCCTCGTGCTCGGCATCGGCGCAGGCGGGGTTGTCGCGCAGGCGGGCGATCTGCCAGGACACGCCGTCCCATTCCTTGTGCAGCATCTCCAGCGGGGCGTCGAAGACCTTCTTGGCATCGCGCCACACCTCGACCACGCCGCGGTCATTGGGCTTGCCGATGACGTGCGAGTGCTTGGACAGGCCGTGCTGGCGCAGCACCTGCAGGACGGCATCGCGGTCCTCGGTCTTCACCTGCAGGACCACGCCCAGCTCCTCGTTGAACAGCGCCTTGAGCGCGAGCTCCTCGCGGCGGGCGCTGACCTGGCTGGCCCAGTTCTTGGAATCGCCGACGTCGGCACGGCTGTCGGAGACGCCGTCGCCCTCGGTGATCAGCATGTCGATGTTGAGGCTCAGGCCCAGGTGGCCGGCGAAGGCCATCTCGCAGGCGGCCGCCCACAGGCCGCCATCGGAGCGGTCGTGGTAGGCCAGCAGGCGGCCCTGGCCGCGCAGCTCGTTGACGGCGTTGACCAGCGCCTTGAGCTGGCCGGCATCGTCGACATCGGGCACGGCGCCGCCGAACTGCTGCAGCGTCTGCGCCAGGATGGAGCCGCCCATGCGGTGCTGGCCCTGGCCCAGGTCCACGAGGATGAGGCTCGTGTCACCCGGCTGCAGCTGCGGCGTCAGGGTGCCGCGCACATCGGGGAGCGTGGCGAAGGCCGAGACGATCAGCGAGACGGGCGCGGTCACCTGGCGGGTCTCGCCATCGGCGCTCCACTTGGTGCGCATGGACAGCGAATCCTTGCCCACCGGGATGGACACGCCCAGCGCCGGGCACAGGTCCATGCCCACGGCCTTGACGGTGTCGTAGAGTGCGGCGTCCTCGCCGGCCTCGCCGCAGGCGGCCATCCAGTTGGCGGACAGCTTCACGCGGGAGAGCTCGATCGGCGCGGCCAGCAGGTTGGTGATGGCCTCGGCCACGGCCATGCGGCCGGATGCGGGGGCATCGACGGCGGCCAGCGGCGTGCGTTCGCCCATGCTCATGGCCTCGCCGCGCAGGCCCTTGAAGTCGGCCAGCGTCACGGCGCAATCGGCCACCGGCACCTGCCAGGGGCCGATCATCTGGTCACGGTGGTTCAGGCCGCCCACGGTGCGGTCGCCGATGGTGATCAGGAAGCGCTTGGAGGCGACGGTCGGGTGGCGCAGCACCTCGACGGCGGCCTGCTGCAGCGTGGCCTGGGAGAGGTCCAGCGCGGCGGTGCTGCGCTGCACGCGGCTCACCACGCGGTGCATCTTGGGCGGCTTGCCCAGCAGCGTGTCCATGGGCATGTCGATGGCGCGCTCGCCACCGGGGCCGTCCTCGAGGATCAGCTCACGCGCCTCGGTGACCACGCCGACGACGCCGAAGGGGCAGCGCTCGCGCTCGCACATGGCCGTGAACATCTCGAGGCTCTCGGGGGCGATCGCCATGACGTAGCGTTCCTGGCTCTCGTTGCACCAGATCTCCTTGGGCGCGAGGCCGGACTCCTCCAGCGGCACCTTGCGCAGGTCGAAGATGGCGCCGCGGCCGGCGTCGTTCACGAGTTCGGGGAAGGCGTTGGAGATGCCGCCCGCGCCGACGTCATGGATGGCGAGGATGGGGTTCTTGTCGGCCAGGCCCCAGCAGTGGTTGATCACCTCCTGGGCGCGACGCTCGATCTCGGGGTTGCCGCGCTGGACGGAGTCGAAGTCGAGGTCGGCGGTGTTGGTGCCCGCGGCCATCGAGCTGGCGGCGCCGCCGCCCATGCCGATGCGCATGCCCGGGCCGCCCAGCTGCACGAGCAGCGTGCCGGCGGGGAACTCGATCTTCCTGGTCAGGTCCGAGCGGATCGCGCCGATGCCGCCCGCGATCATGATGGGCTTGTGATAGCCGCGCACCACGCCGTCGACTTCCTGCTCGTAGACGCGGAAGTAGCCGCCGAGGTTGGGCCGGCCGAACTCGTTGTTGAAGGCGGCGCCGCCGATGGGGCCCTCGATCATGATCTGCAGCGGGCTGGCGATGTGCTCGGGCTTGCCGACGCCGCCCTGCTCCCAGCGCTCGGGCAGGCCGGGCAGATGCAGATTGGAGACGGAGAAGCCGGCCAGGCCGGCCTTGGGCTTGGCGCCACGGCCGGTCGCGCCTTCGTCACGGATCTCGCCGCCGGCGCCGGTCGAGGCGCCCGGGAACGGCGAGATGGCCGTCGGGTGGTTGTGGGTCTCGACCTTCATCAGCACGTGCGCGGTCTCGGCACGGGCGTGGTACTTCGGCGCGGCGTCGTAGCCCTCGGGGATCCAGCGCTCGATCTCATGGCCTTCCATGACGGCGGCGTTGTCCGAGTAGGCGATCACCGTGTGCTGGGGCGAGAGCTTCTCGGTGTTGCGGATCATGCCGAAGAGGCTCAGGTCCTGCTCCACGCCGTCGATGGTGAACTTGGCGTTGAAGATCTTGTGGCGGCAGTGCTCGGAGTTGGCCTGCGCGAACATCATCAGCTCGACATCGCTCGGGTTGCGCTTCGCGGCCGTGAAGGCGTTGACGAGGTACTCGATCTCGTCGTCCGACAGCGCCAGGCCGAAGCGGCTGTTGGCGTCGTCCAGCGCGCCGCGGCCCCGGCCCAGCACGTCCACGTGCTCCAGGGCCTCGGCCGTCTTCTCGTCGAAGAGGTGCACGCAGTCCTCGCGGCGGAACAGCACGCTCTCGGTCATGCGGTCGTGCAGCAGCGCGGCGCAGGCGCGCAGCTCGGCCTCGCTCAGCGTCTTGGTGCCGCCCAGCAGGCCGGACTTGAGCGTCAGGCGGAACTCGGTGACGCGCTCCACGCGGTGGATGTCCAGGCCGCAGTTGTGGGCGATGTCGGTGGCCTTCGAGGCCCAGGGGCTGACCGTGCCCAGGCGCGGGGCCACGACGACGAGCTGCCCGTCGGCGCCGCCGGCATAGGCCTCCCCGTAGCTCAGCAGCGCGGCCAGCTTGTCCTGCACGCCGGCGTCCAGCGCGGCATCCGTCCAGACCCAGTGCACGTGGCGGGCCACCAGACCCGTGATGCGCTCGTTGATGGCCTGCAGCTGCGGCAGCAGGGCCTGGGCGCGGAAGGCGGAAAGAGCGTTGCCGCCCTCGAAGTGGGTCAGGTGCTTGGAGGAGGATGCCATGGATGCTGGACGTGCGCGCGGGATCGCGTGGGGTTGGGGCGCACCCGCCGCACCGAAACGGCGGCGGCATGACGGGTGGCTCGAAGCGCGGGATTTTACCGAGGCTTGACCCTGATTCCCGCCCCGCCCCGGCTCAAATCCACGCGCAAACGTTAGCGCCCACCCCGGAGCGCGCCGGAATCCGGGGGCCCGCCTCCGACGGCGGATGGGCGGTGGCCGGCCGCCGCCCTCGCCCTCCCCTCGCCGCACAGGCGCACCCCGCCCGACAACTGTCAGAGCTGACACGGTGCGTCGCAGGAGTCCGGGATAGGCTGCGCGACGAGGCTCTTTCAATAATGGCACCGGACACTGACTTGTGGCGTTATCGATTTGTCACAAGTTCGGCATCCCGCTCCTCCTCCGGCGCCCTGGAGGCCTGAAAGATCCCCTCATGCAGACTCAAACCTCCCTGTCCCGCACGGCGCGTGCCGGCCAGCTCCGCTCCTGCGCCGCCGCGGCCGCGCTCCTGATGGGCTCCGTGGCCGCGCTCGCCGCGCAGCGCGTCGACGTCGGCCTGCTGCCCGCCCCGGCCGCCACGCTCGGCGCCGCCGTCGACCTCCCCGCCCACCTCGGCCTGGCCGCCCAGGACCTGCAGGCCCAGCGCAGCAAGACCTACGCGAGCGGCCGCACCGTCACCCGCTACCAGCAACTGCACCAGGGCATTCCGGTGTGGGGCGAGGCCATCGTGGCCCAGCAGGACGCCGGCATCGCCGCGCCCCTGCTGCACGGCCAGCTCGTCCGCCAGATCGGCCAGGATCTGCCGAGCGTGCGCCCCACCCTCAGCCAGCAGGCCGCGCTCGCCCTGGCCCGGGGTCGCGCCGCCGCCGCGCAGCAGGCCTCGCAGGAGGAAGCGCAGCTGTGGATCAAGCTGGACGGCCAGGGCCGCGCGCGCCTGGTCTGGGCGCTGTCCTTCATGGTCCACGGCAAGCAGCCCGCACGGCCGCACTTCCTGATCGACGCCCACAGCGGCGAGGTGCTCGAGCAATGGGAAGGCCTCACCACCAACAACGCCACCGGTCCCGGCGGCAATGCCAAGACCGGGCAGTACGAGTACGGCGTCAACTACGGCTACCTGGACGTGACGGCCAGCTGCCAGATGGACAACGCCAACGTGACGACCATCAACCTCAACGGCGGCACGAGCGGCACCACGCCCTTCCAGTTCACCTGCCCGCGCAACACCGTCAAGACCATCAACGGCGCCTATTCGCCGCTGAACGACGCGCATTACTTCGGCGGGGTCGTCTTCAACATGTACCAGAACTGGCTCGGCCAGCGCCCGCTGACGCAGAAGCTGCAGATGAAGGTGCATTACGGCAGCAGCTACGAGAACGCGTTCTGGGACGGCCAGGCCATGTACTTCGGCGATGGCGCCAGCACCTTCTATCCGCTGGTGTCGCTGGACGTGACCTCGCACGAGGTCAGCCACGGCTACACGCAGCAGAACTCCAACCTGCAGTACAGCGGGCAGTCCGGCGGCATCAACGAGGCCTTCTCCGACATGGCCGGCGAGGCCGCCAAGTACTACATGCGCGGCAGCAATGACTTCAAGGTCGGCTACGACATCATGAAGAGCAGCGGCGCCCTGCGCTACATGTACAACCCGCCGCTGGACGGCCACTCCATCGACCACACCAGCCAGTACTACAACGGCCTGGACGTCCACTACTCCAGCGGCGTCTACAACAAGGCCTTCTACCTGCTGGCCACCACGGCGGGCTGGACCACGCGCAAGGCCTTCGAGGTCTTCGCCGACGCCAACCACCTCTACTGGACCTCGACGACGGACTTCCAGGGCGGCGTGTGCGGCGTGGAGCGCTCGGCCTCGAACCGCGGCTACAACGTCACGGATGTCACCCGCGCCTTCAACACCGTCGGCGCGGCCTGCCTGCCCTCGCAGCCCTCGGACTCCAGCAAGTGCGCCGACGAGAACGGCACCTGCACCTTCACCGGCGTGCGTGCGGTGAGCTACGGCAGCCCCTCGACCTACTTCCGCAAGTTCGCCAACGGCAGCCAGGCCTGCAACAACGCCAGCTTCGGCGACCCGACGCCGGGCAAGGTGAAGAGCTGCTACGTCACGGGCACGGCCTACACGGCCTGCGCCTCCGAGAACGGCACCTGCAGCTTCAGCGGCCGCCGCCTGGTGGTCTACGGCGCGGGCAGCAGCTTCACCTCGCGCGTGACGAACGGCCCCGTGGCCTGCAACAACGCAACCTTCGGCGACCCGATCCCGGGCACGGTCAAGGCCTGCTACGTCAGCCCCGAGACCTACACGACCTGCGCGAGCGAAGGCGGCACCTGCAGCGTGAGCGGCGCCCACCTGGTGATCTATGGCGCCAATCGCGGGTACTCGGTGAAGGACGCCAACCTGTCCCTGGCCTGCAACAACGCGACCTTCGGCGACCCGCAGAACGGCGTCACCAAGGCCTGCCATGTCAAGGACTGACCCCCGCGGCGTGGGTGCCTGATCAACGCTGGATCAGCGCCTGATCAGCCCCTGAACGGCACGAGGCCCCGGCCGCTCCTTTGCGGGAGCGACCGGGGCCTCGGTCTTGCAGGCGTCAGGCAGCGGCGTTCAGCGGCCGGCCTTCATCTGCGCGACGATGCCTTCGGTGCGGTCCAGCAGCGCCGGCACGTCGATGGTCGTCAGCTGGCGCTGCTGCAGCACGCGACGGCCGTTGACCCACACGTCGGACACATGCTCGCGGCCGGCCACATAGACCAGCTGCGCATCGGCGTGGTAGACCGGGCGGCACTCCAGCGCGTCCAGCGACACGGCCACCACATCGGCCAGCTTGCCGGCCTCCAGCGAGCCCAGGTCCGCCTCGCGGCCCATGGCCTTGGCGGCGCGGATCGTGGCCATCTCCAGCGCGGTGCGGGCCGAGACGGTCAGCGGATCGCCGGTGATGCCCTTGGCCAGCAGCGCGGCCGCACGGATCTCGGTGAACATGTCCTGGCGGTTGTTGGACGCGGCGCCGTCCGTGCCCAGCACGGTGTTGACGCCCGCGGCCTCCAGCGCCTTCACGGGCGCCACGCCCGAGGCCAGCTTCAGGTTGGAGCTGGGGTTGTGGACGAGGTGCGTGCCCTGCTTCGCGATCAGCTCGATCTCGGCCTCGTTCAGGTGGACCATGTGCACGGCGATCATGCGCTCGTTCAGCAGGCCCAGCTTGTGCAGGCGCTCCAGGGGGCGCACGCCGAACTGCTTCAGGCTGCCGTCGATCTCATCCTGGGTCTCGTGGATGTGGCAGTGCATCTGCATGCCGTGCTGCTCGGAGAGCTGGCGCAGCTTCACGAAGGTCTCGTCGGACACCGTGTAGGGCGCGTGCGGCGCGCTGGTCCAGTCCAGCAGCTGTTCGCCCTTGAACTGCTCGTAGGCCTCGAGGCCCTTGGCGATGTAGTCGTCCGGGCCGGAGGCATAGCCGGTGGGGAAGTCGATGACGTTGATCGACACGCCCGCGCGGATGCCGGCATCCACCGCGGCACGCGCCATGGCCTTCGGGAAGAAGTACATGTCGTTCAGGTAGGTCACGCCGCCGCGCAGGGCCTCGGCGGCCGACAGCAGCGAGCCCTGGTAGACCCAGTCATCGCTGACCCACTGCTTCTCCAGCGGCCAGATGTGGTTCTGCAGCCAGTCCATCAGGGCGCGGTCATCGGCCACGCCGCGCAGCAGCGACATCGCGCTGTGCGTGTGGGCGTTGATCAGGCCCGGGATCAGCACGTGCTGGCCCAGGTCCACCTGCTCGGCATCGGGGTAGGCCGTCGCGGCGTCGGCCTGCGGCAGCACCGCGGCGATGCGCTCGCCCTGGATGACGAGGGCGTGCTGCTCCAGCACCTGGCTGCCCGGCGTCATGGGCAGGATCCAGCGGGCCTTGAGAACGGTGGTGTGGCTCATGGGATGTCTCCGAAAGGGCCGGGCTTGTGGCCGGCGGTCAGATGGGGAAAGGTCAGGAAGTCGAGGCCGGCCCCGCGGGCGGGAACAGGCGGGTGAATTCGTCGCGCACGCGCTGCGCGTCCACGCCGACACAGACCTGCTGCGCCGGGCAGCCGCGCCAGGGCGAGTCGGGGCTTTCGTCGAAGAGGCCGAGGTGGTCCTGGATGGTCTGCCCGCGCGCGATGCCGTCCAGCGCCACGCGGACCGGGCCGCTGCGCCGCTCGAAGGCCTCGGGCGCCACGCAGTACACCACGGCGCTGGCATCGTGGGCATAGAGCCCGCCGATGGCGTCGCGCCCGTCGTAGTAGCGCTGGTAGTGACGGGTGATCTCCCAGAGGAAGTCACCCACCGCCCCCGCGCGGCCGCGCAGGGACTGCAGCAGCGATTCGGGCATCACCACCTGCTGGGTGACGTCGAGCCCGACGGTCACCACCGGCCAGGGCGCGGTGAAGACGAGGTCGGCCGCCTCGGGGTCGTTGATGATGTTGGCCTCGGCCACCGGGGTCACATTGCCCCCGTGGCCGTGCAGGCCGAAGGCGCCGCCCATGAGCACGACCTCGCGCACCTTGGCGGCGATGCCGGGATCGTGGCGCAGTGCCAGCGCCAGATTGGTCAGCGGGGCGACGGCCACGAGCGTGATCTCGCCGGGCGCGGCATTGACCTCGTCGCAGATCAGCTGCCAGGCCGGTCGCGGATCGGGCCGGCGGTCCGTCGGCGGCAGCAGGGGCGCGCCGCCGCCGAGGCCGTCCTCGTGATGGACCTGGGTCGGGAAGAAGCGCTGCAGGCGCGGCAGGAGGGCATCGTCGGCGCCCATCGCCACCGGGACGTCGAGACCGAAGAAGTCGACCAGCGCGAGCGCGTTGCGCGTGGTGGTGGCCACGGGCGCATTGCCGTGGACGGTCGTGATGGCGCGCAGGTCCAGGGCCGGATGACGGGCCAGCATCCACAGGGCCATGGCATCGTCGATGCCCGGGTCCGTATCGAAGATCACGGGCCGGGGCTGGAAGGGAGTGCTCATGCGGACCTCAGGACTGCCGTGCGGCGAATTCTGCACCCAGCTCGTCACGCCGGGGCATCGCGCTCTGGACCCCGACGCGGCTGACCGCGATCGCCGCGGCGGCCTGGCCCAGCCGGACGGCCTCGTCCAGCGTGCGCCCCTCCGCCAGCGCAGTGGCGACGCCCCCGACGAAGGTGTCGCCGGCGCCAACGGTGTCGACGGCCTGCACGCGCGCCGCCGGCACAAGGCGCAGGCCCGCGGCATCGGCGATCAGCACGCCCTGCGCCCCCAGCGTGACGAGCACGCAGGGCAGCCCGCGGGCCCGCAGCACCTCGGCCGCCGCGCGGGCGGTGGCCTCCGGCGACGCGATGGCATCGGCAAGACCGGCGAGCTGGGCAGCCTCGGTCTCGTTGACGACGAGGCTGTCCGTCAGCGCCAGCAGCGCGGGATCGACGGCAAGAGCCGGCGCGGCGTTGAGCAGCGTCCGCACGCCCTGCGCCCGGGCGATGCGGAAGGCCTCCAGCACCGCCGCCTGCGGCACCTCGAGCTGACCGACCACGATCTGCGCCTGCTCCAGCGCCGTGCGGGCCTGCTGGATGTCAGCGGGGGCGAGCGCGGCATTGCTGCCGGGGATGTAGACGATGCTGTTCTCGCCGCCCTCGCGGCCAACCATGATGACGGCGATGCCCGGCAGCGCGGTGTCGTCCTCGACCACCTGCGCGGCCTCCACGCCTTCGGCGCGCAGGGCCGCGATCAGCGCCCGGCCGTGCACGCGCGTGCCCACGCGGGAGACGAAGCTGACGGCCGCCCCGAGGCGCGCCGCCGCCACCGCCTGGTTGGCCCCCTTGCCGCCCGGCGCCATCTCGAAGTCCTCGCCCGGCAGGGTCTCGCCCGGCAGCGGCAGGCGCCGCGCATGGGCAATCATGTCCATGTTGATGCTGCCGACCACCACGATGCGTGCCTGCTTCATGCGCCCTTCCCTGCCTTGGCCGCCTTCACTGAGCTCACTGGCTTGGACGGCTGGACGGCGGCCCCGCCGGCCAGCGGCGCGGTGCTCTCGCGGCGCACCAGCTGGGGCTTGATCAGGACCTCGCGCAGCGTCGCCTGCGGCTGCTCGATGCGGGCCAGCAGCGCGCGCCCGGCCTCGCGGCCCAGCTCCTTGATGGAGCAGCCGACGGTGGTCAGCGAGGGGTAGGCGTAGGCGGACAGCTCGATGTCATCGAAGCCCACGACCGACAGGCTGGCCGGCACGGGCCGCGCGGCCTCGGCCGCGGCGCGCATCAGGCCGAGGGCCATGAGGTCATTGCTCGCGAAGACGGCGCTCAGCTCGGGCGCGGCGCCGAGCAGGCGCTTGCCGGCCTCGTAGCCGCCATGGGAGCTGAAGTCGCTGTGGATCAGCCAGTGAGCCTGCGGCTCGATGCCCGCGGCCTGCAGCGTCTCGCGCCAGCCGGCAATCCGCTCCTGCGCGACCTCGAACTCCACCGGCCCGCTGATGCAGCCGATGGCGCGATGGCCCAGCTCCAGCAGGTGGCGCACGGCGGCGGCGGCGCCTTCGCGGTTGTTCACGCTCACGCGGTCCGCACGGGCGCCGGGCACCAGGCGGTCCACGGTCACGGACGGCACACGGGCCATCTGGAAAATCTGGGCCAGGGCCTCGTCATCGCCCGCGGACGAGAGCAGCAGGCCGTCGATGCGCTTCTCCAGCAGCGTGCGCATGTACTGCTGCTGCCGCTTGGGGTCGTTGTCGGAGTTGCAGAGAAAGACCGAGTAGCCGGCCAGCCGGCAGGTCTCCTCGACACCGCAGACCAGCTCGGCGAAGAAGGGGTTCTGCACATTGGGCACGAGCACGCCGATGATGCGGGTCTCGCTCTTGCGCAGCGAGCGGGCCACCGCGCTGGGCAGGTAGCCGATCTCCTCGACCGCCGCCAGCACGCGCCGGCGCGCCTCGGCACTGACCGGGCGTGTCTCGTTCAGGACATGGGAGACGGTGGTGAAGGACACCCCCGCGAGGGCGGCAACGTCTTTGATCGTGCTCACGGTGTGGCAGGTCTCAACTGGAAGAAAGGCGGCAGGCAGCCGGGAAGCGCGGAACGCTCGCGAAACTGCACTGGGGCAAACGTTTGCCGCAGCATAACCGAAATGACGCCCGATCAGGCGTCCGGTGGCGGGCGCGACGTCGCCAAGGGGAGTGACGGACTTCGCGCGAGGCGAATCGTCTGCGCGTGCCTGAAGTCCTCGCCCGACGATCGGCGCGGGGCGTGTGACTCGGTTCAGGGCATGAAAAAAGCCGCCGGGGCCTTGCGACCCGGGCGGCTCTCGAGGGTCGATCCGAGGATCAGCCCACGACCGGCCATCAGGCCAGCTTTTCCTTGATACGTGCGGACTTGCCCGAACGCTGACGCAGGTAGTACAGCTTGGCACGGCGCACATCGCCGCGACGCTTGACTTCGATGGACGAAATCAGCGGGCTGTACAGCTGGAAGGTACGCTCCACGCCTTCGCCGCTCGAAATCTTGCGGACGATGAAGCTGGAGTTCAGGCCGCGGTTGCGCTTGGCAATCACGACGCCTTCGTAGGCCTGCACACGCTTGCGCGTGCCTTCAACGACGTTGACGCTGACGATCACCGTGTCGCCGGGGGCGAAAGCGGGGATGGTCTTGTTCAGGCGAGCAATTTCTTCTTGCTCAAGGGTCTGGATCAGATTCACATCGATCTCCTGGTGATCATGCCGGCGCACCCGAAATTGACTGGAACCGGCCCGAACTGGCCTGCATTCCTGGGAGAGGCCGACTCAAGCCATCAAGGCCTGGGTCCGCACGTCAAGAGGCTCGCGCCTGTTTGATTTCTCAAACGGGCTTGCGCCTGTTTGATTTCACCCCCGCCCGGTAGAGGATCGCGAAAAGCCCACGATTGTAGCCGAAAAGCTCATTCAATCAAGGACTTGAGGAAAGCCTCGTCCTTCTTGCTGAGCTGGCCGGCCGCGCGGGCGGCCTCGATCAGCTCGGGGCGGCGGCGCCAGGTGAGCTCCAGCGAGCGCTCGCGGCGCCAGCGGGCGATCTGGGCATGGTGCCCCGACAGCAGCACCGGCGGCACCGGCAGCGGCTCCGTCTGGCCCGGCAAGCCTTGCAGGACCTCGGGGCGGCTGTAGTGCGGGCAGTCCAGCAGGCCGTCGGAGAAGCTGTCCTGCTCATGGGAGGCGGCGTCATTGAGCACGCCCGGCTGCAGGCGCGCCACGGCGTCCAGCAGGGCCAGGGCGGGCAGCTCGCCGCCGCTGAGCACGAAGTCACCGAGGCTCACTTCCAGCGTGACATGGCGGTCCAGGAAACGCTGGTCCATGCCCTCGTAGCGGCCGCACAGGAGCACGGCGCCCGGCCCCTGGGCCAGCTCGCGCACCAGGGCCTGGTCCATCGTGCGGCCCGTGGGGCTGAAGTGGATGATCTGCGGCGGCGCGCCGCCGTCCACGCCACTCGCCGCGCGGGCCGTCCGTACGGCGGCCAGCGCCCGCTCCAGCGGCTCCACGAGCATGACCATGCCGGGGCCGCCGCCATAGGGGCGGTCATCGACACGGCGGTAGTTGTCCTCGGCGTAGTCGCGCAGCGGCCAGAACTGCACGTCGACCTGGCGGCTCTCGAAGGCACGCCGCGTCACACCCACCGACAGATGCGGGGTGAACAGCTCAGGAAACAGGGTGATGAGGTCGAAGCGCATGCGAGGAGCGCAACGGGAAGCGCAGGAGGCAGGTGGCGGCGGGACTCAGAAGTCCAGACCCCAGTCCACCGTGATGCGGCGCTCGGAGAGGCTCACGTCATCGACGAAGGCGGACACGAAGGGGATCAGGCGCTCCTGCTCCGGCTTGATGGGCGCGGTCAGGCCGGCGGGCTGGATGCGCAGCACGGCATGGGGGCCGGTGTCCAGCAGGCCGATCACCTCGCCGAGGGTTTCGCCCTGGCGGTTCACGACGGTCAGGCCCACGAGGTCCACCCAGTAGAACTCGTCCGGGTCGGCCTTGGGGAAGTACGTGCGGGAGACAAACACGCGAGCACCGCGCAGGGCCTCGGCCGCATTGCGGTCGGAGACGCCCTCGGCGCTGGCCACGAGGCCGTCACCGTGCTCACGCAGGGAAAGAATCTTGAGCAGGCCGGGCACGCCCTTGCCTGCGATCGCGGTCTCGGGTGGTTTCAGGAACCAGCGCCGGGTCGCGAAGATCGCCTGGGGATCGGTGGAGTGGGCATGGACTTTGAACCAGCCCTTGATGCCCCAGGCGTCGGCAATGCGCGCGACCTCGATAGCGTCATCCGGCCAGGCTGCGTCGGCAGCCGGGAGCGTGGAGGAAGCGTCGGAAGAGTTCACGCGCAAAGCTCGATGTCGATCAGACCGAAGCTGCTCAGGCAGCCTTCTTGGCCTGGCCGACCAGACGGGTCACGGTGGGCGACAGCTGGGCGCCCACGCCGACCCAGTAGGCCACGCGGTCTTGCGCCACGCGCAGGCTTTCGGCAGCGCCGGAAGCCACGGGGTTGTAGAAGCCCACGCGCTCGATGAAGCGGCCGTCACGGCGCTCTTGGCTGTTGGCGACGACGATGTTGTAGAAGGGGCGCTTCTTAGAGCCGCCGCGAGCCAGTCGAATCACGACCATGATGAATCCTTTGAGTTGAAGCGTTCTACCGCACCAGGAGACACTCAGGGCGAGCAGACCATTTGCGCACCCCTTCCACTCAAGAAGGCTTCCGGGATGCTCCGATTGTTGGTACCGTAGATACGCCGCGAGTCTCCCGCGACCAGCACCAAAACCCGGCATTATAAACCCGTATTTCTCTCCTTGGCAGTAATATGCGGCAGAGAATCTTGCGCAGCGAGTTTCCCGCCCCTGCCAGGGCCTGCCGACCCCGGTTTCACCACGCCGGCAGCCGCCTCCCCTCCCCGTCACCGCCTGGCTTTCGCCGGGCTTTGCCATGTCCCACACTGCCCCGTTGCTGATCCGCCCGAGCCTGGAGTCCGACCTCCCCGCGATCCAGGCCATCTACGCCCACGCCGTGCTGCACGGCACCGGCACCTTCGAAACCGACGTCCCGGACGTCGCCGAGATGACCCGCCGCCGGGCCGAGGTGCTGTCGCGGCACTTGCCCTATCTCGTGGCCGTGCGCGGCGACGAGGTGCTCGGCTATGCCTACGCCAACTACTTCCGCCCCCGCCTCGCCTACCGCTTCTGCGTCGAGGACTCGATCTACCTCGCGCCGGCCGCCCAGGGCCAGGGCGTCGGCCGCCTGCTGCTGGCCGAGCTCATCGCCCAGTGCGAGCGCGCCGGCGCCCGCCAGATGCTGGCCGTGATCGGCGATTCCCAGAACCACGGCTCCGTGGGCGTGCACCGGGCGCTCGGCTTCGAGCCGACGGGCCTGCTGAAGTCCTCCGGCTGGAAGTTCGGCCGCTGGCTCGACGTGGTGCTGATGCAGCGCCCGCTGGGACACGGGGACAGCACCCCGGCGGAGCCGGCATGAGCGGCGGCCCGGCGTTCTATCGCTCCAAGACCGTCGCGACCTGGCTCGCACTCGGCCTCGGCGCCTTCGGTGTGCACCGTCTCTACGTGCACGGCTTCAAGGACAGGCTCGCTTGGCTGTACCCGGCCCCGAGCGTGATCGGGCTCTACGGCATCCACCGCATGGACACCCTCGGGCAGGACGACCGCCTGGCCTGGGTGCTGATGCCCTGGCTGGGGCTGATGCTGTCCATCGCCATGCTGCAGGGCATCGTCTGGGGCCTGACGCCGGACGAGCGCTGGAACGAGGCCCACAACGGCGGCCGCAGCGGCCGACCCAGCGGCTGGGGCGCCATCATCGGCGTCGTGGCCTGCCTCATGGTCGGCGGCGCCTGCCTGATGACGACCATCGCCTTCTCCGCCCAGCGCTACTTCGAGAGCCAGGCGGAGGCGGCGAAGGAGCTGAGCCAGTAGCGCCCGAGCCCTCCCCCCCGAATGACAAAGGCCCCGCTGCCATGGCAACGGGGCCTTTCTTTTGGCTCGCCCGGAGCGGGCGCCCGGTCAGAACAGCTTGAAGCTGATCCAGTAGCACAGGCCGGCCACGAAGGCCGACGCCGGGATGGTGAAGATCCAGGCCCAGACGATGTTGCCCGCCACGCCCCAGCGCACGGCCGAGGCCCGCTGCGTGGAGCCCACGCCGACGATGGCGCCGGTGATGGTGTGCGTGGTCGAGACCGGCACGCCCAGCGCCGTGGCCAGGAACAGCGTCAGCGCGCCGCCCGTCTCGGCACAGAAGCCGCCGACCGGCTTGAGCTTGGTGATCTTCTGGCCCATGGTCTGCACGATGCGCCAGCCGCCGAACATGGTGCCGGCGCCGATGGCGAGGTAGCAGACCCAGATGACCCACGTCGGGGGCATCTTGGCACCGACCTCGGCATAGCCCGCGGCCATCAGCAGCATCCAGATGATGCCGATGGTCTTCTGCGCGTCATTGCCGCCGTGACCCAGGCTGTAGAGGCCGGCCGACACCAGCTGCAGGCGGCGGAACCAGTTGTCCACGCGCAGCGGCGAGGAGCGCCGGAACAGCCACGCCACCGCCACCATGAGCAGCGAACCGAGCACGAAGCCCAACACCGGCGACACGAAGATGAACAGCACCGTGATGCCGATCTTCTTGGCCACGAGGCCCTGCACGCCGACCTTGGCGATCACCGCCCCCACGATGCCGCCGATCAGCGCATGCGAGGAGCTCGACGGAATGCCGTAGTACCAGGTGATCAGGTTCCAGGTGATGGCCCCGATCAGCGCCCCGAAGACGATGTGGTGGTCCACGATCCCCGGCTCGACGATGCCCTTGCCGATGGTGGCGGCCACGTTGAGCTGGAAGAAGGCGATGGCGATGACATTGAAGAAGGCGGCGAACAGCACCGCCTGCTGCGGCTTCAGCACGCCGGTGGAGACCACCGTGGCGATGGAGTTCGCGGCGTCATGAAAACCGTTCATGAAGTCGAACAGCACGGCCAGCACGACCAGCAGCACGACGACCCAGAACGCGACGTTGATGGCTTCCATGAATCGAGGCGCGTCAGGAGTTCTCGAGGACGATGCCCTCGATCAGGTTGGCGACGTCCTCGCAGCGGTCGGAGATGGACTCGAGCTGCTCGTAGATGGCCTTGAGCTTGATCAGCTCGCGCACGTCTTCCTGCTCGCGGAACAGGCGGGACATGGCGGAGCGCATCACGCGGTCGGCGTCGGACTCGAGCTTGTCGATCTCTTCGCAGG
>JAYRMR010000040.1:0-12651 GCA_041912595.1 Burkholderiaceae bacterium
GATGGAGCTGTACTTGGCCTTGCCCGAGTGCAGCGCTTCCAGCATCTGGTCGCGGCTGGTGCCCAGGGTCTCGGCGGCGGAGTAGAGGTAGAGGCCGTGGCCGCCCTCGTCCTGGATCTTGGCCATCAGGATGGCCTTGCGCTTGAGCGTGGGCGCGCGCGTGACCCAGTTGCCCTCGGGCAGCATGCCGACGATCTCGGAGTGCGCGTGCTGGCTGATCTGCCGCACCAGCGTCTTGCGGTAGTGCTCGGGCATCCAGTCCTTGGCCTCGACGAACTCGCCCTCGCCGACGCGGGCCTCGAAGGCCGCGAGCTTCTGGGCCTCCTCCGCGCTCTGCACCTTGGCCGCCTGGTCCTGCGGCCCGACGCTCATCGCTTGTGTGTACATGAATGGCTCCTTGTGGGAATCCGGGGGTTACTTGGGTCTTTTGTCGATGACTCGGCGGGCCTTGCCCACCAAGGTCCGCTCGATGCTGTCCGGCGCACCGATGTCGATCTTGGTGGAGACGCCGATCAGCGTCTTGATGCGGTGCTGCAGATGGCGGGCGATGCCGTCCTTCTGGCCGATGTCGGCGCCGGGCTGCATCTCGCAGCGCACCAGCACCTCGTCCAGCGGGCCTTCGCGGCTGACGACGATCTGGTACTGGCCCGAGAGCTGCGGCTCCTGCAGCACCAGCTCCTCGATCTGCGTGGGGAACATGTTGACGCCGCGGATGATGAGCATGTCGTCCGAGCGGCCGACGATCTTGCCCATGCGGCGCATGCTGCGCGAGGTCGGCGGCAGCAGGCGGGTGAGGTCGCGGGTGCGGTAGCGGATCACCGGCAGGGCCTGCTTGCTGAGCGAGGTGAAGACGAGCTCGCCCTCGGCGCCGTCGGGCAGCACCTCGCCGGTCTCGGGGTCGATGATCTCGGGGTAGAAATGGTCTTCCCAGATCACCGGGCCGTCCTTGGACTCGATGCACTCGTTGGCAACACCTGGCCCCATCACTTCCGAGAGGCCGTAGATGTCCACGGCGTCGATGCCGGCCTTGGTCTCGATCTCGCGGCGCATGGCCTCGGTCCAGGGTTCGGCGCCGAAGATGCCGACCTTCAGCGAGCTCTCGCGCGGGTCGAGGCCCTGACGCACGAACTCCTCGATGATCACCTGCATATAGCTCGGCGTGACCATGATGGCGTCCGGCTTGAAGTCCTGGATCAGCTGGACCTGCTTCTCGGTCTGGCCGCCGGACATGGGGATCACGGTGCAGCCGAGGCGCTCGGCGCCGTAGTGCGCGCCCAGGCCGCCGGTGAAGAGGCCGTAGCCATAGGCGATGTGGACGATGTCGCCGCGGCGCACGCCCGAGGCGCGCAGCGAGCGGGCGACGAGGTTGGCCCAGGTGTCGATGTCCGCCTGCGTGTAGCCCACGACGGTGGGCTTGCCGGTGGTGCCGGACGAGGCGTGGATGCGCACGATCTGCTCGCGCGGCACGGCGAAGAGGCCGAAGGGGTAGTGGTCGCGCAGGTCCTTCTTCGTCATGAAGGGGAACTTGGCGAGGTCGGAAAGCGTCTTCAGGTCCGAGGGGTGCACGCCCTTCGCGTCGAAGGCGGCCTTGTAGTGGGGCACGTTGTCGTAGGCATGCTGCAGCGTCCACTGCAGGCGCTGCAGCTGCACGGCCTGCAGCTCGTCGCGGCTGGCGGTCTCGATGGCTTCCAGCTCGCCGGGGGCGGGGTGCTTCACGGTCATGGGTTCACTCCTGCGCTGCGCCAGCGCGAGTCTCTGGTACCAGGCCGGGGACCACCGGCTTGCCCTTGATGCGATAGGACTTGCCGCGGAACACGGCCACCAGCTCGTCTCGCTGGTTGCGCACATTCACGTCATAGACGCCGGTCCGGCCGGCGAGCGAAACCTCGTGGGCGACGGCGGTCAGCACGTCGCCCTGCAGTGCGGGCGCCACGATGTCGATCGTGATCCCCGAGGCCACCGTCAACTCGTTGTTCGCGTTGCAGGCGAAGGCAAAGGCCGAATCGGCCAGGGTGGTGATGAGGCCGCCATGGCAGATGGCGAAGCCGTTGAGCATGTCCTGGCGCACCGCCATGCGGATCGTCGCGCTGCCGGGCCCGACGGCCAGGATGTCCATGCCGAGGCCCTTGGAGGCATGGTCCTCGCGGAACATGGCGTCGCGGACGGCTTCGGCGACGGCTTGTGGGCTCAGGGGCGTGGACATGCAGGGACTCCTTCAACAGCAGGAACGGTGCAGGGCGGGCAGGCGCGGTTCAGCGGTCCTTGAAGACCGGCGTGCGCTTTTCCAGGAAGGCAGCGGCGCCCTCGAGGTAGTCGTGCGCGAAGCCGAGCTGGCTCTGCATCACGGCCTCGAGCTTGAGGGCGTCCTCGTAGTTCAGGCTCAGCGCCTCGTCGAAGGCGTTGCGGGTCTCGACCAGCGAGCGCGTGGGCATCGCGGCCAGTCGCGTGGCGAGGGCCTGCGCCGTGGCGGCGAGGTCCTCGTTCGGGACGACGCGGGCGATCAGGCCCAGGCGCGCGGCCTCGGCAGCGGGGAGCTTGTCGCCCAGGAGCGCCAGCTCCATGGCCTTGGCGCGGCCCACCAGGCGGGTCAGCAGCCAGGTGCCGCCGCAGTCGGGGATCAGGCCGATCTTGGAGAAGGCCTGGATGAAGCTCGCGGACTCGGCGGCGATCACCAGGTCGCAACCCAGTGCGAGGTTGGCACCGGCGCCGGCCGCCACGCCATTGACGGCGGCGATCACCGGCACGGGCATCGAGCGCACGCGCAGCGCGAGGGGGATGTAGTAGTTGTCCAGCAGGTGGCCGATGTCCTTGGGGCGGGCGTCGCCCCCGAACTCGGGCTTGATCAGCGGGTCGGAGAGGTCCTGTCCGGCGCAGAAGGCGCGGCCGATGCCGGTGATCACCACGGCCCGCACGCTCGCGTCCTCGGCAGCCTCGTCCAGCGCGGCGCGGGTCTGCGCCAGCAGCTGGGCGGTGAAGGCGTTCAGCGCCGCAGGGCGGTTGAAGCTCAGGGTGCGCACGGCGCCTTCCTGGCTGATCAGCAGGGCGGCGTCGGCGGCGGGCGCAGCGGTGGGCAGAGTCATGGGTGGCCTCGTCTGGCTATGCGTCAGATCAAGGTGCGAACACTCTTGACCGACCGGTCGGTAGATCGTAAGGTCCCGCTTGATCTGGCACAAGCCGCGCCGGCTGGGGGTAAACCCTGGAATCCGGCGGCGATGTGCGGCTGTCAATGCGCGGCACCCTGCCGCCTGGAGTTCTCATGCCTTGCTATGCCATCGACGGGGTGATCCCCGTGGTCCATCCCAGCAGCCACGTGCACCCGACGGCGGTGCTGATCGGCGATGTCCACGTCGGGCCGGGCTGCTACATCGGCCCGAACGCGAGCCTGCGTGGGGATTTCGGCCGCATCGTGCTGCACGAGGGCGCGAATGTGCAGGACTGCTGCGTGGTGCACGGCTTCCCGGCGTCCGAGACCGTGGTCGAGCGCAACGGCCACATCGGTCATGGCGCGGTGCTGCATGGCTGCGTGATCCGCCATGACGCGCTCGTGGGCATGAAGGCCGTGGTGATGGACGGCGCGGAGCTGGGGGCCTTCAGCATCCTGGCGGCCTGCGCCTTCGTGAAGGCCGGGCAGGTGCTGCCGGAGCGCTCGCTGATCGCCGGGCTGCCGGCCAAGGTGCTGCGGACGCTCAGCGAGGACGAGATCCGCTGGAAGCTCGAGGGCACCCGCACCTACCAGCAGCTGACCGAGCGTTGCCTCGCGAGCCTGGTCGAGGTGCAGCCCCTGGCGGCGGCCGAGGCCGACCGTCCGGCCCTGCGCGCGGGTGAGCACCAGACCTTGCAGGCGACGCGGGGCTGAAAGTCGGCAATCGCAGGAGTTCTGCACGCCCGGCGGCGCTTTGCGCGCGAGGGAAGGCCGTGCGGCCTGCGCCCAGGCGCTAGGCTTTGTGACAGTGTCTGGCCGGTGGCCGCGCGAACCGTCGCGCGGACCGTGTTGTCCGGCCGGCAGGACGAGTTGCATGAATCCATTGCTGATCCCTGAAGCGCAGGCCTGCGAGCAGTTCCTGCAGCATGCCCGCCAGGCGCTGGACGCGCACCGCATGCGCGAGACCCTCGAGTGGTTGGCGCAGGCCCAGGCGGCCTGCGATGCCGCGGCCATGCCGCCCGCCCGTCGCCGCGAGATCGGCCAGATGCAGGCCCGGGCCGGCTGGGCGCTCTACGACGTGACGCAGGCCTACACCGGCGCCAGCCTCGCCCTGAACCTGCTCGAGCCGCAGGCGCGGGCCGAGCGCGTGGAGATGCTGGACATCGCCGTGCTGTGCCTCAGCGGCGCGGGCCTCATGGAGGAGGCGCTCGACCTGGCGCGCGAGGCGGTGGAGACCGCCACGCAGCCCCCCGTGCTGCACGCCATGCTGCCGCGGGCGCTGGGCGCGCTGGCCCATGCCTACGCTCAGCTCGGTCTGTACGACGAGGCCGAGATGCTGCACCTGCAGGCGCTCTCCCGGGCGCGGGAAAGCCTGGAGCCGCACGCCATGACGCGGGCCTACACGAACGCCCTGCTGGCCGGCTCGCTGGCCATCGACGAATTGCGCCGCCGCGGCGAGGACCTGCAGGCGGATGCCATGGCCCAGCGCCAGCTCCGCCTGGCCTCCCAGGCGCGCTCACAGCTGGAAGCGCCGGAGATGCACCTGCGCCAGCGCGCCACCCTGCTGATGAATGTGGGCATCGCGATGATGCACGGCGGACGCCTCGGCGAGGCGCAGGCGCTGTTCGACAAGGGCCTGGACCTGGTGCGCACGGAGGACCTGCCCCAGGTCCGGGCGTCGCTGCTGCATGCCCAGGGGGAATGCGCGCTGCTGTCGGGCGACCTGGACCGGGCCCGGCAGCTGCTGGAACCCCTGCTGCAGCCGGCCGCGCTGCAGGCCTATCCCTTCATGCGGGCGCCTCTGCTGCGCAATGCCGGGCGCCTGTTCGAGGCCCTGGGCGACCGCGCCCGCGCCGCGGCGATGGCCCAGCGCCTGGAGGAGCTGCAGGTCGACCAGCAGCGCCAGCGCCATCAGGCCGGCGAGGCCCTGCGTGCCCTGCGCCGCCAGACGCCCCAGTGGCTTTCGGGACAGCCGGACCTCCTGCGCTAGGCTGCCGCCTTTCACTGCACCGAGGTCGCCCGATGAACCACGAGACCGTGCCCGCGGAGGTGTCCGTCCTCCACTCCACGCTGCCCCTGGGCTCCCAGGGCGGCCGGGTGCGGCTGCGGCGCATGCGCCTGGCCGACCTCGACCGCTTCCACGCCTACCGCAGCGACGCCGAGACGGCGCGCTTCCAGGGCTGGGCGCAGGCCGAGGACCCGGCGCAGTCCCTCGCCTTCCTGGAAGCGATGAGCACGGCCCCCGTCGGCCTGCCGGACACCTGGGTGCAGCTGGCCATTGCCGATGCCGCGGACGACCAGCTGATCGGGGACATCGGCCTGTGTCTGCGCAGCCCGCCCGATGCGCCGGCCTCGACGTGCCCTGCCGACCGCCGCCCCGTCAGCGCCTGGATGGGCATCACCCTGCACCCTGGCTGGCGCGGCCGCGGCCTGGCGCGGGAGGCTTTCGTCGCTTTGCAGGACTTCCTGCTGGGGCCCGGCGGCTTGCAGGAGATCGAGTGCTGGGTGGATGCGCGCAACCACGCGTCGATCCAACTGCTCGAGTCCAGCGGCATGCAGCGTTTCTGCTCGGAAGTGCGGGACTTCCGCGGCGCCCCCTGCGAGGAGCACGGCTACCGGCGCGAGCGCCTGTCCGCGTGAACCGGGGCGCCGGCGGGGGCGACGGGTTCCACCGTGCAATCCCCGCAACGGCCCGGTGGCCGAAACGCCTGCTTACACATAGGGCAAGCCCACCCGCCTATTCAAGCGGGCCGCCCTGCGCAATCCCCAGGTCGGCAGGCGCGCCACGGTGGTAGATTCCAGCGGCATCCGCCCAGCCCTGCCGGCCGCGCCGCCGGCGTGGAGAATCTCCCATGCCTTTCCAGTTGCCTGACCTCCTGGGTCCCTACCTGCTGCCTCTGCTGATCGCGGTGCCGCTGGCCATCGTCGTGATCCTGATCAGCATCCGCAAGGAGGACGAGGAAGTCCGCCAGTTCCAGGAATCGCAGCTGCCCGCCTCCTTCAGCGGCCCCGGCGCGGCCAGCCGCTTTCAGCCCAGCGTGCTGCCGGGCATGGGGCAGGGGGCCGGCCTCGCGGCGGGCCCGGTGCCGGTGCTGGTGGTGGACGACTCCGCCGTGGTGCGCGCCAAGCTGGGCAAGCTGCTGGAAGGCGCCGGCTACCTGGTGCTGCTGGCCCGCGACGGCATCGAGGCCCTCGAGGTGCTGGCCCGCCACCCGGTGCAGGTCATGATCACCGACCTGGAAATGCCCAACAAGAACGGCTTCGAGCTGATCGCCGACGTCCAGGGCGCCCTCGAGACCGAGGACCTGCCCATCATCGCCATCACCGGCCATGAGGAACTGCAGGGCCGCGTGCACCAGATCCAGGGGCTCTACGGCATCTTCAAGAAGCCCTGGAGCGACCGGGACCTGCTCAAGCGGATCGAGACCCTGACCCAGCTGCGCCAGCGCGGCCCGCGCATCGCTGCCTGAACGGCGGCGCGGCGGCCTTGCGCTGTCGCAAAGGCGACGCGATCTGTGTCAAGGTTCACGGAATACTGCGTGTCCCGGGTTTTCCTTGATGAGGCTAGCCCGGGGTTTCGCTTTTTCGCGCAATTTTCATGCGCAGAACACGGCGCCTGAGCCTCAGAACGCAAGCCTTTTGTGCGCCAGTGCCCCTACAGTTCGAAGCACATCAACGAGGGCGGCCCGGCAAAGACGGGCCGGAGGGGCGGATGAGGAGGACTGAGGACTCTCATCCGCAAGGAGCAGGTCGCTCGCCGGAGCGCACCTGCTGCCGCGTCACAGCGCGGATGGCAAGGGCTGATGGAATTTCGGATCCATCAGCCCTTTTCCATTGAACGGAGGATGGACGGGGCCCGGGGCGTTCGCGGGGCGCGCCAATCCTGATGCGCGGCCGCCGACCCTGTGCTGCAATGCAGGCCCTGTCTGGGAGTCCTCTGCATGGCTGCACGCACCTTTCGTCTTCGTTCTCTGCTCTGGCTGCTGTTGGGCCTCGTCGTCCTGGCCCTGCTGGCCGCAGGCCTGCACTGGCGCGCCAAGCTGCCCAAGCGGGACGGTGAGCTGCCGCTGCAGGGCCTGAGCCAGCCCGTCACGGTCCGCTTCGACGCCTGGGGCGTCCCGCACATCGAGGCCCAGAACGAGCCCGACCTCTACCGCGCCCTGGGCTATCTGCATGCCCAGGACCGCCTCTTCCAGATGGAAATGGCCCGCCGGCTCGCCCGCGGGGAGCTGGCCGAAGTCCTGGGCGAGAAGCTCCTCCCGACGGACAAGCTCTTCCGCAGCCTGCGCCTGCTCGACGCCGCCGAGGCCCGGGCGAAGGCGGACGCCACCCGGCCCGCCGGCCCGGCCCTGCTGGCGCTGCAGGCCTACCTGGACGGCGTCAACCAGTACCAGGCGACCCGCCCCGCGCCCCTGGAGTTCGAGCTTCTAGGCATTCCCAAGCGCGAGTTCAAGCCCGTGGACACCTACGCCGTCGCGGGCTACCTGGCCTACAGTTTCGCGTCGGCTTTCCGCACGGAGCCTGCACTCACTTACGTCCGAGATCAACTGGGGCCTGACTACCTCAAGATCTTCGATCTCGACTGGAAGCCGGAGGGCGCCCTCGCCGCGCGTGCGCGCCTCGGGGCGCCGGCGGCCTCGGCCACGGCGGCGGCCCAGCCCGGCGCGCGGCTGCAGCCGGCCGACTGGCAGGCGCTCGCCCGCATCGGCCAGCTCAGTGACAGCCTCGGCACCGGCCTCGCCCAGATGGAAGGCAGCAATGCCTGGGTGATCGCCGGTTCCCGCACCGCCAGCGGCAAGCCGGTGCTCGCCGGGGACCCGCACATCGGCTTCTCGACGCCCGCCGTGTGGTGGGAGGCCCACATGAAGGCGCCGGGCTTCGAGCTCTACGGCCACCTCCAGGTGCTCAACCCCTTCGCCCTGATCGGTCACAACCAGCGTTTCGGCTGGAGCCTGACCATGTTCCAGAACGACGACATCGACCTCATCGCCGAGAAGACCGACGCCGACCATCCCGGCCAGGTGCTGGTCAAGGGCGCCTGGCAGCCGCTGGAGTCGCGCGAGATCCGGATCAAGGTCAAGGGGCGGGCGGACGAGGTCGTCCAGCTGCGCCGCTCGCCGCATGGCCCCATCGTCAACGACGCCGTGCCCGGCGATGCCGGCAAGACCCCCATCGCCCTGTGGTGGACCTTCCTCGAGTCCGAGAACCCGATCTTCGAGGCCTTCCACCGCCTCAACCGCGCCGACACCCTCGATGCCGCGCGGTCGGCCGTGCAGGGCATCCACTCGCCGGGGCTCAATGTGGTCTGGGCCAATGCCGCGGGCGACATCGCCTGGTGGGCCTCGGCGCGGCTGGTGCAGCGGCCCGCCGGCGTGAATCCCGGCTTCATCCTTGACGGCAGCGCGGCCGAGGCCGACAAGCTCGGCTTCCTGCCCTTCTCCGCGAATCCGCAGGAAGAGAACCCCGCGCGCGGCTACATCGTCTCGGCCAACCACCAGCCGGCGTCGCCGGAGCCGGTGTACGGCTACTACAACCTGCCGGACCGCGGCTGGCGCCTGGAGGAGGGCCTCAAGGCCAGCGCCACCGGCTGGGACGTGCCCCGCGTCCAGGCCCTGCAGTTGCTCGACGACACGGGCTACGGCCCGCGGGTGCTGGCGCCGATCCTGCCCATCCTGAAGCAGCAGAAGGAGGGGGCCGAGCTGGTCGCCCTGCTGGCGGCCTGGAAGGGCAGCCACCGCCTGGAGGAGCGCGCGCCAGTGCTCTTCCACCAGCTCGAGCACCAGCTGATCCACGCCGTGCTCTCGGACAAGATGGACGAGGCCATGATCGCCAATCTCACCCGCACCCGGGCGCTCGACCACGCGATCCCGCGCCTTGTCCAGGACGCGGACTCGCCCTGGTGGGACCGCAAGGGCACGCCGCAGCGGGAGACCCGCGAGCAGATCGTGGCCGAGGCCTGGAGCGCCACGCTGCAGCATCTGCGCCGCACCTTCGGCGAGGACCCGGCGCAGTGGACCTGGGGCAAGGCGCACAGCGTGACCCACAAGCACCCCCTGGGCGAGGTGAAGTGGCTGGCACCGATCTTCAACGTCGGCCCCTTCCCGGCCCCTGGCGCACACGAGGTGCCCAACAACCTCGCCCAACGCAGCGGCGATGCGCCCTGGAGCGTGGTCTACGGCCCGTCCACCCGCCGCGCGATCGACTTCGCCGCGGCAGGCCGGAGCCAGGGCGTCAACCCCGTCGGCCAGAGCGGCGTGCTGGGCGATCGCCATTACAGCGACCAGGCGCTGGACTACGTTGCCGGCCGCGCCCGGGCCCAGTGGCTGGACGCGGCGGACGTGCAGGCGAACACCCGCAGCACCCTGGTCTTCAAGCCCTGACGGGGGGCCATTCCCTCATCGCTCTTCACGCCCCCGAGACAAGGACCCACCATGTGCCCACCGTCTTCGCCGAACGGCCCTCACCGTGCTCCAGCCCCGGCCTGGCGTGCCGGACCGGGCCGCTGGCTTGGCGTTCTGCGGCGCGTACAGCGGGGCATGCTGCGAGCCGGATGGGGGCTCGCCCTGATCGGGGTGCTGCCCCTGGCCCAGGCCCTGTCACCCGTGCCGCCACCGCCGCCGCGGGCCTTGCCGGTGCCGGAGACAGCGCTCGCCGAAGGCCCGCAGCCCGGTGAGGTGACGGTGGTGGAGCCCCATCTCTCGCGCCCAGGGCAGACCGTGCAGGTGCGCTACCGGGGCTGGCCCGCCCGCGTCTTCCTGGACCGCTGGCTGGCGCCCGGCTGGGACGCGGGCGATGCCGAGCTGGAGGTCAGCGCGCTCGACGGTTTCGTGTCCCGCATCCCGGTGGAACGCTTCCGCCAGTACAGCGCCTGGATCGTCTACGCACGGGCCGATGGCCAGCCCTTCCGGGTCGACAACCATGCCCAGGGCGAGAAGCAGGTGCCGCTGGGCCCCTACTACCTGGTCTGGGACAACCTCCGCGATCCCGCGCTGCAGGCCGAGGGCGGGGCCGTCTGGCCCTACCAGATCGGCAGCATCCGCCGCACGCCGTCCAGCCGCGCGGCCCTGCTGCCCGGCAGCCTGGCGGGGCGCTACGGTGCCGAGGCCCAGGCGCTGCAGACCCACTGCCTCAGCTGCCATCAGGTCAACGGCTATGGCGGCTTCAAGATGCCGCTGAACCTCGCGCTGCGCGCCCGGGAGATCGATGCCCAGCGCTGGCAGCAGTGGCTGCTGCAGCCGGCAAAGCTGAAACCCGGCACCACCATGCCCCCGCTGTCCGAGGGTTTGCCCGAGGCGGAACGGGCCGCGCTGGCGCAGCAGCTGCACGACTATCTGAAGGCCCTGCCGCTCCAACCCTGAACAATTTCGCGCTTGTGCCTGTTCAGGCGCAAGCAGTTGTTACATCTTGCGGAGAAGTGACGCTTGCGGCGCATCTGATCCGCTACGCTTCGGCCCTCGCATGCTGCAAGCTGCCCGTCCCTGCCTGAAAACAGCCCTCGTGCTCACCGCCCGGTCCTGATGCCCGACGACAGCCCCGATCGCCGCGCCGCCGCCTCGTCGGCCGCTCCCAACGCCCTGCCGGCGGGCACGCGCTTTGGCGAGCTCGAAATCGTCAGCACGCTGGCCGTGGGGGGCTTCGGCATCATCTACGTGGCCCAGGACCACGCCCTGCAGCGCCAGGTCGCCATCAAGGAGTACATGCCCTCCATGCTGGCCCAGCGCAACGCCAAGTCCAAGGTGTCCGTGCGCTCCGGCTCGCAGCAGGAGACCTTCGACGCCGGCCTGCGCTCCTTCGTCAACGAATCCCGGCTGCTGGCCCGTTTCGATCACCCGTCGCTGCTGAAGGTCTACCGCTTCTGGGAAGCCAACGGCACGGCCTACATGGTCATGCCCTATCTTCAGGGCCAGACGCTGCGCCAGGCCCGCCGGGCCATGAGCCAGCCGCCGGACGAGGCCTGGGTGCGCCGGCTGGTGTCCGCGCTGCTGGAGGCGCTGGAGCTGCTGCACACCGAGTCCATCTGGCACCGGGACATCGCCCCGGACAACGTCTTCCTGCCCTATGGCGGCGCCGCGCCCGTGCTGCTCGACTTCGGTGCCGCCCGCCAGGTCATCAGCGACCGCGCGGAAGGGCTCACGGCCATCCTGAAGCCCAGCTACGCCCCCATCGAGCAATACGCCGAATCGCGCCAGCTGCGCCAGGGGCCCTGGACGGATCTCTACGCGCTCGGGGCGATGGTCCACGAGCTGGTCCTCGGGCGCACGCCGCCCGCCGCCACGGCCCGCAGCCTGGGCGATGACTACCAGAGCCTCGTGACCCTCGCGCCCGCGGGCTACAGCCCGGAGCTGCTGGCCTGCATCGACTGGATGCTGCGGGTGCATCCCCAGGACCGCCCGCAGTCCGTCGCGCACCTGCGCGCCGCGCTGGACGGGCGTCTGGTGCCGCCCGAGCCCCGCCGTGTCGACACCTCGGCCACGCCGCCGCCGGTGGGCTTCGAGGACACCCGCCTGGCGAGCGATTCCGAGTTCGCGGAGACCCGCCAGCTCGGCGACAGCGATTTCCTGCCCACCCGCGCCATGGACGCGCCGGACCTGCTGCTGGAGGACGCCCGGGCCGCCTCGGCGCCCGCACCGCTGCCCGAGGTCGTGGTGATGCCGCCCCCCTCGCGCCGCTCGAGCAAGCGCCGTGCACCGACAACACCCCCGCGGCGCTGGCCCTGGGCGGTCGGCCTGCTGGCCGCGGGCGCGGGCACGGCCCTGCTGGTGGCGCTGGTCCAGCCGATGCTGCACCGCACGCCGACCCTGCCGCAGTCGGACCTCGCCATGGCAGCCTCCGCGCCGGCGTCCGCCGCCAGCCCGGCGGAGTCAGCGGGCGATCCGGTGCTGGCCCTGGTCCAGTCCCAGGAAGCGGCCCGTGCGGCCTCGTCTCCCATGGCCGGCGGCCCCGCGGGCGCCGGCATGACGCCAGGCACCGACAAGCCCCTCGACAAGGCAGGCGACAAGGCAAATGACAAGGCCGTCGACAAGCCGGGAGACAAACCCGGCGACCGCCGCCTGCCCCAGGACGCCCGCAAGCGGCGTGAGCCTGCGCCCGCGGCCGCCCCGACCGGGGCCGCCCCCGTGGCGCCCGCACCGGTGGAGCACACGCCCGTGGTGACCCAAACCCTGCCGCCCAGTGCGCCGGTCGTGGCGGAGCCCGAGCCGGCGAGTCCGTCCGATGCCTGCGGCAAGCGGGTGTTCATCGCGCGGGCCCTGTGCCTGGACGAGCAATGCGCCAAGCCGCGCTTCCATGGGCATGCCGAATGTGTGGCCCTGCGAGAAGCCCGCGAGCAACGGGCCCGCAACCGGAACTGAGCGGCGGCGACGGTCCTTGCGCCGGCCTGATCGCCTGATCGCCTGATCGCCTGATCGCCTGATCGCCTGATCGCCTGATCGCCTGATCGCCTGATCGCCTGATCGCCTGATCGCCTGATCGCCTGATCGCCTGATCGCCTGATCGCCTGATCGCCTGAT
>JAYRMR010000040.1:12751-48051 GCA_041912595.1 Burkholderiaceae bacterium
CGCGCGTTCGAGATGCGACCCGGGTTCGCCGACGGGCAGCGCGCGGCCTGCTGCGTACGACACCTCAGCCGGCGCGAACGGTTCGACCATCGGTTCGAACCGTTCGTCCCGGTGTTCGGTCCGGACGGGCGGGAATCTTGCGACACTCCGGGCCTCGCGGCCGGGCTGTCCCCGGCCCTGTCCCGATGCCGCTCACCTCATGCTTCCCGTGGTCCGATCGCTCCAAGTTCTTCGCCGCCGGCCCGGCCGCCCATCGCGGCTGAGGTGTCGCCGCCTTCGAGGCCGCGCATGAGCCTGCGACCGTCCTCGACCCTGGCGATGCTCGGGGCGCCGAGCTTCGCCCTCCCGCGTGGCTGGCCGCTGTGGCTGTTGGCCCTGGGCGCCAGCAGTCTGGAGTGGGTCGGCTCCCAGCTGATGAACCTGGCCTTCCGTCCCCAGGGCGTGGCGCCCCTGCTGGCGGTGTGCGGCGTGCTGTGGCGGGCGGTGCTGCTCGTGCAGCTGGCCCAGGGGCTGATGCGCTGGCCGCGCTGGGCGACCCGGGCCGGCCTGGTGGGCGCGCTGGCCCTGGCGGACACCGCCGGCATGATGGCGCTGCGCGAGCGGCTGGACCTGCTGCCGCACCTGAGCGCCGTGGCGGTCGAGTCCCTGCAGCTGCGCGGCAACCAGCTGCAGGCCATGTTCTTCAGCACCTCCTTGCTGATGGACGTCCTGAACTACGGTGCGCTGGCCCTCGGCCTGCTGCTGTGGCGGGAGCAGTGGCAGCGGCGCCAGCTTGCGCGCCTGGCGGAGTCGGCCCGGCTGCAGCAGCTCCAGGCACAGCTGCACCCGCACTTTCTCTTCAACGCCATGAACAGCGTGCGGGCGCTGATCTTCGAGAATCCCCAGCGGGCGGCGGACATGGTCACCGAGCTGTCCCTGCTGTTGCGGCACAGCCTGGAGCAGGACCTGCGCCACGCCTTGCCCCTGGCGCAGGACTGGGCCCTGTGCCACAGCTATCTGGCGCTGGAGGGGTGCCGGCTGGAGGAGCGCCTGTCTGTGGAGGCGCAGCTGGACGCCGCCCCGCCGGGCGCGAGGCTGCCGCCCTTCACGCTGCTGACGCTGTGTGAGAACGCCATCAAGCACGGCATCTCCCGCCTGCGGGCCGGCGGCACCTTGCGCGTGGAGGCGCTGGCGCCGCAGGACGGGCGCTGGCGGCTGCGGGTGAGCAATCCCTGCCCGGATCGCGCGCTCGACGTGGCGCCCGGTCTGCGCAGCGGTCTTCGCGACCTGCAGGAGCGCCTGTGCCTCATGCTGGGCCCGGAGGCCGCGCTCTCGCGGCGTCAGGATGCCGGCCACTACGTCGTCGAACTGAGCCTGCCACTGGAGACCCATGCGTCTGCTGATCGTTGATGACGAGCGCCTGGCGCGCGCCGAGCTGCGCCGGCTGTTGGCGGCCCATCCGCAGGTCGAGGTGGTGGGCGAGGCGGCCGACGGTGACGAGGCCCTCGCACGGGCGCGGCAGCTGCTGCCGGACGCCTTGCTGCTGGACGTGAACATGCCCCAGCGCGATGGGCTGAGCCTGGCGCGCGCCTTGGGTCCGGAGGTCCGCCTCATCTTCTGCACGGCGCACGAGGACTTCGCGCTGGAGGCCTTCGACCTCAACGCGGTGGACTACCTCGTCAAGCCCGTGCAGCCCGAGCGCCTGGCCCGCGCGCTGCAGCGCCTGCAGGACTGGCTGCCCGACCCGGCCCCGCTGGACGACGAGCACCGCGTGCTGCTGCGCCGCGGCCAGCGCATGGCGCTCGTGCGCCTGGGCGACGTGCGCGCCATCCACTCGCGCGACAACTACCTGGGCCTGGACACGCCGGACGGCGAGTACCTGCTCGCGGGCAGCCTGCAGCGGCTCCTGCCCCGGCTCGACGCGCGGCGCTACCTGCAGGTGAGCCGCAGCGCGGTGGTGCGCCTGGACCAGATCGTGGAGGTGCAGACCGACGACACCCAGGCCCTCGTCCTGCTGATGCAGGGCGGCGGCCGGGTGCCGGTGTCGCGCCGGCATGCGCAGCAGCTCCGGCAGCGCTTCTCGCTATGACGGCGCTGTGATGGTGTCGTGATGGCGCTGTCGTGGCGCTTCGGCGGCACTTTGGCCGCTCCGCCGGCTCAGTAGTAGTTGATCACGCCGCCGTCCTGCGCCTTGACGTTGGCGATGCGGGCGGCCATGCGCGCCTGCACCGCCACGGGCAGGGGCGCGAAGCCGGTGTCCGCGAGCAGGCGATCGCCGGACTGCAGCGTCCAGTTGATGAAGTGCAGCGCCTCGCTGGCGGCCGCGGCCGACTTCGGGCGCGCATCGACCAGGATGTAGGACGTGACCGTGATCGGCCAGGTGCCCTTGCCCGGCCGCTGCAGCAGGCTGGCGGACTCGTCGCCCGTGCGACCCATGGACGAGTTGCGCACCGCCTCGCGGAAGCCGGCCTCGCCGGCCGCGACGAAGTCGGTGTCGTCGGCATTGCGCAGCTGCACGCCGCTCAGCTGGGCCTTGTGCAGCCGGTCGAAGGAGACATAGCTGATCGCGCCGGGCGTCGTCTTGAGCGCCTGGGCGATGCCGTCATTGCCCTCCGCCGCCACGGCGCCCTCGGGCCACTTGGGCAGCATGCCCGGGCCGATCTGCTCGCGGAAGGCCGGCGAGACGAGGCTGAGGTAGCGGCTGAAGGCGTCGGTGCTGCCGGACTTGTCCTTGCGCACCACGCGCGTGATGGGCAGGGCCGGCAGCGTGACGCCGGGGTTCAGGGCGGCGATGCGGGCGTGGTTCCACTGCCGGATCTCGCCGCGGAAGATGTCGGCCAGCGTCGCGCCGTCCAGGCGCAGCTGCGAGACGCCCTTGAGGTGGACGGCCGGCACGATGCCGCCCACGAGCATGGGCAGCTGCACGAGCTGCTTGCTGACGAGGTCGGCTTCGCTGAAGGGCACGTCGCTCCCGGCGAAATCCACGGCCCGGGCCTGGATCTGCTTCTGGCCGTCGCCCGAGCCGGTGGGCTTGTAGCTGACCTTGCGGCCGTGCGCGCGGGCGTACTGCTGCGTCCAGGCCTGGTAGACCACGGAGGGGAAGCTCGCGCCCACGCCCTGCACGTCCGCCATCGCATGGCTGGGGCCCAGGGCGGGCAGCAGCAGGGTGAGCGCCGCGAGCCGCAGCGCCTGGCGCCGCAGGACGGCCGGCAGCCGGCGCAATGACGGGCTGGACAGGCCGGATAGGCCGAAGGAGAGGGGGGTGAGGGGCGATGTGCGTGACATGCCCCGGCATTGTGGCGACGGTTTGTGACAGTTCTGTTCCAGACTGGCGCAGCGCGGCGCACGGCCCGCCCCTGCGCCGCCCGTCCGGGCTCAGCGCACGGCCGTGACCTCGATCTCCACCAGCCAGCCCGGCACCACGAGGCCGGCCACCTGCATGACGGAGCGCGCCGGCAGGTTGGGCTGGGCTGCCGTGCCGAAATGCTCGGTGTAGGCCGACATGAAACCGTCAAAGTCCATGCGCCCGCCCTTGGCCGGATCGCCCACGAGGAACACCTGCATCTTCACGACCGAGCCCATGCCGAGGCCGAGGCCCTTGAGCTGGCGCTCGATGTTGGCCAGCACGCTGAGGGTCTGTGTGCGGGTGTCGCCATAGGCCGCCAGGCTGCCTCGCTCGGCCTTGGGATCGGCCACGGCCGGCACGGCGCCGCTGACGAAGACGAGCGTCCGGCCGGCCGGCACCTCCACCGCGCTGGCGATGGGGAAGGTCGAGCCGGCAGGGCGGTGGCGGATCACGTCCGGGCTGGCGGCAGCCGGGGCCGGGGTCTGGGCGTGGGCGGCGGGCATCAGGGACATCAAGGACGTCAGGCCAGCCAGGAGGAGGGCAGGGGCGAAGGGTTTCATGCAGGCTCCGTGAGGTCAGGGGGCGCCTCGGTGGCGGGGCGCGGCGGGGTCATGAGCGTGGTGTCGTGGCGGGGCGGTATCCGGGGTCAATGCGCCACGGCGGTGCCGGCCTGGGCCGCCTGGCGGACCTCCGCGGCCTCGGCGGGGGTCACGCGGGCGGCCTCGGGCGTGAGGCCGCCGAAGCGTTCGCGCACATGGCTCAGCACGGCGGCCACCTGCTCGTCGCTGAGCTGGCGACCGAAGCCGGGCATGGCGCGGTGGCCGTTCAGCACCATGTGCAGGGCGTATGGGGTGGCCGCGAGCCGCGGATTGCCTTGCAGCGCGGGATAGCTGCCGGCCCCCCGGGCGCCGCGGCCGTCGGGCATGTGGCAGGCCGCGCACAGGGCGCCGTAGAGCGCCGGACCGCTGCGCTGCTCGAAGCGCCAGCCGTTGGAGAAGCGCGGCTCGCTGGCGGCCGGTGCAGCGGGCGAGGCCGTGTCGGCGGCCCCGGCGAGGGCCGGCAGGGCGGCCAGCAGGAGGGAGAGCAGGGCTTTCATGCGGCGCGGGCCTTCTCGTGCAGCTGGGTGATGGCATGCCGGGCGGAGAGCACAGCGCCTTCCTGCCAGGCCGGCAGCAGCGAGGCGTGCTCGCCGGCCAGGATCAGCCGCCCGTCCATCTTCAGCAGCGTGGGGTAGTGGCGCTGGCGGGCAACGCGGCTCCAGTCGCCGAAGCAGCCCAGCGTGGCCGGATGGCGGTGCCAGCCGACGGCCATGCCGCATTCGTAGGCGGCCGGCGCCTGCGGGTGGATCTGGCTGTCCATGCGCAGGACCTCCCGCAGGCGCTCCTGCGGCGGCAGCGCGGTGAACTCCAGCGCCTGCGTCCCGAAGGCGTAGGCGCCCAGCAGCACGCCCTTGCGGCTCTGCAGGTCGTGGTTGGGGTAGCCGATCACGCGGATGGGCAGCTCCGTGCTGCTCATGCCGCCGAAGATGGCCTCGTCCTCTTCCCAGAAGCGGCGCTTGAACTGCAGGCCGGCCTTGAAGGCGGAGAAATAGGGCACCGCGTCGATGGCCTGGCGCAGGGGGGCGCTGCACTGCACGTCCAGCTGCGAGAGCACCGACAGCGGCAGCGTGCAGACGCACCAGTCGGCGCGCAGCGTCTGGGTGGGCTGCCCCGGGCGGGCGAGGTCCTGCACCTGCACGCGCACGCCGCTGGCGTCCTGCTGGATGGCACTGACGCGGCGGCGCAGGCGGATGCGCTGCATCCCGACGGCCTGCGCCAGCGCATGGGCGATCCGGTCCATGCCGCCCACCGGCTGGAACAGCGGCGTCTGGAATTCGAAGCTGGCCCCCTGCTCGAGCTGCGACCACAGCCCCGAGCGAAGCAGCGATTGCAGGTTCTGGGGATCGGTCTCGGGCGGGTGGGCCACCACGCCCATGCCGGGGAAGGGATCGAAGCCCCGGCGGTCGGCGGTGATCTCGCCGGCCCGGTAGCGGCTCTCGTCGTCGAGGCCGCCGAACTGCCGCAGGGCCTGCAGGAGGCGCTCGCGGTCCTCGGCGGTCAGGGTCTCGTCCAGCGCCTGCTGGCGGACGAGCTTGGCCAGCAGCTCCGCCACATCGCCGTGGAAGTCCGCCTGCACCTCGCGCAGCCGCTGCGGCCGCCCGCCGGCCGCGCGGGGGCTGTGCACATAGGCGTTGTGGTTGAGCTGGACGAAGGGCTCCAGCTTCACGCCCAGCTGCCGGCAGTAGTCCAGCACGCCGTGGTGATGGAAGGGGATGCGCCAGGGGCCGGGGTTGAAGTACTGGCCGCGGTCGAAGCGGCAGTCCTGCGTCGCGCCGCCCAGCTCCGTGTAGCGGTCCCCGCCGCGCAGCGTCCAGCAGCGGCCGCCGATGCGGTCCTGGAACTCGACGATCTCGACCTCGTAGCCCGCGCGCAGCAACTCCAGCGCCGAGACCAGGCCTGCCACGCCCGCACCCAGGACGAGCACGCGCCGGCCCTGCGCCGGCGCCGGCCCGAGCTTGAAGCCGGCCTGCGCGGGGGAGGCCTCGGCCAGGCCGAGGGTGCTCAGCGCACCGTAGACGGCGCCACTGCCGGCCACGGCGCCCAGGCGCTGCAACCAGGCTCGCCGGCTCAGCCCGGCGGCGGGGGAGGGGATCTGCATGAGCCGCACCATAGCAAGGCCCCCGCGGGCCTCACAGAGGGTCTATGCGGGGTGACTTTGGGGATGGGGCCGGCGGCGGCTCAGGCGAGGGCGCGCAGGTGCTGGTCTTCGCCCCAGGACAGCAGCACCGGGCCCTCGGCGCTCCAGCGCAGGCGGTTGATGCCGGCGTTCGGGATGCTGCAGGTGCGCGGGCCGCTCAGCGGCTGGCCCTGCGCGGCGCGCCAGAGCATGTCCAGCACCCCGCCGTGCGTCAGCACCAGGACGCGCCGGCCGCCGTGCTGGCGCGCCAGGGCCGCCGCCGCGCCGAGGACGCGTGCCGAGAACTGCCGCCGGCTCTCCGCGCCGCCGGGCAGCGCGTAGTCGGGGTCGTGGCGCTGCCACTGGGCGTGCAGCTCCGGGTGCGTGCTGCGCAGCGTGTCCACGCTCTGGCCCTCGAGCACGCCGAAGGCCTGTTCGCGCCAGGCGGCGTCGCTGTCCAGGGGCAGCCCCAGCAGCTCGCAGACCGGTGCCGCCGTCTGCCGGGCACGGCCGAGGTCGCTGCTGATGGCGGCATCGATGCGCAGCCCCTCGGACTGCAGCTGCCGCGCCAGCAGCCGGGCCTGCGCCAGGCCGCGCTCGTTCAGCGGGATGTCGATCTGGCCCTGGAAGCACTTGCGCAGGTTCCAGTCCGTCTCGCCATGGCGGACGACGATGAATTCGGTCATGGCGTTCGGCAGAGGCTCAGACATACGGGGCCTGCAGGCCTTCGGCGGCCCACAGCGACTGCGTGGCCGGGCGCTCGAGCATGCGCTGCACATAGGGGCCCAGATGGGGCAGGCTGCGGGCGGGACGGCGCAGGCCGCGCGTCCACCGGCACATCATGAAGGCCAGCGGGTCGACGGCGCTGTACTGCTCGCCCAGCACCCACGGGCCGCCGTGGCGGGCGAACTCGGCGTCGAGGATGTCCAGCAGCTCACCGGCCCGGGCCTCGGCCTGCTCCCGCAGCAGGGCGATGGCTTCGGGGAACTCGGGCGGCAGCTGGCGCTCGGGGTAGAAGTAGCGGCCCATCGTCACCTGCAGGCCGGAGCTCAGCCAGCACAGCCACTTGTAGGCCTCGGCCCGCGCGGCGCTGCCCAGGGGCGGCAGCAGCCCGGCCTGCGGATGGCGGTCGGCCAGGTGCAGCAGGATGGCGGCGGTCTCGTACAGCACGAGCTCGCCGTCCGTCAGCACGGGAATGAGGCCGTTGGGGTTGAGCTTCAGGTAGGCGGCGCTGCGCTGCTCGTTGCGCTCGCGGTCCACGAGGACGAGCTCGAAAGGCTGTCCAAGTTCACGCAGCAGCAGGTGCGGGGCCAGGCTGGCATTGCCGGGGGCGTAATGGAGGCGAATCATGGAAGGCATCCTCGGGCAAGGGCGTCCGGGTGAACACGGGGTAGGAGCGGGTCGCAACACATCTTTACAATCCCGGCCCACGCGGGGCCTGTGAACAGCGGCGCCAGACCAACTGTAGCGGGCCCGGCTTGAAGAGGGATGAGGTGAGGAATGACGAATTCGCTGAAGGTCGCCCTGGCGCACCCGGGCCTGTGCCGAAAGGACCGCCTCAAGCTGCGGCTGGGGGCGTGGCTGTATCCCGTCGCGGCGCGGCGCTGGCTGCAGTACGTCCATGCCGAGCCCCTCCTGTCTCAGGCCTGCAGCCCCAAGCTGCTGACCAAGGCCTTCCGCCCCTATCTGCGCAGCAGCCTGCGCTGCCCGGACCGGGTCGAGGTCCTGATCAACCACTACGACACGCTGGGCGCCCTCGGCCTGCTGCCCCTGGCCTCCGCCGCCGCTCAGGCGCCGCAGACGCTGCACACGGGCGAGTGCAAGTCCGGCGCGCCCTTCACGCTGGAGCTCAACGCGGTCCATGACGGCCACCGCGAGGGCGAGCTGTGCCTGCGGCTGCGGCTCGACGGGGTGTCGCTGTTCGGGCTGAACTTCGTCCTGCAGCGCCGGGGCGGGACGATGCAGATGCTGGTCGGGCGTCTGCAGGGCGAATGCGGCGAGGCCGCGCGCGAGCACATCCGGCTGGCCACGAAGGAGTTCCATGCCTGCCGCCCCGCCACGCTGCTGGTGACGGCGGCCCGGCAGCTGGCTGCGGTCCTGGGCTGCGACACCGTGCGACTCGTGTGCAACAAGGAGCGCATCGCCATCAATCTGTGGCGTCGCTGGCGCATCCGGGCGGACTACGACCAGAGCTGGCAGGAGCTGGGCGCGCAGCGCGGCGCCGACGGCTACTTCGAGCTGTCTCCGATGGCGCTGCAGCAGCTGGACTACGAGCAGATCCCCTCGAAGAAGCGCTCGGAAGCGCGCAAGCGCGCGGCGCTGCTGGACGCCATCCACGACGGCCTCGCGAGCCGCCTGCGCCTGGCGCAAAGCAGCTTTACGTCGGCGCAATAAGCCCTTCAGGCGGCGGTCGCAGGATCTGCACATTGCACGATCCTGCCTTTGCGAGCCGCCCATGAACCGTTCCTCTCTTGCCCTGCCGCTGGTCGCCGCCCTCGTCGGCGCGGCCTGCCTCGTGGTGGCGCCGGCCCAGGCCGGCACGCATGTCGACGTCGGCATCGGCCTGCGCTTCGACAGCCGCTACCACCATGACCACTACTACCCCGCGCCGGGCTATGTGGTGGCGCATGCGCCGCCCGGGGCCGTCGTGGTGCGCCACCATGCGGATCCCTACTACTTCCACGGCGGGGTCTGGTACCACGGCTATGGCCCGCGCCTGCGCGTGGTCGTGCCGCCCGTGGGGATCCTCGTGCCGCTGCTGCCCTCGGCCTATGTGACGCTGCGCATCGGCGGCGCGCCGTACTTCTATGCCAACGGGGTCTACTACCAGAGCGCGCCGGGCGGCTACGTCGTCGTGAATCCGCCCGCCGAGGCCCCGGAGGCCGTGCCTGCGCCGCCGCCGCCGCCCCTGCGGCCGGAGCCGATCATCTATCCCCGCAACGGCCAGAGCACGCAGCAGACCGAGGCCGACCGCCAGGACTGCAACCGCTGGGCCGCCAGCCAGCCCGCCGCGCTGAACGACGCCAGCGTCTTCAACCGCGCGGTGGAGGCCTGCATGGACGGGCGCGGCTACAGCATGCGTTGACGAGCGCCTGCCGGGCCACCCAGCGGGCGGTGAGCGCCCCGGTCGTCCCGCGTGCGGGCCCGGCCCTGCTAGGCTCCGGCGCCATGGACACGCTCCAACTCCACCGTCTGCAAGCCTCGGACCTCGACGAGCTGCTGGACTTCGAGCGCCGCGAGCGCTCCCATTTCGAGACCTGGGTGCACCCCCGCCCGGCGGCCTTCTACAGCCGCGAGGGCGTCGCGGCGCACCTGAGCGAGGCGGTCGACGCCGCCGCCGCCGACCGCGCCCATGCCTTCCTCATCCGGGCGCAGGGGCCTGGGGGTGGGCGTCTGGTCGGCCGGATCAACCTGCACCGCGTGCAGCGCGAGCACCATGGCCGCGCGGAGCTGGGCTATCGGCTGGCCGCGGAGGCCCAGGGACGCGGCTGGGCGACGGCCGCCGTGGGCCTGCTGCTGCCGATCGCCTTCGGGGAGCTGCAGCTGTGGCGGATCGAGGCGGTGGTGCGGCCGGGCAATCCGGCGTCGGCCCGCGTGCTGGAGAAGAACGGCTTCCATGCCTGGGGCCGCAGCCGGCTGAGCGTGGAACTGAACGGCCACTGGCAGGACCTGCTGCACTTCGAGCGTCTCAGCCCCGCGGCCGAGGCGCTCGCGGCCGCTGCTCCGGCGGCCTGACCGGTCCGGAAGCGCCTGGCGGGCGAGCTCCGCGAGGCGCCCGCGGGCTCAGGCCTGGACCTGCAGGGACTGGCCGGTGGACGCCATCTGCGGCGCCTGACCTGAGCCCAGCTGCTGCTGCAGCGTCTGCAGAAAGGCCTGCAGCGAGGGCGAGCTGCCGCCCGAGCTGCCGCCCTGGAGATCCTGGCTCAGCGTGTCGAAGGCCTGCTGCAGGGCCGCCGGCGCCTGGCCGTTCGCCGCCTGCGTGGCGAGGGCGCTCAGCGCGTTCTGGAGATCCGGCGGCGGCCCGACCTGCTTGCTGCCGTCGCCGCTGGTCCCGTTGCCGTTCCCATTGCTGTTGCCTCGCAGGGCCTGGAACAGGGCGTGCATCAGGGCATGCAGGTCCTCGCGCAGGGCGCTGGTGCTGTCGGTGCTGCTGTCTGTCGAGGTGCTGCCGGTGGTGCTGGTGCTCGTGCTGGTGCTGGTGCTGGTGCTGGTGCTGGTGTCGGTGCTCGAGTCCTCGCTGTCGGTGGCCGTCGGCTGCAGGCCCAGCTGGCTGAGGGTCTGCATCACGGCCTGCGCCATGGGACCGCCGCGGGGGCCGCCGTGCGGGACTCGCCCCCCGCCATCCCCGTCGTGGTCCGGCCGTCCGGCCTTTGCGGGAGGGCCGCCGGCGCCGCGCACGGGAGAGGTGCCCTGGGCGGCCGGGCTGCCGGTCATACCGTTGATCTGCATGGGATGCTCCTTGGCGAGCGGGGTGAAGGTACTGCCGGCCCCTGGCGCTCGCCTGGCCCAGCCGGTCGATGCTCATGGTGGCTATCGGCCGGGCGGAGCGAAAACTCAATGAACAGGGGCCGGCGCCGCCATCTTTCGGGCGATCTTTACCTTGAGCAATGCGGGCTTTGCGAGGGCGAACCAAACCGCCTGCTCGCCCTGCCACCCGGGCGCAGGCTGGAGGTGGACCAGGGCGCCAAGCCCGTCGCGCAGGCTGCCGCTTGTCACGCTCATTCACCGATGCTCACCAGCGGAAGCCTCGGGGGACATGCATTTCGCGGGCGCTCCGACTAAAATCCGACGCTTCGCTGTCCTGGCGGCTGCCCCTTCGGGCGCGGTCCTCCTTCGGACCGCACGAGGCCCGGGCCTGCAGATTGCTCCCTCCGCTGCTCTCTCGGCAAAGGAGGACCCCCGGGCCGTAGACCGGGCGACGTCCCTGCCTTTGTCGGCGGGCGCCTTCATCAACGACGATCAACACGCTGGCGGTCCCCGCCGCCGGCCCGCTGTACCCATGTCCGCTGCCAAGACCCGACTGCTGCACATCGATGCGCTGAAAGCCCTCGCGGCCCAGCTCATCGTGCTGCACCATCTCTCGGTCTACGGCCCGCTGGCCGAGGCGCTGCACAAGGCCTGGCCCGTGATGGGCGGCTGGCTCTTCCACTATGGCCGCATGGCGGTGCAGGTGTTCCTGGTGGTGGGCGGCTACCTGAGCGCGCGGGCGCTGTCGCCGCAGGGCGGGCTGCTGAAGGCGGCGCCGCTGGAGTCGCTGTGGCGGCGCTACCTGCGCCTGGCCGTGCCCTTCATGGCCGCCGTCGGCCTGACGCTCGCCTGCGCCTGGCTGGTGCAGCCCTGGCTGCCCGAATTCCTGCCGCAGCAGCTGAGCCTCGCGACGCTGCTGAGCCATGCCACGCTGACGCACGGCCTGCTGGGTCACGAGTCCATCACGGTCGGGGCCTGGTACGTGGCGATCGACCTGCAGCTGTACGCCCTGATGCTGGGCCTGCTGTGGGCGGCCCGTCGCAGCCGGGTGCTGCCCCGCGCCTGGCGCATGGTGCTCGGGCCGGTGCTGGTGCTGGGCCTGTGCGGCCTCTCGCTGCTGGCCTTCAACCGCCAGCCGGACCTCGACAGCTTCGGCCTCTACTTCTTCGGAGCCTACGGCCTCGGCGCCCTGGTGCACTGGTTCTCCTTGAGCCGCTGGCCGCGCCTGGGCCTGCTGCTGCTGCTGTGGCTGACCGGCCTGGCGCTGTGGCTGGACTTCCGCGAGCGCCTCGTCCTCGCGCTGGTCACGGCCCTGCTGCTGGGCCTGTGGCAGTGGCGCGTCGGCCCGCTGGCCGGCCGGGCGTGGCAGCGCCTGGCGGATGTCGTCGCCCACCTGGGCACGCATTCCTACTCGCTGTTCCTCGTGCACTTCCCCGTGCTGGTGCTGCTGAACGCCTGGTACGACCACCAGACCGAGCAGCCGCTGCTGCTGACGGCCGCGCTCGTGCTGTCCGCCTGGGGCTTCGCGAATCTGGCGGCCCTGCCCTTCCACCGCTGGGTGGAGGCGCCGAGCAGCCGCCTGCGCTTCAACCCGCTGCGCTGGCTGGTGCCGCAGGGCAGCTTCGGCCGCTGAGGCCGGTGAGGCCCGTGAGGCTGGCGCGGCGGTAGCGGCCGACGCGCCGCCCGCCGCCGGCTCAGGGCCAGCCCTCGGCCCGCTGCATGTCCGCCAGCGTCTTGCCGGGCTCGTCCCGGAAGCGCTCCTCCATCACCTCCAGCTGCTGGATGCGGTCGACGCGGAAATTGCGGAAGCCCTCGCGCAGTTCGCACCAGGCCGCGAAGGTCCAGACCGGCCCCCAGAAGAAGCAGCCCAGCGGCCGCAGCACGCGCTCGCTGGCGGTGCCGCCGAGGTCCAGGTAGACGACGCGCAGCTTCTGGCGCTGCTCGGTCGCCAGGCGCAGCTGCTGCAGCCGCTCGCGCGTGGCCTCGTCCAGGCCGCCCAGCGGCGCCCACAGCGCCAGGCTTTCCGCCGCCGCCCGTGCCGTGCCGGGCAGCACGGCCAGGATCTTGTAGATGGCTTCCTCGCCGTGCCGGGCCAGCGCGCTGTCCATCTGCGGCTGCGCCATGCGCAGGGCCGCGACCAGTGCCTGGGCTTCTTCCTTGCTGAACATCAGCGGCGGCAGGTCAAAGCCCGCCCGCATGCGGTAGCCCACCCCGGCCTCGCCGTCGATGGGCACGCCCTGCTGCTGCAGAGCCGCGACGTCGCGGTAGATGGTGCGGGGCGAAACCTCCAGCCGCTGGGCGAGGTAGTCGGCCGTGGAAAGACGGCGTCCACGAATCAGCTGGACGATCTGGAACAGGCGGTCGGCGCGGCGCATCCGGGCATTGTCGGCGATAGGCCAGAATGCAGCGGCAAGCGACAACCTGGAGCAGGGCATGAGCCTGGAGCAGTTGAGCCCCGAGTGGCGGCAGTGGGTGCGGGAGAACGTGGCGCGCGGCTGCTCGGCCGAGTCCATGCTGCCGATGATGGTGCAGGGCGGCCTGCCGCGGGCGCTGTCGGAGCGGGTGCTTCGGGAGGTGCACGGCGCGCCGGCCGAGGCGGCGGTGAGCACGGCCCTGCAGTCCGCCCAGGCCTCGCTGCTGGCGGAGCACGCGCAGGCCGCGCGGCCAGCGGCCGATGAGGGTCAGGTCTTGCGCGACCGGCCGCGGCCCCGCCTGTCCGGCAACCGCCTGCGCCTGAGCGATGGCTGCGAGCTGCGCATCAGCGCGCAGCTGGAGCGCCCGCAGGTGCTGGTCTACGAAGGCCTGCTGAGCCCCGAGGAATGCCGGGACATGATCGCGCTGGCCGAGACCCGCCTCACGCGCTCGACGGTCGTGGACGAGCAGCTGGGCGAGGCGCGTCCTCACGAGCACCGCACCAGCGCCGGCGGCTTCTTCCAGCGCGGGGAGCACCCGCTGGTGGCCCGCCTCGAGGCCCGCCTGGCCGAGCTGCTGGACTGGCCCGTCGAGAACGGCGAGGGCCTGCAGGTGCTGCGCTACGGCGTCGGCGGGGAGTACCGCGCGCATTTCGACTGGTTCAACCCCGAGCACCCCGGCAGCGAGCGCCATCTGCGCACCGGCGGGCAGCGCGTGGGGACCTGCGTGATCTACCTCTCGGACGTCGAGGACGGCGGCGGCACGCGCTTTCCGAGCCTGGGCCTGGAGATCCGGCCGAAGCCCGGCGCGGTGCTGTATTTCGCCGACGTGGACGAGCGCGGCGTCGAGGACCCGAGCACGCTGCACGCGGGCGTTCCGGTGCTGGCCGGGGTCAAGTACATCGCCACCAAGTGGCTGCGGGAGCGGCGCTACGGCTGACATCGCGGCGCCCTCGGCGGCTCAGCGGGGCGCGAGGCCCATGGCGTCCAGCCGCAGCAGGATCTCGGTGCGGCGTTCGCGGGCCACCTCGCGCCAGTCCCGGTCCTCCTGGGCGCCGAGCAGCGCATGGAGCAGGTAAAGGCTCGCGCCCGGCCAGGCGGCCTTCATGCGGCCGTAGCGCTCAAAGGCGTCCTGGGCAGCGAGCTGCTCGGCGCTGGAGACGCCCAGCGCCGCCAGCGGCCCGAGGCTTCGCGGGCCGCGTCCGCGCAGCGATGCCATGCCGGCCTCCGGCCTCGCTCAGCCGCCCATCGGCGTGCACAGCTCGACCAGGCAGCCGTCCGGGCAGCGCACATAAGCCACGACCTGCCCCCAGGGCTTGGTCGTGGGCGGCTTGAGCGGCTGCGCACCGGCGGCCACGGCGCGGGTGTAGGCGGCCTCGACATCGGCGCAGGCCAGGCCGACCTCCATGCCCAGCGGCCGCTCGCTGCGGGCGGCCTCAACGAAGTCACCCCCAAGGCTGTCACGGGCGACCTCCAGCTGCGCGAAGGCCAGGGCGGTGGCGCCCGTCTCGAGCTCGCCGTAGGCGTTCGACTCGTGCAGGAAGCGCGTCGCCAGGCCGAAGGCGGCCTCGAAGAAGCGCAGGGAGGCCGGCACGTCGGCCACGTAGAGGATGGTGTAGGCGTAGTTCATGGCGCCATCATCGGCGCGGGCTGCTGCCAGCGTCATGGCAGGAACCCGGGCGTGCGCCGAGGGTGGTCTACAATCCGCCGCGTCATTGGGGAGTAGCCGCCGATGCCTGAACGTGGATGCCTGAGCCTGTAGGCCTCAAGCACCCGTCGTTTCCAGCCATCGGGCCTGCGTCAACAGACTTGCCTGGGTCCGGCATCGCTGGAACCGGCATGGCGCTGGCAGTTCCCGTCCCCCGCCGCCTGGGTGGGGGCGCCCTCGCGAGGCCGCCGCCGTCCGTGCGACCGTCCCGCGAAACCTGGCAAGACCTTTGACCGCTCGTTCTCGGTGTCCGGCCGGAGAGGGGCGGTCATGGGTATCCACACGCGGCCGGGGAGTCTCACATGGAAGCTTTTCTCGTCTCCACCGGCCTGGTGGCCCTCGCTGAAATCGGCGACAAGACCCAGCTGCTGGCCTTTTTGCTCGCCGCGCGTTTCCGCCGGCCGCTGCCCATCATCGCGGGCATCCTCGTCGCGACCCTGCTCAACCATGCCGGCGCCGGCGCCCTCGGCGCCTGGATCACCGCCCAGGTGCCGGCCGACGTGATGCGCTGGGTGCTGGGCCTGGGCTTTGTCGCCATGGGCCTGTGGACGCTGGTGCCCGACAAGATCGACGAGGAGGAGGACGGCGGCAAGGGCCTGCGCCTGGGTGTCTTCGGCACCACAGTGGTGGCGTTCTTCCTCGCTGAAATGGGGGACAAGACCCAGATCGCCACGGTCGCACTTGCGGCGCAGTTCCACAGCCTGCTGGCCGTGGTGGCGGGCACGACGCTGGGCATGATGATCGCCAACGTGCCGGCCGTGCTGGTGGGGGATCGTCTGGCACACCGGATCCCCGTGCGACTCGTCCACGGCATCGCGGCGCTGATCTTCATCGGGCTGGGCCTTCTGGTGCTCGGCGGCTTTGCGCAGAGCTGGACAGCGTGACGTCGTTCACCGCACGGCCCCGGGCGCGGTCTTGCCGGGGCCCGGGTGCTTGGCTTACGCTGGAAGCACGGGGTGGAAGCACCTGCTGTCATCAGGCCATCCCGAACACACGTTGAAATGCAGTCGAGGCGCCGTCACCGCGGCGTGCTCCTGACCGAGGGAAATACATCGGGATCCACCCAGCAAGGGAGTGACGAGATGGAAGAACGGTCAACACAGCGGCGGGGCGCCAGGACGCCGCGTCTGCAGCGGGTCTCCCCGCGCGCCCCCTGCCCGGTTCCGGCCGGCGGGCGCGCGCGCTCCACGCCCTTCCCGGATCGCTGAAGCGCACCGCGTCCTGAACGGCGCCCGCCATGGAGAACCCGCAGGGTCCGGACGTCCGGGCGGTCGAGGCCGCCCTGGATGCGGCCGATCGTCAGCAGGGCATCGAGGCCTTCCGGGCCGCGATGGACCGGCGCGTCGCGCGCGGCGCCGCCGTGCTGCTGGCGCTGGTCATGCTGGCCGCGCTGTTCCAGCTGGCCGCCACGGCGCTCGAAGCCGGCTACACCTGGCCGCAGCGCCTCTCGCGCATGGCGACGGGCGCCGGCGTGCTGGCGGTGGCCGCCACCGCGGGCCTGCTGGCCTGGCGCGGCCATGTCCGCCGGGCCGCCGCCTTCTTCGCGCTCACGACCATGGTGACGCTGATGGCCATGGCGGCCCTGCATGGCAACGGGATCATGTCCTCGGGCCTGGGCGCCTTGACGGCCCTGATCGTCGTCCTGGGCTTCATGGTCGGGCCGCAGGCGGCCAAGTGGGGCGCCCTGGCGGGCCTCGCGGGGCTGAGCCTGCTCTTCGGGGCGGAAGGCCTCGGCTGGATCACGGGGCTGAATCCCGGCAACACGCCGCCGCACGCGAGCTACCTGGTGGTGCAGCTCGTCAGCTGCGGCCTCGCCGGCTGGCTGATGCTGCGCTACGGGACGCTCTACTGGGACCTGACCCGCTCGCTCGACAGCTCCCGCCAGCTGCTGGCCAACACGCTGCGCGCCCAGCAGCAGAGCGCGCAGGACCTCCATGGCAGCGAGCGGCGCCTGCGCCAGCTGCTGGAGGCCTCGCACATGTCGGTGCAGATCTTCGACGGCGTCACCGGTGCCCTGCGCTATGCCAATGCCCACTGCCTGCGCCGCTTCGGGGTCGAGACGCGGGACGAGCTGCGCGCCTCGCTCAATTTCCCCGGCGGGGACTACGGCCCGGCGCGGGCCCGCGCGCTGATCCAGCAGACGCTGGACGTGGGGCCCCAGACGCTGGAGTGGTGCTCGCAGCACGTGGACGGCAGCCCGATCTGGTGGGACGTCAAGCTGGACCGCTTCGAGCTGGACGGCGAGCGCTGCGTGGTGGCCTTCGCCCATGACATCACCGCCCGCGTGGTGGCCGAGCAGTCGCTCGAGCAGCATCGGCAGCACCTCGAGGAGCTCGTGCGCCAGCGCACCGCGGAGCTGGCCAAGCAGCAGCAGCAGGTGCAGGAGATCCTCGAGGCGCTGCCGCTGCTGCTGAGCATCCGCGATGCCGACGGCCAATATCTGCAGGTCAACCGCGGCTTCGAGCAGGCGAGCGGCCGCTCGCGCCAGGAGGTGATCGGCCAGACCGTGCAGGCCCTGTTCGGCCCCGAGCTGGCCAGCGAAGTGCGCGAGAGCGACGCCTTCGTGCTGCAGCGCGGCCTGCGCCTGGACCAGGAGCGGCAGATGCAGCTGCCGGACGGCCGCAAGGACTTCCTCGTGACCTCCGTGCCCCTGCGCGACGAGCAGGGCAGCCCCTATGCCGTGCTCAACCTGAGCACCGACATCACCTCGATGAAGCAGCTGCACCGCGAGCTGGCCGCCGCGCGCGACGAGGCCGAGCGCCTCGTGCATGCCAAGAGCCAGTTCCTCGCGAACATGAGCCATGAGATCCGCACGCCGCTCAATGCGGTGCTGGGCCTGGCCCAGCTCGGCGAGCAGCGCGCCATGGACCCGCGCGCCGCGGCGGACAGCTTCCGCCGCATCGTGCGCGCGGGGCGGCATCTGCTGGGCGTGATCAACGACGTGCTGGACTTCGCCAAGCTCGACAGCGGCAAGCTGGAGCTGGAGTCGCGGCCCTGCGAGCTGGCGCAGCTCGTGAACGACGCGCTGGAGATGGTCGGCGAGCGGGCGCGTGCCAAGGGCCTGCGGCTGAATTCCGACATCGCCGCGCTGCCCGCGTGGGTCGTGCTGGACGCGCTGCGCCTGACGCAGGTGCTGGTGAACCTGCTGGCCAATGCGGTCAAGTTCACCGAGCACGGCAGCGTCAGCCTCCATGTGCGGGCCGCCCACGGGGGGCGCTGCGTGGTCTTCGAGGTGAACGACACCGGCATCGGCATCCCCGCCGACAAGCTCGACAGCATCTTCACGCCCTTCGAGCAGGCCGACAGCTCCGTGACGCGGCTCTACGGCGGCAGCGGCCTGGGCCTGAGCATCAGCCGGCGCCTGGCGCGCCTGATGGGCGGCGACATTCTCGTGCGCAGCACGCCGGGCAAGGGCTCGTGCTTCACGCTGGAGCTGCCCCTGCTCGAGGCGCCGCCCCAGCCGGCCGCGGGGCCGGGCGTTGCGGCGGCGCCGGCCCTCGCGCCGCGCAGCCTGGCGGGCCTGCGCATCCTGATCACCGACGACGTCGACATCAACCGCGAGATCCTGCACGACATGCTCAGCGGTGCGGGCGCCCACGTCATGGCGACCGACAGCGGCGAGCAGGCCGTCGCGCGCGTGCAGGCGCAGGGCGTGGCGGCCTACGACCTGGTGCTGATGGATGTGCAGATGCCCGGCATGGACGGCTACGAGGCCACGCGCCGCCTGCACGAGATCGACCCGGCGCTGCCGGTGCTGGCCCTGACGGCGCATGCGCTCAGCGAGGAGCGGCAGCGCAGCCTGGACGCCGGCATGAGCGGCCACATCTGCAAGCCGGTCGACCAGGAGGCGCTGCTGCGCACCCTGGCACCGTACCCGCGCCGTCAGGCTCCGGAAGCCGGCCCGGCGCCGGTGGCGCCGCTGCCAGCCAAGGCCGTGGCGCGCGCGCCGTCGGACAGCGGCAGCCCCTGGCCCCTGGTGCCGGAGGCCGATTTCGACACGGCCGTGCTGCGCTGCGCCGGCCGGACGGAGCTCCTGGCCAAGCTGCTGAGCAGCTTTGCGCGGCAGTACGAGCAGCACCTCAGCGCGCTGGAGGAGGCGCGGATCGCGGGGCCGCTGTCGGTGCGCGCCTACGCCCACCGCCTGCGTGGCGTCGCCGCCAACTTGGGCCTGGACGGTCTGGCCGCGACGGCCGCGGCCCTGGAGAAGCAGGCCCTCACCGCCGCCGGGGCGGACCTGGCCATGCTCATCATGGCGACCAACCGGGCCCTGGCCGCCCATCTGCAGGCGGTCACGGCCTGGGAGGCGTCGAGGCTCTCCGAAGCCGCTTGATGAGCCCACCCCCTGCCGGCTGCGCCGGCCCCCTCGAGGGGGCGCGGCCGAGGGACCGGCAAAGCCGGATCCCCGGCCGCCGCTGGGGGCGTGGGCCGGTGGCCACGCGTGTCAGGCGTGTCCGGCGTGTCAGGCGTGTCAGAGGGCGGTGGTTTGGCGGATGGCGCGTTCCCTGCCGGCTGCGCCGGCGGATGAGCCCACCCCCTACCGGCTGCGCCGGCCCCCTCGAGGGGGCGCGGCCGAGGGACCGGCAAAGCCGGATCCCCGGCCGCCGCTGGGGGCGTGGGCCGGTGGCCACGCGTGTCAGGCGTGTCAGGCGTGTCAGAGGGCGGTGGTTTGGCGGATGGCGCGTTCCCAGTCGGCCATGCGTTCAAGGGCGCGCTCGCGGGGCAGGGTGGGGTGGAAGACGCGATCGGCCTGCCAGTGGGCGCCCAGCGCCTCGAGACCGCTGTAGAGGCCGGCGCTGAGGCCGGCGAGGTAGGCGGCCCCGAGGGCGGTGGTCTCGATGACGCGGGGGCGGACGACGGGAATGCCCAGCAGGTCGGCCTGGAACTGCATCAGGAGGTTGTTGACGCAGGCCCCGCCATCCACGCGCAGCTCGCTCACGGGCGCCGCGCCGGCGGCCACGGCGTCGCGGCTCATCGCCTGCAGCAGGGCCGCGCTCTGGAAAGCAATGGACTCGAGGGCCGCACGGGCGATGTGGGCCATGGTGCTGCCGCGGCTGAGACCGACGATGGCGCCGCGCGCGTCCGGCTGCCAGTAGGGCGCACCGAGGCCGGTGAAGGCCGGCACGAAGAGGACGCCGCCGGCATCGGGCACGCTCGCCGCCAGGCTCTCGACGTCGCTGCTGCTCGGGAAGGCATGCAGGCCGTCCCGCAGCCACTGCACGACGGCGCCGCCGATGAACACGCTGCCCTCCAGCGCGAACTCGGCTTGCGGGCCGGTCTGCGCGGCGCTGGTCGTGATCAGGCCGTTGGAGGAGGTCTGGAAGCGGTCGCCCAGGTGCATGAGCGTGAAGCAGCCGGTGCCGTAGGTGTTCTTCGCCATGCCCGCCTTGAAGCAGCCCTGGCCGAAGAGCGCGGCCTGCTGGTCACCGGCCACGCCGCCGATGGGCAGGGCCGCGCCGAGCCACTGCGGGTCCAGGTGGCCGAAGGCGTGGGCGCTGGGGTGCACGGCGGGCAGCACCTCGCGCGGGATGTCCAGGGCTGCCAGGATCTCGTCGTCCCAGTCGTTGCGGTGCACGTCGAAGAGCATCGTGCGCGAGGCGTTGCTGACGTCGGTCGCGTGGATGCGGCCGCCGCTGAGCTGCCACATCAGCCAGCTGTCCACCGTGCCGAAGGCCAGCTCGCCGCGCCGCGCCTGCTCGCGGGCGCCGGGGATGTGGTCCAGCAGCCAGCGCAGCTTGGTCGCGGAGAAGTAGGCGTCGATCACGAGGCCCGTACGCTCGCGCACCAGCGGCGCCAGCCCCTGTTCGCGCAGCTGATGGCACAGCGGCTCGGTGCGGCGGTCCTGCCAGACGATGGCGTGGTGCAGCGGTGCGCCGGTCGCGCGGTGCCACAGCACGGTGGTCTCGCGCTGGTTGGTGATGCCCACGCTGGCGATCTGCTCGGGGCGCAGGCCGGACAGGCGCAGGGCCTCGCGTGCGGTGGCGAGCTGGCTGGTCCAGATCTCCTGCGGGTCGTGCTCCACCCAGCCGGGCTGCGGGTAGATCTGGCGGAACTCCTGCTGCGCCTTGGCCAGCTGGCGGCCCTCGCGGTCGAAGACGATGGCGCGGGAGCTGGAGGTGCCCTGGTCCAGTGCGATGAGGTAGCTCATGGGAATTCGGCAGGGTAGAGTGCCTCGCGAGGAGCGTGGCGATGGCTGATTTTGACGTACTGGTGGTGGGCGGCGGCATCAATGGCGTGGGCATCGCGCGGGATCTCGCGGGGCGGGGCTGGCGCGTGCTGCTGGCCGAGCGGCATGACCTCGCCTCGCACACGTCCTCGGCCTCCACCAAGCTGATCCACGGCGGCCTGCGCTACCTCGAGTACCGCGAGTTCGGGCTGGTCCGCAAGGCCCTGCAGGAGCGGGAGCGCCTGCTGTGCGCCGCGCCACACCTGATCCATCCGCTGCGTTTCGTGATGCCGCATCACCCGCAGATGCGGCCCGCGTGGCTGCTGCGCCTGGGCCTGTTTCTCTACGACCACCTGGCGCACCGCGAGCTCCTGCCCGGCTCGGCGGGCCTGCGCCTGGCCGGCCATCCGCTGGGGGCGCCGCTCCAGCCGCAGTTCGCGCGCGGCTTCGTCTACTCCGACGGCTGGGTGGACGACGCGCGCCTTGTCATCGCCAATGCCATCGACGCGCGCGAGCGCGGCGCGGAAATCCTGACCCGCAGCCCCTGCCTGGATGCCCGTGTCGCCCAAGGCCTCTGGCATGCGCGCTTGCAGGCGCCGACGGGCGAGCGCCGGCTCACGGCGCGCCTGCTCGTCAATGCCACCGGGCCCTGGGCCGCGCGCTTCGTCGAGCAGTCGCTGCGCGGCGCGCGGGGCGAGACGCCGGCGGCGCGGCGGCTTCGCCTGGTCAAGGGCAGCCACATCGTCGTGCCCCGCCTCTATGACCACGACCACGCCTACCTCCTGCAGGGCGCGGACGGCCGCATCGTCTTCACCATCCCCTACCAGCAGGACTTCACGCTGGTGGGCACGACGGACGTGGAGCTGGCGCCGGCCGACATCGACGGCGGGCACACGCCGGGCATCTCGGGGGCCGAGGTCGACTATCTCTGCGAGCAGGCCGGGCGCTACTTCCGCCAGCCGCTGCGGCCGGGCGATGTGCGCTGGAGCTATGCCGGCGTGCGCCCGCTGCTGGACGACGACGCCGGCACGGCGGCGGCGGTCACGCGGGACTACGCGCTGGACCTCGACACCGCCGCCGGGGCCCCGCTGCTGCATGTGTGGGGCGGCAAGCTGACGACCTACCGCCGCCTGGCGGAGGAAGTCGCGGACCGCATCGACGCCCAGCTGGGCGGCCATCACGGGGCCTGGACGGCCGGCGCGCCGCTGCCGGGCGCCGATGTCTCGGCCTGGGCGCCCGGCGCGGGCCGCGGGCCGGCGGCCTTGCAGGCCCTGATGCAGGCGGTGCGCGCGCGCCATCCGCAGCTGCCGGCACCCCTGCTGCAGCGCCTGTGCCAGGCCTATGGCGGGCGCATTGACCGGGTGCTCGGGCCAGGCACGCTGGGCGAGGAGATCGCCCCCGGGCTGCACGAGGCCGAGCTGCGTTACCTGCAGCGCGAGGAGTGGGCGCAGACCGCCGAGGACGTGCTGTGGCGGCGCAGCAAGCTGGGCCTGCGCTGCCATCCGAATGACGTGGAGCGCGTCGCGCAGGCCCTGCGGTCCGGCACCTGAAGCGCTCGCCGGGGTGTGGGGTCAGGTCTTGCCATGACCGGGCGCACATGCCGTTCGGTCATGGCGCCGGGGCGGCGTGACTCGTGGCATGTGAACGCCGTCAGGGCCTTTATCCATCGGGGTTGTCGGGCATTTCGGAGGGTCCGCAGTTCGTCCGTTTTCCTGGCATTTCAGCCCCCTGAAGCGGTGTTCGATCGGAGCGGGGAGGACATCCGGCGGCGCATTTTCCACACTGGACTTGTCCCTTCCGGACGCGCCATCCCGACCCGGGTCGCGCACTTCAAGGAGTCCCTCATGAACCTGCCCACCCGCTTCCCTCTGGCCGGCGCCGCCCTGGCGCTGATCGTCCTCGCCGGCCCCGCGCTGGCCCAGGAACCCACCGTGCTGGCGCCCGTCACGCTGCAGACCGCGGCGCCGATGCGGGCCCATGTGTCGCAGTCGGACATGCGGCTGCTCTCGGGCACCTACCGCATGGAGGATGGCCGCGATCTGGAGGTGAACGGCCGCGGGCTGCGCATGCGCATCACGCTGGGAGACGAAGCGACGGTGGCCATGACGCCGATGGCCGACGGCACCTGGCACAGCGTGGACGGCGAGGTGCACATGCGCTTCGCGGGCGATGCCTGGGGATCGCCGGACACCGTCGTGCTGAGCGTGCCGCGCAAGCACTGGGGCCTGGCCTCCGTCAGCCGCCGGTGAGCGGCGCCGGTGGCACCGGCTGTGCCATGATGGCCGGGTCATGCAGTCCGACACCCTCATCCGCTTCGATGGCCAGGAGGACCACGCCCTGTACCGCCGCCCGGCGGGCCGGCCGGGCGTGGAGCTCTACCGGGCCCACATCCGGGAGCACTGCTTCGAGGCGCACACGCACGAGGCCTACGGCCTGGGCGTGATCAACCAGGGCCTCGGCCGATTCCGCTGGCGGGGGGGCGAGCACCTGGCGCCGCAGGCGAGCCTCATGCTGATGAATCCGGAGGACCTGCACACCGGGCAGTCTGCCGACGCCGGCTGCTGGGGCTATCACATGGTCTACCTGGACGAGGCGCTGCTGCCGGCCTATGGCGGGGATCGCAGCTGGCGCTTCGACGCGGCCGTCAGCGGCAGCCCGGCGCAGGCGCAGGCGGTCGCGCGCTGCATGGCGGCGCTGTGGTCCGCCGAGGAGCCGCTGGCCGTGGACAGCCTGCTGCTGCAGCTCGTGGAGCTCATCCGCCCGCATGCTCGCGTGCAGGCCCGCACGGCCGACGCCGCCGGCCGCTTCGAGCCGGTGATGGATTTCATGCGCGCGCATCTGGACCAGGCCCTGAGCCTGGAGCAGCTCGCCGGCGTGGCCGGCCTGAGCCCCTTCCACTTCCTGCGCAGCTTCCGCGAGCAGCAGCACGCCACGCCCCAGCAGGCGCTGATGGCCCTGCGCAGCTTCGAGGCCAAGCGCCTGCTCGCCCAGGGGATGGCGCCGGTGCAGGTCGCCGCGGCGGCGGGCTTCACGGACCAGGCGCATCTGACGCGCAGCCTGCAGCGCCGCTACGGCATCACGCCCGCGGCCTACCAGCGCCAGCTGGGCGTGGCGCGCCTGCGCTGAGCTCAGCGCAGACCGCGACGCGCGGCGGCCAGCACGGCCTGCGTCACCGGCTCCAGCAGCGGCCAGGCCTGCGCCGTGGCTTGCCAGAAGAGGGGCACGGACAGCGGCGCCTCGCTCAGCACCTGCAGCTCGCCCTGGTCCACCTCCGCCTGTACGAGGCTGCGCGGGCACATGCCCCAGCCCATGCCGCTGCGGCAGGCGGCCAGGTAGACGTCGTTGGAGGGCAGCCAGTGGCAGGGCAGGGGCGGCGTGGCGGCCAGCACCTGCGCGACCCAGCGCGACTGCAGCTGGTCCCGCCGGTCGTAGCTGAGGCAGGGCGCGCGGGTCAGGGCCTCGGCGTGCAGGCCCGCAGCGAAATGCCGCTGGACGAAGCTCGGCGTCGCGACGGCCAGGTAGTCCATGCACCCGAGCGGCACGCTGCGGCAGCCGGGCAAGGGATCGGCCAGCGCGGTCACGGCCGCCAGCACGTCGCCCTGGCGCAGGCGTTCGGCGGTGTGGTCCTGGTCCTCGAGGCTGAGGTCCAGCAGCCACTGCTGGCCCGAGAGCGCCACCGCCGCCGGCATGAACCAGGTGCTGAGGCTGTCGGCGTTGACGGCGAGCCGCAGGCTGCGCAGGCCGCCCTCGGCCGCCTGGGGCGGCAGGCTGGCGAGCAGCTCGCGCTCGAGCAGCGCCACCTGCTCGGCATGGCGGCACAGCTGCAGGCCGGCGGGGGTGGCGCGGCAGGGGCTGTCCCGGATCACCAGCACCTGCCCGAGCCGCTGCTCCAGGAGCTTCACCCGCTGGGAGATGGCCGAGGTGCTGAGGTGCAGGCTGCGGGCGGCCTTCTCGAAGCTGCCCTCGCGGACGACGGCGGCCAGCGCATGGATGAGGGGGTAGTCGAGCATGGCAGGGCGGGAATCGGGCGAGGCTGGCACCGGCGCGCCGGGCGATGGTTCAGCGGCGCTGAAGCGGCTTCAGGAAGTCTAACTGGCCGCTGCGCGCCGGTCCGGGCATGCTGCGCGGCATGACTTCCCTCGCCGTCTATCTCCAGGGTCTGGTCCTCGTGGCCGGCCTGATCGTCGCCATCGGCGCCCAGAATGCCTTCGTGCTGCGCCAGGGCCTGCTGCGGCGGCATGTGGGCGTGGTCGTGCTGTTCTGCGCGCTGGCCGACGCCCTGCTCATGGCGGTGGGCATCTGGGGGCTGGGCGCCCTCGATGCGCGGCTGCCGGGGCTGACGCAGACACTGCGCTGGGCGGGCATCGCCTTCCTGCTCGCCTATGGTCTGCGGGCGCTCGCGCGCGTCGCGCGGCCGGCGGGGCTGGAGGCCGGCGCGGGCGGGGGCGGCTCGGCGGCGGGCACGCTCGCCCAGGCGGCGGCCTTCACGCTGCTCAATCCGCATGTCTACCTGGACACCGTGCTGCTCGTGGGCGCCATCGGCACGGCCCAGGCGCCGGCGCAGCGCCCGCTGTTCTTCCTGGGCGCGGTCAGCTGCAGCCTGCTGTGGTTTGCCGGCCTGGGCTACGGCGCCCGCCTGCTGGCGCCGCTCTTCGCGCGGCAGCGGGCGTGGCAGGTCCTGGACCTGCTGCTCGGTCTGATGATGCTGGCCCTGGCCTGGGGGCTGTGGCGCGGAGGCGTCTGAGCCCCGGGCGGCCGCGGCAGCAATCCTGTACAAGCCCGCCGCCGGTGCGGCCGGCATGATGGCGGCATGTGGACAGGTGTTCTTTTCGCGCTGGCGGCCGGGCTCATGTGGGGCCTGGTCTTCGTGGCCCCGCAGATGTTGCCGGAGTACCCGGCCGCCCAGCTCATGGCCGGGCGCTACCTCGCCTTCGGGCTGATCGCGCTGCCGCTGGCCTGGATGGACCGCCGGGCGCTGCGGGAGCTGGCGGCGGCGGACTGGTGGGCGGCCCTGCGCCTGAGCGCCATCGGCAACTTTCTCTACTACCTGTGCCTCGCCGCGGCCATCCAGCGGGCCGGCGGGCCGCTGCCGACGATGATCATCGGCACGCTGCCGGTGCTCATCGCGCTGGTGTCCAACCACCGCAACCGCGTGCGGGACGGGCGCCTGCCCGGGGCGCAGCTGGCGCTGCCGTTGCTGCTGATCGCGGCGGGGCTGGTCTGCGTCAACCAGGTGGAGCTGCAGGCGCTGGCGCGTTCGTCGGCCACGGCCGAGGCGCGGATGACGGCCTATGTGCAGGGCGGCCTGCTGGCCCTCGGCGCGCTGGTCTGCTGGACGTGGTATCCGATCCGCAACGCCGACTGGCTGCGCGCGCACCCCGACCGCAGCCCGCGCGCCTGGGCGACGGCCCAGGGGCTGGTGACGCTGCCGCTGTCGCTCGCGGCCTTCGCCGCGCTGGTGCTGCTCCAGCAGGGCGGGCAGCTCGAGGTCGAACTCCCGCTCGGGCCGCGCCCGCTGGCCTATGTCGGATTGATGCTCGCCATCGGCCTGCTGGCGTCCTGGGCGGGCACGCTGTGCTGGAACGAGGCCAGCCAGCGCCTGCCCACGGCCCTCGTGGGTCAGCTGATCGTGTTCGAGACGCTGGCGGCCCTGGCCTATGCCTTCCTGTGGCGCGCCGAGTGGCCGGCGCCGCTGACCGCGCTGGGCATCGCCCTGCTGGTGGCCGGCGTGCTGGGCGCCCTGCGGGTGCGGCCGCAGCCCGCAGCGCACTGACGCCCGGGGCCGCGGGCCCGGTCAGAGCTTGGGAATGCGGATCCGGCTGACCATCAGCGAGCCGGACAGCAGGAACAGCAGCGCCAGCGGATGGAAGTTGAAGCCGCCGATCTCCAGGCGGCCGCCCCACATCTGATCCCCCAGAGCGCCCTGGGCGGCAGCCACCCACAGCAGAATCACCAGAACGAGCGAGGTGGGGATGGGCGTGCCTTCGAAGTACTTGACCTTGTCGCCGCCTTCCGAGAGCTTCTCGGCGGTGATGTTGAAGCGGGCCAGGCGCGAGACGCCGCAGGCGACGAAGAAGACCAGGATGATGCGGTCATAGAGTCCTTGCATCCCACAGCCGTAGGCGATAGCCGCCGGGGCAACGCCGAAGGAGATGACGTCCGCCAGCGAGTCCAGCTCCCGGCCCATGGCGGAGCTCTTCTGGCGCCAGCGGGCGATGCGGCCGTCGAGGATGTCGAAGACCAGGGCGGCGGGGATCAGGCCGCAGGCATAGAACAGATGCAGGACCTCGCGGGTCTGCAGATAGGTCATCACCGAGAACAGGGCGCCCATGCCGCAGAAGGCGTTGGCCAGGGTGAACCAGTCCGCCAGGTGGAACTCGCGGATCATGGAGAAGGGTTTGGGTCGGTTCATGGCAGCAAGAATACAGGAGCCGGACGGGGCGCCGTCCTGGGGGCTGCGCCCGGGGGGCGACCGGCGTGGGCCGGTCAGCGTCCCCCGTTTGAGCGGCCTGCGGGGGCGCTGGCGGCCCCCCCTGGATGCGCGGGTCGGGCAGCCAGGCTGCTTGCGATAGTGTCAAATACAGGGCCATTGGCAGGCTGGCCGTGCATGCCGCTGCGCTCCGGCGCATCGGGAGCGGCCCTGCCGGCGGCCACCGGACACCGTCCGGGGCCGCACCGGTTTTCTTCAATGAGTTCTCTGGACTGTAGAGGTTCGTTATGGACAAGCAGCGTTCGACCCCCGACCAGCAGGCAGCACGGGATCCCCTGACGGCGACCCGCAGCCTGTCTGCCGAGGCGCTGGCACGCCGTCGCATGCTGCTCAAGAGCGCGGGCACGGGCGGTGCGGCCACGCTGGCGGCCCTGGCGCCCATGCGCGCGATGGCCGGTGGCGTCACGCTGGCCGTCTGCAGCAGCGCCAAGACGGGCAAGGCCGTGATCTGCACCATCTCCGGCGTGCAGTCCTCCGCCCACTCCTTCCATGGCGAGACCTACCCCAACGCCTGGGGCTACAGCCCGGGCTGGTGGGGTCAGGTCACCTACATCAACGGCAAGCTGGCGCCGGCCCGTACCTGGCCCTGCAACTGCAACGTGACGGTGGGCTCCATCCTCATCCGCGCCAGTTCGTCCACCAAGAACCTAACGCTGCTGAAGCTGATGTCCGACCCGACCTACGCCTCCACCCCGGAGCGTCACTGGCTCGGCGCGTACCTCAATGCGCTGGCCTACGAGACGAACACCGGCTGGGCCGTGGGCCGCACCGGCTATGCGTTCCCGTACAGCTCGACGGACGTCATCAACTACTACCTGACCAACAACCTGGCGGCCTACGACTTCTTCGTGAAGTACCTGGAGAAGTAAGCCATCGCCCCCAGCGTGGCAGATCCGACCCTGTCGCCCGCTTCCGCAACGGAGGGGTGCTGGTCCCTGCCGCCACTGGCCGAGCTCCACTGGCGCAGCTGGGGCGAGGACTGGGTGCTGTTCGACAACGGCAGCGGCCAGACGCTGCAGCTCGATGCGCTCCTCGCCGCCGCGGTGATGGAGATCGAGCAGGCCCCCGCCACCCTCACCGAGCTGCAGCATCGCCTGCCCCTGCTGCTGGAGCGCCCGCTGCCGGACGAGTTCTGGCCGGGTCTCGTCCAGGGCCTGGGCTTTCTCGTCGAGCAAGGCCTGCTGAGACACTCCCCGCATGAAGCATGAAGCTTGAGCAGCTGGCGCCGGCCGACTTCCGCACCCGGCTGCACCGGGGGGACCTCGTCCTGCAGGCGGGGGTGTTCCGCTACCGCCTCCAGAGCCCGCTCCCGCGCATCGAGCAGGGCCTGTGGCAGCTCTATGGCGGCTATCCCTGCCTGCCGCCACAGAGCTACGCCGACTTCCCCCTGCAGCTCGACCATGGCCGCGGCCTGCACCGCTGGTGGCGGCGCCAGGTGCGCTTCAGCTCCGACGGCGAGCGGCCCTTCGAGCCGCTGCCGCAGTCCCACGCCTTCGCCCAGATGGAATGGGCGATGAACTGGTGCGTGAGCATGCGCGCTCACCAGTACCTGATGCTGCATGCGGCCGTGCTGGAGCGAGGGGGCCGGGCCCTCGTGATGCCCGCGCCGCCGGGGTCGGGCAAGAGCACGCTGTGCGCCGCCCTGACGCACAGCGACTGGCGGCTGATGACCGACGAGCTGTGCCTGGTGGACCTCGTCGACCAGCGCATCCACGCCGCCGCCCGGCCGGTGAGCCTCAAGAACAATTCGCTGGACGTGATCCGCCGCTACGCGCCGCAGGCCGTGTTCGGGGCGGTGACGCGGGGCACGACCAAGGGCGACGTGGTGCACATGCGCGTGCCGCAGGCGCACGTCGAGCGCATGCAGGAGAGCGCCCGCCCGCGCCTCGTCGTCTTCCCGCGCTACGCCGCCGGCGAGCCGACGCGCCTCACGCCGCTGCCCAAGGCCCCGGCCATGATCGAGCTGGGCAAGAACGCTTTCAACTACCTCGTCCTCGGCCTGCAGGGCTTCGAGGTGCTCGGCGCGATGCTGGAGCGCTGCGACTGCTACGAGCTGCGCTACTCCGACCTGCACGACGCCATTCCGCGCCTGAGCGATCTGCTCGACGGCCTGCCCGAGCCGGAGGTGGCTGGATGACGGCCCCGATCGTGCCGCCGGTCTTGCCCTTGCTGCGCCTGCTGCTGGACGGCACGCTGCCCACGGGCTTCGAGGGCCGGGACTGGGAGCGCCTGCTCGGCCAGGCGCGCGGCGGCCGCCTGCTGGGGCGCCTGGCCTGGCGGCTGCAGGCGCAGGGCCTGATGCCGCAGCTGCCGGCGGAGGTCCGGACCGCACTGGAGGCCAGCCTGCGGGTGCTCGATCGGCATCGCCACGAGGTGCGCCACGAGCTGCTGGCGGTGCGCGAGGCCCTGCAGCCGCTGGGTCAGCCGGTGGTGCTGCTCAAGGGGGCCGCCTATCTGCTGGCCGAGCTGCCGCCGTCTCGCGGGCGCAGCTTCTCGGACATCGACCTGCTGGTGCCCGAGGGCCAGCTGGTCGCGGTGGAGTCGGCGTTGATGGCGCATGGCTGGATCAGCGAGGAGCGCCAAGCCTACAACCAGCGCTACTACCGCCAGTGGATGCACGAGATCCCGCCGCTGCGTCATGTGCAGCGCGGCTCCGTGCTCGACGTCCACCATGCCATCGCGCCGCGCAGCTCGCGCTTCCATGGCCCGGGCGATGTGCTGATCGCCGACTCCCTGCCCATCGGCGCCAGCGGCTTCCGCCAGCTCCAGCCGGTCGATCTGGCCCTGCACAGCGCCCTGCACCTGTGCCTGGATGGCGAGCTGGACCATGCGTGGCGGGACCTGCTGGACCTGCACGATCTGCTCGGCCTGCTGCCCGGCGCCGACGACGAGGCCCGGGCCGCGGCGCTGCTGGCGCGGGCGGCCGCGCTGAAGCTTCAGCCGGTGCTGGCGCAGGCGCTGGCGCCGCTGTGCGCCGTCCAGCCGGCAAACGCCTTGTTGCGCCACGTGGCCGACGGCTTGGAGGCCACGCGGCCGGGCTGGCGGCAGCAGGCGCCCGCCCGCTGGATGTGCACCGCCCTGGGGCTGGAGGCCGGCGCCTCAGCGGCGCGCCGCCGCCGAGCCGCGACCCGGCTCTACTGGCGCGCGCACCTGCTGCGCATGCCGCTGCATCTGCTCGTGCCGCATCTGGCCCGCAAGGCCTGGATGGGGCTGCGTGAGCGGTTCCGGACGGCCGACCCGTCCTGACGCGGGCGGCGCGCAGGTGGGCGAACTCCGTAACGCCCCGTCTTGGCGGACCGGCCCGCTTGCCGCATGATGCGCCGCATTCCGAAACTCCCTCGAACACCTCCCATGAAGATGCCTGCCCGTCGCCTGCTGCCCCTCGCCGCCCTGCTGGGCCTTGCGCTGTCCAGCGCCGGAGTCGGCGCCGCTGAGCCCGTGACCACGGCCACCGGCCTCGTCTACCAGGAGCTGGTGGCCGGCACCGGCGAGCAGCCGACGGCCGCGGACAAGGTGCGCGTGCACTACGTCGGCACCTTCGCGGACGGCCGCGAGTTCGACAGCTCCGTGAGCCGCGGCCAGCCGGCCGAGTTCCCGCTGGGCCGCGTGATCAAGTGCTGGACCGAAGGCGTGCAGCGCATGAAGGTCGGCGGCAAGGCCCGCCTGACCTGCCCGGCCTCCATCGCCTATGGTGAGAAGGGCGCCGGCGGCGTGATCCCGCCCGGCGCGACGCTGTACTTCGACGTCGAGCTGCTGGGCGTCACCAAGCCCTGAGCCACGCCCTGCCGATCCCGGCACTGACGACCCCACGGGCCCGACCGAGGCCCGACGATCCTGAGGAGCACGACACATGAGTGGCATGGCGGAGGGCCGCGCCGCACGGGCGCTGGGCAAGATGGAGGCCCTGCGGCTCCTGTGGCAGCTGCGCGCCGCGCTGTGGACGGGCGTGGTGCTGGGGGGCGGGCTGATCGGCCTGCTGTCGTTGCTGGATGACGCCTGGCCCTGGTCGCGGCTGATGGCCAGCGCCCTGGGCATTGCGCTGCTCAGCCTGGGCGCGGGCGCGCTCTTCGGGGCCTGGCGATTCCGGGCCTATGGCGCGGCGCTGCATGCCGGCGAGGGCCTCGTGCTGCGCAGCGGCGTGTGGTGGCGCACGGAAAGCTGGGTGCCCATCGCGCGCCTGCAGCACCTGGACCTGCAGCAGTCGCCGCTGGAGCGCCTCTGGGGCATGGCCCGCCTCGAGCTGCACACCGCCGGCCAGCACGACCACAAGACCGCCGTGCACGGGCTGCCGCTGGCCGAGGCGCAGGCGCTGCGCGAGTCCCTGATGCCGCGCGTGCAGGGCCAGCATGAATGAGGCGCAGGACCCGGGCCGCCAGAGCCCGTCGGGCGTGGTGACGGCCGGCCAGTGGCAGCGGCTGCATCCGCTGTCGGCGCTCTTCGTGGCGGCCCAGCTGCTGCGCCACGTGGCGCTGCCCGTGCTGGCGGCCGTCGTCTTCGGGCGCGGCTCCGGCTGGGAGGTGTGGGCCGCGGTGCCGCTGGGCGTCACGGCGATCTGGTCGGTGCTGCAGGCCAGCCGCTACCGCTATGCGCTGCAGGGCACGGAGCTGGTCATCCACGAAGGCGTGCTCGGGCGCCGCGTGCGTCACGTGCCGCTCGCCCGCATCCACAACACGAGCCGCCTGCGCAAGCTGCCGCACCGCCTGCTGGGCGTGGTCGAGGTGCATCTGGAGTCCGCCGCCGGGGGCAAGCCCGAGGCGGTGATGAAGGTGCTGGGCCTGCCGGCGGCGATGGCACTGGAGGAGGCGCTGAAGGGCCGTGTGCGGGCCTCCCCGACCGAAGCGGCGGCGCCTGAGGGCGCGGCGCCGGCCCCGACCCTGGCCACGTCGCCTGCGGGCACGCCGCGCCTGCTGCATCGCCTCGCGCCGCTGGACATCGTCCGGCTGGGCCTCATCTCGAACCGCGGCATGGTGCTCGTGGGCACGGTGTTCGCGGCAGTCGCGCAGAAGCCGGAGTTGCACCGGCGCTTCTTCGGCTGGCTGTCCGTTCCCATGGCCTGGGCGCGCGATGCCTTCAAGCGGCTCTTCGAGAGCGGGCACTGGCTGTGGCTGGCCGCGGAGATCGCGCTGCTGGTGCTGGCCTTCCTGCTCTTCGTGCGCCTGCTCTCGGTGGTGCTGGCCTTCTTCCGCTACCACGGCTTCCGCCTGGAGCAGGACGGCGAGAAGCTCCTGGTGCATCGCGGTCTCAGCACGCAGGTGACGGCGTCGGCCCGCCTGCCGCGCCTGCAGCGCTGGGAGCTGGTGGAGACCTGGCTGCACCGCCGCTTCGGCCGCTGCCGCCTCGCGGTCAGCGTGGCGGGGCACGATTCGCATGAGCAGGACCACGGGCTCGATGCCGGCGGCCGCTTCGACGAGCTCGCCCCCATCGCGACGCCCGCCGAGGCGCAGGCCCTGCTGCAGCGTTGCCTGCCGGCGCTGGACTGGGCCGGGCTGCGCTGGCAGCCGCTTGCACCGCAGGCCTTCTGGCGGCAGCTGTGGGGCGCCGGTCGCTTCCTGGCCGTCGCGCTGCTGGTGATGGTGGGCGTGGAGCTGGGCCTGGGCGGGCCGATCGGCGCGGCGGGGCTGGCTGCTGGCGCGGCCGTGCTCGCCCTGGGATTGACCGCCTACTGCCGCGCCTGGGTCCGGTTCGCGGCCTATGCCGAATGCGGCGAGCTGCTGCTCTTCCGGCACGGCGTGCTCACGCGCCGCTGGGTGGTGGTGGCCGGGCCGCGCCTGCAGCAGCTGAGCCTCTACAGCTCTGCCCTGGACCGCAGCCTGGGCCTGTGCCATCTGCGGGGCGACAGCCAGGGCAGCTCGAAGACGAGCCGCGCGCTCGACATCCCCTGCCTGCCGGTGGCGGAGGCCGAGCGCCTGCGGGCGCGGCTGTGGCAGCAGGTGATGCAGCCGTACTGAGACCCCGGCATCCGGCATCCGGCCTTGCGCCGACAATCGCAGGCTTTGCGCCCCGGATCCGCCCATGCAAGCCCTGCTCGACACCATCGCCACGATGGCGCTCCCCGCCGACGCCAGCCGCCTCTTCCACGGCCGCGGCGGCCTGCATCCGGGCTGCGAGCACTGGGTGTTGGACTGGTTCGAGCCCGTCTTCGTGCTGACCAGCTTCCAGGCCGTGCCGGCGTCCGAAGTGGACGCGGCCGGCGAGGCGCTCGCGGCCCGCTGGGCGCAGATCGCGCCCGGGCAGGCGCTCAACTGGGTCTTCCAATGCCGGCAGGAGAACCAGGTCGAGACGCGCCTGATGGCCGGCAGCGTGCCCGAGCCGCACGTCGTGAGCGAGCAGGGCGCGCGCTACGCCGTGCACGTGCTCAAGGGCCAGAACCACGGCCTCTTCCTCGACATGGCCGAGGGCCGGCGCTGGGTGCGTGGGCGTGCCGAGGCGCAGCCGGGGCTGCGGGTGCTGAACCTCTTCGCCTACACCTGCGCCTTCTCCGTCGCGGCGCTGCAGGGCGGGGCGGCCGAGGTGATCAACGTGGACATGGCCTCCGGGGCGCTGTCCATCGGGCGGCGCAACCATGAGCTCAACGCGCTCGACAAGAGCCGGGCAAGCTACCTCGCCCACGACATCTTCAACTCCTGGGCCAAGCTCAAGCGCGGCGGGCCCTACGGCCTCGTCATCCTCGACCCGCCGAGCTTCCAGAAGGGCAGCTTCGTGGCGACCAAGGACTACGCCCGGCTGATGCGCCGCCTGCCGGAGCTGCTGGCGCCAGGCGGCGAGGCGCTGCTGTGCCTGAACACGCCCAAGCTCGACACGGCCTTCCTGATGGACCAGATGGCCGAGCTGGTGCCCGCGCTGCAGTTCGTCGAGCGCCTGGCCAATCCGCCAGCCTTCGCCGACGCCGACCCGGAGCGCGCGCTCAAGGTGCTGGTCTACCGCGCGCCGGCCGCCTGAGTTCGCAGCGCACCCTCAGGCGAGGTCCCGCTCGACCTGCTCGGCGATCCGCGCCCATTCCTCGTCGGTGAAGAGCCGCGAGCGGGTGTGGAAGGCGAGGCCGGTCGAGCCCTCCAGCGAGAAGGTGCCGCCGTGGCCCTCGATGACGTCGAGGATGAGCTGCGTGTGCTGCCAGTACTCGTACTGCAGCTTGCCGATGTAGAAGGGCACGCCGCCGACCTCGCCGAGGTGCACGTCCTGCGCGCCGATGGTGAGGTCCGTGGGGAGGTAGCAGTTGGCGGCGCTGTTGTCGCAGCAGCCACCGCTCTGGTGGAACATCAGCGCCGGGCCGTGCTCGGCCTGCAGGCGGCGGATGAGGTCCAGCGCGGCGTCCGTGGCCACGACGCGGGGTGGGACGGTGTCAGCCATGGCGGCTCCTGGTCTTTGCACAAGGACGAAGGGGAGCGGATCGCTCCACTCCCCTGGCTCACGCGATGAGCGAGTCTGACATCAGCGGCCTCAGAAGAAGCCGAGCTTGTTCTCGCTGTAGCTGACCAGCAGGTTCTTGGTCTGCTGGTAGTGGTCCAGCATGTCCTTGTGGGTCTCGCGGCCGATGCCCGATTCCTTGTAGCCGCCGAAGGCCGCATGCGCCGGGTAGGCGTGGTAGCAGTTGGTCCACACGCGGCCGGCCTTGATGGCGCGGCCCATGCGGTAGGCGACGTTGCCGTTGCGGCTCCACACGCCGGCGCCCAGGCCGTAGAGCGTGTCGTTGGCCAGCGCCAGGGCTTCGGCCTCGGTCTTGAAGGTCGTCACGGCCAGCACCGGGCCGAAGATCTCCTCCTGGAAGATGCGCATCTTGTTGTGACCCTTGAAGACCGTCGGCTGGATGTAGTAGCCGCCGGCCAGGTCACCGGCCATCTGCGCGGGCGCGCCACCGATCAGCACTTCGGCGCCTTCCTGGCGGCCGAGGTCCAGGTAGGACGTGATCTTGGCCATCTGCTCCTTGGAGGCCTGGGCGCCGATCATGGTGTCGGTGTCCAGCGGGTTGCCCTGCTTGATGGCGGCGATGCGCTCCAGGCAGCGGCCCATGAACTTGTCGTAGA
>JAYRMR010000041.1:0-46481 GCA_041912595.1 Burkholderiaceae bacterium
GCCATGGGCGGGCAGCCTTTCCAGTGGCCCTGGGCGCCCGTGATCAGGCGGGCCAGGAAGGCCAGGAAGAGGCCGGTGGAGTCGGCAATGGACATGATGGGCGGGATTCTAGGGGGCTGGCGCCCGCCCCGGCGGCCCTAGGATGGAGAGGAAACCCCAGAGTGCGGCGCCCGCCGGCGCGCCCATCGACCCAAGGAGACCCAGGCGATGCATCGACTTCCCTCGTTGTTCAGGCCCCTGCTGCTGGCGGGCGTCATGGCGGTGCCGACGGCCCTGTGGGCGGCGGACGTGCAGATCCAGGTGCTGGACCGCAGCGGCAAGCCCTTGCCCGAGGCCGTCGTGCTGCTGGACACCCAGCAGCCCGGCCCGCGTCCGGCGCCGCAGCTGGAGCAGACGATCACCCAGCAGCAGATGCGCTTCCAGCCGCAGGTGAGCGTGGTCTCGTCCGGCGCCCGGGTCGTCTTCACGAACCTGGACAAGTGGAACCACCACGTGCGCGGCGGCCTGAGCGGGCCGGGCGGCGTCTACCTGGACCCGACGCAGGGCTTCAGCTTCAAGCTGTCCGCCCGGCGCGAAGGCCAGCCCCTGGCCAGCGCCACGCAGCAGCTGAGCCAGCCCGGGCCCTATCTGCTGGGCTGCCATCTGCACGGCTCCATGCGGGGCCATGTCTACGTCAGCGACACGCCCTGGGCGGCGGTCAGCGACGACAAGGGTCAGGTCTTGCTCGCCGGCGTGCCCGACGGTCCCGCGCGCGTGCGCGTCTGGCATGTGGATCAGCTGGTGGATGGCGCGCCGCAGGCGGTGCAGGTCGGCGCCGCGGGCGGTGTCGTCAAGTTGTCGACGGCCATCGAGGCGCGGGCGCGCAAGCCGGTCGCTGAAGAGCGGCCGCCGGGTTACTGAGGTGAGCTCTTGCCGACGCCGCCACGCAGGGCAGGGCCTGCGGCACTCGCCACGCCAGCGCCTCTTCGCGGGCCTGGCCGCGGCGCTCGGGGCGCTGGGCGCGTGCACGCCGTTTCCCGGCGTCCGGGTGGCCGTCTCCCTTCCCAATGACAGCCCCCTCTCGACGCTGGTCCGCGAGCAGTGGATGAATCCGGATCGCTTCCTGGCGGAGCAGGTCCGGCAGCTGCTGCGGGCGCGTCAGAGCGATCCCGCTCGCCCCCTCTCTCAGGCGGACCTGGAAGCCGTGGGCCTGCACTGCGAGCCGGCGCCATCACCGGTCTGCAGTCATCGCTCGGAGATTCGCCAGACACCCGTGGGTCCGCCGCCTGGGGCCGGAGCCGGCCCCCGGACGTTCACGGTGCTGGTCCTGGCGCAGGCCGGTGCGCCGCTCGAGACCGTGCGGGTGCAGAAGACCCAGGAATGACGCCGTGCGGGCGCTCAGACGGCGCTGCGCATCATCAGCGCCGCCTTCTCCCCGATCACCATGCTCGGCGCGTTCGTGTTGCCACCGATCAGCGTGGGCATGATGGAGGCGTCCACCACGCGCAGGGATTCGATCCCATGCACGCGCAGCTCGGCGTCGACGACGGCCATCGGGTCGCGGCCCATGCGGCAGCTGCCCACGGGGTGGTAGACGGTGTCCACGCGGCGGCGCAGCAGCGCGCGGATCTCGTCGTCGGTGTTCGCCTGGGCTTGCCACAGCTCGCGGGTCCAGAAGGCGCGCAGCGAGGGCTGGCGCATCAGCGCGCGGCTCAGCTTGAAGCCTTCCATGAGCTCGTCGACATCGGCCGGATCGGCGAGGAAGGCGGGGTCGATCAGCGGGGTGTCCTCGACGCGCGGGCCGCCCAGGCGCACGCTGCCGCGGCTGCTCGGGCGCAGCAGGCAGACGTGGCAGGAGAGGCCGTGGCCCAGGCCCAGCTCGCGGGCGTGGTCGTTCACGAGCGCGACGACGAAGTGCAGCTGCACATTGGGCAGGGCCAGCTCGGGGCGCGTCTTGAGGAAGCCGCCGCACTCGGCGAAGTTGGAGCTGATCATGCCCCGGCGCTCGCGCTGGTAGCGGGCGATGTTCTGCGCCAGGCGCACGCCGCCCTTGAGCGAGATGCCGACGGTGTCGAGGCTCTCGCTGAGGTAGCCGTGCACGAAGTCGGGGTGGTCCTGGAGGTTCTCGCCCACGCCGGGCAGGTGGTGCAGCACGGGGATGCCGAGGTCCTGCAGATGGGCGCCAGGGCCGATGCCAGAGAGCATCAGCAGCTGCGGCGTCTGCAGCGCGCCGGCGCTGAGCACGACCTCGCGGCGGGCCTGGATCTGCACGCGCGGGCCGCCCAGTCGCATCTGCACGCCCACGGCGCGCCGGCCCTCGAGCAGCACGCGCTCGACCTGCGCGCCGGTGATCACGTGCAGGTTGGGGCGCTGGCGGTGGGGCTCGATGTAGGCGCGTGCGGCGCTCCAGCGCTCGCCCTCGTGCTGGGTGACCTGGTAGACGCCGATGCCTTCCTGGTCCGGGCCATTGAAGTCGTCGCTGATTTTCAGGCCCATGGCGCGGCCGGCGTCGAGCCAGGCCTGGTGCAAGGGGCTGTCGGTGCGCAGGTCGCTGACCTTCAGCGGGCCGTCCTGGCCATGCCACGGGGCGCCGAGGCGCTCGTTGGCTTCGTTCTTGATGAACAGCGGCAGGAGGTCGTCGAAGGCCCAGCCGGGATTGCCGAGCGCGGCCCAGTGGTCGTAGTCGGCGCGGTGGCCGCGGACGTAGACCATGGCATTGATGGCCGAGGAGCCGCCCAGCGTGCGGCCGCGCGGCTGGTAGCCCCGGCGGCCGTCGAGCCCGGCCTGCGGCACGGTCTCGAAGGCCCAGTTGTTGAGCGAGGTGGGGATCTGGAAGACGCCCGCGGTGGGGGTGTTCACGACCCAGCTGTCCCCGCGGCCGCCGGCCTCGATGAGCAGCACGTCGACCGACGGGTCCTCGCTGAGGCGCGCGGCAAGCGCGCAGCCGGCGGAGCCGCCGCCGACGATCACGTAGTCATGGCTCTGGTCGAAGATCATGCCGCTCGGTCCTTCTGTTGCAGGCGGGGGTCAGGTCTTGCCTGGCGCCAGGCGAGTCCCTTCAGACGATCTTGCGCAGCAGGCCGAAGATGGTCTTGAAGGTGCTGCCGTAGGGCGGCTGGAACAGGCGCGTGCCGGCGAAGCGGGACTGGACGAACACCGGCTTGAGCTTGCTGAAGGTGTCGAAGCCCCATTCGCCGTGGTAGGCGCCCATGCCGCTGGCGCCGACGCCGCCGAAGGGCTGGGACTCCTGGCCGAGGTGCCAGATGCAGTCGTTGATGGTGACGCCGCCGGCATGGGTCTGATTCAGCACCTGCTCGCGGGCCCGGCGGTCCTCGCCGAAGAAGTAGAGCGCGAGCGGGCGGTCGCCGGCATTCACCTGGGCGATGGCCTGCTCGAGGCTGTCGTAGGGAACGATGGGCAGGATGGGGCCGAAGATCTCTTCGCGCATCAGCTGCATGTCGGCGCGGGGGGTCAGCACGACATGCGGGACGAGCTTGCGGCCGGCGCCGGGATCGAGCTCCTGCGGGTGGCTGGGTAGCAGTTCGGCGCCATGGGCTTTCGCGTCGTCCAGCAGCTGCTGCAGGCGGGCGCGGTGGCGCGGGGTGGCGATGCTGGTGTAGTCCGGGTTGGCGTGCACGGTGGGCACCATGCGCTGCCAGTGGCGCAGCACGGCCTCGGCCAGGGGGCGGACCATGTCGCGCGGGGCGAGCACGTAGTCGGGCGCGACGCAGGTCTGGCCGGCGTTGAGCAGCTTGCCGTAGGCGAGGCGCGAAGCGCTGAGCTCCAGCTTGCAGCTGCGGTCGAAGATGGCGGGGGACTTGCCGCCCAGCTCCAGCGTGACCGGGGTGAGGTTCTTTGCAGCGGCCTGGGCCACGTGGCGGCCCACGGCGGTGGAGCCGGTGAAGAAGAGGTGGTCGAAGGGCAGGGCGGAGAAGGCGCGGGCGAGGTCGGCGTCGCCGGTCAGCACGGTCATCTCCTCGGGGCTGAAGTGCTCGGCGACCATGCGGGCCATGAGGGCGGAGGTCGCGGGCGTCAGCTCGGAGGGCTTGATCATCACGCGGTTGCCGGCCGCAAGGGCGGCGAGGGCGGGGCCGGTGGTGAGGTAATACGGGTAGTTCCAGGGCGCGATGATGCCGACCACGCCGAGCGGCTGGGGCATGAGCGCGTTGCTGCCGGGCATGAAGTGCAGCGCCGTGGGCATGCGGCGGGTCTTCATCCAGCTGCGCAGGTGCTTGAGGGCGTGCTCGGCGCCGGTGATGCTGGTGAAGACCTCCGCCAGCATCGTCTCCTGGTGGGCGCGGTGGCCGAAGTCCTGGGCGATGGCCTCGCACAGCGCCTGCTCGTTCTTGCGCGTCATCTCGATGAGGCGCTTGAGGCGGTCCTTGCGGACGGCCAGGCTCGGCATCGGCTCGCGGGCGTAGGCGGCGCGCTGGCTCTCAAAGGCCAGCTGCAGGGCTTCCTGGGTCGAATGTTCCATGGCGGTGTGTCTCCTGCCGCGAGGCTAAGCCCAAACCGCGGGGCCACCAAGCGTAGCGACCCTCGGCTAGAGAAGCTCGTCTAGTCGCGGAGGTGACAGGGGTTGCTGTGTCGACCTGCCTGCGTCGGCTTGAGCATCGCCGGGACGCGGGGGGCGGGATTGCTCCGTGTCCCCCGCCGCCGCCTTTGGCGCCGGCTCCTCCTTTACCTGCGCAATCCCGCCCCCCGCATCCCGGCTCCAACATCACCGAGTGCGGGCCCGCGTACTGGGTTGAAGCAAAGAAGGGGTGGATGCCCGGCAGCTCCCAAAAACTAACAAGCCCACCGGTGCGACCCGGTCGGCTTCGCCCCCCGCTTGGGACGCGCCTACTGCCTCGACGGGTGCATCGCCGGGATGCGGGGGCGCGATTGCTCCGTGTCCCCCGCCGTCGCCTGCGGCGCCGGCTCCTCCTTTACCTGCGCAATCGCACCCCCCGCATCCCGGCTCCAACATCACCGAGTACTGGCCCGCGTACTGGGTTGAAGCAGAAAAGGGGTGGATGCCCGGCATCTCCCAAAAACAAAGAAGCCCACCGGTGCGAGCCGGTGGGCTTCTTTCAACTTGGTTTCGATCTCAGGGAGTCAGCCCAAGCGCAGGAAGGAATCAAGAGCGCTCGGCGCAGCCGGCGCTCGCCCCCAGCGAATACCGCTGATCCGGCTCCGCCGGGCAGTCGGTATTGCCCCCTTGAGGGGGCGCGCGAAGCGCGCAGGGGGTGGTCCGTTCAGTGCCTGAAGTGGCGCACGCCGGTGAAGACCATCGCCACGCCACGCTCGTTGGCGGCGGCGATCACTTCCTCGTCGCGCATCGAGCCGCCCGGCTGGATGACGCAGCTGGCGCCGGCGTCGGCCAGCACGTCGAGGCCGTCGCGGAACGGGAAGAAGGCGTCGCTCGCCACGACGGAGCCCTTCAGGTCCAGGCTGGCGTTGGCGGCCTTGATGGCGGCGATCTTGGTGGAGTCCACACGGCTCATCTGGCCGGCGCCCACGCCCAGGGTCATGCCGCCGCCGCAGAAGACGATGGCATTGCTCTTGACGTACTGGGCCACGGTCCAGGCAAACATCAGGTCATCGAGCTGCTGGGCCGTCGGCTGCAGCGTGGTCACGACCTTGAGATCGGACTTCTGCAGGAAGTGGTTGTCGGCGCTTTGCAGCAGCAGGCCCGAGCCGATGCGCTTGCTGTCGCCCAGGTTGCGGCCCTGCAGCCACGGCGTGTCGCCGCCCGGGGGCAGGGCGATTTCCATCAGGCGGACGTTGACCTTGCTCTTGAAGATCTCGCGGGCCTCGGCGCTGAAGCCCGGGGCCATCAGCACCTCGACGAACTGCTTGGACACCAGCTCGGCCGCGGCGCCATCCACCTCGCGGTTGAAGGCGATGATGCCGCCGAAGGCGCTGGTCGGGTCGGTCTTGAAGGCCTTGGCATAGGCCTCGGCGGGCGTGGCGGCCACGGCCACGCCGCAGGGGTTGGCGTGCTTGACGATCACGCAGGCCGGCGCGGTGAAGGACTTGACGCACTCCCAGGCGGCATCGGCATCGGCGATGTTGTTGTAGGACAGCTCCTTGCCCTGCAGCTGCTTGCCCGTGACGATCGAGCCAGGGGCCGGGTAGAGGTCGCGGTACAGCGCAGCGGTCTGGTGGCTGTTCTCGCCGTAGCGCAGGTCCTGCACCTTCACGAAGGTGCTGTTCATCTGGGCCGGGTAGGCGGCCAGGCTGCCGTCGTCCTGGCGGGCGCTCAGGTAGTTGCTGATCGCGGCGTCGTACTGGGCGATGCGGTTGAAGGCGGCCACGCTGCAGGCGAAGCGGGTCTTGTCGCTGGTCTTGCCGTGGGCCTTGAGCTCCTCCAGCACGGCGGCGTACTGGCCGGCGTCGGTCAGCACGGTGACGTCCTTCCAGTTCTTGGCGGCGCTGCGCACCATGGCCGGGCCGCCGATGTCGATGTTCTCGATGGCGTCCTCCAGCGTGCAGCCGGGCTTGGCGACGGTGGCCTCGAAGGGGTAGAGGTTGACGGCCAGGATGTCGATGGTGGCGATGCCGTGATCGGCCAGCGCCTTCATGTGCTCGGGCAGGTCACGACGGGCCAGCAGGCCGCCATGGATCTTCGGGTGCAGGGTCTTGACGCGACCGTCCAGCATCTCGGGGAAGCCGGTGTGGTCGGCGACCTCGGTCACCGGCAGGCCGGCGTCGGCCAGCAGCTTGGCGGTGCCGCCGGTGGACAGCAGGCGCACGTTCAGCGCATGCAGGGCCTGGGCGAAGTCGACGATGCCGGTCTTGTCGGACACGGAGATCAGGGCAGTCAGTTGCGTCATGGTGGACTCGGGATGGTGGGGATTCGGTGGGGCGGCGCGGGCAGGCGTGCTCAGAGCAGCTCGTGGTCGCTGAGCTTGCGGCGCAGGGTGTTGCGGTTGATGCCCAGCCACTCGGCGGCCTTGCTCTGGTTGCCGTCGGCCTTGGCCATCACGACTTCCAGCAGCGGCTTCTCGACCAGCTTGATCACCATGTCATGCATGGAATGGGGCACCTCGCCTTCGAGGTCGCGGAAATAGGCCTCGAGGTTCTCGCGGATGCACTGGTCGATGGGTTTGGGCGTCATGCCGATAGCCTTTGTTCTTCTGCGTCGTCGTCGTTGGCTGCGTCCAGCGTTGGGGGCAGGGTGGGCAGGCGCTCGTGCTGGTCGGCCAGGGCGGCAAACCAGTCGGAGAGAGCCCGGACCTGCGCCTCGCAGCTGTCCAGCCGATTCATGGCCTGGCGGAAATCCTCCCCGCCGGGCAGCGCCTTCACGGCCCAGGCGATGTGCTTGCGCGCGCTGCGCATGCCGCTGTCGCTGCCGTAGAGGCTGTAGTGGTCCTGCAGATGCTCGAGCAGCCAGTCGCGGGCCTCGAGCACGCGCGGGGCGGGCAGGTGTTCGCCGGTGGCGAGGAAATGCGCGATCTCGCGGAAGATCCAGGGCCGGCCCTGGGCCGCGCGGCCGATCATGAGCGCGTCGGCACCGGTGTGCTGCAGCACCTGCAGCGCGCGCTCCGGGCTGTCGATGTCGCCATTGGCCACGACCGGGATGCCCACCGCGGCCTTCACGGCGCGCAGGGTGTCGTGCTCGGCCAGGCCCTTGTAGCCCTGCTCGCGGGTGCGACCGTGGATGGTCAGCATCGCGATGCCCGCGTCCTCGGCCATGCGGGCGAGCGCCAGCGCATTGCGGGCCTCGGCGCTCCAGCCGGTGCGCATCTTGAGCGTGACGGGCACCTCGAAGGGCCGGCAGGCCTCCACGACCGCCCGCACGATCTCCTCGGCCAGCGGCTCGTTCTGCATCAGCGCGGAACCGGCCCACTTGTTGCAGACCTTCTTGGCCGGGCAGCCCATGTTGATGTCGATGATCTGGGCGCCGCGCTGGATGTTGTAGACGGCCGCCTCGGCCATCATCTGCGCCTCCGTGCCGGCGATCTGCACGGCGATGGGCGCGGTCTCGCCCTCGTGGTTGGCGCGGCGCGAGGTCTTGAGGCTGTTCCAGAGGTCCTTGCGCGAGGTGACCATCTCGGAGACCGCATAGCCCGCGCCGAGCCGCTTGCAAAGCATGCGGAAGGGGCGGTCCGTCACCCCGGCCATGGGCGCCACGAACAGCCGGTTGGGCAGCGCATGGGCGCCTATCCGCAGCGGTGTGGCCGGCGGTGAGGGCAGGTGGGAGGACATGGGCGGGGGCGGGCGGCTGCTCAAAAAAGAGGCAAGATTATACCGCCCCGCCCCCCGGACTCAGCGCAGGGCCTGGCGCACGACCAGCTTCAGACCCGACCAGACGGCGTCGACCGCGCAAACCTTCACATCCACCCAGCCCAGCGGCAGGGCGTGCTCGCGGATGACGTCCTCGGTGATCGTGGTCGGCACGCGGGAGGCCTTCTTGGGCCAGGAGATCCAGACGACGGCGTCCGGGCGCAGGGTGCGGCGCCAGTCCTGCAGCAGGGCGGCCAGGGCCTCGGCGTCGCTCAGGAAGGCATGGGCGATGTCGACCGCCGGCGAGGCCGCCTCGACAAAGCGCAGCGCCTGCGGCCGCGGGACGAGCGTCGAGTCGAGGTAGCCGGGCGGCGCCCCGAGCAGCAGCACGTGCTGCCCGTCCCGGAGTCCCAGCTTGCGGGCCAGCGGCGTGCCGGAGTAGCCCGCGGGCGTCATGCGCAGCCCGGCCTCAGGGCTGGGGCGCTTGCACGGTCTGCTTGCGCCAGAGCTGGATCGACTGGCTGATCCAGTCGTTCATCAGCGGGGTCTTGGCGAGCTTGTAGACCGCGCGGGCCAGCTTGCCCCGCAGCTCCGGCGTGTTGCAGGCGGACTTGTGGGACAGCGTCAGGTGCAGCGGCTCCTTCGCCACGGCGCCGTCGAGCTGCCGGACGTCTGTGATGCCCATCTTGGCGAGGAAGGCATCGCCGGGGCCGTCCTCGTAGACCAGGTAGTCGGCGCGGCCCTTCTGCAGGATCTGGATGGCCTGCTCAAGGCTCGCCACCTGCGTGATCTTGAGGTTCTCGCGCGCGTAGCGGTCGAAGTCCTCACCGAAGCTGTTGTTGATCACCGTCACGCCCTGGCGGCCTTGCAGGTCGCCCCAGCGGCGGTACTTCAGCTTGCTGCCTTCCTTGGTCCAGACCGCCGAGCGGGTGTCGCGGAAGGGTGGGTGGAAGTAGTCCATGTACTCGGTGCGCGGCACGGTGAAGAAGGCACCGGCGATGAGGTCCACCTTGCCGGCCCGCACTTCTTCCTGGACACGGCCCCAGGGGCCGACGTAGCGCACCTCGATGGGAATGCCGATCTCCTTGGACAGCCACTGCATCATCTCGGCATTGGCGCCGATGAGCCGGTTCTCGTCCTCCGGCGCGCGCCAGAGATAGGGCGGGTACTGCGGATTGCCCGAGGCCAGCAGGTGCCGGCAGACGTCGTCGGCGAAGGCCGGGCGGGCCAGGCCCAGCGCCGAGCCCAGCAAGGCCAGACAGACCACTCCGGTTCTCGAGATGTTCAGCATGCCAGTGACCTCTTGGCCGGGCGCGCCGTCGCGCGCTGTCGGCGGTCGGACCGGTGGGCGGATTCTGTGCCGCGCCGGTCCTGCTTGTGCGTTCCCTGAACCGATGAGTGTGCATGCCTTCCGTCATGGCTGCAAGCCGCGGGCGCAAGGGACTGTGGCGTCCCTCGCATAATGGCCCGCATGGAGCAATCGCTGATGGACGCGCTGGCCACATTGCTGGCCTTCTTCTCGCTGCCGCAGGTCGGCCTGCCGGCGCTGTTCGTGATCGCCCTGGTCTCGGCCACGCTGCTGCCGCTGGGCTCGGAACCGGCGGTGCTGGCGCTGGTCAAGCTGGAGCCGACGCTGTTCTGGCCGGCGGTGCTGGTGGCGACGGCGGGCAACACGATCGGGGGCGGCATCACCTGGGCCATGGGCTACGGGGCGGAGCGGGTCTACGAAGGGCGCACGCACCACAGCCCCGGCAACCGTGCCCTGCGCTGGCTGGAACGCTTCGGCCCGAAGGCCTGCCTGCTGAGCTGGCTCCCCGTCGTCGGCGACCCACTGTGCGCCGTGGCGGGCTGGCTCAAGCTGCCGTTCTGGCCCTGCATGCTCTACATGCTGATCGGCAAGTTCCTGCGCTACCTCTGCATGACGGCCCTGCTGCTCTGGGTTTTCCCGGGCCAGTGGGGGGCTTGATCCGGCTCAAAGCCGGCCACAATCCCGGGCATGTGGCGCGGGCAGATCGCCTGCCGGACGCCGGGCGTCGAGGAAACGCCCTTTCATGACAAGGCCCGGACACGGGCCACACGCCAAGAGAATCCCCATGAGCAAGACCGCCTACTCCGCGCTGTGCGCCCGCCATGTGCGCATGTACCGCCTCTCCCATCTGCACTCCATCGCCTCCTGGGACCAGTCCGCCAACATGCCCGCCAAGGGCAACGAGGCGCGCTCGCTGGCCCTCGCCGAGATGGGCGGCCTGCTGCACCAGCTGGCGACCGAGACCGAGCTCAAGGGCCTGCTGGACGCGGCCGTGCAGGAGGACCTCGACGACGTCGAGCGCGCCAACCTGCGCGAGATGCAGCGTGCCTGGCGCGCCAGCAATGCGCTGCCGCAGTCGCTGGTCGAGGCCAAGAGCCTGGCCAACTCGCGCTGCGAGCACGCCTGGCGCAGCCAGCGTCCGGCCAATGACTGGGCGGGCTATGTCGAGAACCTGCGCGAGGTCGTGCGTCTGGCCCGCGAGGAGGCGCGCTGCCTCTCGGCGGTGACAGGTCTTGCCCCCTACGACGCCCTCATGGACCAGTACGAGCCCGGCATGCGCTCGGCCGAGGTCGACCGCGTCTTCGGCGATCTGCGCCAGTGGCTGCCGGGGCTGATCCGCGACGTGCTGGAGAAGCAGTCGCGCGAGACGGTCATCCGCCCGGTGCCGCCCTTCGCGCAGGCAGCGCAGAAGGCGCTGGGCCATGACGCCATGCAGCTGATGGGCTTCGACTTCGAGGCCGGCCGCCTCGACGAGAGCGCGCATCCCTTCTGCGGCGGCGTGCCCGAGGACGTGCGCATGACCACGCGCTACCGCGAGGACGACTTCCTGCCGAGCCTCATGGGCACCATCCACGAGACCGGCCACGGCCGCTACGAGCAGAACCTGCGCCGGGACTGGCTGGGCCTGCCCATCGCCAATGCGCGCTCGATGGGCCTGCACGAGAGCCAGAGCCTGTCCTTCGAGATGCAGCTGGGCAGCCACCCCGGCTTCGCGGGCCTGCTGCGCCCGCTGGTGGTCCGCCATCTGGGCGACCAGCCGGCCTTCGAGGTGGGCAACCTGAACCGCCTGCTGACCCGCGTGAAGCCGGGCTACATCCGCGTGGATGCCGACGAGGTCACCTACCCGGCCCACGTCATCCTGCGCTACGAGATCGAGCGCCCGCTGATCGAGGGGCAGATCGAGGTGGAGGACATCCCGGCGCTGTGGGATGCCAAGATGCAGGAGCTGCTGGGCCTGGACACCCGCGGCAACTTCGCCGACGGCCCGATGCAGGACGTGCACTGGGGCGCCGGCCTCTTCGGCTACTTCCCCTGCTACACGCTGGGCGCGATGTATGCCGCGCAGTTCTTCGCCGCCATGCGCCGCGAGACGCCGGACCTCGATGCCCGCATCGCGGCCGGCGACCTGGCGTCGGTGTTCGACTGGCTGCGCAGCCGCATCTGGAACGAAGGCAGCCGCTGGGAGACGCCGGAGCTGGTGCGGCGCGCCAGCGGCGAGGCGCTGAACCCGGCGCACTTCCAGGCGCATCTGCGCGCCCGCTACCTGGGCTGACGGCCCGGCGGCCGGCTGGCGTCGGCCGGCGGCACCAACAAGAAGAGGCCCCGCGGGGCCTCTTCTCGTTTTCTTCTTCTGGAACAGCAGCTCGGTGGCTGCGCGGTGCGGGTTCGTGCCCGCGCCGTCTTCTTTTCAACGACGTCTCTTGACGACCCCGGGGAGGGTCAGGCCTTGCGGCGGCGTGCCATGAACAGGGCTGCGGCGGCGCCGGCCAGCAGGGCCAGGCTGCCGGGTTCCGGCACGGTGCTCTTGGCGGCGGTGGTCACCACCTGCGTCACGGACACGGCGTCCAGCGAGGTGCCGAAGCCGTCCGACTTGCCCACACCACCGAAGCGCAGCGTGGTGTTGGTGCTCGTGGCGACGAAGTCCTGCTCGAAGCGGGTCCAGGCGGTGGTCAGGTCCTGGCCGACCACGCCGCTCAGGGCGTCGACGGACCAGTTCAGGCCATTGCTGTTGGCGCCCTGGCTGTCCGTGCGGTTGGCCCAGACGAAGCTCAGGTGGTAGGTGGCGCCCACGACGGTCGTGAAGCTCTGGGAGATCCAGCTGTTCTTGGTGGTGTCCAGCTCGACGAAGTTCAGGCCGTCGAAGGCCTTGCCCGCCACGTTGTTGCGCACTTCGATGCCGAAGGGGCCGGCGGCCCAGTTCGTCAGGCTGCCGAAGATGCTCCAGGAATTGGCACCCTGGAGGTCGGATTCGAAGCTGCCGTTCTTGACGAGGTTGATCGGAGCGGCCTGGGCCAGGAGGGAGGCGGCACCGAGGCCGAGGGCGATGAGGAACTTCTTGGACACGATGCGAACGGCTGAAAAATGCACCGGCGGTGCGATGGTTGAATTGTTCAGGGAGGCCCCGCGGGAGGGACCCCCTCATGCGGTGGGGTCAGGCCTTGCGGGGTGTGACGCCCGTCACGCTTGCCCGTGTTTCAGGCTTGAAGCGCCCTGCCGGGCGTCTGCGCTCAGGGCGTGTGCACGCCGTGGCGCGCCTCGAGCAGGCTCAGCGCCTGATCCAGCCGGGCCATGGCGATGGCGGCGCGGCTCGGCGGCTTGAGGGCGCCCGGCACCAGCTCGCGCTTGCTGTCGCACAGGCGGTCCAGACGCAGCGTGAGGCCGTGGCGGGCGAGGGTGGGGGCCAGGTCTTGCGCGCGCTCCAGCAGCTGGCGCCGCGTGGCCTGGTAGGCATGCTCGGCCAGATGCCGGCGCTGCGAATAGCTGAAGGTGTTGGCCATGAACAGCTCGGCGTCGCGCTTGTTCGGCTCGAACAGCAGGATGTCGGTGTCCGGGTGGCTGCGGGCGTAGCCCTTCATGCCCAGCTCCAGCCGCGAATGGATCAGCGAGCGCAGGGTCTGCGACAGCACGACCGGCAGCCCACCGTCGACCAGGCGCGGGATGCGCTGCCCCTTCGGCCGGCTGCTGCGATGCGGCTCGTGCTCCTGCACGCCGGGCTCGCCTTCGTACGGCACCAGCGGGTTCAGGCACAGCAGCAGGTCCAGGCCTTCCTGCAGCAGCACGGAGGCGTGGATGGTCTTCTTCAGCGCGCCGTCGACGTAGAAGCGGCCGTCGATCTCGACCGGCGGGAAGAGGCCTGGCAGCGCGGCGCTGGCCTGCACGGCCTTGGACACGGGGATGTGGTCCCAGCCGGGCAGGCCGAAGGGCACGGCCTCGCCGCTGTCGAGATCCGTGGCGACCAGCACGAGGCGGTGGCGCAGCTGGCGGAAATCGTCGCTGCGGCCGGGGCGGCTGAACTGCGCGTGCAGCTGCTCGGCGAGGGCCTCGCCGGACAGCAGGCCGGCCGGCAGGGCGCGGCCGAGGCGCTCGAAGGCGCCGAGCACGGAGCGCCCCTGGATCAGCGTCTGCCACAGCGCCGTGCCGACGAGGCCGGGCACGGTGCGCAGGCGGCGCCAGTATTCATCCCAGGCGGGGTGCAGCAGCACCGAGGGGTCGAAGCTGTCGGCCGAGCGGGCGCTGTTCTCGATGAAGGCTTCGGAGAGATCGCGCGGCGAGAGGCCGTTGATGAGGCCGGCCGCGATGAAGCCGCCGGCGCTGACGCCGATGTAGCTGCTGCAGTTGCGCAGGTCCAGGCCGTCGATGGATTCCTCGAGCGCGCACAGGGCACCGATCTCGTAGATGGCGCCCAGCGGGCCGCCACCGGCCAGGGCCAGGCCGATCCGCGGACCGTCCTTGGGCCGGTCGGCGCGCCGCCGCCTCGGTGCTGCGGTGGCGGCCGGGGCGCGCGACGGGGAGCGGGGGCGGGAGCTGGCGTTCATGCGATGGCGGATCCTGTTTGTCTCGCTCAAGAAACGGACACGCCGCCTCGGGGAGCCTCGCCCCGACGGATCGGGACTGGCGCGAGGCGGCAGGTCACGGGCGCTCTGAAGGCGCCTTGCGGGCCCCGCTCAGGCAGGGCCTCATGCCTCAGGCTCAGGCCTGGGCGGCTTCGGCAGCCGGGGCGGCAGCGGCCGGTGCGGCCGGCTTGGCGGCGGCCTTGCGGGCAGCGGGCTTCGCGGCGGGCTTGAACACGGCCGTCTTGGCGGCCGGCTTCGCAGCAGGCTTGGCTGCCGGCTTCGTCGCCTTGGCGGCGGGCTTGGCGGCGACCTTCTTGGCAGCAGGCTTCGCGGCAGGCTTGGCGGCGGCCTTCACGGCCTTCTTGGGCGCGGCCTTGGCGGCGGGCTTGGCAGCCGGGGCCTTCTTGGCCGGCTTCTTGGCCGGGGCGATGCCCACGGCGGCGCTCAGCGCATCGATGCGGGCGATCAGCTGCTCGACGTCCTTGCTGCTGGGCACGCCCAGGCGGTTCAGGGCGCGGGCGACGCGCTCCTCGAAGATGGTCTCGAGCTTGTCCCAGTGCTGGCCGGCCTTGGCGCCGACTTCACCGGCCATGCCGCTCATCTTGTTGGCCACGGCACCGATCTTTTCCTCGGCGGCGGACTGGGTCTTCTTCTGAAGCTTCATGCCTTCCTTCACCAGGGTCTCGAAGACCTTGCCACCTTCGCCCTGGGCCTTGGAGAAGGCACCCAGGCCAGCGGCCCAGATCTGCTGGGCGGAATCCTTGATCGTCTGGGCAACCTGGTTGTCCAGCAGGCCGGCGGGCAGTGCACCACCGAAAGCGCTGTTGGAGGCGGCCTTGTTCTTGGCAGCCATTTTCTGCAGCTTCTTGACCATTGTTGAGTCCTTTTCTTGAGGTGGAACTACGCGAGAGTCGCTGAACTTTTCCACGCGGCATTGTGGCGCCGGCGCAGGCCCTCCAGCAGGGATGGAACCACTATAGGCCCGGGGGGCCGGCATCGCTCGCCCAATCCTAGTGTGCGGTCTCTATGCTCTAGAGTCGGCCCTGGGGAAAGCGCGCAGCGGTGAAACCCGGGGTTTGGACAAGAATCGTCGCGCAGCTTCGCCTCCAGAGGCCAACCAAGAACACAGGAGAGACACGATGCAGTACTTCGTCACGGGCGCCACGGGCTTCATCGGCAAACGGCTGGTCAGGAAACTCCTGGCCCGGCGCGGGAGCACGGTGTACTTCCTGATGCGCGAGGAGAGCCGCGACAAGCTGCCCGAACTGCTGGCCTGGTGGGGCGTGAGCAAGACGCGGGCGATCCCCGTCTATGGCGACCTCACCGGCAAGAAGCTGGGGGTGAGCAGCGAGGACATCAAGAGCCTCAAGGGCCAGATCGACCACCTCTACCACCTGGCCGCGGTCTACGACCTCAAGGCCGACGAGGAAAGCCAGGTCCGCACCAACGTCGAGGGCACGCGGAACATGATCGAGTTCGCCGCGGCGATCGACGCCGGGCACGTGCACCATGTCTCCTCCATCGCGGCGGCCGGCCTGTACGAGGGCGTGTTCCGCGAAGACATGTTTGACGAAGCGGAAAACCTCGACCACCCCTACTTCAACACCAAGCACGAGAGCGAGAAGCTCGTGCGCAAGGACTGCAGGAAGCCCTGGACCGTCTACCGCCCCGCCATGGTCGTGGGGGACTCGCAGACCGGCGAGATGGACAAGGTCGACGGCCCCTACTACTTCTTCAAGCCCATCCAGCGCCTGCGCCAGATCCTGCCGCCGTGGATGCCGTCCATCGGCCTGGAGGGCGGCCGCGTCAACATCGTGCCGGTGGACTACGTGGTCAATGCGCTGGACCACATCAGCCATCAGGTGAAGGGCGGCGGCGGCTGCTTCCACCTCGTGGACCCGGTCGGCTACCGCGTGGGCGACGTGCTGGACATCTTCTCCAAGGCCGCGCATGCGCCCAAGATGAACCTCTTCGTGAATGCGGCCCTGCTGGGCTTCATCCCCAAGAGCGTCAAGAAGGGCCTGATGGCGCTGGCACCCGTGCGCCGCATCCGCCATGCCGTGATGAAGGACCTCGGGCTGCCCGAGGACATGTTCACCTTCATCAACTACCCCACGCGCTTCGACTGCCGTGAGACCGAGAAGGCGCTCAAGGGGTCAGGTATTGCCTGCCCCAATCTGCATGACTACGCCTGGCGGCTGTGGGACTACTGGGAGCGCCACCTCGACCCGGACCTGATGATCGACCGCAGCCTGCGCGGCGCGACCGCCGGGAAGGTGGTGCTGGTGACGGGCGGTTCCTCGGGCATCGGCCTGGCCGCCGCGAAGAAGTTCGCCGAGGCCGGCGCCATCACCATCATCTGCGCCCGTGACGAGGGCAAGCTCGACGAGGCCGTCAAGGAGATCCGCGACCACGCCGGCAAGGCCGCGCAGGTGCACAGCTACTCGGCGGACATCGCCAGCGAGGAGAGCTGCGCCGGCATGATCGCCTGGATCAACGAGAACTTCGGCGGCGTCGACTTCCTCATCAACAACGCCGGCCGTTCCATCCGCCGCGCCATCGAGTCCAGCTACGACCGCTTCCACGACTACGAGCGCACCATGCAGCTGAACTACTTCGGCTGCCTGCGCGTCACCATGGGCCTGCTGCCCGGCATGGTCGCGAAGAAGAAGGGGCATGTGGTCAACATCTCGTCGATCGGCGTGCTGACCAATGCGCCGCGCTTCTCGGCCTATGTGGCCTCCAAGGCCGCGCTGGACGCCTGGACCCGCTGCGCCTCGAGCGAGTACGCCGACCTCGGCATCACGTTCACGACCATCAACATGCCCCTGGTGCGCACGCCCATGATCGCGCCCACCAAGATCTACAACAACGTGCCGACGCTGGCGCCGGAAGAGGCCGCCGACATGATCGCGCAGGCCTGCATCGCCAAGCCCGTGCGCATCGCGACGCGCCTGGGCATCACGGGCGAGCTGATGCATGCGCTGGTGCCGCGCGTGGCGCAGATCGTGATGAACACGAGCTTCCGCATGTTCCCCGACAGCGACGCGGCCAAGGGCGAGAAGGGCGGCAAGCCGCAGCTCTCACCGGAGGCGATCGCGCTGCAGCAGATGATGCGGGGGATCCACTTCTGAGGCCGGGCCTCCGGCGCCCCGACGCCCCGGGACACGAGCAGGGAGCCTCGAGATGCAGCTGCTGCTCGTCCTGATCTCCGGCGCCGTGCTGCTGGGGCTGGTCGCCTGGGGGCAGCGGCCGGAGCACCACGTGCCGACCTGGCTCTACCTGCTGGTCGCCGCGCCCCTGGCCTGGGTGCGGCTCTTTGGGGGCGATGACGACGACGCGCCCTCCGGGCCCCGCAAGGGCCTGGGCATCGCCTACCTGTTCGTGGCGAGCGCCTTCCTGGTGGTCGTCGGCAGCGTGGGCCTGGCGCTGCGCGGCGCTTGGGGCGAGTTCCTCTGGCCCGCGCTGCCGCTGGGTGGCGTTGTCTTTGTGCTGGCGTTGCTGGCGGTCTGGTTCAACGCGCGGCGCTGACGACGCGGGTCCTCGGGCCTGCTGTCCTTGTTCCTGCTGTCCTCGTGCCTGGTCAGCGCTCCGCGTCTTCCCCGAACTCCCGCAGCTCCTGCGCGCACCGGCACGCCTGTGCCAGCTTCGCGGCCCAGCGCACGGCGGCCTCGCGCGAGGGGAGGGTCAGTACGCAGAAGCCGCCGTCGAAGTCCTTCGTCTGCGGGTAGGTGGCCTGCGAGTGGCCGCCTGCGGCGTCGACCAGCACCGGCGACACCTCGGCGTTGAGGCCGCCGGCGAAGACATACACCCCGGCGGCCTTCGCCTCGCGGACGACCGCGCGGGCCGCCTCGCCCACGCTGGCCAGCTCATCGGCCGGGACGTTCATCGCGGCGGCAGGAAACGAGATCAGGTAGGTCGGCATCGTGCGGTCCTTCATGGCGGGCGGAGGCGTGACGAAGGATGCCAGACGGCGCCGTCCCGCGGCCCCGTCACGAGCCGCTGTCACAAAAAATTGCAGCGCCTCGGCGGCCCCCTTGCTTCAATGCGGACCGGACACCGCGACGCCCCTCGTCGCCTGGAGTGAGCGATGAGAAGCGACAAGTACCGGCCTGCCGGCCCCCTGTGCATGCTGGCCACGGCCCTGGCCCTGGCGGCCTGCGGCGGAGGCAGCGGCAGCAGTGCGGGAGCGCCCGCCCCGGTGCCCAGCCCGGCACCCACGCCGACGCCGACGCCGACGCCGACGCCGACACCGACACCGACGCCGACACCGACACCGACACCCACCCCGACACCCACGCCAACGCCAACGCCAACGCCAACGCCAACGCCAACGCCTGGCGCCGCCCCCCAGCTCGGCGGCTGCGACGTCTTCCCCGCCACCGCCGTCTTCAACATGCGCATCGATGACGTGCAGCGCTTCCCCGTGCACGCCAGCAGCGCGACGTGGCTCGCCGCCATCGGCACGGCGCGCGCCTTCCATCCGGACTGGGGCACGAACGAGAACCCGCAGCAGACGGCCGACTACTACGGCATCCCCTTCAACGTGGTCGACGGCAGCAGCACGCCCTCCGCCACCACGGCGTGGCCGACGGTGTCCTTCAACCCGACGGATCCGCGCGCCGGCAGCGGTGACAGCGCGCCCGACGAGAGCGACTGCGCGGCGCCCACGGGCGGCGCCTTCGAGATCGTGCGCAACTGCACCACGCTGCCAGCCTCGAGCCGCCGCTTCCCCTTCCCGCGCGACGATCTGCTGAAGGCCGAAGGCGGCGCCTGCAACGACGCCCGGGTGTGCGGCGACCGGCACGTCCTCGTCGTCGAGCAGGGCCGATGCCGGCTCTGGGAGAGCTATGCCAGCTACCAGCAGGGTGGCCAGTGGTACGCCTACTCGACGGCCGCCTGGGACCTGAAGAGCCACGCGATGCGGCCGGACACCTGGACCTCGGGCGACGCCGCCGGCCTGCCGATGCTGCCGCTGCTGGCGCGTGCCGCGGAGGCGACGGCCGGGGAGATCCGCCATGCCCTGCGCGTCACGTTGCGCGACAGCGTGATGGCCCGCAGCCACGTCTGGCCCGCCCGCCACCATGCCGGGGGCGACACGCCCGGCGGCGTGCCCTTTGGCGCCGTCCTGCGGCTGAAGGCCGGCTTCACGCCTCCCGCGGCCTGGAGCCCGCAGGCCAAGGCGCTGGCCCTGGCCATGCAGCGTTACGGGCTCTATGTGGCGGACATCGGCTCCGACCTCTACGTGCAGGGCGAGCCCAGCGCGCAGTGGCAGGACGCGACGATCGCCAACCTGAAGACGCTCAAGGCCTCGGACTTCGAGTTCGTGGACCTGGGCGCCATCACGGGCGACAGCCGCTTCCGTGGCGACTCCTTCCAGGCGAGCTGGTAGGCGCACCGGCGCTGGCGCCCAGGCTAAGGTGCGGACTTTGGCTTGGGCTTGAAGATGTGGACGGTCTCGCCCCGCGCGAGCATCGCCACGAGCTGTTCGATGCGCCGGGCGCGGGTCTCGGGCTTCACGGCGGTCTGGATGCGCCACAGCACGGCGTAGCGATTCGCCGCGTTGAGGGTGGCGAAGAAGTCCCGGGCGGCCGGCTCGGCGTCCAGGGCCGCCAGCAGGTCCTCGGGCACCGTGGCCGTGCGCGCGCTGTCGTAGGCCTTGGCCCAGCGCCCGTCCGCCTTGGCGGCCTCGATCTGCGCATGGCCCGGCGCCTGCATGCGGCCCGCCTCGATCAGCGCCGCCACCTTCTCGACATTGACCCGGGACCAGAGGCTGCGCGCGCGCCGGGGCGTGAAGCGCTGCAGGAAGTGCTGCGCGTCGAGGCTCTTCTTCTGACCGTCGATCCAGCCCCAGCACAGCGCGATCTCCACCGCCTCCGCATACGTGACGCTCGGCTCGGCCGCGCCCTTCTTGGCGATCTGCAGCCACAGCCCGTCGGACGTGGCGTGGTGCTTGCGCAGCCAGCTCTCGAAGGCCCGTGCGTTCTTGAACAGCACCGGGGCGGCTGGGGTCGGGGCGGTGGCGGGCATGCCCCGCAGTGTGCCGCAAACCCGCTACGACCGGCTTCGCAAGGCATCGCCCACACACCCTCGAACAGGGCCGACTACCAAGAACCAGCCCGGCCCTAGCACCAAGAGCGCCCGGCCCCGCCGGCGCTCGCCCCGGCACGACACCCGAGGGTCCGGCTCTGCCGGCCCTGCGGGTGTGCCCCCCTGGGGGGCGGCCGAGGGCCGTAGGGGGGGGTGATGTCACCCCTCCAACACCAGCTTGCCCTGCGTATGCCCGCTCTCGAGCCGCTCATGTGCCAGCTTCAGGTGCTTGGCGTCGATGGGCCCCAGCACCTCGCTGAGCGTGCTTTGCAGCTGGCCGGCGTCGGCCCATTGGGCGAGCTGGGCCAGCAGGCGACCTTGCTCGGCGATGTCGTGCGTCTGGTGCAGCGGGCGGGCGAACATCATCTCCCAGTGCAGCGACACGGCCTTGCCCTTGAGCTGCATGACGTCGAGCGCGCCGGCCTCGAAGTCGTCGATCAGGGCCAGGCGGCCCTGCGGCTCGATCAGGGCGACGAAGTCCGCGAAGTGCTGCGGCGTGTGCGAGAGGCTGGCGATGTGGCGCACCGGCGGCACGCCCTGGGCCGCCAGCGCGGCGACCTGCGGCGCCAGCGGCTGGCGGTGGTCGATCACGTGATGCGCGCCCAGCGCCTTCAGCCGGGCCACCTCCTGCGGACGCGAGGCGGCATCGCCCAGCGTGGCGATGACGGTCAGGTGCGGCTGCCGGCGGGCCAGCTGCAGCAGGATGGAGCCCACGCCGCCGGCTGCGGCCGTGACCAGCAGGCTCACGGGGCGCTCGGGGGCGTGCTGCACCTGCAGGCGGTCGAAGAGCAGCTCCCAGGCGGTGATGCCGGTGAGCGGCAGGGCGGCGGCCTGCGCGTCGGTCCAGCGCGCGGGGGCATGGGCGGCGATGCGGTGGTCCACGGCCTGCCGCTCGGCATAGCTGCCCGGGCGGTTGATCTCGCCCGCCCACCACACGCGGTCGCCGACGGTAAAGCCCGTCACCGCGCTGCCCAGGGCGCGCACCACGCCCACGCCGTCCCAGCCCAGGATCTGGGCCTGGCCGTCGGGAGAGGCGCGGCGCTGGCGCACCTTCACGTCCACCGGGTTGACGGCGATGGCGCGAACCTCCACGAGCAGGTCCTGCGGGCCCGGCGCGGGCTCCGGCAGGGTGAGGTCGAGGAGGGACTCGGGGGCGCTGAGGGGCAGGGACTGGTAGTAGCCGACGGCTTTCATGGAAGGACTCCTGGTGTTGCGTTGCAGACCACGGCGGTGTGCATGACCCGGACTGTGCGGCGAAGTCGACTTTCAAACCAGCCGCTCTGGCATCATTCAGCTTCAAATGAAAATTGAAAATACCTCGGAACTCCGCCTGCTGGTGGAATGTGCCCGCCGGGGCAGCCTGAGCGCCGCCTCGCGGGAGATGCAGCTCAGCCCGGCCGCCGCGAGCGCCATGCTCAAGCGCCTGGAGACGCGCCTCGGGGTGCGCCTCATGGAGCGCAGCACGCGGGCGCTGCGCCTCACGGCCGCGGGCGAGCAGCTGCGGGAGTACGCGCAGCGCGCGCTGGAGCTGCTCGACGAGGGCCTGGCGCAGGTCAGCGAGGCGCCGCTTGCGCTCAAGGGGCGTGCCGGCGAGCGGCTGCGGGGGCGCATCCGCCTGAGTGCCTCGAGCGACCTGACGCGCCAGTGGCTGCTGCCGATGCTGGACGACTTCCTCGCGCAGCACCCGGCCGTCGAGCTGCACCTGAGCGTGAGCGATTCGCTGCAGGACATCTTCAAGGACGAGATCGACGTCGCGCTGCGCTACGGCCAGCTGCCGGACTCCAGCCTCGTCGCGCGCCGCCTGGCGCTCGTGCGACGGGAGATCGTCGCGAGCCCGGCCTACCTGAAGCGGGCCGGCACGCCGCGCTCGCTGGAGGACCTGGCGGCGCACGACTGCATCACCTTCCGCATCCGCAACCGCCACGAGCGCGCCTGGCGCCTGCGCCCGGCCGAGACGCCGGACGCCGAACCGGTGAGCGTGCCGGTGCAGGGCCGCCTGAGCACGGATGACGGCGAGATCGCCCACCGCTGGGCGCTGGAGGGGCTGGGCCTGATCCACAAGAGCGAGCTCGACGTGCGCCGCGCGCTGCGGGAGGGCACGCTGGTGCGCGTGCTGCCCGGCTGGTTGGGCGACGAGCTGCCGCTGCATGCCGTGATGCCGAGCCAGCGCTTCCTGCCCCAGCGCGTGCGGGCGCTGGTGGACCACCTCGTGGCCGGCTTCGCCGCCTTGCCCGCTCCTCGCACGGCGAAGGGCAGGGTCAAGCCCGCCCCGCGCGCCACGTCGCGCTGATTGCCTCTACAGTGCCCCCCATGAGCCTGCATGACCTTCCCGGATTCACGCCCGGCGTCGAGCCGCCCGCCACGCCCAGCGCCGAGGGCTGGCATCGGGCCTTCATCGACGGCAAGCATCGGCTCCTGGTGATGGCGCTCACCAGCGGGAGATAGCGAGGTGCTCAATCGCCGTCATCATGACGATCGCGCGCCACAACAGCACTCGCCGTCCAGCGAGTGCCGTGCCGTGACCAACGCCGTGCAGGCCCAGGCCCTGGCAGATGCACGCGTGGTGGCAGGCGCTGACCAGCGAGCGGGCGTTCGTGTTGCGGAGCGCCTTCATTGTGCCTTCCTCATCTGGCTCAATGCGGGCTGGCTCGCCTTGCTCTGCAGCATTGCCCCGTGGGGGAGCCGCAGTGGTCTGCCGATCATGCTCTGGGTGCTGCTGAGCTGGCCGCTCGCCCTGTGGGCCCTGTTCCCGCTCTTGTGGCGGATCTGGCGCCAGGCAAGCGCTGCGCCGGCATCCCCGAAGCAGGCACTCCTTGGCACACTGAGCCGCCTGCTGTTCGGCTTGCCAGCGTGGGTGGCGTGGACGGTGGTGTTGGGCGTCGTGGACGTTTTCGCCGGCCCATCGACGAGCATGGTGCTGGACGTCTTGTGGCAGCTGGTATCCCTCGCGCTGTCGCTCTGGATCGCAAGCCCACTGCTGCGCCTGCTGGGTCGTCTATGGGGCGGGCCTGAGCGGCGGCGTCGATCTTGGCGGTGACCCAGGTGCCGCTCGGAGAGGGAGGCGCTCACTGTGCCGTGCGATGACAAGACCCCCGGCCCTGCAACTGGCTCCGAATGCCTCTACAGTGCCCCCCATGAGCCTGCATGACCTTCCCGGATTCACGCCCGGCGTCGAGCCGCCCGCCACGCCCAGCGCCCACGCCTGGCACTTCGTCTTCATAGAGGGCCAGCTGCTGGTCCCGGCCGAGGTTGACGCCGAGGGCGTGGCCGTCGGCACGACCCTGACGGCGCAGCCGGACGCCTTCACCCGCCCGCAGGAACGGCACTACCTCGGCCAGCTCGAGGGCCTGGACTGCTGGGTTCAGCAGGGCGGCGAGGTGCCGGCGGGCTGGATGCTGCAGGGCCTGCGGTCCGCCATGATGCAGATGGGGCTGCCGCAGCTGCACCTCGCCAGCCGCGCCGCCCAGGTGATGGAGTGGGACCGCGCGCACCGCTTCTGCGGCGTCTGCGGCACGCCCACCGAGCGCCTGCCGCACGAGCGCGCGCGGCGCTGCCCGTCCTGCAGCCATGTGGCCTATCCCCGCATCAGCCCGGCCATGATGGCGCTGGTGTGGCGCCGCCACGAGGGCCGGCCGCAGCTGCTGCTGGCCCGGTCGCCGAACTTCAAGCCGGGCTTCTACAGTGCCCTGGCCGGCTTCGTGGAGGCCGGCGAATCGCTGGAGGCCTGCGTGCACCGCGAGGTGGCGGAGGAGGTCGGCGTGCAGGTGCAGCAGCTGCACTACTACGCCAGCCAGAGCTGGCCTTTCCCGCACAGCCTGATGCTGGCCTTCCGCTGCGAGTGGGCGGGCGGCGAGATCCGCGAGCAGCCCGGCGAGATCGAGCATGCCGCGTGGTTCGACCTCGACGCCCTGCCGGGCCTGCCGCCGCGCTTCAGCATCGCCGGCCATCTGATCGGCGACACCCTGGCCTGGCTGCAGGCCGGCGGCGACCAGACGGCGGCCTGAGTTCAGCCCCGCTCAGTCCAGACAGCCCTGCGCCTGCAGCGCCTGGCGCATCAGCCGCTCGCGATGCGGGCCCAGCTGGGCGATCAGCGTGTGCTGCGAGGGCGGCTTCGCGCCGGGGGGCAGGGTCTTGGGGTCGACCTGCATGTCCATGTTCAGCGCGAAGAAGCAGCGGCCGTGAGTCGCCTTGCGCTCGGTCCAGCCCACGAACCAGCCGAGCTCCACGGGCCCGTTGCCGTCCCAGCCGGTCTTCGCGAAGAGCTGCCATGCCGGCGTCTCGTCCCGCAGGAACACGCGGCGGCCGAGGGTCTCGGTGCGTTCGCTGATCGGCAGGCGGTGCTCGGCGAAACGGCGCAGGAAGTCGATCTGCTCGAGGGCGGTGATGCGCACGCTGCCGTCGAGCCAGAAGCTGTCGTGCTTCGGGCCGGCCACGGCATTGCCATAGCGCCAGGCCCACAGCCGCGACTGCAGGCCTTCTGCGCCGACGCGGCGGGCGATCTCCTGGTAGACCCACACCGCCGAGAAGCGGAAGGCTGTCTGCAGGGTCTGATCCTGGTTCCAGTCCTCGTTCCAGCGCTTCTTGCCGTCCCACTTGAAGACCTGGGCCTCGTCCAGCGCGACGCCCGTCTCCAGGGCAATCAGGGTGTTGGGAATCTTGAAGGTGGAGGCGGGGCGGAAGGCCTGGTAGGCGCGGGCGGGGTCCGAGACCGTCCAGCGCCGGGCCTGCTCGTCGTAGACCGCGATCACGCCGTGCGTGCCGAGGGCCTGGAAGCCCTGGGCGAGCTCGGGCGCGACGCGGAAGCTCTCGGCCGACGCCGAAGCCGGTGCGGCCTGTGGGGTCTGCGCGTGGACGGCGCCGGCGGCCAGGGCCAGCGCGGTGAGCAGGATCGGACGCAGAGCGGTGCGGTGCAGGGGGGCGTTCATTGCCATGGAATCTCCTTGTGTGAGGGTGATGGCAGTGTGTCGCGCCTGCTTCGCGATGTCAGTGCGAATGCGGCGTTACGCCTGTTGCGCCTGCGGGGGCGCGAGGCCCAGCGCGCCCAGCAGCTGCTGCGCCTCGCCCTCGTAGCGATCCCGCTGGGAGGCGGCCCGCAGCTTGCGGGCGTGATGGCGCGCCTGCTGCACGAGCTCGGCGGCGCACAGGGCGTCGCCCTCGCGCCAGGCGTGCCGCGCCCACAGCAGCAGGAAGGCGCAGCGCTGCTCCGCCGGCAGCTGCGAGTGCAGCCGGCGGCAGGCCTCCCAGCGTTCGGCGGCCAGACTGCGGAAGCTGTCGCCCGCGAGCGGCAGGCCCTCGGCCTCGGCCCGCTGCTGCGCCTGCGCGAAGCTCCAGCCCTGCTGCTCGGCGATGCGCAGCAGGAAGATGGTGTTGAGCAGTGAATGGCGCGCGAGGCCCCAGCGCTCGCAGACGTTCTCGCTCAGCAGCAGCCAGCCCCAGGCCTCGGCGCCGCGCGAGGCCGGCACCAGGCCGGCGCCCTGCAGCAGGCACAGGGCATTGGCGAGGTTGGCGGCGCTGACCTGCAGCGCGTCCGGCAGACCCGCGAGGCTGGCCTGGCGCAGCGCCGCGGCGAGGTCGTCCAGCGCTGCGGCGGCCTGGCGCTCGCAGTGCGCCTGCAGGGCCAGCTCGCGGCCGGCCATGCCGCGCAGATTGAGGTAGTCGACCAGCAGGCCGGCGTCGAGGGAGAGCACGTCCTCGTCGAGCTGGGCGAGCTTGTGCAGCGCCACGGCGCTCTCGCCCAGGCTGCCGTGGCAGTGCCAGGCCTCGAGCACGGCCAGGCGCCAGCCGATCTGGCGGGCCTGGCCGGCGGGCAGGCCGGGCTGCTCCAGGCCCTGGCGCAGGGTGCGCAGCTCCTGCTGCAGCGTGGCCCAGTCGCCGAGGCGGCGGGCGATGCGGGCCCGGCGCAGGCTCAGCGAGAGCTGCGCGGCCAGGTCCTCAGGCGGCGCGTGCTCTGTGGCCTGGGCGAGGGCGAGCCGGGCCGGGTAGAGCTCGCCGCGGTCCAGCGCGAGGTCCGCCCGCGAGAGGGCCTGCACATAGGCCAGCGGCAGGCGATGGCGCGGCAGCGCGGGCGCGGGCGGCGCGCCATCCACGGCGGCCTGGCTCAGGAGCGCGCGCAGGCCGGCGCAGTCCAGGGGCTGTCCGCCCTGCCGCCATTCGCAGCGCGCCAGCAGGGCGTCGTCCAGCCAGAACGGCCCGGCCGACCGCGCGCCGTGGCGGATCAGGCCGGCCAGCGGGCTGGCGTCCAGCGTCTGCAGCGCGCGCCACAGCTGCGTGCGGTGCAGCTCGGCGCGGTCGCCCAGGCCTTGCTGCAGGGCCTTGCGGCTGCAGGGGCGGGCGGCACAGGCCTGCCCCTCGGCGCGCGCCAGCAGCAGGGCCGCGATGAGGCGCGGCAGCAGGCGGTTGCGCAGCCGCAGCACGCCCTGCGGCGCCGCGGGCTCGCTGCCGCGGATCTGCAGCTGCTGGCTGTCGAGGTCGATCTGCAGCAGGCAGGCCTCGGGGGCGGCAGGCGCCAGGGCGGGCGGGACGGGGCGGGGATCGTGGCTCACGGCAGGATTGTGGTCCGGGGCGTCCGGCGGCCCGATCTTCGCATCCCGCCGCGCGGCGTTACAGGCGTTACAGCACGATCGACGCGCTCGCCACCGCGCGGATCGCCGGGCCGAAGCTGGTGATGTCGGGCAGCGTGGCGTTCTCGTGGGCGCGGATCTGCGCGCCGCTGGCGTGCGGCTTGTCGTGCGTGGTGTGGGCGTCGGCGGCCAGCGTGATCTCGAAGCCCAGCGCCGCGGAACGCCGCACGGTCGTGTCCACGCAGAACTCGCTCGCATAGCCGCACACGGCCACGTGGCGGACGCCGCGCTCGCGCAGGGCGGCCTCGAGCGGCGTGCGCAGGTAGGCGTCCGGCGTGGTCTTGGCGATCACGAGGTCCGAGGGGGCCTGCTGCAGGCCGGCGGCGAAGGCCCAGCCCGGCGTGCCGGCCTGCAGCGCGCCCTGCGGGCTCTCGTGCTGGATCAGGACGACCGGCCGGCCCGCGGCACGGAAGCGCGCGGCCAGGGCGTTGATGCGCTCGATCACGGCGGCGGCGTCGGCGGGCGGCGGGTCGAACAGCGCCTGCTGCACGTCGATGATCAGCAGGCCTTCAGCGGGCGTGGAGCTCATGGGGGCGGGGCCGGGTTCAGTAGTGGGGGGGCAGCTCGTCGCGCAGATTGCGCACGCCGGCACCGCTGCCGCTCTCCGGCAGGCGGTCCCGCAGCTGCAGCATCTCGCGCAGCAGGGCATCGATCTGCTGCTGCTGGCGCACGATCACGCGGTTCAGCTCGTCGAGCATGTCCTCGGTGTAGGCGGCCTTGATTTCCAGCTCGGTAAGGCGGTGGTCGTGGGGGTCTTGGGTGTCCATGGGGCAGGGCGGGCAGGCCCGCGGGGGCGGGCGGTGAGCCGCATTGTGCCCGGCACGGCCCCGGCGCGCGGGATGCCCTGCGGCCGGGGGCGTGGTCGAGGTCGGGGTCGGGGTCGGGCGATCCGGCCGTTCAGCGGGCCCCGGGCCGCGCCTCGGTGCCCTCGAGGCCGATCCACAGATAGACCGCAATCGGCCGGCCCTCGAGGGTCGCCGGTGCGAAGCGCCACTGCCGGAGGTAGGGGAAGAGGCGCGTGCGTTCGCAGCGGTCCCCGTCGACGGGCTCGTCGTGCGAATGGACGCCCGCCACCGTGCCGTCCGCGCGAACCAGGGCCTCGTAGGAGCCCGCGCCCTTGCGGCTCAGGCAGGCGGCTTCCGGCGGCAGCTGGACGGACAGCGCGACGGGCGGCACGAAGCCCGGCTCGCCGACCCGGTTCGGGCCGATTCCCGTGTCCGGGCTGCCGACGGCATGGAAGCTCAGCGCGTAGCCGCGCGGCTCGTCGGCCCGCGTGGCTGGCGCCAGGAGGAGCAGGGTCCAGGCGAGCGGCAGGACCGCTCGGGAGCGAGCCACCAGGCCGCGGGGCAGGGCGTGGGTCATGGCAAAGGTCCAGAGGAGGCGGCTAACAGATTCGCTAGTACCGCGGCCGAGCGGGCGTCGATAGCATTCATTCATGTCTGGAGATGAGTCCGGGAAGACGCCAGCTAACGCTGAGAAGGCGCTCCCCGGGCGGCAGGTCCGGACCGTGGTCGGAAATGATATCCGGCCGGACCCGAACGCGGCGTCCGGCGCAGTCGCGAAGGGTATTGCTCTCTGATCGTCTCGTCGTACAGGGATGCCGAAAACTGTCCAGAGTAGGCAACAAGGAAACCTTCATCATGAACGAACCCATCGACTTCCTGCAGGAACTCAACCTCGACAACAGCATCTCCGTCCGCGAGCTTGAGCAGCGCCTGGAAATGGAAGTCGCCCAGAGCTCCATGTGCTGCGGCGTGCCCGACGAGCCGGTACCCTGCCAGCCCGAGCCGGAGGACGAGCTCTCCCGCTGAGGCCCTGCGCCGTGCGGCGTGGCCCGCGCCCGCTGCACGGCTCTGCCGGCCTTCCCCCGCCTATTTTTTTGCCCCTGATCTGACGGCCATGGTCACTCCCATCGAAGTCCTGGGCCCGTCGCGGCATCACCCCGAGCGGGTGCTCGTGCGCGTCGGCGAACGGGTGCTGGAGCTGTCCGCGACGGCCCATCTGCTGCTGCAGGGGCTGGCCGCGGGCGAGGACGGTGCCGCGCTCACGGAGCGCCTCGCCGCCGCGCATCCCCGCTCGCCGCGCCCGGCGGTGGCGGATGTCGAGCGGGCCGCCGCGCCGCTGCGGGGCTATCTCACGTCCACGGGCGCGCCCCGTCCGGCGCTGTGGCTGCGCCGGCCCGTGCTGAAGGCGCCCCACGTGGCGGGCCTGGCGCGCGGCCTGGCGCCGCTCGTGCCGGGGCCGGCGTGGGCGCCCGGCCTGCTGCTGCTCCTGCTGGGCCTGAACTTCGGTCTGCTGGCCGCCCTGCCCGTGCAGGGCACGCTGCCGGCGCAGGCCTGGTGGGCGGTGCCGCTGGCCCTGCTGGGGCTCATGTTCGTCCACGAGCTGGGCCACGCGGCGGCGGCCCAGCGCTTCGGCGCCCCGCCGCAGGACATCGGCATCGGCCTGTTCTGGATCTTTCCGGCGCTCTACACGGACGTCACCCGCATCTGGACGCTGCCGCCGCGCGAGCGCAGGGTCGTCAACCTGGCGGGGGCGCTCGCCCAGCTGGCCGCGAATGCGCTGCTCCTGGCCGTGGCCGCGGCGCTGGCACCGGGGGACGCCGCGCAGGGCCTGCGCCTGCTGGTGTCGGCGAGCCTCGTCAGCTGCCTCGTGAACCTGCTGCCCTTCAGCCGCCTCGATGGCTACTGGGTGGTGGTGGACTGGCTGGACATGCCCCGCCTGCACCAGCGCTGCGCGCGCCAGGTGTGGCGGGACCTGCGCACGGGTTTCGCGCCGCTGCCCGCGGGCGAGGTCCGCCATCCGTCGGCCTTCCGCGGCTACGCCTGGGCCGCGGTGCTGTTCCAGCTGGGCCTGGCCCTGCTCGCCCTGCGCGTGCTGGGGCAGGGCCTGGTGTGGATCGGAAGCCAGCCCGATCCCTCGCAACTGCTGCACGAGGCCTGCAGCCATCCCATGCGCAGCCTGTTCGGGGCGCTGCTGATGCTGCATGTGCTGCGGGCCCTCGGGCGCCTGGCCCGGTCCTCCTTCACCTTCTCGACACCATGACTCAAGACGCCATCTCCACCGTCGCCGCCGGGCTGCGCGCGCGCATCCAGGCCGGCACCGTGGCCTACGGGGGGCTGGAGCAGGCACGCATCTCGAGCAGCCTGTTCCACCTGCTGCCCGAGCTCCCCATCGAGGCCCACGACGCGCTCATCGCCGACATCCTGCTGCACCAGCACCTGGCCGCGGCGGAGCCGCAGCACTGGGCCGAGATCTACCCGGGCATGCAGGCCGAGGGGCCAGGTCTTGCCCTGGCCCGGGGCGCCGAGCCCGCGATCTTCTGCAGCTTCCACTACGGCAGCTACCGCCTGGTGCTGCCCTGGCTGCTCGAGACCAAGGGCGCCGTCACCATGCTGATCGACCGCAGCGTCGCGGCCGGGCAGGGCGAGGGCTTCCAGCAGAAGGTGGCCGAGTTCGCGCGGGTGCGCGGCAACGCGGGCGACCTCATCATCCGCGACACCAGCGACGGGCAGGTGGTGCTGCGCCTGCTGCGGGACCTCCGCCAGGGGCGCAGCCTGCTGCTGTTCGTCGATGCCAACCTCGGCACGCAGCCGGCGGCCGTCACGGCGGACGGCGAGCCCTCGCCCCACGAGGCGGCGGTGGACTTCCTCGGGGCCCGGCTGTGGACGCGCACCGGTGCCAGCGTGCTCTCCTGCCTGGGCCAGCGGCCCATCGTCCCCCTGCTGCCGCTGCGCGAGGCGCCGGGCCAGGCTCGCGTGCGCCTGCAGTGCTTCGCCCCGATCCTGCCGGGGCCGGACCGCCACGCCCATGCCGTGCCCAGCATGCAGGCCCTGTGGCAGGTGCTTGAGCAGGCGCTGCGCCGCGACCCCGCGCCGTGGGAATGCTGGCGCTATGTCGACCGCTCGCTGGACCCGCGCTCGCTGACCCGCCTGCTGCCCGGCAGCGAGCCCGGCGACCTCGCCGCGCGCACCTGGCGCCTGCACAGCCAGCGCTACCTGCTCGAGACGGGATGGTCGACGACACGGGTGCTCTTCGACCGCTGCCTGATGCGCTCCTTCCTGATCAGCGGCGCGCTGGCGGACACCCTGGAGCGCCTGCGCGGCGCCGCGACCCCGGGCGCCGAGCTGCTGGGCTGGCCGGGGCTCAACCGGGCCACGCTGACCGGCTTCGTGCAGCGCGGCCTGCTGGTGGACGCCGGACCGGCCTGAGCGGGCCGAAACGGGCGAAGCGGGCGGGCCGGCGCCTCAGCCGTCCGAGGCGGCGCCGGAGGCTGGCGGCGGCTCGTCGAGGCAGCGGGCCGTGAGGTGCGAGCGGCACCAGGCGAGCCTCTCCGGCAAAGGCATCGAGCCGAGTTCACCGGCCAGACGGCGGAAGGCCGCCTGGTAGGGCGCGGACTGTCTCACCGTGCGCACCTGAGCCTCGCTGACGTCCATGCAGGTGAAGGGCGGCCGGCGCGTCTTCTCGAAGTCGGCGGCCTGGCCGGGCAAGGCCCGGCTGCACAGGGCCACGGTGAGGTCGAGCAGCGCCTGACTCTCGGCGGTGGACGGCCCCTCGGCGCGCGCCGGCCCCAGCGCCGCCAGCAGCAGGGCTGCCATCGCGCCCCGCCGACGCAGGGCCGCGTCGCCACACGAGACCGCTGTCATGACGAGGCCGACGATGCGGGCGAGCGCGGCCCGCGCCGGCGCCCCGGGCATCTTGCACAGGCCGGCGCGCTGCGTGCTGCAGCGCAAGGTCACGGGCTCGCCGACGGTCGGCAGCTCGGTGGCCAGCTGGCCCACGGCCACGTGCAGGCGTTCGCCATTGGGGCGCAGGAAGGTGGGGAAATAGTGCGGCCGCCCCCGGCGGGCCTGCGGCAGGCCGGGGTCCAGCAGCCGGGCCTCGAAGGTCTCGTAGCGGCCCAGCAGGAAGTCGGCGTCGTTCTGCCAGAAGGCGGCGGCCATCAGGGCCAGCAGGGCGAGGAAGGGCAGGGGCAGCAGGCGCAGGAGCCGGCGGCGCCAGGGGGCGGCGTGATTCATGGCGGTTCTTCTTCGTGACTTGGGGAGATCGGACGTCGGGTGCCGCGGACCGCTCAGCGGCCGCCGAAGACCTGCTGGCCCACCACGACCCACAGCCCTGCCAGCACCGCATTGCTCAGCGCGAAGGCCGCGAAGCGGTGCATGACGCGGTTGTAGGTGACGTGGATGAGGCTGTGCACCACGCGCAGACCCGTGTAGGTCCAGGCCAGGGCCACGGCCAGCGGGGTGACCGCCCCCATCGTGAGGGCCAGCAGGCACACGACGTAGAACAGCAGCGGCAGCTCCAGCAGGTTCATGTAGTTGCGGTTGGGCAGCAGCAGCTCGTCGGGCAGGCCGGGGGCCTCGCCGAGGCGGAAGTCCCGGATCCGCACCCGTCGCTGCACGCCGGCGCGGACGCGGCGGAAGGCGAGCAGCAGCAGGATGGCGCCGGTCCAGGCGGCCAGGACGAACACGGGGGCGAGCAGGGCGGTACGGTCCATGGGCAGGGTCCTTGCGGGAAAGGCGGGGCCGATGTGGGGCCGATGTGGGGCCAAGGTGGGGGCGGGTGTGGCGGTCCTCAGCGCAGCGGGCTGTAGCGCGTCCGGGCGTCCTCGTGGCAGGACTGCTGCCGCGGCAGCGTGACGCGCTGGCCGTCCAGCAGGATCGTCCCGGGCGAGATCTCGTAGCGGGCGTCCTTGGCGGGCGGGCGCATCGGGAAGGCGATGTAGTAGCCCCGCCAGGTGCGATGGGCGGGATCGTTCAGGTCCGCGGGGACGCTCAGTTCCTGGACGGCGGCGCTGCGCCCGCCGACCTCACCGGCGGTCCAGAGGCGGGGCAGGGCGTTCACGCGCCGGCCGTCGATGTCGATGACGGCTTCGCCCGGGTCGTACCGCATGGGCGGTGCGCGCCACCCCGCGGCGCTGCCGGCGGTGCCGCCCTGGAGGCCGACCCAGTACACCTTTGGAAGCGGGCCTGTCACCTCGGACTCGGAGCCGCTGTCCGTGAATTTGACGTGGTAGGCGACGCCATCGCGTTCCAGGTTGCCGCTCGTGTCCCAGCCGTGGGCGGCCTCGGCGCGGCAGAGGTGGACGCGTTCGGGTTCGTGCACATAGGTGCCCATGCAGCCGGCGAGCCCGCCGAGGAGGCCCGCCATGGCCGCGCGCCGGCCGACGCTCAAGGCAGGGGCCTCGCGAGCTGGGCGGCCACCCAGGCCTCGATGCCCTCGACCGTGGCGTGGCCGTCCTCGCCGCCCAGCTGGTTGGCCAGGACCGTCGTGATCAGCCGGCCTTGGGCGTCGAGCAGGGCGAAGGACGGGAACGCGTTCACATGGAGCTGGCGGGCCATCACGTCGCCCGCGTTCGCCGCCACGGGCCAGGTCAGGCCGTACTGCTGGAGGTAGCGGGCGGCGTCAGGGATGGCGTCCGGCGTGATGGCCAGCACCTGCAGCTCCGGATGCCGGGCCTGGACCCGGTTGAGCAGGGGGACTTCCTTGATGCAGGGCGCGCAGAAGCGGGTGAAGAAGTTGACCAGCACCGGCTTGCCCCGCCACGACTCGGCGGAGATGCGCCGGCCGTCCGGGGTGATCAGTGCGTCCAGCGGAAAGGGGCTGCCGGCGGGCAGGGCGAACGCTTCCATCGGCGTGTACCGGCGTTCGGTCGTCTGCGCCTGGCTCGGGGCGCACAGCAGCCCAGCGGCCAGGCCGGCCGCGAGTGCGAAGGTCTTCAGGCTCGTCATGAATGCTCCTCCTCGTGACCGGGCCGGCTTCTTTGGCTGGCGGTCCCGATCCGCGTTGTCCGTTTGTCCGTGCGCGCCTTCGGCCCGCAGGCTGGGCCCGCAGATGGGGTCAAGTCTTCGCGACGCAGTGTACCGGCGCTCGGGGGCTTGATCGCCGACCGCCCCGGCGTGGCCGGCCCTCTGAAGATCGCTCCCTAGCGCGCTGCATCCGTGGGCGTGCCGCGGCGGGCTCGGGCGGCGGCGATCGCACCGAACAGCCGGGCACACATCCCGGCACACAGGCCGGCCCCCAGCAGGGCGCCCAGCAGGGCTCCCAGAACTACGGCGATCGCGTAGGCGCCGATCTGCCAGGGGGCGGTCAGCGTCTCTCGCGTCAGGGGCGACAGGGCCAGCGCCATCCCGAAGAGGCCGGCCACGGCGCCCGCACCGAGGCCCCAGGCCCGGCGGCGCCCGACGCGGCGCGCCAGGGCGCCCATCAGCAGGCCGGCGAGCAGCAGGGCGGGCAGCATCAGCAGCGCCGAGAACAGCGGGCCCATCGGCGTCAGGCCTCCGACCGGCGAGGCGCGGTCATGCGCGGCCCCACAGGCGCTGCCACCAGGGGCGTCGGACCGGCGGCGGCGGTTTTGGCGATGCCGGTGGCGACGGCGGCGGTGGTGGCATGACGCGCTCCGAGGGGTCGTAGGTCCAGTCGCCCGGCTGGGTGTAGAGGGTGCCGTCGTCGTCCTGGACCCGGGCCCCCAGCGCGTCGGCGATGCGCAGCATCTTCTCGAACAGCGCGGTGTCCGGCCACTTCGTGTAGACGTTGCCCTGGAACCCCTCCAGCCAGGGGTCCTCGTGCCGGGACGGGCCGGACCATCGCACGGAGAGTGAGCGGCTGCCGGGGGTGAGGCTCAGCTCCGGATCTGACTCGACGTAGCGGAGCCACTCCTCGCGGCTGATCGGTGCCAGCTCGTTCTCGGCCCAGAGTTCGGCGCGGGTGATGTGGAATTCGATGCCCATGGGTCTGGATGTCGGTGGAGAGCGCGGTGTGCCGGCGATCGCAAAGGGTGACGTTCGCCGGGGTCGGGTGAGCATAACGAAGGAAGGGGCGAAAGGGCGGCCCGGCGCGCGACCCGCTCACCGGAAGTCCCGGCTCCCGGCCTCCTCCGCCATGCGCCCGAGCCAGGGGCTGAGGTCCTCGAAGCCCTCGGCCAGCAGATTGCAGATGCCTTCCTTGCTGCGCTGCCAGCGCCCCCGCACGGCGAGCAGGCGGGCGGCCAGGATGGTACTGCGGTGCTGCGCGTACACATCGGCCCAGACGATGACCTGGATGCTGCCGTGCTCGTCTTCCAGGCTGATGAAGAGCGTGCCCTTGGCCGTCTGCGGCTTCTGGCGGACCGTCACCAGGCCGCCCGTGAAGACGCGGCGGCCGTTGGGCACCTGCGCCAGCTGCGCCGAGCTGCGCAGGCCGTGCCCCTGCAGCCGCTCGCGCAGCAGGGCCAGCGGATGGCGGCGAAGGCTGAGGCCCAGGGCGCGGTAGTCCCACAGCAGCTCCTCGCCCTCGGGCGCCAGGCTCAGCTGCAAGGGCGCCTCGTGGATGGGCGCCTCCCGCAACAGAGCCGGCGTGCGCCCGTGGGCACTGGCCTCCCAGATCTGCTGGCGGCGGTGGCCCGCGAGGCTGTGCAGGGCGTCGGCCGCGGCCAGCAGCTGCATCTCGCGGGCGTCCAGCCGGGCGCGCAGGGCCAGGTCTTGCGCGTCGCGGTAGGGGCCGGGCGAGGCCGCCGGCAGGGCGGCGGGTTCCTCGGGCCGCCCCGCCCGGGTGTCCACGATGCGCTGCCCGCTTTCGCTGGACAGCCCCGCGACCAGGCGCAGGCCCAGGCGGACCGCCGGCTGCGGGCGCGTGTGTTCGCGGGCCGCGTTCGCACCGCGCGGGGCCGAGGGCCGAGGCGCGCGGGCGGACGGCGCGGGGCCGGCGGGGGGCGTGATGTGGGGCATGGTGGCCTCGGGCGCGTCCATCCAGCTGCGCGGCGTCTCGCCGGCGCGGGGGGCCACTTCCAGCGAGCAGTCCCAGTCGCTCAGGTTCACATCGGCCGGGCGCACCTCGATGCCGTGGCGGCGGGCGTCCTGCACGAGCTGCGCGGGGGTGTAGAAGCCCAGGGGCTGGGAGTTGAGCAGCGCGCACAGGAAGGCGGCGGGCTCGTGCCGCTTGAACCAGCAGCTGGCATAGGTCAGCAGGGCGAAGCTGGCCGCATGCGACTCCGGGAAGCCATAGGACGCGAAGCCCTGGATCTGCCGGAAGATGGCCTCGGCGAATTCGTCCGCATAGCCGCGCTCCCGCATGCCGCTGAGGATGCGCGCATGGAACTGCGCCAGGTCCCCCGGGCGCTTCCAGGCGGCCATGGCGCGGCGCAGCTGGTCGGCCTCGCCGGGGGTGAAGCCGGCCGCGATCATGGCCACCTGCATCACCTGCTCCTGGAAGATCGGGATGCCATAGGTGCGCTCCAGGGCCTTCCTGAGGTCCTCCTTGGGATAGCGGATCGCGTCCCGGCCCTTGCGCCGGGCCTCCAGGTAGGGGTGGACCATGCCGCCCTCGATGGGGCCGGGCCGCACGATGGCGACCTCCACGACGAGGTCGTAGAAGCAGCGCGGGCGCAGGCGCGGCAGCATGGACATCTGCGCCCGGCTCTCGATCTGGAAGGTGCCGACGGTGTCCGCCGCGCAGATCATGTCGTAGGTGGTGGCGTCGCCCTCGGGAATGCCGGCGAGGTCCAGCGGGCGCTCGCGGTACTCGGCGCGCAAGCCGTTGACGAGGTCGAAGCAGCGCCGCAGGGCCGACAGCATGCCCAGGGCCAGCACGTCCACCTTGAGGAGGTTCAGGGCGTCGAGGTCGTCCTTGTCCCATTCGATGACGCTGCGCCCGGGCATGGTGGCGTTCTCGATGGGCACGAGGCGGGAGAGCTTGCCCTGGGTCAGCACGAAGCCGCCCACGTGCTGGCTCAGGTGGCGGGGCATGCCCATCAGCTGGCGGGCCAGCACGATCAGCTGGCGCAGCGGCAGCTCCTGCACCAGGTCCCGGCCCTGGCGCGCCAGGATCTCCTGCTGCAGCGCCTGGAGGCGGTCCTCGGGCAGGATCTCGTGGCTCCAGCCCGAGTGGTCCTTGGCGAGCCGCTCGACGAGGGCCTCGTCCAGCCCCAGGGCCCGCCCGACATCGCGCAGGGCGCTGCGGGCGCGGTAGCGGATCACCACGGCGGTCAGCGCCGCGCGGTCCCGGCCGTAGCGTTCGTAGAGGTACTGGATGACCTCCTCGCGGCGCTCGTGCTCGAAGTCGACGTCGATGTCCGGCGGCTCGTTGCGCTCGCGGCTGATGAAGCGGCCGAAGAGCAGGTGGCTGCGCTCCGGGCCGATGCTGGTGATGTGCAGGCTGTAGCAGACCAGGCTGTTGGCCGCCGAGCCGCGGCCCTGGCAGAGGATGCCGCGGGAGCGGGCGAAGCGGACGATGTCCGCGACCGTGAGGAAGTAGTGCTCGTAGCCCAGCTCGCAGATGAGGTCGAGCTCGTTCTCGATGGTCTGGCGGTGCTCGGCGGGCACGCCCTGCGGCCAGCGCCGCCCCATGCCCTCGTAAGTCATGTGGCGCAGCCAGGTCTTGGCGGTATGGCCGGTGGGCACCACTTCCTCGGGGTACTGGTAGCGCAGCTCGTCGAGCGAGAAGTGGCACAGCGAGGCCACCTGCAGGGTCTCGGCGAGGGTGTCAGCGGGGTAGATCTGGCTCAGGCGCAGGCGGCTGCGCAGGTGGCGTTCCGCCTGCGGCTGCAGGGCCAGGCCGCAGTCGTGCAGCGGCCGGTTCAGGCGCGTGGCCGTCATCACGTCCTGCAGCGGCTTGCGGGAGCGCACGTGGAAGTGCACGTCGCCGCAGGCCACCAGGGGCAGGGCCAGCTGCTCGCCGATCTCGCGCAGCTGCTGCAGCCAGGCTTCGTCGGAGAGCTCGCGCAGCAGCGTCAGCCCCAGCCGGAGCTGGCCGGGCGCGCAGACCGCCGCCAGGGCCCGGGCCTGCGCGAGCAGCGCGTCGGGGGTGTCCAGGCGGCGGTCCGGCAGCAGGAGGGCGAGGCAGCCCGAGAGCTCGCCCGCCCGGAGCGTCTCCAGCAGCAGCGGGCCGTCCAGGCGATAGCAGCCCTTCACCGGCGAGGCGCGGCGCAGCCGGGTGATGAACTCGCTGAGCTGCCCATAGCCCTCCCGGTGCCGGGCCAGGAGCACGAGCTGGAAGCCGTCGTCCGGATGCCCGGCCGGCGAGGGCGCGGCCTGGCCGTCGGCTGCGTCACGGCCGGCGCCGGTGAGCGGGTCGGCCCCGGGTGCCGGCAGGTCCGCGGACCGCCAGTGCACCCGGAACTGGCTGCCGATGATCAGCTGCACCAGGTCCAGCTCGGGGTCCAGCTCCGGGGACTCCTCGCGCAGCCGGCCCACGAGCTTCTTCAGGGCGACATGGGCCCGGACCACGCCGGCCAGCGAGCACTCGTCGGCCAGGGCCAGCGCGCGGTAGCCCAGCTGCTGGGCGCGCAGCACCAGCTCCTCGGGGTCGGAGGCCCCGCGCAGGAAGCTGAAGTTGCTCAGGCAGTGCAGCTCGGCATAGCCGGGCAGCACGCGCGCGCCCGGCCGCGCCTCCCCCGAGCGCGCGGCGCCGCCGGGCGCCTGCAGCATGCGTTGCAGGGCTGCCGGGAGCGAGCGCTCGGGTGCTCGACCCATGGGGCGATCCGTGGGGGGATCCGTCGGGCGAGACCCCGGCGGTGGGGCCTCGCCGTCATCGTGGGGAGACGGGGGCGGGGGCATGGCGGTCGGTTCTCAGGCGAAGAGGCCATGCAGGTACCAGTGGATGGCGTCATCCGCGGGCGGGCGCTCGGGGGCGGGTGGGGAGGACGTTGCATCCGTTGTATCCGTCGCATCCGTCATGACATCAGCCGCAGCCTCGGCCGCCACCTCAGCTGCAACACCAGCCGCCGCGCGAGGGGCGTGCCTGCCTGCGGTGTGTGTCATGGCGCTTGCCACGGTGTTTGCCACGGGTCGCCCCGGCGAAGGCGATGGCGAAGGCGAAGGCGAAGGCGCCCGCGAAGGGGGTGCGCCCGCCAGCGTGGGGACGCCGGCATCGCGCCCGGAGACGGCGGTGGCCCCCGCCGCGGCCCTCGCCACCGGCTGGGTCGCCGCGGGATTCCCGGGCCGCGGCGCCAGGGCCAGGCCTCCCCGGGCGCGGAAGATCCACAGCAGCTGCCCCTGCGGATTGCGGGCCAGGTAGTAGTCCCGCTGGACCTGGGGCGGCTGGGCGCCCGGCACCGAGGGCAAGGCCTGCCCCGGCCAGCCCCACCAGCCACCTTCGACCCGCTGCGGCCCCAGCAGCAGCTGCAGCTCGCCCTGGTAGATCGGGCGCTCCTGGGCCGAGCCCGCGCTGCTGCGGCTCATGACCAGGCGCAGGGGCGGCTCCAGCAGCCAGCTGGGCTGGGGGCCGGGCCAGGCGATCTCGGGGGGCGGCGTGCGGGCCGTGCCGGAGGCCGGCGCGGACCAGGGGCCCAGCGCCTGCATGGCCTCGGGGCGGGCGTCGGCCTGCGGGCGGGACTGGCAGACGCGGGCCGGCCCCAGACGCACGGCGCAGCGCTCCAGCAGCAGGCCGAGGGGCTCCCGCGCGGGCGTGCGGGCGTGCTCGTCCAGGCGCAGGTCCGCGTTGGGCGGGCGCAGGGGCTCGATGTGGTCGACGGCCACCCGCAGCTCGGCCACGGGCGCGGGCAGGGACAGCTGGGCCAGGTGCTCGCGCAAAAGGCCCTGCAGGTGCTCGACGCTGCGGGTGAGCTCGGCACTGCGCAGGAGCAGCTCGCCGCCGGGCGGGCAGTCGCGGGCCCGCATGGCGTCGTGCTGCCAGCCCAGGCGCAGGCGGCTGAGGCCGGCGTGGTGGCCGCTGAGCCAGGCGCAGGCGCTGCGCAGCAGGTGCTCGGCGTGGGGCATCAGGGCGAGCGCGTCGTCCAGGCGCCAGGGCAGCTCCAGCCGGGCCTCGAAGCGCTCGGGCAGGCGGATCCATTCGTGGGCCTGCTGCACCTCGCCATACGCGCGGTCCAGGGCCAGCAGCAGCCCGGCCCCGAAGCGCCGGGCCAGGCCGGCCCGCGGCAGGCGGCGGACATCCCCCAGGCGGCAGCAGCCCAGGCGCGCCAGCATGGCGGACTCGGCCTGCACGGCCGTGAGGCAGGGCAGGGGCAGGGCGTCCAGCAGGGGCGGGAGGGCCCGGGTCAGCCCGTTGAGCCGGCCGCCGCGCAGCAGGGCCAGGGCGGCGAGGCTGTTCGGGGCCCAGGCCATGGCGGGGGCGTCGGACGGCAGCAGGCCCTGCGCGCGGCCTTCGCGCTGGATGCGCTCATGCAGCGCCCGCAGGCCGCCGAACAGGCGCAGACAGCTGGACAGCTCCAGCAGCACGGCCTCCTCCAGCAGGCAGACGCGCGGGCTGAACTGCAGGGCCCACCAGGCGAGCTGCTGCTGCGGGCTGGGCTGGCCGCGCCCGGCGTCGGGGGGGAGCTCGGCGGGCCGGAGCGCCAGCCAGTGAGGGGCGGACGCCGCGGCCGCCGTGCCGGGCGTCGACCGGGGCCGGGCGCCATGCGGCCGGGGCGCCAGGCCGGGGCCGACGCCCTCGGGTGCCGGGGCCGCCGAGGCTGCCGTGGGGCTGGGATCCTGGGTGCGCATGTCAGCCCACCTCGGACGCGGCGCGGACCCGGAGCGAGGGCGCCACGGCCGGCGATGCCGGCGCGGTGGCCGGGCGCTGCACCGGCGCGACGCCCTGGCGCAGCCGGCTGGGCAGGCAGTGCTGCAGGGCCGGGGGCAGGCTGTGCAGCAGCAGGGGCTCGACCATGGCGGGGCCGCGCCGCTTGAGCAGCAGCACCTCCAGGAGGCCCGGGGCGAGACCGCGGGTGGCGGCCGGCTGGCTCAGGCGCAGGCGCAGGGGCGCGGCCGAGGACTGCGAGGCCACGGTGTCCGGACGCATCAGGAAGACGGGGGCCGGTGAGTTCAGGGCCGCGGCCTGCAGCCGCCGGATCTGCTCCGGCCGCGCGCCGTCCAGCCACGCCAGCACTGCGCCCGCCGCCTGGGATTTGATGGCCTGCTCCGCGACCCACAGTGCCTGGTGCAGTGCCTGGTGCAGTGCCTGGTGCAGGGATGGACTCTGGGACGGGTTCTGGGACGGGTTCTGAGACAGCGACCCCCGCCGGGCGGCCCGGGGTGCGCCGGGCGGCGTGCCGGCGCCGGGCGTGTCCGGCTGGATGCAGACCCAGTGCGCGGCGCCGAGGCCCAGGTCCTGCAGGCCCGGGCCATGCGGGAGGAAGGGCGGGGCGATCAGCAGGACCGGTGGCGCCGGCCGCGCGGCCTGCCCGGGCGTGCCGCAGAACAGCTGGCGCAGGCCCGGCGCCAGCAGCCGCCATTCCGCATGCTGGCCCGGCGGCTGCAGGATCTCGCAGAGGGACTGGCAGGGCCAGCCGCCCCCGGGCAGCTCGGCGTCCAGCGCGGCAAAGCCGCTGGCGAGCGTGCGCGCCTGGCTGCGCCCGAGGCTGCCGGCCTGCCACAGCCGGCCCTCCCGCAGCAGCGGGTGGTCGAGCAAGGCAGCGCGAGAGGCGGACGGGGCAGGCATGACGCGAAACAGAAAAACACTGTATGAAAATACAGTATAGAAGCTGCAACCAGGATGTCCAGAGGACGCCGTTTCGTACGCCATGCGTACCGTTGAGCACCAAACCCCCATGAATTTGGGGGGTGCTCCTTCTGGGTTGCCCGCCGGGCTGCCCTCGGGCTTGCATAATCAGGGAAAACCCGAAAAGGGTCTGAGGGGGGACTGATGCCATGACTCAGCAAGGATTTCTGCGTGTCCAATGCCGCTCCTGCCAGTGCCGCCCACCGCGCGGTCACGCCCATCCCTGCGCCCGCCCGCGCGCCGCTGGGGGCGTCTGCCTGCATGCCGGCCTCCCGAGGGATGCCTGAGGTGCTGCCCCCGCTGCCGGGCCTGCCGCCGAGTCCCCAGGCCCTGGGGCCGGCCGAACGCCTGACCGAGCGGCTGTGGCTGCGCGCCCCCGGGCCGCAGGACTTGGCCGCCCTCCACGAGTTCCACGCCAACCCGGCGACCCACCGCTACAACCCCGCCGGCTGCCTGCATGCGCTTGCCGACATGCAGGCCGAGCTGGACCGCTGGCTGCTGCACTGGCAGCACCACGGCTTCGGCTACTGGGTGGTCTGCCGGCGGGAGGCGCCGGAGCAGGTGCTGGGGGTGGGCGGCGTCATGCGCAAGCGCATCGACGACCGCCACGCCATGAACCTGCACTTCCGCTTCCATCCGCAGGCCTGGGGGCAGGGCTATGCCGCCGAGACCGCCTGCGCCGCGCTGGCCCTGGCCTTCGAGCAGCTGCATGAGGCCGAGGTGCTGTCCGTGGTGCGGCCGGCCAACCAGCCCGCCCGCCGGACCCTGGAGCGCGCCGGGCTGCGCCTGATCGGTGCCTGGGGGGATGTGCCCGGGCAGGCCGCGAGCCTGATCTACGAGATGAACGAGGCCTGCTACCTGGAGCAGCGCGAGGCCGGCGCCTGCTGCCGGATGCCGGAGCGCGCCGGGCGCTGAGAGCCACCGACGGGCCGCCGATGGGCCGCCAGAGCGCCGCGGCTCCGCGTCCGCAACAGAGGAAAGAGGGAGTCCCGATGAGTCATGCCTCGGCCGAGATGCAGGCCTACTACGCCGCCCGCGCGCCGTACTACGACGCCGTCTACCTGAAGCCCGAGCGCACCGCGGACATCGCCTTCCTGCGCACCCATCTGGCGGAACGCCTGGCGGGGCGGGACCTGCTGGAGGTGGCCTGCGGCACCGGTTTCTGGACGCAGACGCTGGCCCCGGCGGCGCGCCGCCTGGTGGCCACGGACTACACCGCCGAGCCGCTCGCCTTCGCGCGCCTGCGCCCGGGGGTGGAGGCGGTGCACTTCGAGCAGGCGGACGCCTACACGCTGCCCGCGAGCCTGGGCAGCTTCGACGCCGCCTTCGCGGGGCTGTGGTTCTCGCATGTGCCCGTGGAGGCCCGCGATGCCTTCGTCGCCTCGCTCCATGCCCGGCTGCGGCCCGGGGCGCGAGTGCTCTGGATCGACAACCACGAGCGCCAGTGCGAGGACTTCCCCATCGCCGAGACCGACGCCCGCGGCAACACCTGGCAGCACCGGCCGCTGCGCGACGGCAGCGTCCACCGCGTGCTCAAGAACTTCCCTGACGAGGCCACGCTGCGGGCGCTGGTGGCCGGCCGGGCGCAGCGCGCGCACTACCGGCGGCTCGACAACTTCTGGCTCTTCGAATATGAGCTGTAGGCGCGGCGCTCAGGGCCGGTAGCGGCGCAGGCCGTCGAGGTCCAGCACGCGCAGGCCGCCGTAGTCCACCGCGATCAGCTGGTGCTCCTGCAGGTGCTTGAGCGCCTCGTTGACCCGCTGGCGCGAGAGCCCCACGAGCCGCGCCAGCTCCTGCTGCGTGATGCGCAGCATGCCGCCCACGCCGGGGTAGAGCAGGGGATTGAAGAGCGCGGCGAGGTTGCGCGCCACGCGCAGGTCCGGGTCGGAGATGCGGTCGATCTCGCGTGCCGCGATGAACTGCCCCAGCCGCTCGTTGAGCTGGTTCAGCACGAAGCGGTTGAACTCGAGGCTGGTCTCGAGCAGCGTGTGGAAGGTCTCGATGGGCAGGCCCGCCACCGTGCTCTTGCGCAGGGCCTGGATGTTGTAGCGGTAGACCTCGCGCTTGAGCAGCGTGCCCTCGCCGAACCAGCCGCCGGGCGGCACGCCGGTGAAGGTGATGGACTGCGCGGCCGCGTCGTCGTTGCTCATCTTCAGCAGGCCGTCGACCACGCCGAACCAGAAGTTCGCCGGCTTGCCGATGCGGCACACGCGCTCGCCCACCTCCGCCTCGCCGATCTGCAGCTGCGCGATGGCGAGCTGGCGGTGATCGTCGTCCAGCACCTGCAGCCAGGGAATGGCGGCCAGCTCGCCGGCGCTTGCGGGCCGGGCGCGCTGGCGGAGGGTCAGGTGTTGCGGGAGGGTCGCCGGCGGGGGCAGGTCGTGCAGGGGGCTGGTTCGCATGGTCCCGTATTCATCGCCGCTGCGCATGACAGGAGCCTGACGAGGGCGTGTCAGGCCCCCCCCGGGAAAACGCCGGGGCTGATTTGCCGCAAATGTCGTTGCAGCGACAACACGGCGTCAAAGCAAAGGTCTAGCATTGCAGCCAACAAAGTCGGGCGGACGCCATCCAGGCGACGACCCGGATACCAGGAGACCACGGTGAGCAGTTCTGCGGCGACGACCTTCCCCCGCCTCTTGCTGGCCCATGCGCAGCAGCGCCCGGCCGATGCGGCCCTGCGCGAGAAGGAGTACGGCATCTGGCAAAGCTTCAGCTGGCGCCGGCTCGCTGACATGGTGCAGTCCCTGGCGCACGGCCTGCATCAGGCGGGCCTCGAGCGTGGCCAGCACGTGGTGGTGGTGGGTGAGAACCGGCCACGCCTCTATGCCAGCATGTTGGCGGCCCAGAGCCTGGGCGCGATCCCGGTGCCGCTGTACCAGGACGCCGTCGCCGCCGAGTTCATCTACCCGCTCAACAACGCCGAGGTGGCCTTCGCCATCGTCGAGGACCAGGAGCAGGTGGACAAGCTGCTCGAGATCCGCGAGCAGTGCCCGCAGCTGCGCCACATCTGGTTCGACGACCCGCGGGGCCTGCGCAACTACGATGAACACGGGCTGAACCCGCTGGATGCGCTGATCGCCGCCGGCGAGGCCGAGAGCCGCGCGCACCCGCAGCTCTTCGCGCAATGGGTCGAGGCCGGGCAGGCCGGCGACGTGGCCGCGATGTTCTTCACCTCGGGCACCACGGGCAATCCCAAGGGCGTGGTCCACACGCACGCCACGCTGATCGACCGCGCCCAGGCCGGCGCCCGCTTCGACAAGCTGGGCCCGCACGAGGAAGTGCTGGCCTACCTGCCGCCCGCGTGGATCGGCCAGAACATCTTCAGCTACGCGCAGTGGCTGGCCTGCGGCTATGTGGTGAACTGCCCGGAATCGGCCAGCACGGTGTCGATCGACCTCAAGGAGATCGGCCCCACCTACTACTTCGCGCCGCCTCGGGTCTTCGAGGGCCTGCTGACCACCGTGATGATCCGCATGGAAGATGCCTCGGCGCTGAAGCGCGGGCTCTTCCACCGCGCGATGAAGCTGGCGCGCCGCGTGGGCCCCACGCTGATGGACGGCAAGCCCGTGGGCCTGCTGGACCGCCTCAAATACGCCCTGGGTGACGTGCTGATCTACGGCCCGCTGCGCAACACCCTGGGCTTTTCGCGCGTGCGGGTGGCCTACACGGCGGGCGAGGCCATCGGGCCCGATCTCTTCAGCTTCTACCGCTCCATCGGCATCAACCTCAAGCAGCTCTACGGCTCCACCGAGACCGCCGTGTTCGTGTGCCTGCAGCCCGACCACGAGGCCCGGGCCGACACGGTGGGCGTGCCCATCGATGGCGTGGAGATCAAGCTGGCAGACTCGGGCGAGATCCTCGTGAAGTCCCCCGGCCTGCTCAAGGGCTACTACAAGAACGACGCCGCCACGGCCGAGGTGCTCACGCCCGAGGGCTGGTACCACACGGGCGACGCCGGCTTCATCGATGCCCACGGGCATCTGAAGATCATCGACCGCGCCAAGGACGTGGGCCGCATCGTGGGCGGCGCGAACGACGGCGCGATGTTCGCGCCCAAGTACGTCGAGAACAAGCTGAAGTTCTTCTCGCACATCAAGGAGGCCGTGGCCTTCGGCGACCGCCGCGACCGTGTCTGCGCCTTCATCAACATCGACTTCGAGGCCGTGGGCAACTGGGCCGAGCGCCGCAACCTGCCCTATGCCGGCTACACCGACCTGGCGGCCAAGCCCGAGGTCTACGAGCTCATCAAGGGCTGCGTGGAGCAGGTCAATGCCGACCTCGCGCAGGACGCGCTGCTGGCCGGCAGCCAGATCACGCGCTTCCTCATCCTGCACAAGGAGCTGGACGCCGACGACGGCGAGCTGACCCGCACCCGCAAGGTCCGCCGCGGCGCCATCGCCGAGAAGTACGGCGTGCTGATCGACGCGCTCTACGAGGGCCGCACGAGCCAGTTCATCGAGACGGCGGTCAAGTTCGAGGATGGCCGCTCGGGCAAGGTCTCGGCGGACCTGAAGATCGCCGACACCCGCACCTTCCCGGCCGTGGGCCGCGCGGCCTGATCACGCCCAGCCACGAAAGCACAAGGCATGAGCACGAGCAGCAGCAAGAAAATCGGCGACGTGATCCTGGAGGTGAAGAACATCTCCCTGGCCTTCGGCGGGGTGAAGGCCCTGACCGACATCAGCTTCAACGTCCGCGAGCACGAGATCCGTTCCATCATCGGCCCCAACGGCGCAGGCAAGAGCTCCATGCTCAACTGCATCAACGGGGTCTACCACCCCACGCAGGGGCAGATCAGCTTCAGGGGCCAGACCTTCAAGCACATGAATTCGCGCCAGGTGGCGGAGATGGGCGTCGCCCGCACCTTCCAGAACCTCGCGCTGTTCAAGGGCATGAGCGTGCTGGACAACATCATGGCCGGCCGCACCCTGCACATGAAGAGCAACCTCTTCCAGCAGGCCTTCCGCAACCCCTTCGGCTTCAGCCGGGCCGAGGCCGAGGAGGTGGCGCAGCGCGAGAAGGTCGAGCGCATCATCGACTTCCTCGAGATCCAGCCCTTCCGCAAGACGCCCGTCGGGCGCCTGCCCTACGGCCTGCAGAAGCGCGTGGACCTGGGGCGCGCCCTGGCCATGGAGCCGCAGGTGCTGCTGCTGGACGAGCCCATGGCCGGCATGAACGTCGAGGAGAAGCAGGACATGTGCCGCTTCATCCTGGACGTGAACGACGAGTTCGGCACGACCATCGTGCTGATCGAGCACGACATGGGCGTGGTGATGGACATCTCCGACCGCGTGGTGGTGCTGGACT
>JAYRMR010000042.1:0-45626 GCA_041912595.1 Burkholderiaceae bacterium
GTGCCCGGATTGGTCAGGGCATTGTGCGAACGGTGCATACCACGCTTGGAAGGCGACTTCTTGTTTTGCTGAACGGCCATGGTGAATTCTCCTGGGGCTTCGGTGATTTGAGGCTTGCTCGGCGGGTCCAGGCACTCACCAGCACGAATCGTGGCAGCCCCTTGAAAACAAGGCCCTGCCATCGCGTGAATCGTGCGCGTACCCGCTACCGACGCCTCGGCATCCCGTCCTTTGCCGCCACGATCACCGGCCTGCCGGATGCCAAAGCACCCTGTCGGGCCAGCCATCCTTGATGGCAAAGCGGGGAAAGCCTGAGATTCTAGCACGGCTTGCCGGGCATTGGAAATGCGGACTGAAGAATTGCCCGCCATCGCCCGCACCGACCGCCGCGGGCCCCGCTTATTGCTTGGGGGCCTTGCCCTTGAGCGCCGCGAGCGCGGCGAAGGGATTGGGCTTGTCCTCCTCGGCCGGCTCCGGCAGCTCGTCGTCGACGTGCACCAGCGGCTCCGGGCACTGCTCGTGGCGCGGCACCAGGGGCAGCTCCAGCAGCAGCTCGTCCTCGATGAGCTCGCGCAGATCCAGCGCGCGGGTCATGGCCAGCACATCGTCGTCGCTGTCGGCGTCGAGTTGCGCGGCGAGGTCCTCGTCACGCACGAAGCGCAGGCCACGCGCGAAGGCCAGCGGCTGCGCAAAGGCCTGCAGGCAGCGCTGGCAGACCAGCGAGACGGTGGCCTCGGCCTCCAGATGCAGCCAGGTCTGGGCCTCGGCGGCGCGAGGCGTGACGCGCTCGCCGCGGACGGACCAGCGCAGCGGCGGCCAGGTGGCGGCAGGAGACTCGGGCGGGGCCGATTCCGCCAGGCGGGGCAGATCGACCATGGACCATTCCCCGTCGAGCTGCCCGCCGTCGCGCGCGAAGGCCTCGACATCGAGCTTCAGGGGATCGAATTGACGCTGTTTCATGCCCGCAAGTGTACGAGCGCGGGCGCCTACCCCGCCGGGAGGCGCTGGCGCGATGGGACAATCCGGCGGATGAGCACGACGCCCGATCTCCTGAATTCCGTCCCGCCCGAGCAGGCCCGCCTGATCCTCGGCTCGACCTCCCGCTACCGCCGCGAGCTGCTGCAGCGGCTGCACCTGCCCTTCGCCGTCTGCGCCCCCGAGGTGGACGAGACCCCGCTGCCCGGCGAGACCCCGGCCGCCCTCGCCCGCCGCCTCGCCCTGGCCAAGGCCCGCGCGGTGGCGGCCCGCTTTCCGCAGGCGCTGGTGATCGGTTCCGACCAGGTGGCGGACCTCGACGGCCAGCCCATCGGCAAGCCCAGCACGCACGAGAAGGCCGTGGCCCAGCTGAGCGCCATGCGCGGTCGCACCGTGGTGTTCCAGACCGCATTGGCCGTGGTCTGCCAGTCCAGCGGCTACGAGGCGCAAGACCTGGCCCCCGTGTCCGTGCGCTTCCGCGCCCTGAGCGACGCCGAGATCGAGCACTACCTCCGCACCGAGCAGCCCTACGACTGCGCCGGCAGCGCGAAGTCCGAAGGCCTGGGCATCGCCCTGCTCGACGCCATCGACTCCGACGACCCCACGGCCCTGATCGGCCTGCCGCTGATCCGCGTCGCCCGCATGCTGCGCGAGGGCGGCCTCAATGCGCTGAGCGCGACGGCGGCCGCATGAGTGCCGCGTCCACCGCCCGGGGGCGCCTGGTCCTGATGCCCAACACGCTGGATTTCGGCCTCGAGGGCGAGGCCGTGGACCTGCGCCACGTGATCCCCGACGAAGTCCTGCGCTGCGCGGCGGGCCTGCAGCACTGGGCCGCCGAGAACGCCAAGACCACGCGCGCCTTCCTCAAGCGGGTCGACGCCCTGCACCCGCTGAGCCGGCCGCTGCAGGAGCTGCAAATCCTCGAACTGCCGCGCCCGCCCAAGGGGGGCAAGCCGGCCGCGGGCGATGATGCAGCCTGGCAGGCCTTGCTGGCGCCGGCGCTGGCCGGTCACGACGTGGGCCTGATCTCCGAGGCGGGGCTGCCCGCCGTGGCCGATCCGGGCGCGCGGCTCGTCGCGCTGGCCCATCAGGCCGGCATCGAGGTGCTGCCGCTGAGCGGGCCCTCGTCCCTGCTGATGGCCCTGGCCGCCAGCGGCCTCAACGGCCAGAGCTTCGCCTTCGTGGGCTATCTGCCGGTGGACAGCGGCGCGCGCACGGCCCGCCTCAAGGAGCTGGAGCAGCTCTCGCAGCGCTTCCAGCAGACCCAGCTGATGATCGAGACGCCCTACCGCAACGACGCCCTGCTGGACGCGCTGCTGGCGGCGCTGCGCCCCGAGACGCGGCTCACGCTGAGCTGCGGCCTCACGCTCGCCCGGGGCTTCAGCTGCAGCGGCACCGTGGCCCAGTGGCGCAAGAAGCGCCCGGCGCTGCCGGACAAGGTGCCGGCCGTCTTCGGCCTCCTGGCCTGACGTCGGCCCCGTCTCGTCGAGCCATGAAAAAGGCGCCCTCGCGGGGCGCCTTGTCTCTGGCGGAGCGGCTTCGCCGAAGCCGCGCAGGCGATCAGGACGACTCGCCCGGCACGGCCACCGGCTTGGCACCGAACAGCGCCGCCACCTTCTTCTTGGGCTTGATGTAGCTGCTCAGACCCTTGGCCGGCGCAGCGGCCGCACCGCGCTCCCAGGCGGCCGGCTCGGCCGTGGCCTGGGCCTCGTAGGGCTTCTCGAAGAAGGCGTCGCGGGGAGCCGCCGGCGGGCGGTAGGCCGGGCGCGGAGCGGCGGGCGCGGCCATGGGGGCGGAGGACATGCCGCCCTCCGGGCGCTCGTCGCGGTCCCGGCGCGGGCGGCGGGGGCGGTCGTCTTCCAGCTCGCAGGGCTCGAGGTCGAGCTTGCGTTTGATGAGCTTCTCGATGTCCGCCACCAGGCGCGCATCGGACTTGGTCACCAGCGTGATGGCGATGCCGGAGGCACCGGCGCGGCCCGTGCGGCCGATGCGGTGCACGTAGTCCTCGGCATTGAAGGGCACGTCGAAGTTGAAGACCGCCGGCAGGTCGGCGATGTCCAGGCCGCGGGCGGCGACGTCCGTCGCCACCAGCAGGTCCACCTCACCGCGCTTGAAGGCGGCCAGGGACTTCAGGCGCTCGTCCTGGGACTTGTCGCCGTGCAGCGCGGCCGTGCGCAGGCCGTCGCGCTCGAAGGAGCGGGCCAGGCGCGCGGCGCCGAGCTTGGAGTTCACGAACACGATGGCCTGCTTGATCTCGCGCTGGCGCAGGATCTGGCAGACCAGGCGGCGCTTGTCGTCGTCCTCGACGCTGAAGAAGCGCTGCTCCACCGTGGATGCCGTGGCATTGGGCCGGGCGACCTCGACCAGCTCCGGATTCTGCAGATAGCTCTGGGCCAGGCGCTTGATCTCGGGCGAGAAGGTCGCCGAGAACAGCAGGGTCTGGCGGGCCTTGGGCAGGTAGCTCAGGATGCGCTGCAGGTCCGGCAGGAAGCCGATGTCCAGCATGCGGTCGGCCTCGTCCAGCACGACGTACTCGACCTGGTTCAGCACGGCCGTCTTGGCCTCGATGTGGTCCAGCAGGCGGCCCGGCGTGGCGATCAGCACCTCGACGCCGCGGCGCAGCTCTTCCATCTGCGGCTTGATGTCGATGCCGCCGAAGACGCAGGCCACGCGCAGCTGGCTGTGCTTGGCGTAGGCCTTGACGTTGTTGGCGACCTGGTCGGCCAGCTCGCGGGTGGGGGCCAGCACCAGGGCGCGCACGGGGTGGCGGGCCGGCGAGGCGCTGGCGTTCTCGTGGCGCATCATGCGATGCAGCAGCGGGATGGAGAAGGCGGCGGTCTTGCCGGTGCCCGTCTGGGCGGCACCCATCACATCGCGCCCGGACAGCACGACCGGAATGGCCTTGGCCTGGATGGGCGTCATCGTCGCGTAGCCTTGGTCGGCCACGGCACGCAGCAGCTTGGCGTCAAGGGGCAGCGTATCGAAGCGCGCCGGTGCGGCTTCAGCTTCAGCAGTCACGGTGGTGTCGGTCATAGCCCGCCATTATCGCCGGAATGCCTCCCGGGCCTGCCTCTGCCTCAAAAGAGAGCAGACTCAAACCCCCACAGAACACCGGATGCCGGCGTTTTCGCGCCCTTCCCGCCACCGTCCGGCGGCGTTCAGCGCCGCAGGACCAGCCAGCGCGGCGTGCGGAACTTCACGATGCGCCAGTACATGCTCACATAGCCGGCCGCGAAGACCGCCAGGCAGATCGCCAGCATGCGGGTGTCGTCCCACCACACGACGGCCGGGATGGCCGACAGCGAGCAGACGACCCACAGATAGGGCGCCGTCATGGAATTGCGGCGCGTCAGGACCTGGGCGTCGCGGCTGCCGATGGCCCAGCGCATCAGGCGGCGGTAGATCAGGCTGTGCAGGTGCACGCCGTCGGGCATGCCCACCGGGCGCCCCCGCACGACCTTGCGGCGGTACATGGAGAACACCGTCTCCACCACCGGATAGGCGCACAGCAGCAGCGGGAACAGCGGCGAGACGTCCGGATTGCGGGCCATCAGCAGGATGCACAGCTCCGCCAGCATGAAGCCGAGGAAGTAGGCGCCGCCGTCCCCCAGGAAGATCAGCCCCATCGGGTAGTTCCAGATGAAGAAGCCGATCACCGCGGCCACCACCGTGAGGGCGATCGTCCCGACCCACGGGTCGCCCACGGTGAAGGCCACGGCCGCCACGCCGGTCAGCATGATGACGCTGCACATGGACGCGAGGCCGTTGAAGCCGTCGATGATGTTGACGGAGTTGCCGACGCCCGCCACGACGAACACCGCCAGCAGCAGGCTGCCCATCGGCAATTGGGCGAGCTCGTCGAGGCCGGGGATGGCCGTGTGGCCGATGCGGGCGCCCAGCAGCTCGGCGCCCAGCACGCCCGAGATCGCCAGGGCCAGCATGCGCCATGAGGGGGAGACGCGCTTGGTGACGTCCTCCGCCAGCCCGGCGCCGAAGGCCGGCAGCGACACCGCCAGCAGCATCAGGGACTGGTCATGCGCCACGGGGAAGCGCCAGGCCCCCACCAGCAGTGCCACGCAGACGCCGGCGAAGATGCCCAGCCCGCCGATGCGGGGCACCGCGCGGGCATGGAACTTCTGCGGGCCGCTGAAGTCGTGGTCCAGGCTCAGCCGCTGATGCACCCGCGCCGAGCGGATCATCAGCAAGGTCACAGTGACACTGACCACAAAGGCCAAGCCGACCATCGACAGCATCAGGCGTCCTCAGGGCGCTGCCAGTCCCACCAGGCGAGTGCCGGCAGGCCGGCCGCGGCACGCGCCCGGTTCCGGCGGAGCACGGCGAAGCGGACGCCCCCGGCGATCAGCCCCAGGGCGAGGCCGGCCAGCGCGAAATAGGAGCGCTTGGGACGGCTCTTGCGCTCGGGCACCTGCGCCACGTCGATCACCTGGATCAGGCCGCCTTCGCGGCTCTCGTCGACCCGCGCCAGCTCGAACTGCTTGGAGAACAGCTCGAAGAGGGATTCCTGGTACTTGAATTCGCGGTAGCGGCTGACGTAGTCGCTCGTGTTGCCGGGGGTCTCGGAGGCGCTCATCTGGCCTTCGAGGGCATCCAGCTGCTGCTTCAGGACCGACACCATCGCCTGGGCCTGGGCCACTTCGGGCGCGCGCTCCGTGAGGTTGGCCGACAGCGCCTGCAGCCGCACCCGGGCCGAGGTGTACTCGGCCTTGATCTTGGCATAGCCCTCCGCGGCAGCCTTGGGCTCGGCCTTCAGCGCGGACACGTTCACGCCGCTCGCCTGCAGCGCGCTCTGGGCCTTGGCGAGCGCGCCCCGCGTCTCCGACAGGTGATGCTCGAAGAACTTGCGCCGCTGCGAGGCCTCGGTCACCGCGATCTCGCTGGTGATGCGGCGGAACTCGTCGACCATCGCCAGGGTCATGGCTTGCGCGCGCTGGGGATCGTGGTCGTCGACCTCGATCTTGATCAGCCCGTCGCGGCGCCCCGGCGTCACCTTGAGGTTCTTCCAGAACTCCTTGCGGACGTCGACCTTCAGCTCCTCGTCATACACCTCGGTGAGCTTGAACCGCTCCGCCATGCGGTCGGCCACGGTCACGCTCTGCAGCAGCGCCACGTACTGGTCCAGCTGCGTCTTCACACCGCCGGCACCGGCCAGGCCCGCCAGCGCCCCCAGCGACGACAGCGCCGAGCTGGCCAGGGACTGCTGCTGCTGCGGCGGCATGAGCACGGTGGTGCCCGTGAACACCGGCTTGAATGCAAAGCTCAGCGCCACCGCCAGCACCGCCGCGGCCACGGGCAGCGCCACCAGGCTCCGCACCGCATCGCGCCCGAGTTGCGAGCTCTTGCCTGCGCCGTGCTCCTGGCCTTCCAAGACTGACATCACGTCGTGACCTTTCACTTCAGATTCTTGAGCGCCAGCGCACCCAGGCCGAACTGGTACAGGATGGTCGACCAGTCCTTCAGCTCGGCCGAGTTGCCGATGTGGAACAGGTTCTCGGGCACGAAGACCGTGTCGCCCGGCTGGGCCTGCAGGCCCTCCACGGCGCCGCCGCCCACGAACCAGCCGCTGCTGCTGCGGTTGCTGACGACGCTGCCATCCGCGCGGACCACGAACAGGCTGCCCGTGTCACCGCTGCGCGCGGCGCCACCGGCCATGGCCACGTACTGGGACAGCGAACGGCCGTTGGCGAAGACGTAGCTGCCGCTGTTCATCACGCTGCCGTACACGCTCACGGACGACGGCTTGATGGGCAGCGTCAGACGGTCGCCGTCCTCGACGGTCATGTCGGGGAGCTCACGGGCGTCGAGGGCCAGGCCCAGGACCACACGGCCGGTGGGGCGCACATTGCGCAGACGCTCGATGTAGCGGGTCAGGGCCGTGTTGCGGGCATAGACCTCGTCGTTCGGCGGGATCGTCTTTTCCTTGCCCTTGACCATGCCACGGGTGAGTTCGACCTCCAGGTCGCGCATGGCCCGCTCGTAGTTCTCGGCCTGCGACAGACGCACAGACTCGCGCGTCAGCTCGGCGCCGAAGAGGAAGGCCTCGGCCGTGGTGCCGCCGGCGGCGCGCAGGGCATCCCGCAGGGTGCTGCCGGCCGGCAGGATGTAGTCGCCGGGGCGCTGGACCTCGCCGTCCACCCGCACCCGCTTCATCTGGCGGGCGCTCGGCTGGGCCACGTCGCCGAAGCCCTGCAGACGCAGCACGTCGCCGTTCTGGGCCGGCTGGCCGGCGTCCTTGGTGAGGTCCACCGTGCGCAGCTGGGTCTGGCCCTGGGCGTCGATGCGGTGGATCACGGCCTGCTGGCGGTTGGCCAGGGCCGAGGGGCCGCCCGCCATGGCCAGCACGTCGGCCAGGGTCTCGCCGCCCTTGAGTTCATAGACGGCCTGGCGGTTGACGCTGCCGATCACGCCCACCTGCGTGCCGATGGGCGCCACGTGGATGACGTCCTCGTTGCGCAGCGTGCGGTCGCCGCCGCGGTCGCCCTTGAGCAGCAGGTCGTAGAGGTCGAGCGGCATGGGCGCCTGGCCCTGGCGACGCAGCTGGATGTTGCGGAAGCTGCCGACGGCGCTCGGGCCGCCAGCCGCGACCAGCGCCTGCAGCACGGTCGACAGGCCGCTGAGCGACTGCGCACCGGGCGAGCTCACGAAGCCGGTCATGTAGACACGGATGGAGCGCACGCGGCCCATCGACACGGCCACGTCGAAGTTCTTGAACTGCTGCGAGGCCCGGCGCAGGATCACGCCGCGCAGGTCGCCGAAGCGCACGCCGTTGACCGAGATCGTGCCCACGCGTGGAATGGCCAGCTGGCCGCCGCGGTCCACCACCAGGCGCAGATTGCCTTCGACGCTGCCCCACAGGTTCACCAGCACTTCATCGCCGGCGGAGAGCTGGTAGTCGTCCGGCACGGAGGTCGGCAGATCCAGGCTCAGGCCTTCGGGCGTGCGCGCCTGCGGCACCATCAGATCCGCGCCGAAGCGGCGCAGCGTGTCCAGCCAGTCCGCGTCGGCGCGGTCGCCCTGCGCACGCGTGATGCCGGCCTGCTGGCGGACGAAGAGCTCGAAGTCGCTGGGCCTGTAGGCCATGCGCGGCGAGATGAACAGGTCGGCGTTGTCGACGCCCTGCTGCGCCTGCTTCAGGCGCATGAGCTGCTCGCGCTCGCGTTCGCGCTCATCCTTGGCATTGGTCGGGAGGTTCAGCCGCACGGGGCCGCCGACGGACTGCACGTTCTCGCCACTGCCGGTGGTGGCTTGAGCCCAGGCGGAGCCGGCGCTCAGGGAGGCCATCAGCACCAGGGCGGCGGAGCAGAGATGGCGGAAGGCTGCGAGTCGATTCATGGGCGGCGGCCAGTAGGTGGGGTGGGTCGGACGGCATCGTGCCGGACGACCGGAATGCGGCGGGATTCTAGCGGCGCGCTCAGCCCGGCTTGCGCCAGACCTTGCGATTCACGAACCCGGTGTAACTGATGATGATGCGCAGGACCTTGTCCGAGACGTTGGCCGGGGCGTAGTCATGCACCAGACGCAGCAGGCGCTCGTCGCCGCGGGGCTGCGACGCCAGGATGGCCAGGCCGTCCCGCACGCGGTCCAGGTCCAGGCCCACCATCATCACGGCGCCCTCCTCCACGCCTTCCGGCCGCTCGTGCACCTCGCGCAGGTTCAGGGCGGGGAAGTTGAGGATGGAGGACTCCTCGGTGATGGTGCCGCTGTCGGAGAGCACGGCGCGGGCGTTGCGCTGCAGCTGGATGTAGTCGAGGAAGCCGAAGGGCTTCATGAACTGCACCAGCGGATCCATGGCCTGCTCGGTCAGCAGCGTCTCGAGGCGCTTGCGGGTGCGCGGGTGCGTCGAGACGATCACCGGCTCGCCGTACTCCTTCGCCAGGGCATTCAGGATGCCCAGCAGCTTGCGCAGGTTCTCGGGCGAGTCGACGTTCTCCTCGCGGTGCGAGGACACGACGAAGTAGCGCCCGGCCGTCAGCCCCTGGCGGGCAAGGACGTCGGAGGCCTCGATGCCCGGCTGGTAGTGCTCGATCACCTCGCGCATCGGGCTGCCCGTGCAGATGACCTGGTCCGGCGGCAGGTTCTCGCGCAGCAGGTAGTCGCGGGCGATCTGGCTGTACGTCAGGTTGATGTCCGAGGTGTGGTCGACGATGCGGCGGTTGATCTCCTCGGGCACGCGGAAGTCGAAGCAGCGGTTGCCGGCCTCCATGTGGAAGATGGGCACCTTGCGGCGCTTGGCCGCGATGGCGGCCAGGCAGCTGTTGGTGTCGCCGAGGATCAGCAGCGCGTCGGGCTGCTCCTGCTCGAGCACCTTGTCGACGTTGGCGATCACCTGGGCGATGGTCTCGGCGGCGGTGCTGCCGGCCGCTTCCAGGAAGTGATCGGGCTTGCGGATGCCGAGGTCGCTGAAGAAGACTTCGTTGAGCTCGTAGTCGTAGTTCTGGCCCGTGTGCACGATCACGTGGCGGCAGTGGCGGTCCAGCTGCGCCATCACGCGCGAGAGGCGGATGATTTCCGGTCGGGTCCCGACCACGGTCATGACCTTAAGCACGGACGGCCTCCTGGATCAGCTCCAGCTGCATCAGCACCTGCTTGACCTCGTCCACGCTCAGGCGCTGCGTGTTGTGCGAGGTGTAGTCGTCGATCTCGGAGATGGCGGTCTGGCCCTCGACGAAGTACTTGGCGTAGTTCAGGTCGCGGGAGTCCGCGGGGATGCGGTAGTAGCCCCCCAGGTCCTCCGAGCGGGCCATCTCCTCGCGCGAGACGAGGGACTCATACAGCTTCTCGCCGTGGCGGGTGCCGATGATCTTGATCTCGTTGTCCTTCTTGAGCAGCTGACGCATGGCCTCGGCCAGGTCGCCCACCGTCGAGGCCGGGGCCTTCTGCACGAAGATGTCGCCGGGACGCGCGTGCTCGAAGGCATACAGCACGAGATCCACCGACTCCTCGAGCGACATCAGGAAGCGCGTCATCGAGGGGTCGGTGATGGTCAGGGGCTTGCCGTCCTGCAGCTGCTGCAGGAACAGCGGGATCACCGAACCGCGCGAGGCCATCACGTTGCCGTAGCGGGTGGCCGAGAGCACCGTCTTGCTCGGGTCGCACAGGCGGCTCTTGGCGACCATCACCTTTTCCATCATCGCCTTGGACATGCCCATGGCGTTGATGGGATAGACGGCCTTGTCGGTCGAGAGCACCACCACGCGGCTCACGCCCTGGGCGATGGCCGCGCGCATCACGTTCTCGGCGCCGATGACGTTGGTCTTGACGGCCTCCATCGGATAGAACTCGCACGACGGCACCTGCTTGAGCGCCGCGGCATGGAAGACGTAGTCCACGCCGTTGAGGGCGTCGTGCACGCTGTCGTAGTCCCGCACGTCACCGATGTGGAACTTGACCTTGTCGCTCTTGAGCGCGATGCGCATGTCTTCCTGCTTCTTCTCGTCGCGGCTGAAGATGCGGATCTCGGCGAAGTCGGACTTGAGGAAGCGCGAGAGCACGGCATTGCCGAAGCTGCCCGTGCCACCGGTGATGAGAAGAACTTTGTCTTTGAACATGGCGAGTCTCGGGATCTCTGGGTGCGAGGGCGTTCAGGCGAAGGCGTGCATGCGGCGCACCAGCTCGGGCCACGCCGGCGGCGTGTAGCCGGTCAGCTCACGGAAGCGGGTGGAGTCCAGCGAGCGGTCGATGACGAGGCGGTCGTCCGGGTCGATGCGGGTGTCGCGGCCGTAGACCTCGGCGACAAGGCTCAGCAGCGCGTGCTTGTCGATGGGCGCGGCGGACACATGGTAGGTGCCGTGCAGCTCGGGGCGCTGCAGCACGAATTCCTGCATCACGCGGGCCAGCTCGACCGTCGGCAGGCCCGAGAACACGGCCCGGGTGAAGCCGCGCACGGCGCCGGACTGCGCGAGGAACCAGCCCACGAGGCCGTGATGGCTGCTCAGCTCGGTGCCGATGATGGAGGTGCGCAGCGTCACGGCGTTGGGGTAGTCCACCTCGCCCAGGAGCTTGCTGCGGCCGTAGAGGTCGGTCGCGTCGGGCGCGTCGGATTCCTTGTAGCCCCCGCGGCGGCCATCGAAGACGCAGTCGGTGCTGACATGCACCAGGCGCGCACCCGCCACCTGCGCGAGGCGCGCGAGGCGGTGCGGCAGCAGCGCGTTCAGCGGAATGGCGGTGAGCGGGTCGTCGGCCTCGGCCAGCTGCTTGATGACGCCGACGCAGTTGATCACCACCTGCGGGCGGGTCTCGGCGAAGAGGCGCGTCAGGGCATCGAGGTTCTCGACGTCCACGCCCACCCGCAGCGTCGCGGCGGGCGCCAGGGCCTGCAGGCGCTGGGCCGAAGCCGCACCGCGCACGGAGCCGATCACCTCGTAGGCCGGGTCCTGCGCGAACCAGCGCAGCACGGCGTTGCCGAGCATGCCGCTGGCCCCGAGGACCAGCACCCGGCAGCGGCCGGCGTTGTCTTGCAATGTCATCTCTTTCACTTTCCTCGACGCAGCGCACAGGCCTGCTCGAAATGTCCAACAAGATCCTGCGCGAGCTGCGCCGGATCGAAATGTGCGCGGTAGTAGCGGCGGCCGGCCTCGCCCATGGCCGCACGCTCGGCCGGGCTGCGCTGCTGCAGCGCCCGCACCGCCTCGGCCAGTGCCGCGGCGTCCTCGGCGGGGGCGCTGACGCCGGCCCCGGCCTCGGCCAGCACCCGTGCGCCCTCGCCGTCCAGGCTGGCCACCACGGGCCGCCCGGCGGCCAGATAGGCCTGTATTTTGCTCGGAACCGTCTGCGCCAGCGCCTCGCCCCGGTTCAGGCTCACCAGCAGCGCATCGGCGCGCTCGAAGAGGGCCGGCATGCAGGCGGGGTCGAAGCGCCCCGGCAGCAGCACGTGGTCCAGCCCCCGCTCGCGCACCTGCGCCTGCAACCAGCTGCTTCGCGCCCCGCTGCCCACCAGCACCCAGCGCACGCCCGAGGCCGCACCGAGCCGCTCGGCGGCCTCGAGCACGCAGTCCAGCGCCTGCGCGGTGCCCAGGTTGCCGGCGAAGACGATGTGGAAGCCCTCGCCCCAGGGCAGCGACGCCAGGGCGGCCGGCAGCGGCGCCGCGGCCGGCTGCTCGCGGTCGCCCGGGTTCAGGTGCACGGCGACGGGCGTGTGCCCGGCCATGGCCCGCACCGGCGCGAGGAAGGCCTGGGACTGCACGAGCAGCAGGTCGCAGCGGCGGTAGATCCAGCGCACCACCACGGCCACCGCGGCCAGGGCACGCCGGTTGCGCACGAAGCCCGTGACCTCGAGGCTTTGCGGCCACTGGTCCTGCACCCACGTCACGAGCGCGGCCCGCTTGATCCACTTGAGCGCGATGGCCCCGATGGCCTGCAGGATCGGCGAGGTGCCGTAGACGAAGATCACGTCGAAGCGCCGGCCGCGCAGCGCCCAGGGCGCCAGCAGCACGGTGCTGGCGATGAAGCTGAGGTAGTTCATCACCAGGCGACGCGCCCCGCCCGCGCCGCGCGGGCACAGCGGCACGCGGACGATGTCGTAGCCCTCGTGGCGCTCGGTCTGCACGCCGCCCACGCGGTAGCCCGGGTAGATCGCCCCTTCCGGGTAGTTCGGCTTGCCCGTCAGCACGGTGACCTCGCAGCCCTGCTCCACGAGAGACTGCGCGACTTCGTTGATGCGGAAGGACTCGGGCCAGAAGTGCTGGCTCAGCAGCAGCACCCTCACTGCGGCTCCGCCATGAGGGCGGCCAGGAAGGCGGCCGCGCCGGCCGGCTCGAGCGGTGCCTGCGGGCGGCCCTCGAAGCGGCGCACGGCCCGCGCGATGGACACCGCAGAGAGCGGGTCGAAGGTCTGGGCGGGCTCGCAGACGTCCCGCACGAAGTCGAGCTCGCCGGCCAGCACCGGACAGCCGGCCTCGCGCGCCTCCATCAGCGGCAGGCCGAAGGACTCGCTCAGCGACGGGAACACCAGCGCGCGGCAGCGCCCATACCAGCCCAGCAGCTCCGCATGCGGCAGCACGCCCAGCTGGCGGATCTGCAGGCCATGCGCCTGCGCCTCGCCGTCGATCCAGTCGCGCAGCGCCCGGTCCTTCGCGCCGAGCGTGAGCCCCAGCGAGGGCCGCAGCCCCTCGGCCGCCAGCAGGCGCCAGGCCTCGATCAGGCGGCGGTGGTTCTTGTGGGCCTCGCCGTCGGCGACATAGAGGAAGTCCAGCGCAGGCGCCGCAGTCCCCGCCGTGCCCCCGGTCGGTGCCGCCGGCAGCAAGGGCAGGAAGGGCAGCACCCTCACGGTCGGCGGGCGCCCTTCCACCGGGCCCCACCAGCGACGCAGCGCGGCGGCCATCGAGGGCGTCTGCACCCAGTAGCAATGCACGCGCTCGCGGCCTCGGCGCAGCATCCACTGCTCCAGACGCAGGCGCAGGCGCGTGCGGGGGCTGAAGGTCGACAGGTCCACCTCGCCCAGGTAGTTGCGGTTCTGCAGGAAGACCTCGACGCGCGCCGGCGAGTCCCAGGCCGGCGGCAGGCCGTGGAAGCACAGCAGGCGGTCCTCGGCGCGGGCCAGGCGGGCCGAGTCCCACTGCGCCCGGACACGCGACAGGGGGGAAGCCTCCACCCACGTCACCTCGGCGCCGGCGGGCAGGGTCAGGTCATGCCGGGCGCGCGCGTCGAGCCACGCCCGCAGCGGACGCGCCGCGGGCCAGGCCGCGAGCAGGGACTTCAGCAGCACCAGCCCGCCGCCGGTGTGCACATTGGGCGCGAACAGCATCAGGCGCCCGTCGTCGGACTTCACTTGCGCGGCCCTTCGTAGACGTCCTTGCGGCCCAGCCCCTGCGGCACCAGCTTGCGCACGCCCTGGCGCAGATGCCCGTCGAGGCGGGCCCACAGGCGCTTGAAGGGCTGGTCTGGCCAGGCGCTGAACGAGGTCACATTGAAGTAGGGCTTTCCGGTGGGCGACGTCGGCGAGAAGTAGTAGTTCGAGACGCAGCGGCGCGTGCCCTGGGCCACGACCGGGCTGACCGAGTGCCACGAGGTGGGCGTCGTCTCCATCAGCGCCAGGCGGTTGAAGCGGCTGACGATGGTGGTGCGCTGGCGCACGTCCCGGTCCCACAGCTCGAGGTTGCCGCCGTTCTCCAGGGCCCAGTCGGGCGACACGTAGTACAGCAGGTTCAGCGTGCGGTAGCGCTGGCGGCTGGCCTCGTGGGAGTTGTCGATGTGCGGCCCGAGGAAATGGCCCTGCACCATCGCGCTGAGCCCGCCCGCGTAGAGCTGCGCATCCGGCTGCTGGTCCGCAATGCCGGTGATGCGCTCCACGACGGCGACAACGCGCGGATCCTGCACGGCGAAGGTGATGTCGGCCATCAGCGGGCTGAACCGGTCGAAGTCCTTGGACGTGTACTTCTTCTCCCGGAAGCTGTCCATCAGGCGCATGGCCGAGGGCTCGGGGAAGGCCTCGCTCACCTGGCGGGCCCAGTCCTGCGGCAGCAGATCGTCGATCGCGCAGTAGCGGACGCCGACCTCGCTCGCAGAGGCCGCGAAGGCCGCGCGTGCGCGCTCCAGCTCCTCCTCGAGGCGAGCGACGATGGTCAGGACCAGCTGTTCACGGGTGGGGATCTCGGTCGTTGTGGGCGTCATGGCGTGTCAAGGGATGTCGGGTCAGGAGGGGCGCCGTGGCGGTGCGCCGATCGCAAAGGCCTCGCCGGCAGGATCGAGGACAGGGGCATGCGCCGGGATTCTAGGCAGGTGCGCTGTGCGGCTTCATGCGGGTGAGCTGGAACATGGCCCAGATCCCCAGCAGGAAGGGCCCCGAGAAGTAGCCGGTGCCCCGGATGAAGGCGCCCAGCGACATCACCACGACGCCGCCCAGCAGGAACGCGTGCCAGGTGTACTGCTGCGGGTCGGCCGAACGCATCCTGCGGATCGCGCGAAACATGAAGACCATCACGCCCAGCTGCCAGACGATGGCCAGCACACCGAACTCGCTGAGCAGCTTGGAGAAGGTGAAGGAGCCGTCGTTGTAGTTCGAGTCGCCCAGGTCGAAGAACTCGAGGATGTCGGTCGCGGACGTCTCGGGGCGCGGGAAGCAGCCCATGCGGTTGATGCCCAGCCCGAATCCGGAGGTGGCGTCGAAGTTGCCCAGCGCGGACTCCCAGCCGTGCAGGTAGATCAGGCTGGACATGTTGGCGCTCAGGCTCACGTCGCCCAGTCCCAGGATGCGCTCGACGAAGGCGTCCCGGTACGGGGAGACGGCCACCAGCCCGACCGACAGGACGCTCACGGCCAGCACCCGGAGCACCGTGCGCCCACGCCCCTTGGCGGACGGCTTGCCCAGCGTGACGAAGAGCAGGCAGATCGCCAGCACCACGAACAGCGTGGCGGACGCGGACAGCGCATAGAGGATCAGCGTCCCCAGCCAGCCGTACAGCTGGTTGCGCCGACGGCCGGACACGATGAGCGCCGCCAGGACCGGCGCCATGGACAGCGCCAGGTGCGAAGGCTCGCTGAAGATCCCGCTGGGGCGCAGGTATTCCGACTTGCTCGCCAGGACCAGATAGGCCTTCTCGATCATCACGGACACCACCACGAGCACGAGCACCTGGCGCAAGGTGCCGTCGACGGAGCGCCCGTCGTGGCCGGCCGCCAGAAGGCCGAGCGCCCAGATCAGCGGGATCAGCACCAGCTCGCTCGCCACCGACTTGCCGAACGAGTCCTCGCAGGGCGTCACGAACAGGGCGAAGGCGAAATGCAGCAGCAGCACCGCCGACGCCGCCAGTGTCCAGCCGACCGCAGGCATGCGCGCGCCCTGCTGCAGCAGCAGCGCGCCGAGGACGAGGAGCAGCAGCACGTGCGGCCCCATGGAGCTGCCCGCGGACAGCCAGGGCGTGGGCGCCACGACGACCAGCAGCCAGATGACCCAGGATGATGCCGGCCATCGCCCGCCGGTCCGTTCAAGCAGCATCAGGTGCCTCTCACGAAATGAGCCTGTAGTAGGCACGACGGAAAAAGCCCGACATGATCCGACGCCAGAGCATCAGCTCCAGCACGGTGGCGGGGTGGCGCTTGACCGCCCCCAGCGCCCGACGGACGGCGGTGTGGGGGCGCCCGGACTGCGCATGGTTCATGGCGGAGATCGCAAACGAGCGCGCCACGGCCGCCATGCGCGCCTCGCTGTCGCTCACCGCCGTCGCGTGCTGGGCCGTGACCTGGATGATCTCGTCGGCCCGCACCACGCTCATCGAGCGGAAGGACGCGGACTCCTCGTGGATCCGGTACTCGGCCAGCGCATAGGGCACGCGCTGGAAGGCGCCGTAGCGGGAGGCCCGCAGCCAGAACTCGTAGTCCGGGACCTGGCGCAGGCCGGCGTCCCATCCGCCCGTCCGGTCGAAGACCTCGCGGCGGAAGAAGGCGCCCGGCCCGGGCTGGCAGACCAGATGGACGCGCAGGCGGTAGTCGGAGAACTCCTCCGTGCGGACCGCCTGCATGCGCTGGCCGTCGGCGTCGATCAGCCAGAAATCGCAGTAAGCCACGCTGCAGTCCGGCCTGCGCTGCAGTGCCCGCACCATGGTGCTGACAGCGTCCGGGAGCAGTCGGTCATCGGAGCTGAGGTAGGCCAGGATCTCGCCGTGAGACGACGCCCAGCCCGCATTGAGGGCGGCCGCCTGCCCGGCGTTCTTCTGGCTGACGACCCGCACCCGGTCGCCGTAGCGCCGCGCCACCTCGAGGGACTCGTCCGTCGAGCCGTCGTCCACGACGATGTACTCGATGTTCGGATAGGTCTGGGCCAGCACGCTCTCGATGGTCGCCGCCAGAAAACCCGCCTGGTTGTAGACCGGCGTCACGATCGTCACGAGAGGCTGGACCTCGTCAGGCGCCGCGGCCGGATCGGGCACCGGCAGCCGCATGGACCGCTCCTCCGTCAGCGCCCTGTACTGCCGGTAGGCCAGCCCCAGCGAGATCGCCAGGGTGCCCAGCCAGACGAGCACGCGCCAGCCCGACGCCTGCACGTCGGCCAGCTCCAGCACGACGATGGGCAGGGCGGTCCCCCCCAGCAGCCATCCGACATGGCGCCACACCCCGGGCGCCGGGCGCTGCCGGTGGCACAGCCAGGTCATGGCTGCCGAGTCGAAGACCCCGCGGATCAGCCAGACATAGGCCGCCCCGACCAGCCCCCACTGCACGGCGGCCAGCCAGATCAGCGGAACGTAGAGGATGGCCTGGGAGACGTGCAGCAAGGCCGCCGGGCGGTTGTTGCCGGAGCTCTGCACCCAGGTGTAGGGCACGTGCGCCAGGCAGGACGCGAAGATGCCCACGGCAAAGAGGCGCAGCACCGGCGCGGCCTGGCTCGAGAAGTGGGCGTCGTGCAGCCAGATCGTCAGGATCTCGTTGGCGAACAGGGCCAGTGCCGCCGTCACCGGCAGGAGCAGCGCATAGAGCCACGCCACGGCCCGGTCGAACAGCGTCCAGGCCTCGGGATCGCGGCGCTCGATGAGCACCGCGAACGTCGGGAAGAGCACCCCCGTCAACGCTCCCGGGATGATCCACAGCTTGGTGACCAGCTCCTGCGGCGTGGTGTAGTAGGCGACTGCCGCCGTGGAGATGGCCGCCCCGATGACGAAGCGGTCCACATAGGCCATGAAGGGGTTCACCAGGTTGCTCACCATCAGCCAGCCCCCGCTGCTGCACAGCGGTTTGACCAGGTGGGCTCGCCACGCCAGGCGGCCATGGGCCTGCGGCAGGGCGCGCCAGGCAAACCAGGCATGCACCGCCGCCGCGCACCAGCGGCCCACGGCCAGCACGACGGCGATCATGAGCAGGTCAGGCCCGCGCCATGTGACGACGACCCAGGGGCCGAGGAACGTCCACATGCCCATCGGGAGCCGGATGTAGTTCAGCACCTCGAAGGCATGGCAGGCCTCCAGCACGCCTCGCAGGCCGGCCGTGACGACGATCGCGGGCAGCGCGAAGGCCATGATCCAGCAGGCATGGATGGCCAGCTGCTGGAAACGCAGGTCCTTCATGAGACTGACGCCCCAGGGCGCCAGGAGCAGCAGCAGCAGGGCGCCCAGGATGCCAACGCCGGTCATCAGCAGAAGGGCCGTCGCCGTGAGTTCACCCGCGTCTTCACCGCCGCGCTCGAGCGAGATCGCCAGCCGCTGGGTGAGCGCGCGCCCGAGACCCAGGTCGAACAGCCCGAAGTAGCTCGTAACCGCCCAGATCAGCGTCAACAATCCGAACTGCTCGGCCCCCAGGGCCTTGTACAGCGCCGGGATCGAGAAGATCGCGAACAGCAGGGGTGCCCCCAGGCCGAGCAGATTGAAGAACGTGTGGCGGGCAAGTTTCAATGCAGGAGAGGCGCATGCACCTCTGAAGAGTGCGCTTTACGCTGTGGCAGGTGGCGGGGCTCGAATTCTATAGCGCGGCCCGGCGAGGCTCGTGCGGCGGTGCTTACCCGCTAAAATGCACCGTCCTCTGCCGGAACGCCTTGCTCATGCCCAGAATCCCGCCCTCAGTTTGCCGCACGCTGCTTGTCGGGCTGGCTTGCCTGTCTGCTCATTCTGCTGCATTTGCTTACATCGACCCCAATGCCGGCGGCATGCTGTTCCAGCTGCTGGCCCCGGTTCTGGCGGCCATCGTCGGGGGCTGGCTGATGCTGCGGCGCTGGCTGACCCAGTTGGTCAAGCGCTGGTTCCAGCGGGGATTCAGCAAAGACGCCGAATGAGGGCCGTGAGGGACCCGCAAGGCGGGCTGGCCTGGCCTCGACCCACCCTGTGGCAGCTGTTCAGCCTTTCTCTGAGCGCCCTGCTGCTGCTGTGGATGCCCTTCGCGCTGCTGCGGCAGCTGGACGCCTTCATCGCCTTCAAGACGGGCACGGAGCTGCTGGGCGATGTCGCGCTGGCCGCCGTGCTCATCGGCCTGTGCTGCCTGCTGCTGGCGGCGGCCGGCGTGGCGCTGCGCCAGCTGGTGGCCCGCCTCCGGCCCGCGGGGGCTGAGACCGCGGCGTGGGCGCTGGTCCTGCTGCCCAGCAGCTGGGTCTGCCTGTGGCAGCTCGGCGGCACGGCCTGGGCCTGGTTCAAGCTGAACTCGGGCGCCTCGCTCAGCATAACGCCGCATGTGCGCGCATCGATCGCCGGCATCCTGCTCGTCCTGCTGGCGTGGCTCGTCTGGCGCGGGGCGATCCGCGTGGTGGCCAGCGCCCTGCTGCGTCTCCTGCAGTCCCTGCGCCCGCTGGCCCTCGCCCTGCTGGCGGCGGCGCTGCTGATGCTGGCGTGGAGCCCTCCGCGCCTCATCGCCGGACCCACGAGCCCGGCCCCCGCGCGACCGACGCCCCCCGTCAAGGACATCTTCCTCATCACCATCGACACGCTGGCCGAGGGCGACGCCCGGGTCTGCGGGACCGGTCCCACGCTGATGCCCGAGCTGCGCCGTTTCGCCGCGCAGGCGACCTGCTTCTCGCGGGCCTACAGCACCTCCAATTTCACGACGCCCAGCACGATCAGCCTGGAGACCGGCGCCCTGCCCTGGCACCACTGGGGCGTGCAGATCGTCGCGAAGGCCGCCCGGCCGTTGCAGGACCCGTCGCTGTCGCACCGGCTGCGGGAGGCCGGCTACCGCACGATCTCCTTCAGCGCCAACATCCTCGCCAGCCCGCGCCACCACGGCACGGACACCGGCTACGACGACCAGCGCATCTCCCCGACCACCTCGCTCGGCAGCCAGCCCCGCATCCTGCTGACCCGCTTCCCTGACAGCACGCTGCCGTTCTGGCTGTCCAGCCTCGTGCCCTTCCTGGACACGCTGGACGTCTACCTGCACGGCAGCACGCACCCCTACCCGCCGGAGCTCACCTACGAGCCGGCGCTCGCGGCCATCCGCGCGCAGGCGTCGGCCTTCGCCTGGATCCACACCCTGCCGCCGCACGACCCCTTCCTGCCGCCGGCCAGCACGCGCGGCAAGCTGCTGCCGGGCGAGGACCTCTCGCGCTGGTCCCAGCAGCTGGGCATGACGGCCTTCTCCGACAGCCAGCAGGCGCTCGTGCAGAAGCACCGCCTGCGCTACCGGGAAAGCGTCATGGGGGCCGACGAAGCGCTCGGCCGCTTCCTGGCACAGCTGCAGCAGGCAGGCCGCCTCGACGACGCCCTGGTGATCGTGACCTCGGACCACGGCGAGTCGTTCGAGCATGGCTACCTGGGCCACGCCGGAGACATCCTCACCGACGACGTCCTGCGCGTCCCGCTGATCGTCAAGCTGCCCGGCCAGCGTCTCGGCCGCCAGGTGGACACGCCCGTGAGCCTGGCGGACGTCGCCCCGACGATCACCGACTTCGGCGGCGCCGCGCCCCTGCCCCGGGCCGACGGCCGCAGCCTGCGCCCGGCGCTGGAAGGCGCGCCGCTGCCGGCCCGGCCGGTCTACGCCATGGCGATGGAGCGCCAGAGCCGCTTCGCGCCCCTGCAGCGGGGCCGGTATGCGGTGATCGACGGCACGCTCAAGCTGGTCCTCGACCGTGCCGCCGGTACCCAGCAGCTGTTCGATCTGGCCGTCGATGCCGGCGAGCGGAGCGACCTCACCGCCGAGCGACCGCAGGACGCCCAGCTCCTGCGCCAGCTGCTGGAGGCGCAGCTGGGCGAGGCTGACGCCGCGCGCCAGCGCCTCTTCCCCCGCTGACCTCGCGAACTTCGCGGATCCCAAGCCCATGCTCCCCATCAGTCAGCCCCTGCTCACCTGGCTGCAGCAGCCGCCCGCCTGGTCCCGGCTGCCGCTGACGACCCGCGCCCGCCTGCGCTGGACCAGCCACTGGAACACCTGGAACCTGCGTCTGAGCCGCGACCGCCTGCCGGCCGGGCGACCGCCGGAACCCGCGCCGTGGCTGATCCTGGGCGCCTGGCGCAGCGGAACCACCGTGATGCACGAGCTGCTGGCGGCCGCCACCGGCCTGCCCACGCCGGAGACCTGGCAGTGCATGAGCGCCTGCAGCTTCGCCCTGCTGGGCGCGCCGCCCCGGAACGTCGCCGTCGCGCGGCCGATGGACGGCCTGCACGTGGGCCCACGGTCCCCGCAGGAAGACGAGTTCGCGCTGCTGTCCATGGGCGTCGATTCGGCTTACCGGGCCTTTCTCCAGCCCGATCGGCTGGGGGAGCTGGCCCACACGCTGGAGGGCGCCCACTGGCTCGCCGACGACGGCTGGCTGGCGTCCCTGGAGGCCTTTCTCGCCCTGTGCCGCCTGGGTCAGGCGGGCGTGACGCGGCCGATGCTGCTGAAGTCCCCGAACCACACCTTCCGGCTGCAGTCGCTGCTGCGCCGCTGGCCCGGGGCGCCGATCGTCTGGATGCTCCGCGACCCGAGCGCGGTGTTCCACTCCAATCGCAAGATGTGGCGGCAGATGATCCAGACGCACCGCCTGGACGGGCAGACCACGATGCCCGACGCGGCGCTGGACGACTTCCTCGCGCGGGCCCTGCAGCAGTGCGCCGGCCAGCTGCGCTGGCTCGTGCAGCAACCCGCGGTGAACTGGAGCCTGTGCGCCCAGGAGGACCTGCAGCAGGACCCGCACGGCGCCGTGCGGCGGCAGCTCGACCAGCTTGCGCCCGGGCAGCCGCTCGACGAAGCCGCCCTGGCCCAGGCGCTCACGCGGACCGGGGCCGGGCGCATCGAGCGCTACACCGGCGAGCTGCCGGCGGCGGCGCGGGCGGCCATCGACGCGCTGGCGGCGGCACAGGCCGAGGCCCTCGACGTGGCGGCCCGGCGGCAGGCCCTGAAGCCCTGAAGCCCTGACAGCACTGAGCGCCCAGAGCACCTTCATGGCGCGGGCCGCGGCGGCGGCTCAGATCGAGGCGTTCAGGCTGGTGATGGTCATCATCACGGCCGTCATGATGAAGCCGATCAGGCCGCCGATGATGAGGATGGCCGCCGGTTCGATGAGGGACAGCAGGCGGGCCTGCGTCGTGCGCGCGCTCTCGGTCTGCGCCTCGCCGAGCGCCATCAGCATGCGGGGCAGCTCGCCCGAGCGCTCGCCGACCCGCACGAGGTTGATGCGCGTCGGCGGGAACCAGGTCTGTGCCGACAGCGCCTGCGCGAGCGATTCGCCCTGCTGCAGCGAACGCGCGGCCCGCTCCAGGCCGGCCCGCATGGCATCCAGGCGCAGCGCCCCGACGGCCAGGTTCATGGCGGGCACGATGGCCACGCGGTTGTCCAGCAAGGTGCCGAGGACCGTCGCCCAGCGACCGATCTCCATCTGGTACAGCCAGGGGCCGATGCCCGGCCAGCGCGAGATCCGCTGGAAGAGCCAGTGGCGCACGGGCGCCTGCGCCAGGAGCGCGGCGATCAGCACGAGCAGCGCCCCGCCCACGCCCAGCACGACGCCGAGGTGGGCCTTGACGAAGACGCCCGAGGAGATCAGCCAGCGCGAGATGTCCGGCACCTCGGCCCGCGCATTGCGCAGCATGGGCGCGAACTTCGGCACAACGCCGATGAAGATGTAGAACACGGCCACGATGCCCACGCACACCAGCAGGCTGGGGTAGATCAGGGCGCTGCGCAGGGCCTCGCCCGACTTGCGGTCCAGCTCCATCTGGGTCGCGGCATCTGACAGCGCCCGGGCCAGCTGGCCGCTGGCCTCGCCGGCCTGCGTCAGGGCATGGACATAGCCCGGCAGCTTCAGCGCCGGCAGCTCCAGGGCCGCCGACAGCCGGCCGCCCGCTCTCACCTGGGCGTGCATGTCCGCCAGCGCGGGGCCGAGCGGATGCTGGGCATAGGCCTCCGTCAGGCTCGGCAGCGTGTCGCCCAGCGACACCCCGGCCTTGAGCAGCGTCGCCAGCTCCTGGAGCAGCATGATCTGGTCGGCCCGGGTGATGGCGCCCCGGCGGCGCGGCGCGGCCTGGGTTCCGGCCTCGGCCTGGAGCTGCACGACGGTGAGCCCCTGGTCCGACAGCGCCCGCACGGCCGCGGCCTCGCTCGCGGCCTCCAGCCGGCCACGCGTCTCGCGTCCCTCCGCATCGCGGGCCCGGTAGTCGAATCGCATCAGGGCGCCGCTCCCGTGCCGGTCGCCCGGTAGACCTCATCCATGGTGCTGAGCCCCTGGAGGACCTTGAGCGCCCCCTCCTGGGCCAGGCTGCGGCGCCCGGCCTCATTGGCCATGCGCTCCAGCTCGCCAGCGCCCAGGCCCTGCGCGATGCCGTGCTGCATCGCGGGGCCGACGTCCATCATCTCGTACAGGCCGATGCGGCCGGAGAAGCCGGTGTGGCCACAGGCGGGGCAGCCCATGGGCCGGCGCCAGCGCGCCGCCGGGCCGCCTGCGGCGCCCGCCCCCGCAAGCGCGGCATCGGCGGCGGCGTCCGCCTGGGCACGGGCCCAGTCGGCGTCGCTCAGCAGGGCCGGGTGTTCGGCGTCCTGCGCGCATTGGGCGCACAGGCGGCGCACCAGGCGCTGCGCCATCACCGCCCGCAGTGCCGCCCCCACGAGGAAGGGCTCGACGCCCATGTCGATCAGCCGCGTGATGGCCGAGGGCGCGTCGTTGGTGTGGAGCGTCGCCAGCACCAGGTGGCCGGTGAGGGCGGACTGGATGGCGATCTCCGCCGTCTCGCGGTCGCGGATTTCGCCGACCATGATCACGTCCGGGTCGTGGCGCAGGAAGGCACGCAGGGCGCGGGCGAAGGTGTAGCCGATCTCGGGCTGCGCCTGTACCTGGATCACATGCGGCAGGCGGAACTCGACCGGGTCCTCGACCGTCACGATCTTGCGCGTGAAGTCATTGGTGGCGGCCAGCGCGGAGTACAGCGTCGTGCTCTTGCCGGAGCCGGTCGGGCCGGTGACCAGCACCAGGCCGTTCGGGATGTTCAGCCAGCGGCGGAACAGCTGCAGCTGCGTCGGGCGCAGGCCCAGCCGCTCCAGCGAGAGGTCCGCCACCTGCTTGGGCAGCAGGCGCATGACGACGGATTCGCCGTGCACCGCCGGGATGGTGGAGACGCGGATGTCGATCTCCACGCCGGCCGCGCGGGTCGAGATGCGGCCGTCCTGCGGCAGGCGGCGCTCGGCGATGTCCAGCCCGCCGACCAGCTTGATGCGGGACACCACGGCCGGATAGCGCGCCATGTCCACCTGCTGGCGCCGGTGCAGGACACCGTCGATGCGCAGGCGCACCTCGAACTCGCGCTCACCGGGCTCGAGGTGGATGTCGGACGCGCGGGCCTCCACGGCCTGGGCGACGAGGTTGTTCACGAAGGCGATGACCGGCGCGTCCTCCGCCAGCTCGCGCAGCGTGCGCTCGTCCTGGGCGTGCAGGCTCAGCGCGTTCATGCGCAGGCGCTGGGCCCACTGCTCGAACTCGCCGTCGGACATCAGGTGCCAGGTCGCCTCGGCCAGGACGGTGGTCTGCGCGACCTCCTCGGCCAGGTCCGCCCGCAGGGGATCGGCGCTGGCCAGCTGCCAGGCACCCTCGGCATCCCGCCAGGCCAGCAGACCGGCGCCGAGCAGGCGCATGCCCTGCGGACCGAGCTCCGCCAGCCCCGCGCGCAGCAGGGACTCGGCCAGCGAGGCCCCGCGCAGCCAGGGCAGACCCAGCTGGGCGGCCAGCACCGGCATCAGGCTGTCGGACGTCAGGGCGCCCATGCGCAGCAGCACGGCGCCCAGCCGGCCGCCATGGGCCGCCTGGAAGGCCAGGGCCGCCTGCAGTTCCGGCTCGCGCAGCGCCTCGGCCTGCAGGAGCAGCTCGCCCAGGCGCTGCTGGGAGGGCGGCGGCTGACGGGAATCCTGGTCCATCGTCACTTCCCGGAGCTCGGGGTCGAGGCCGGCGGCACCACCGGGCTCGCCTCGCCCGGCGGCAGCGGGGCCAGCGGCTTGGTCTGCGTGGCCCAGTTGCCGAGCGACTTGCGGAAGGCGTCCGTGATGAGCTCGGCGTCGTGCGCGTCGTTGGCGATGTAGGGCGTGATGAGGACGATCAGCTCGCGGCGATCCCCCTTGCGGCCCTGCTTGCCGAAGAGGCTGCCCACCACCGGCACGTCCTTGAGGAAGGGAATGCCGCTCGAGGACTGCGAGCCGTTCTCGGAGATCAGCCCACCCAGCAGCACCGTGGAGCCGTTGCGCAGCGTGAGCTTGGTGTCGATCTTGCGGGTCTTGAAGGTCGGGGACGTCGTGATGCCGACGTCCGTCGTGCCCAGCTCGCTGACTTCCTGGGTGACGTCGAGATCCACCTGGTCGCCGGAATGGATGACCGGCTTGATCTTGAGGATCACGCCCGTGTTGCGGTACTGGACCGTCTGGAGCAGGCCGGGCGTCGTGGTGCCGCCGACAGCCGTCGTCTGCTGGGAGGTGAGGATGGGCACGTCCTGGCCGACCTGGATGGTGGCCGTCTCGCCGTTGCGGGCCATCAGGCGCGGGCTCGAGAGGATGGTCGCGCGGTTGGTGGAGGCCAGCGCCGTCACGGCCAGGCGCATGGCGCCGGCGCCGTTGAAGATCCGGAGGTTGCCGCCGCCGGCCAGGCCGGAGCCCGCCGGCAACGCGGACGAGTTGTTGCTCAGCACGGCCTTGGCCCCGCCGCCGATGCTGATGGACTGGGACAGCCAGTCGAAGCCCAGATCCTTGGAGTCATCGGTCGAGAGCTCCGCCACCGTCACCTCGATCAGCGCCGCCTTGGTGGGCCGGTCCAGCGTCTGCAGCAGGGAGGAGATCTGGCCGTATTCCTCCGGCCGCGCCTGGAAGATCAGCACATTGGTCGACTTGTCGACCACGACCGAGCTCAAGCGGCTGCTGTCGCCGGACGAGGCGGTGGAGGCGCCGGTGGCCGGGGCGGCCGCACCGGCGCTGACCGGGCGGTTGCCGCCGGACAGGATGCGGTCGACCGTCTGGGCCAGCAGCTCGGCGTCCTTGTGCTTCACGGCATAGGTGAAGAAGGACTTGCCGATGCCCCGCTCGTTCGGGCGGTCCAGCGTGCGCGCCCATTCGGCGACGTGGGACGTCACGGCGTCGGAATTGCCGAAGACATACACGACGTTCAGCGCCGAGATGGGCAGCAGGATGATGGGATAGCGCACCGCGCCGGGCGTCACGGCCGTGCCGACCGGATGGACGGCGTAGCCCTCGGCCCCCAGCACGTCGGAGAGGCGTCGTGCCAGCTCCTCGGCCGACCAGTAGGACGGGTTCAGCGCCAGGCTGGCACGCCCCTTCATGGCCGGCTGGTCCAGCGCGGCGACGGCTTCCAGTGCGGCCTTGACGTTGTCCGGATTGCCCTTGATGAGCACGGCGTTGCGGCCGGCGTCATCGGACACCGTCACCCGGTCGCCGAACATGGTGCGCAGCCAGCTGATGACGTCCACCTGGCGCACGGCCTGCAGCGTCACCAGATGGAAGACGGGGCGCAGGGGCTGCGGCACGTCGGGCGTGGCGGCACCGTACTGGATCACCGGGAGATCGCCCAGCGAGGCGTTGTCCGGCACCACGCGCACCAGGCCGCCGACGTCCAGCACCGACAGCCCGTAGTTCTTGAGCAGCACGCGCACGGCCTGCTCGATCTGCGAGGCCGTCTGGCCCTCGCCGGTGCGGAACGTGACCAGGTCCTGGCGCTGCAGCACGGCCGGATGCACCGTGACCGCCTTCTTCAGCACCTCCGAATAGATCAGCTGGACGAAGGTCGGCAGCGGCAGCTGCTGGATGTTGGCCGCGGCCAGCACCGGGTCGTTGAGGCGCGGCGTCTCCACCACCGGGCCGGCGACCGCGCTGGCGGCCGTCTCGGGCGGGCGCGGCGCCTCGCTCACGCTGAGGCCCGGGCTGCGCGACTCGCCGGACTGCTGCGCCGCCTGGGACTTCACGGAGGTGTCCGCCTGCATGGTCGACGGCAGGACCGGGTTGATCGGCGCACAGCCGCCGAGCCACGCTGCAGCCGCCAGGCCGGCAGCGGTGCTCCAGCCCACTGGCCAGTTGATCAGGCGTTCATTCACGGCGTTCCACTCCATATCTCGTTGTCTGCTTGCCCTTGCGGACCAGCACTTCGCTGTCCTCGATGGCGGCGATGCGCTCGCCATTGGGCAGCTTGTCGCCCACCTTCAGCTGCACCGCGGCCTTGCCGGGCGCGTTGAACTGGATGAGCACCGTGCCGGCCTTGCCGCGCCGGAAAAAGGCGGCGATGCGCCAGCCCGGGTCTTCCACCGGCGTGGCCACGGCATTCACGGGTTTCTCGGGGTCGAAGATGGGCGCGGTGCTCACGGCCAGCGCCTGCCCGACGGCATCGGGGTGGCGCGGCAGGTCGGGCAGCTCCCAGACATCCTGGCGTCCGCCCACGAGGGGCTGCTCCGGCTGGTAGCCAGGCGACAGGAGGGCGCCCAGGGCACCGGCTCCGAGGATGAGCAGCCAGGGCGTCAGTTGTTGCAGCTTCAAGGCTTGGCTCCCGGGCGGCGTGCCAGCGCGCGCAGTTCGATCTCGGCGACCGCCGGCTGCGACTGCCCGCGGATGATGAGACGCTCGACGACGATGCTGCGCTCGTTGCGCGCCACCTCGGCGAGGAAGCTGAACAGGGCGGCGCGCTGCAGGTCCACCACCAGGCGGGCGCGCAGCAGGGTGGTCCCGGGCGGCAGCGGGTCCTTCTGATCCAGCTTGGCCGGCTCGACGCGCGCGACCTGCAGCTCGCGGGCCTTGAGACCCAGGCGGGTGCTCACCTCGCGCAGCCAGTCCTGGAAGGCGGCCTCGCTGAGGCCCAGCTCCGGCTCCGACCAGACCATGCTCTCGAGGGCCGCCAGCTGCTCCTTGCCTTGTGCCAGGCGTTGGCCCCACAGGTCGCCCTTGGCGGCCTTGGTGAGGCGCTGCAGCTCGGCCTCGCGCGAGAGGATGCGTTGGGCGCTGGCATCACCGGCATCCAGGAGGACGAGCAGCAGCCACAGCAGGGCAATGCCCAGCATGGACCACAGACCGATCCGCAGCCGGGCGGACGATTCCCACTCCGCACGAGCTTGTGCCCACTGGGTGAGCAAGGAGGAAGAAAGCGCGCTCATTTCTGCGTGGGGATGGCGTCGAAGACGGAGGCCGGCGGGAAGTCAGGCACCGTCGCCGGCGGCTGCTTGGGGCCCGGTGCGGGCTTGGACGGCGCTGCCGGTGCCACCGCGGCGGGCCGCGGCGCTGCCGCCACGGGGGCCCCCACCTGGCCGGGCGCGGCCGCCTGGGCGGGTGCCGGCGTCGCGAAGGGATTGCCAGTGCCGGCCGGCTGCGCATTCGCCGGGAATGCCGCCGGTGGCGCGGCGTTGGCCGCCGGGGTCGGGGCCGCCGTCGGCGCGCCGGCCGTGCCAGGCGTGGCGGCGGCGTCGGCAAAGCTGGCCGCCGCGGGCGCGCGGCGGCCGTCGAGGCGGATGTCCAGCACCACGAGGCCGGCGCCGTCATCGGCGCGGGCTTCGGTGACGTCGCGGAACCAGGCGCCCGCACTCAGGGCACGGATCAGCGCGGCCCGCTGCACCGACGGGCCGGCCTGCAGGCCCACGCGCAGCTGCTGTTCATGCAGGTCGAGTGTCTTCACCACGGCGCCGGTGCCCGCCAGGGTGTCACGCAGGTGCTCCGCCACCTCGATGGGCAGTGGACTGGCCAGCCAGCGGTCGTAGAGCCGCAGCTGCTGCGCCACATCCAGCGCCTCGCGGCGGGACTGCGCCTGCTGCTCGGCACGCTGGCTGAGCCCGGCGAAGCGCTCGTCCAGCTGGCGATCCGCCATGTGCAGGCCGAACCACTGACGGCCGGCCAGCCCGAAGCACAGGGCGAGGGCCATGCTGCAGGCGAGCACCACCCGGCGCTCGGTCTGGCGATTGCCCGTGCTGCCCAGCGGATCCACCACGGGCGTCCAGGGGCGCGCGCGCAAGGGGGCCGTCACCGGCGCCGGGAGCTCGACGCTGCCCAGCGACGCGGCATGCAGGAAGTGGGACCAGGCCCGGGCATCGGGCGGCGCCGCCCACCACTGGCTGCTGCGCAGCTGCCCGGACTGCCAATGCTGCGCCTCGACGCCGTCGACGCCCTCGAGCAGGCGGATGCCATCCTCGCCAGGCGTCGTGAAGAGCGGCTCCGGCTGCCACTGCACGCGGCTCTCGTCCAGGCCCGCATCGGCCAGCGCCTGCCGGGCCGCATGGCGGTCCCAGCAGACGGCCAGGCCCTGATCGCCCAACAGCGCCAGTGCGCAGCCACTGTCCTCGAAGGGCTGCCACGCCAGGGCCTGCATGCGCAGGGCCGCGAGGCGCTCATGGGCCGGCAGGGTGGACAGCCGGAACCAGCGCAGGCGGCACCGGCTGCGGGCGATGACGACGGCCAGCCGCCCGACCCGGCGCTGAGGCAGCCCGCGAAGGCCCTCCAGCGCCAGCACGACGGGGGCGTTCCCCTCAGGGGCGCTGCGCCAGCGAGGCAGGAAAGTTCGGGATGGCACGGCGCTCATCAGGTGTGTGAAGGGGGGCAGAAACGGTCTGCTGATCGAGGATCATCCAGGGCGCAGCCCCGGCCGGAACAAGCCGGACATTGTACTCAAGGGCTCTCGGCAGACCGGGTGCCCAGACCCGGACGCGGGAGCTGAAACCGGGCGCGTAGATGTAGTCGTCCTGGTCCAGCGGCAGGCCGATCGCCGCCATCGCCATGCGGCCGTTGGGCAGCCCCTGCTGGCGCCGCAAGCCCTCCAGCCGGGCGAGCTGCGCCTCGTCCGCCTGCGGGAATCGCGCCCGCAGGACCACCATGGGCGCGGTGTTCGGGTTGAACTGGTTGTCGACATCGGTGTGCAGCAGCTCGCGCAGGGTCTGCAGGCGGGCCGGCTCACCGCCCCAGTGCGGCATGTTGGCCAACTCGCCGAGGCTCATCAGCCAGTCGTTGCGCGGGGGCGGCAGCCCGAGGCGCTGGTAGTCGTCGGCCTCCGCGCCATTGAGGCGCTTGAGGTTGTCGACGTCCACATAGTCCTCCAGCACATCCAGCGCCGCATCCGCCTGCTGCTGGCTCATCCCGGTGCCGCGCAGCAGCTGCGTCATGGCGGGCCGGTTCAGCGCATTCACGGACAGCAGGCCCCGGTGGTCCTGCACCTGCAGCAGCGCGCCGTCCGGCATCGCGTACCAGGTGCCGTCCTCCCGCAGGAGCCCCTCCCCCTCCCGCCCATGGCCGGCGGGGGCGAGGGCATGGGTGGACATCCAGAACAGCGCCGTGGCCTGCGCGCCCTGGGCCAGCGTCCGCGCCTCCACGTACTGGCGCAGCCCGAGCGCCTCCTGGCGCCGCAGGTCCATGCGCTCGGCAAAGCGCAGGGCCACAAAGGAGGCCACGGCCAGCATGCCCATCACGAGCAGCAGCACATAGCCTTGCTGAGACGCGCGGCGCTTCATTGCAGCATCCAGTCGGCCAGGCTCGGCCGCGGCCCCTGGGTGGTCGCGATGCTCAGCCAGAGATCGCCCCCCTGCGAGGCAGGCAGATGCAGGCGCATCACGCGCGGCGGCCGCCGCAGCACCTCGAGGTCGTAAGGCCACTGGGCCTGCCAGCGCCCCTGCTCGTCGAGGTAGTCGATGCGGCCGGGCTCTCCTCGCCAGCTCAGCAGCACGGTCGGGCGCGGCGCCGGCGCCTCGAGGCCGCCTGCCCCTTCCATGTCCAGGACCAGACGCTGCTCACCGCCAGGCAGGCTCGAGCCCTCGAAGCGCAGCTGCAGCCGCCCCTGGGCGCTGCCGGGCAGCTCCAGCGCTTCTGCACTGGCCAGCCGCACCTGGCGGGCGTCCCCGGTGAAGAAGTTGGGGCGGCTCACGAATTCAGGCAGCGCGGACTCGACCATCCCGCGCAGCGCCAGGCGGGAGGCCCAGTGCACGGAGGCGGACCCGCCCTCCTCCTCGAGGCGGCGCTCCACCTGGCTCATCTGGTGCATCAACTGCCCCAGCAGGCCCACGCCCATCGAGACGATCATGAGCGTCACCATCAGCTCCAGGAGGGTGAGCCCGCGGGACGCCCGGGGCCGGTCGTGCGTGCGCCTCTGAGCCTGTCGAGCCACCATCACTGCCCTCCCGATGACAGGCCGACCTGGTCGCGTGGCCGCCAGCCAGCCTGCGTCTGCACCCAGCTGGCCGTCACCTCGCCCCGGTGGGCCTGCGCGTGGACGCGGTAGAGCCCGAGGCGCCACAGCGGCTGGAGATTGCCGCCGTAGTCGTTCTCGTCCCGCTCCGGACCGACGAGCTCGCTGGTCCAGCGCAGCTGCAGGCCGCCGAGGTCCACCTCGCCTTCACGGCGGAGGGACGGATTCAGGGTCGCCAGCCAGGCCTGGGCGTCCAGCTGCAGCTGCGCTTCGTCGCGCGCGCGCTCCACGCGCACGAGGGTGTCGCGGCTCTGCTGCAGCCACGCCATCAGCGCCACGGTGCTGGTGCCGAGAATGGTCAGCGCCACGATGGCCTCCAGCAGGCTGAAGCCTCGCGCACCGTGCGCCGGCAGGGACGGGATTCGTCTCATGGCCAACCGCTCAGGGAGCCACCGTGACGCGGCCCGTCGCGGGCTCCACGCGCCAGCGCTCGGCGGGGCGTGCATCGAAGGCCAGGCTCAGCTCCCCGCCCACGGCCAGGCCGAGCGCGGTGTAGCGCAGCGGCTGTCGCAGCTCGAGGGTGACGCCGTCGCGGGGCGGCGGCAGTTCGCGAAGCAGGGCTTCGGCCGTCATGGTGAGGGGCTGACCGGATAGAAAGGCACGCGCCGGGAGGGACTCGATGCGCGCCATCACGTCGTTACGCCATCCGCGCTCCTGGGCGCCCGCCATCGCCTGCATGGCCCGCGGTGCAGCCACGCCCGCCGCCAGGCCCAGGAGGGCCAGCACCACCAGCACTTCGAGCAGCGTGAAGCCGCGCCGTGACCGGCTCATGGACGCGATCGCTTACTGCGCCGGCAGCAGCCCCAGGTCCGCATCGTCGCCGGTGCCTCCGGCCTTGCGGTCGGCGCCGAAGGAGTAGAGCGCATAGGGCTGACCATCGCGCCCGGGGACGCTGTACTGGTAAGGCGTGCCCCAGGGATCCAGGGGCAGGCTCACGTCGTCCAGGTAAGGACCGCGCCAGCGGGCGGCCGTGGCCGGATCGGCCGGCGCCTTCAGCAGCGTGCCCAGGCCCTCTTCCGCCGTCGGGTAGCGCCCAATGTCCATGCGGAGGTTCTCCACCTGTCCACGCAGGAGGCGGATCTGGGCATTGGCGGTCGTGGCGCTGCCACGGTCCAGCATCTTGTAGACACGCGGGCCCACGAGACCCAGCAGCATGCCGACGATCACCAGCACCACCAGCATTTCAAGCAGCGTGAAGCCGCGCGTGGATCGACGGAGGGCAGAGGTAGCGACGGAGGTTTGCATAGGGCGCTCAGGGTCCGGAAACGGGCGCATTATGACATCGGCATCGCGTGCCTTCGGAAGGCATGCACCGAGGCCAGCCTCCCGGCGTCAGCCATGGAGCCACCCGGGGCACCGTCCCGGCCGTCACCGCGGACATCACCTCGGACATCACCTCGGACGCGACCCGGTACGCCATCCACGATGTCGGCGACAAGGCCGGATCCGGCCCGCCGCACGCCGCACCGCGTGGCGCCTGATCCAGGCGCCGGCAAGGCTCGTGCACCACCTCAGACATCACCCTGCCCTTCACGCCGAACAGGCGTCGACCGGTGTCAACGGGGCCAACTCAGGCGACCACGACGTCAGCGCCGCAACCCTTGAATCCCGCACCGCACATGCCGCGTTCCAAGCGGGGCATTTGACGGCCGCCATGAACCCACGCAGGTCCAGCCGACCTATTGGAAATGGGCCCCCAACCCGGTTCAGCTGGATACATCCGTAGCAATCGACAAACAAAAAAAGGGCACCCGAAGGTGCCCTTTTGCCAGACGTAAGTCTGAAGACCTGTGATTAGTAGGTCTTGCCAGCGTACGGACGCTCCAGCGGCAGGTAGCCAGCGGCCAGACCGTTCACGGCTTGCTGGTACACGCCCTTCACGTTCTTGGCAGGTGCGTTCACCACGAAGGTGATCGAACCACGCTTGCCACCCGAGAAGGTGCAGACGTCAGCAGCGTTGATGGCGGTTTGGCCAGCGCGCAGGGTGCCGGTCTTGGCGGTGCCGTAGGACACGACGTTCGCAGTAGCGTCGGACTGGCAGGTAGCGCTGTAGCCAGCGTCTGCGCCCACGTTCTGGAAGAAGAAGCGGGTGAAGTTGCCACCGCTCATGTCGTTGTTGAAGAATGCGGCACGCAGTTCGATTGCGTTGGCATCCCACGTCCAGAAGTTGGTGTTGGCGACGGTTTCGTCAGCGCCGACCACGCTGTCCACCAGGGCGGACACGCCGAAGGAACGAGCGGTGCCCAGGGACTTGGTGCCCGAAGCCACGAAGGTCACGTTCACGACTTGGTTAGCCACGCCAGCGTTGAAGTTGGCAGGCAGCAGGTCGAACTTGGCAGCGGTCGTGCCGGTCATGGTCACGGTCGGGGTGCCGGTCAGCGGAGCCACGGACACGCCGGTCACGGCACCGTTGGTCAGCGTAGCGCCGTCGAAGTCACCGGAGATCGTCACCGACACCTTGGTGGCGTGGTTGACGTTGGCCAGATCGTAGGCGGTAGCGCCGTCAGCGATCTTGTAGCCGTTCGGGTTGTTCGACACCACGAAGGCAGCCTTGGCGGTGGTGGCGGTGTCGTTGTTCTGGACCAGGAAGCCGAACAGCGGGCCGTTGGTGTCATCGACGTTGGCGGTGGTGCCGGTGTCGGTGCCACCCAGGATCGTCACGGCTTGAGCCGAGTTGGCAACGGTGACGGTCAGGTCAGCGCTGTTGTCGATGCGAGCGGTTTCGCCCAGGTCCCACAGACCGACGGTGACCTTCTCGGAGCCGCCAGCAGCCAGACCGTGCGACGCCAGCTTCAGGCCGGTGAAGTTCAGGGTCAGGTTGGTGTCCGAACCAGCAGCGTTGGTGATGTCCACTTCATAAGCGCACTCGCTCGAGGAAGCGCGCTTCAGGCTGACGGTGATGTCGTTGACAGCGTTGGCAGCCACGGTAGCGGGCTTGGCGCTGTTGCAGACGGTGCCATCAAAGGTGCTGGTGCCAACAGGCTTGATCACCACGGTGAAGTCTTGGGCGCTCGTACGAGCCACGCCCATCTTGTACGACAGGACGGGCAGGGTGACAGCGGTGGTGCTGGTCAGGGCCTCAACGGCGTAAGTGGTCACGCCAGCGGGCACGGAAGCGGTACCAGCGATAGCAGCCGACCCGCACACCGAAGCAGCAGCAACAGCCAGCGCCTTGATGGTGAAGCTTTTCATATTGATCATTTCTCCGAAGAATATTGCAACACGAACTTAGATTCGCGAACTAGCGCAGATCAGCGCCGCGCCATTATGCCGAAACACAAGGGTGCGTCAACGAAGTGAAAGCCCGGATCAGTTGCCAAACCTCAAGCTTCCCCCACGATGCTGGTGATCGCGTCCCCCACCTTGTCCGCGCTGGTCGTCATTGCGACAAGACTCGATAGGTTGCGCTCAGCATAGCAGAGGCCTTGCGCCAATTCGGCGACCACGGCAAGCGCTCCGTACACTTTTCGTCCAACCTGACGCCCAAAAACAACGAGTCTACCAGTAGGCATGCGGCCTTGCGCCAGCGGCTGCGGACTTACCCTGAACCCCGCACCAAGACGCCCTCGACGCTCTGTCAGGCGCCTCCCGGGCGCTTGATCGGAGGGGAAATCGCCCCCCTGCAGTCTGGCACACTCCCATCCTTCGCCGCGGCACGGGCTCTGCGCCGCAGCATCACCTCCAGCCGAACTCCCATCGTCAGCCATGTCTTCGCAGCCTGTACCGGACGCCCCTCTCGCCCAGACCAACGGACTGGCGCTTGTCGCACAATTGGAGCGAGCTGCCTATACGCAGCAGTGGGCGCAGGGCGCCGAGGTGATGGTCCAGCTCATTGACTTCCTGGCCGCCATCCGGGGACGCATCGGCGTCCTGAACCCCCGCCCGACGCCGGAAGCCCGCCGCGGCTTCTACACCCGCGTTGCGGCCGCCATCACCTGCCTGGTCAACTCGCCGCACTTCCTGCTGACGGAGTCCCAGTTCGCAGCCCTGTGCGGGCGCAAGGCCACGCTCGAGGCCATCTTCGAGCTGAGCGGCTTCGCGGGCCCGGCCCACCTGATGCGCTTCCATGCCAAGACGGCGCCCGACGGCTCGCTGACCATGACCGGGCAGCAGGCCTTCTTCCTGTCCCTCTTCTATTCCCTGGACCAGCTGCCGCCGGAGCTGACCCACGCCGTGGTCCAGCTGCCGCCGGACTGGCAGCTGATGCTGACCATGGGCTGGCTGACCTCGCCTTTCGTGCATTCGGCCACCGGCGAGGCGAACCGGCGCCTCCTGTTCGCGGCCCATGAGCGCCTGCGTCAGGCCACGATGTCCCCCAACTCGACGGCACTGCTCGGACTGTCCTCGGCCTGGATGCACTGCAGCTATGCCGACAGCCCCGACAAGCATGCCCTGAAGGCCTCGCTGAACACGATCTGGCGCCGCATCGGCGAGGTGAACGGCGTGCGCAGCCGCAGCCGGGCCTATCGCAAGACCGACAAGCCGGTTCTGGTGGTGGTCGCGGAGCGCATGCGCAGCGGTCACGCCATGCATCGCAGCTACGCCTCCAGCATCGAGCAGCTGCGCGCTCGCTTCAAGGTCGTCTGCCTGGTGCACGAGGACTACTACACCGAGGACACCTCGGTCCTGTTCGACGAGGTCGTCGTGCTGCGGGGCATCACCGCGCTGTCGGCGATGGCGGCGCAGCTTGTGCGCCTGCAGCCGGACGTCATCTATTACCCGAGCCTCGGCATGTCGGAGTGGACGCCCGTGATGGCGGCCCAGCGCTTCGCGCCCATCCAGTTCATGACACTGGGGCATCCGGCGCCCGCGATGATGGATACCATCGACTACAGCTTGGTGCAGGCCGGCCACGGCGAGGCAGCCCACGAGTTCGGCGTGAAGGTCATCGAGCGCAGGGCCTGGGGCACCTTTGTGCCCCACGAGGAGCTGGACGTCAGCAAGATCGCGCGCGGCCATGCGGATGACGGCAAGGTGCACATCGCCATCAACAGCTCGCAGATGAAGCTCTCTCCCCGCTTCCTCGCGCTGTGCGAGCGCCTGGAGCGCGAAAGCACCCGCCCGCTGCACTTCCACTTCTTCGCCAGCGCCAGCGGCATCTCGTATGACCAGATCGAGGCGCTGCTGCTGCCGCGGTTCCGCCACATGACGCTGCATCCCCCGCGTCCCTACGGCCAGTTCCTGGAGCAGCTGGCCCAGTGCGACCTCGCGCTGGCCGCCTTCCCCTTCGGCAACACCAACAGCACCGTGGACACCTGCCTGCTGGGCATCCCCACGGTGGCCTACGTGGCCAACGAGGTGCTGAGCATCGGCGACCGCGACGTCCTGCGCATGGTGGGCATGCCGGACTGGCTGGTCAGCACCACCGACGAGGACTACTTCCAGGTGGCGATGCGCCTGATCAACGAGGACAGCACCCGCGAAGGCCTCGCCGAGCAGCTGCGCGGCACGGACGTGGCCGGACGCGTCTTCGCCCCGCCCCGCGAAGAGGACAAGACCGAGTTCGGCGACGCCGTCTGGTGGATGTACGAGAACCACGAGGCCCTGCAGCGCAGCAGCGCCCACCTCCTGAAGGTCGGCGAGCCGATCCCGTCCTGAGCCCGTCCGCGACTGACTGACCGCCCACCGCACCGCCCGAGTCCCTGCCATGAGCAACAAGCCGATCTACGTCACCCAGCCCTTCCTGCCGCCGCTGGAAGAGTTCATGCCGCTTCTCAAGCAAGTCTGGGACAGCAAGACGCTCACAAACTGCGGCCCCTTCCACCAGCGGCTGGAAGCGGCCCTGTGCGAGTACCTGGGCGTGCCCTACATCTCGCTGTTCACCAATGCGACCATCGCGCTGGTGTCGGCGCTGCAGGCGCTGCGGGTGACCGGCGAGGTGATCACCACGCCCTACACCTTCGTCGCGACGGCGCATTCGCTGCTGTGGAATGGCATCAAGCCGGTGTTCGTCGATGTGGAGCCCGACAGCCTGAACCTGGACCCTGCGCAGATCGAGGCCGCCATCACGCCGCAGACCACGGCCATCATGCCGATCCACTGCTATGGCCGGCCCTGCAACGTGGCGGAGATCCAGCGCATCGCCGACACCTACAACCTGCGCGTGATCTACGACGCCGCCCATGCCTTCGGCGTGCGCCACCACGGCCAGAGCGTGCTCAACCACGGCGACCTCTCCGTGCTCAGCTTCCATGCCACCAAGGTGTTCAACACCTTCGAGGGCGGCGCCATCATCTGCCCGGACGCCAAGACGAAGAAGCGCATCGACCACCTGAAGAACTTCGGCTTCGTGGACGAGACCGTCGTCATCGCCCCGGGCATCAACGGCAAGATGAGCGAGTTCAACGCCGCGCTGGGCCTGCTGCAGCTGGAGCACGTGGACGCCGCCATTGCCAAGCGCCGCCAGCTGGACCAGCTCTACCGCGAAAAGCTCGCCGCCGTGCCCGGCATCCACTGCCTGGCGCACGACCCGGACGCGCAGACGAACTTCTCCTACTTCCCCATCCTCGTGCGCCCCGAGCACCGCTGCAGCCGCGATGCGGTCTACGACAAGCTCAAGGCCCACGGCATCCACCCGCGGCGCTACTTCTATCCGCTGGTGTCGAGCTTCCCGATGTACCGCGGCCTGCCCTCGGCGCACCGCGACCACCTCCCGGTGGCCACGGCCGCCGCGGACCAGGTCCTGTGCCTGCCCATCTACCCGGACCTCGACCCCGCCGTGATCGACCGCATCGTGGCCATCTTGCTGGCCGACTGACGTGGAACGCAGCACGCACGGCATGACGCTCGCGATCATGCAGCCCTACTTCCTGCCGTACATCGGATACTGGCAACTCATTGCGGCTGTCGACACCTTCGTCATCTACGACAACATCAAGTTCACCAAGAAGGGCTGGATCAACCGCAACCGGATGCTGAGGAATGGAGAGGGCGTGACCTTCTCGCTGCCCATCGCGGCGGGGTCCGACAGCCTGGACGTCGTCGAGCGCGAGATCGCCGCGACCCATGACCGCCGCAAGCTGCTGGCGCAATTTGACGGCGCCTATGCCCGGGCCCCCCACTACGAGTCCGTGCGCCCGCTCCTGGCCGAGGTGATCCACTGCCCGGAGCAGAACCTGTACCGCCACCTGCGCCATTCAGTCGACGCCGTATGCCGGCACCTGGGCATCGAGACGCGCATCGTCACCTCGTCCGAGGTGCCCATCGACCATGGCCTGCGGGCGCAGGACAAAGTCCTGGCCCTGTGCCGTGCTCTGCAGGCCAGCACCTACGTCAACCCCGTCGGTGGCACGGAGCTCTACGATGTCCAGACTTTCGCGACCGAGGGGATCGCACTGAAGTTTCTCAAGGCCCGGGCCTTGGAGTATCCCCAGCTGGGCGCCCCCTTCGTGCCCTGGCTGTCCATCGTTGACCTCCTGGCCTTCAACCCGCTTGCGACTGTCCAGGACTGGGTGCGCACGCAGTTCGATTTCGTCTGATTCGCCATGTATCACTGGAAAAAGCTCGGCCGTCCCTTCATTCCGCAGGACGTGCAGGACCGCCCCTGGCTGGCCGAATTCGCGCAAGCGCCCGCCACACTGATCCTTCAGGATCGGGTCCGCGTCTATTTCTCCTGCCGCCCCCGTCCTGACGAGCGCGGCCAGTACACCAGCTTCTCAGCCTACGTGGACCTGGACCGGAGCAACCTCATGCAGGTGCTCGACTTCGCCGAACAGCCGATCCTCGCGCTCGGCGACACCGGCTGCTTCGACGAGTTCGGTACCTACCCGGTGACCGTCGTGCCGGAGGGCGACACCCACGTCGCCTACTACGCCGGCTGGACACGCTGCGAGTCGGTGCCCTTCAACGTCGCCATCGGCCGTGCGGTGAGCACCGACGGCGGGCGCACCTTCCAGAAGAGCGGCCCAGGCCCCGTGCTGGCCTACACGCCCGATGAGCCCTTCGTGATCAGCGGCCCGAAGATCCGCCGCTTCAACGGCCAGTGGTGGCTCTACTACATTGCCGGTCGCAAGTGGAAGATCGTCGACGGTCGCGCCGAGCCCGTTTACAAGATTCGGATGGCCGTCTCCGACGACGGCCTCCACTGGGAGCGCCAGCATCGTGACCTGATCGAGAGTCGCGTCGAGGCGGACGAGGCCCAGGCCAGCCCCGACGTGATTTTCAGCGGGGGCCGCTATCACATGTTCTTCTGCTACCGCCACAGCGAGAACTACCGCGGAAGGCAAGGCGGCTACCGCATCGGCTACGCGCACAGCGCCGACGGCCTTCACTGGACGCGCGACGACGATCGGGCGGGCCTGCACATCTCCGACAGCGGCTTCGACGACGAGATGGTCGCGTATCCCCATGTCTTCGAGCTGGACGGCCGGACCTACATGGCCTATCTGGGCAACGGAGTGGGTCGCCACGGATTCGGCATCGCCGAGTTGCAGGGCCGGCTCTGATTCAAAACGGACAGATTGGAAAGCGTTCCCATGAAGTGGCGCAAGCTAGGCAAGATCTTCGACCCCCGCGAGCATCAGCTCGTCGGGCACTGCGTGGAATTCGCGCAGTCTCCGCAAGTGCTGGTGCTGGCCGACGCCGTCCGGGTGTATTTCTCCACGCGTGAACGCGACGCCGCGACCGGCAAGTTCCTCAGCCACATGGCCTTCGCCGAGTTCACCCGGGACTTCTCCCGCGTGCTGCGGGTGAACTCCGAGCCGGTCATTCCCCTCGGCGACCTGGGCACCTTCGATGAGCATGGCATCTTTCCGATGCAGGTACTGCCCGTCGGCGATGAAGTCTGGGGCTACACCTGCGGCTGGAGCCGCCGCACCTCCGTCTCAGTGGAGACCGCCATCGGCCTGGCCATCTCCCGCAATGGTGGCCTGAGCTTCGAGCGCACCGGGCCCGGGCCGGTGCTCGGCCCGTCCGTGCAGGAGCCCTTCCTCGTCGGCGACGGCTTTGTCCAGAAGGTCGGTGACACCTTCCACATGTGGTACATCTTTGGCACGCACTGGACGCGTTATGCCAAAGACGAGGCACCGGACCGCGTCTACAAGATCGGCCATGCCCGCTCGCCGGACGGCATCCACTGGACCAAGGACGAGGGCCTACGCATAATCAGCGACCGCCTGGGCCCGGACGAATGCCAGGCCCTGCCGAGCGTCATCCGCGTGGGCAATCGCTGGCTGATGGCCTTCTGCTACCGTCATGCCTACGGCTTCCGCACCGATCCGGCCCGCGGCTACCGCATCGGCCACGCGTGGTCCGAAGACCTCGTGACCTGGCATCGATCCGACGACGACCCCCTGCTCGAGATGACGCCGGGCCACTGGGACAGCGACATGAACTGCTACCCGCATGTCTGCGAAGTCGATGGACGCATCTTCCTGCTCTACAACGGCAACCAGTTCGGCCGCGAGGGCTTCGGACTCGCCGTACTCGAGCCATGAGTCAGCCTGCCGTCCAGCGGCACAACGAGAGCCAGCTGAGCGACATCCTGGCGCACCTGCAGCGCTGCGACACGGACTTCATCCCTGCCCTCAGCACCCGCCTGGACCTCCCGGCCTATGCGGCCAAGCTGGCGACGCTGGCCGAACGCATGGAGCTGTGGAGCGGGCCGACACTCGTCGGCCTCGCGGCGATCTATGCCAACGGCGCGCCAGGCACCGACGCCTTCGTGACCAGCGTCAGCCTGGAGGCGCCGTGGCGCGGCCAGGGCTGGGCCGACCGGCTGCTGGAGGCGGCCTGCTGGCAGGCTCGCCGGGCCGGTCTCGCCGGCGTACGCCTGGAAGTGCACTGCGACAATGCCCCCGCACGGCGTCTCTATGAACGCCACGACTTTGTTCCCTGGAACCGACAAGCGCAGCATCTGGTGATGCGACGCCCCCTAGAAGCAATGCCATGAACAACGAGCGCAACTACAACGCCGAGATCATCGACTCCGAAGGCCGCAAGTACGCCTATGGCTTCGATTTCGATGTCATGCACCCTTACATGATCCAGTCCTTCCAACCCTTCTTCCGGGTGGGCAGCATGCTGGAGCTCGGCAGCTTCAAGGGCGATTTCACCCGCCGCCTGCTCGAGCACTTCAATGACGTCAGCTGCGTGGAGGCGTCGGACCATGCCTTGGCCGAAGCCCGTGTCCGGCTGGGTGACCAGGCCACCTTCCACCACGCGCTCTTCGAGCAGGCCCAGCTGCCTCGCCGCTACGACAACATCGTCATGACGCACGTGCTGGAGCACCTGGACGATCCCATCCGCGTCCTGCGCCGCGTGAACGAGGAATGGCTCGCGCCGGGCGGCCGCTTCTTCCTGGCCTGCCCGAACGCCAATGCGCCGTCGCGGCAGATCGCCGTCAAGATGGGCCTGATCTCGCACAACAGCGCGGTCACGCCCGCCGAGGCCGAGCACGGCCACCGCTGCACCTACGCGCTGGACACGCTCGAGCGCGACGCCACGGCCGCCGGCCTGCGGGTGGTGCATCGCTCCGGCATCTTCTTCAAGGCGCTGGCCAACTTCCAGTGGGACCGCCTGCTGAAGACGGACATCATCAGCCCCGCCTACCTGGACGGCTGCTACGCCCTCGGCCAGCAGTATCCGGACCTGTGCTCGACGATCTATCTCGTCTGCGAATCCAGCCGTTGAAGACCGGCGCGCTGATGCGGGACGTCACCATCATCGGTGGCGGCTTCTCGGGGACCGCCCTGGCCGCCCATCTGCTCGAGCGGCTGCCGAGCGGCGCCCGCCTGCGGCTGCTCAATGCGGGTGCGCCGCTGGCGCGCGGCCTGGCCTATGGCACGCAGTCCTCGCTGCACCTGCTCAACGTGCCCGCGGCCCGCATGGCCTGGCATCCGGAGCGCCCGACGGACTTCGTCGACTGGCTCCAGGCCCAGGGGCGCCCGGCCGCCGAGAATTCCTTCGTTCCCCGCTCCTGGTATGGCGAGTACCTGGGTGCGCGCCTGCAGGAGGCCGTGCAGCGCCGCCCGGACGTGGCCTGGGAGCACCAGGTCGCCCGCATCAGCCGCCTGGCGCCTCACGCGGGCGGCTGGACGCTGTTCGACGAGCACGGCGCGCGCACGGAGTCGCAGGACGTGGTCCTGGCGCTCGGGCACTTCGCCCCCGCGGATCCGCACCCCGATCTGGCGGCCCTGCCCTCGCCCCGCTACGTCCGCGATCCCTGGCAAGCGGACGCCTGTGCCGGCCTCGACCGGGACGCGCCCATCGCCATCATCGGCGCGGGACTGACCATGCTGGACCTGCTCGTCAGCCTGGACCACGCCGGCCATCGCGGGCCGGTGCTGTGCCTGTCCCGCCGGGGCATCGCCCCGCTGCCGCACCGCGACAACGAGCTCCAGCCCCCCGCCTACCGCACGCCGGACGACTGGCTGTCCGGCGCCGCCGTGCGGGCCTGGGTGCGCGAGCTGCGCGAGGCGGCCCGTCAGCTCCAGGCGCCGCAGGACTGGCGTGACCTCTGGGTCGCGATGCGCGCCCGCACGCCGGATCTCTGGCAGCGCCTGTCCCTGCCGGAACGACGCCGCTTCCTGCGGCACCTGCAGGTCTACTGGGACGTGCACCGCCACCGTGCCGCACCGACGGCGATGGCCACCGTGCACCGGCTGCAGGCCGAGGGCCGGCTGCGCCTCCAGGCCGGCCGGCTTCAAGGTGTACAGGACACCGGCGCTTCGCTGGCGCTGCAGTGGAAGCCGCGAGGTCAGGATGCGCTGCAGACGGTCGCGGTCCAGCGGATCTTCAACTGCACCGGGCCCAGCAGCCGCCTGTCCCAGGACCGGAGCGGGCTCTTCCCGTCCCTGGCCGCCGACGGCCGCCTGCTGCCCTGCCCGCTCGGGCTCGGCCTGCAGACCGACGCCGACTATCATCTGCTCGACGCCACAGGCCGCCCCCAGCGCGGCCTGCGCTATGTCGGGCCGCTGCTGCGTGCCCAGCATTGGGAGGCCACGGCCGTGCCCGAGCTGCGCCAGCATGCGCTCCACCTGGCACATGCCCTGACCCGGGGGCACGCGCCAGCCGACTGAAACCCACCCTGCGGACACTTCCCCATGGCTCTCTCCCATTCCCTGATCCAGCTCCTGATCTCGCTGCGACGCCAGAAGTTCATCGGTGCCGGCGAACCCATCCGCATGCTGGAGTTCGGTGAGCAGAACTGGTTCTATGACGTGGTGCCGGCTGAGCTGCTCATCCTCATCGACGAGTTCAAGGACGTGCCCGCCGAGCGGCGCAAGGCCCTCAAGGCGGAGCTGCAGCAGATCCTCGACACCAAGCCCCCGACCGAGCCCTTCGACATCTGCAAGGTGTTCTACAAGCTGGTCTTCAACTACGAGGACTACACGGCCGTCGACCTCCATGGCACGCCCCAGGCGCTCAGCCTCGACCTGAACGAGCCGCTGGGCCTGCCCTCGCACGGCTGGGACGTGGTGACCAACATCGGAACGACCGAGCACGTCTTCAACCAGTACCAGGCCTTCAAGTCCCTGCACGAGCTGACGAAGCCCGGCGGGCTGATCATGCACTCGCTGCCCAACCAGGGCTGCTTCGATCACGGCTTCTTCAACTACCACCCGACCTTCTTCTACGACCTGGCCGAGGCGAACCGCTACGAGATCGTCGCCCTGGTCTACGTCGACTGCAGCAAGCACCCGCACCAGCTCAAGCAGCTGGGCAGCCAGGCCGACTACGTGCGCCTGGCCGTCTCCCAGCAGCTGTCGGCCTACTCCGGCATCTTCTGCATCTACCGCACGCCCGGCGACGCGCAGGCCTTCAAGGTGCCGCGCCAGGGCTACTACGACAACCGCCTGCCGCCGGAGCTGCAGCAGGCCTGGCAGAACCTCGCTCGCTGAGCACTCGCTGACGCGCGCATCCGCGCCGTCAGCGGCCGCGCGCGTCCAGCAGGCTCAGCAGCTGCTGCAGACAGGTCCCCTCGTCCAGCACGCCGGTGTCCAGCCGCAGATCGGGGGCGTCGGGCGCTTCGTAGCTGGCATCGATGCCGGTGAATCCCCGCAGCTCGCCGGCGCGGGCCTTGCGGTACAGCCCCTTCGGATCGCGGGCCTCGCAGACGGCCAGCGGCGTCGCGACATGCACCTCCAGAAAGCGCGCCGGCCCGATGATCTCGCGGGCCATGGCACGGTCGCGCACGAGCGGGGAGATCAGGGCGCCGATGACGGTCACGCCTGCCGCGTTCATCAGCCGCGCGACTTCCGCCACCCGGCGGATGTTCTCCCGCCGGTCGTCCTCGCTGAAGCCGAGATCGCGGCACAGGCCCGTGCGCAGCACATCGCCGTCGAGCACGCTGCAAGGCACCCCCCGCTGGCGCAGGGCCTCGTCCAGCAATCGGGACAGCGTGGACTTGCCAGCACCGGAGAGGCCGGTGAGCCAGATCGTCTGGGGCGGCGGCGAGGGCAGGCCCGGGCGGCCGGCCGGGAGGGCTTGATCGGTCATGGTGCGCGTGTCAGGGAAGAGGTGCCGGGCTCGGCACCGCGGCTTGTGAGCGCGTGGCGATCCCTCGGCGACCCCGCATCGTAAACGCTGCGACGCCGGTGCCGGCCAAGGGTGCGGTGTCGGGCGCGGGGGTCAGGTCTTGCTGAAACCGGCGCTCAGCGCACCAGCAGCGCACCCGAGGTGCGGTTGCTGGTGGGGTCGACGACGATCAGCGCGCCGGCCACGCGGTTCTCGGTGTACTTGGCCAGCGGCAGCGGGGCCTGCAGCTCGACCACGACGTGGCCGATCTCGTTCACGGCCAGCTCGTGGGCCTCGGTCTCGGCCAGGGTGTGGATGTCCAGGCGGTGCTCGATGGCGCTGATGCGCGCCTGCACCCAGCGGTTGCCGTGGCGCACCCAGTACTTGCGGCCGAGCTGCGCGGCCTCGGTGTCCAGCCAGGCCAGCGTGGCCTCGAACTGCTGGCGCGGTGCGACGCTGCCGGGGGCGACGATCCAGTCGCCGCGGCTCACGTCCACCTGGCGGTCGAACACGAGGCCGGCGGATTCACCGGCCACGGCATGCGCCACCGTCTCGCCCGCGCGGCGGACCTCGGCAATGATCGCCTTGACGCCGCTGGGCAGCACCTCGACCTCATCCCCCGCCTTCACCTGGCCTTGCGCGATGCGGCCCCAGAAGGTGCGCGGCTGGTAGCCCGTGCCTTCGCCTTCCTTGCTCACGTACTGCACCGGCTGCTGCAGCGGGCCTTCGACCGTCTCCTGCGCCGTGGGCAGGGCTTCCAGCACCTGCAGCAGCGAGGGGCCGGCGTACCAGGCGGCGTCCAGGGGCTGGGTGACGTTGTCGCCGTTGAGCGCCGAGACCGGCACGATGGCCGTGACCGTGATGCCCGCTTCGTCGGCAAAGCGGCGCAGCGCGGCGCTGACCTTGGCAAAGCCCACGCCGGCGGCCTCGGGGGCCAGGGCGTCGATCTTGTTGACGGCGAACACGATGCTCGGCACGCGCAGCAGATGGGCCAGCAGGCTGTGGCGGCGCGTCTGCGGCAGCAGGGGCACCTCGGCCTGCGTCAGGTCCAGCTTGGTGATGTCCACCAGCACCACGGCGGCATCGCTGCCGGCGGCGGCGGTGACCATGTTGCGGGTGTACTGCTCGTGGCCCGGGGCGTCGGCAATGATGAACTTGCGCGCCTTGGT
>JAYRMR010000043.1:0-44321 GCA_041912595.1 Burkholderiaceae bacterium
CCCATGAGCACGCACGCCCCCTCCTCTCCCGACACGCTGAGCTACGAACAGGCCGGCGTCAACTACGACCTCATCGACCCCCTGAAGATCAGCGCCCAGCGCGCCGCCGCGGCCACCGCGGCCCACCTGGGCGGCCATGGCTTCACCGAGGTCAAGGCCTCGCGCGGCGAGTCGGCCTATGTGGTGGACGTGGGCCCCTTCTACCTGGCGTCCATCGTCGAATGCCTGGGCACCAAGACCCTGGTGGCCGACGAGATGTCCACGCTGACCGGCAAGAGCTTCTACGCCGGTATCGCCCAGGACACCATCGCCATGGCCATCAACGACCTGATCACCGTCGGCGCCACGCCGCTGGTGGTGCAGGCCTACTGGGCCGCCGGCGGCTCGGACTGGTTCGGCGACAAGCTGCGCGCCCAGGCCCTGGTCGAAGGCTGGAAGAAGGCCTGCGACACCTGCCAGGTCGCCTGGGGCGGCGGTGAGACGCCCGCGCTGGCCGGCATCGTCGAGGAAGGCCGCATCGACCTGGCCGCCTCCTGCACCGGCCTGATCAACCCCAAGGAACGCCTCTCGGTGGGCGACAAGCTCGGCGCCGGCGATGCCATCGTGCTGCTGGCCTCCAGCGGCATCCACGCCAACGGCCTGTCCCTGGCCCGCAAGCTGGTGGAGCGCCTGCCCCAGGGCTACCTGACCGAGATCAGCCCCGGCGTGACGTACGGCGAGGCCCTGCTGGCCCCGACGGTGCTGTACTCGCCCGTCACCGAGGCTCTGTACAAGGCCGGCATCATCCCGCACTACTGCGCCAACATCACCGGCCACGGCTGGCGCAAGCTGCTGCGTCATCCGGGGCAGTTCACCTACCGCATCCACACGGTGCCGCCGGTCACGCCGGTGCTGAAGTTCATGCAGGAGCACGCCAAGCAGGACGACCGCGAGGCCTACTCCACCCTGAACATGGGCGCGGGCTTTGCCATCTTCGTGCCGGCCGAACAAGCCGCGAAGGTGGTCGAGATCTCCAAGGCCTGCGGCATCGACGCCTGGGTGGCGGGCCAGCTCGAGGCGGGCGAGAAGCAGCTGCTGATCGAGCCCCTGAACATCCGCTTCAGCGACGACGACCTCCAGCTGCGCTGACCGGCCCGCGCTGCGGCGCCGCTGTCCAGCACCCAGCCTGCCCGGGCCCGGCCTCGGCAGGCTTTTTCACGTCCGGATCCTGAGGAGCCCGGGTTGACAGCCATGCGCCGGCCGGCACAAGCTCCGCGCCACGGGAGTAGAGAGGAGACCGCGCAAGATGGACTGGTTCTACAGCCAGATGGTGTTCATCCACAGCCTGCTGGCCTGGTGCAGCGTGGGGCTGTTCATCGTGCGCGGGCTGGCCTTCCAGTTCGGCGCGGAATGGTCCATGGACGTGCGCCTGCGCTCCATGGTCTTCGGCGTGGACACCATGCTCACGGTCTGCGGCCTGAGCCTGTGGGGCTCCATCGGCTACTCCCTCACCCGCGACACCTGGCTCACGGCCAAGCTGCTGGCGCTGGTGGGCTACACGGTCTGCGCCCACTGGGCCATGGGCCGGGGCGAGTTCCGCGTGCTGGGCTATCTGCTGTCGCTGCTGCTGCTGGCCTACATGATGGGCGCCGCGATCACGCGCTCGCCCAGCCTCGGCCTGGCCTGAGGGCTCAGGCGGCAGGGCTCAGGCGGCCAGTCGCCAGCCCTGCGCCCACAGCGCCTGCACCGCGGCGCGGCGCAGGGACTGCAGCAGCTCGGCCGGGCGTTCGCCGGCGCGGGCGCTCAGGACGGGGCTGATCCACAGCGGACCGGTATCACGCCCGAGACGCGGCTGACCGTGGCGGTCGGCGCGGAACAGCGCAAGACGCCAGGCCGGCTGGCGGACCGCGCCCTGCCCTTCCTCGGCGAGCGCACCGCACCAGTCGCCCGGCTGGAGGCGGTGGGCCGCGGCAAGGATGTCCGCGAGGCTGGGCGCGCCGGACCACTCGGCCACGACCTGGCCCTGCGGGTCGCGCAACAGGCGGGGGGACGGCGTCGGGGAGGTCAGGGAAGTGGTGCAGGCCGGGGCGCGGGCCGGGGTGCGCTCGCTGCGCAGCCAGTGGCGCGAGGCGGCGGCGTGGCCGCTGAGGAGGCGATCGAAATCGGCGAGACCGTGCATGAAAAAACTCCGAGTGCCCTCATCACCGGCGTTTGCCGGCCCGGGGCATCATCGGAGCCGCAACGCTTTAGCCGTACTTGTTGACCGCCCGCAAGTAGTTGGTAAATCGGCGGTGTGCGCGACAGACGCCGCAGCACGAATGGGATTCTAAGGGTCTTCCCGCCTGCTTGGGAAGCCCCCGCCGGGTCTCCCGCGCACGCCGTGTCTCACGTTGGCGTGCATTCGTACGCACCCGGACTTGGCACCGGACGACGCACCAGCCGTCCGGCTTTCCCGGAAGGCCTCGCGCAATGGCATACAATGGCGGCTGACGGGCCTCCTCGCATGGAAGCGCGGCCAACCGGGTCAGGTGGGGAACCAAGCAGCCCTAACCGTTGTGACCAGTGCCGGGGGTAAGGCTCGTCAACCCCAACACCCGTGAGCGCTGCTGCGTCAGCAGCTGCCACGCAAATCAACCCGGCTCAGGCCGGGTTTTTTTGTGCCTGCGCCGGCCTCAGCCCGCCTGCTTGAAGGCCATCACGGCCTGGTTGCGCAGGGTGCGCAGCAAGGAGAGCTCCTTCTCGTCGACGTTCAGCGTGCCCCGCCCCGCCCGGTCGGCGTAGATCATGGCGAAGCAGCTGCCCTTCATCACGAGCGGCAGGATGAGGAAGCTGTCCCCATGCATCGTGCCCTTGAACCAGCCCGGCAGGCGCTCGGCGATGCGGGGCTGGGCGGCGTCGGCAATGAGGGTGTCGGATCCCTTCAGGCAGATCGCCGTGAACAGGTCGCTCACCTGGCCGGGCTCCAGTTGCAGCGGCACGCGGAACAGCGGCACGACGCGCTCCACCTCGTCGCCGAGGCCGAAACGCCCCGTCAGCGCGTTGCTGCGCGGATCCCGCAGGCAGAAGACCACGCTGCGGAAGCCAAGCCCGCGGTAGATGGTCTCCAGGATCATCCGCAGCACTTCGTTGAGCTTGAAGTTCTCCACCATGACGTTGGTGACGTCGTGGATGCCGGCCGCGAGCACCTCGGCCGCCGGCTGGCGTGCCGCGGACTCGTGGGCCAGCACCTGCGTCGGCTCGTAGATGGCGGTGGCCTGCAGCTCGAGCGGCGAGAGGCTGTCGTCATCGGCCGACGGCGCGAGCGGCGCCAGCAGGCGCTGGGCCTGGGAGCTCTTGGGCAGGCGGATCTCCATGGCCTCGGCGAGCTGCGAGAGCCGCTGCCGGGCCTGATCGGCCGCCTGGTCCATGCGCTCGGGGCTGAGCCCCAGCGCCCGGGCGTAACGCTGCCCCATGTGCCGGACCTTGGCATGCGCCTCGGCAGGCTCGCTGTGCAGGATCACGTCCGTCACGTCGTTCGCGGCGCGCGCCAGCCAGCGCAGCCGCTCGGTGCCGCCGTCCAGCAGGCGGGTCGGGGCCTCGCCCTCGGGCCGGCTCATGCCGCGCTGCAGGCCGTCAGGCAGACCCCACTGGCGGGCGACGCCCTGGCCCAGCTGCTCGAAGCTCAAGCCCAGCACCTGCTGGGAGGCCACCGCCTCGCTGACCGGCGCCGTCGCCGCGGCACCCTGCCCGCGCTCGGGCCGCACGAAGCGCCGGATCTGCTGCGCCTCCTCGGGGAAGTAGAACTCCGTCAGCAGCCGCCCCAGGTTCTGCAGCATGCCCACGAGGAAGGCCTCCTCGCTCTCGCGCTCGGCGGGGCACAGCTCGCGGGCCAGGGACGCCGCCATCAGCGAACGCAGGAACTCCTCGCGCAGCGACCGCGCGTGGGCCTTGTTCTCCATGCGCTCCAGCAGGATCAGCGAGAGCGCCAGGTTGCGGATCCCCGCGAAGCCGATCAGCGCCGCCGCGCGGGACACCGTGCTGATGCTGCCTCCGCCGGCATGCGTGTACTGGACGGTATTGACCAGGCGCAGCAGCTTGTGGGTCAGCGCCACGTCCTTGAGGATCTCGTTGGAGAGGCTGTTGAGGCTCTCGTTCTCCGAGGAGGTGATGCGCTGGATGCGGGTCATGGACTCCGACATCGCCGGGAAGTCCGAGCGGTGACGCATGCGGCGCAGCAGGAAGTCCAGCGTGCCGTTGTCGGCAAGCCCGCTCTGGCTGATCACGGGCGGGTGCAGCCATTCGGCCAGGGCGTCATGCAGTGCCCGGGCGGTGGGCCAGCGCAGGGCCGGGTCGCGGGCCAGGCCGCGCTGCACGATGGCGCGCAGGGCGTCGTCGACGTCGCGGTCGAGGCCATCGGGCATCTGCAGGTCCTCGTCGACCACGCGGCGCACGGCCCGCCAGGGGTCCGGGTCGTAGTTGAGGCGGCGGCCGCTGAGCATCTCGCTGAGCATGACGGCCACGGCGAAGACGTCCATGGCCGGCGCCGGCACGAAGCCCTGGGCCGCCTCGGGCGACAGATAGCCCGGCGTGCCCACCACCCGGCGGCGGTGGTTGGGATCGCTGATCCAGTCGGCGATGCCGAAGTCCAGCAGCCGGCCGCGGCCCTTGGCGTCGACGAGGATGTTGCTCGGCTTGAGGTCGCGGTGGACGACGCCGGTCTCGTGCGCCGCCATCAGGCCGTCGAGCACGCCCAGCATCAGCTCCACGGCCTCGCGGGCCTTCATCACCGGGTTGCGCTGCAGCTTCTCGGTGAGCGTGAGGCCGGGCACGTACTCGAAGACCATGTAGGCTTGGCCGTCCTGCTGGTCGGCCTCGAAGACGGGCACGATGTGCGGGTGCATCAGCCGGGCGACGGCGCGGGCCTCGTGCAGGCCGGCATCCACCAGCGCCGGGTCCGCCGCCGGCGCGAGCACCTTCAGCGCGACATCGCGGTCCAGGCGCGGGTCGTGGGCCAGCCAGACCGTCGCCTGGGCACCGCGCCCGAGCTCGCGCAGGACCTGGAAGCGCCCGATCCGGGGCGGCGTGCTGGGGGGTATCGACGCGGCCATGTCAGCGGCGCTCCGGCAGCTTGCCGGACACGAAGAAGGAGCCGTCGGCCGCGTCGGCGGCGTCCGGTGCGCCGCCGGCCAGGCGCCGGCGCAGGGCCGACGGCTGCGGTGTCTCGGCCGAGCCGATGGGATTCGACGGCACGATGGGCGGGATGTCCAGGTGCGCCGTCAGCGTCAGGTTGGACGAGCCGATCTCGCGCGCGGCCTCAGGGCTGTGGCTCGCCGCAGCCTCCTTGCGGGCCGTCTCGGGCTTGAGCGCATCCATCACGTCCCTCAGACCGAGGCCCAGCACGCGGGCATAGCGGCGCGTGGCCATCTCCAGCGCGTGCTTGCGGCGCCCCTCGGGCTGCACCATGGCATCGACCAGCTCATTGGCGAAGCTGCACGTGAGGCGGATGACGTCGGTGTCATGGCCCGCGTGCCGCACGGGCGCGTCGGGAGAGGCCCGGTGCATCATGTGCTGCACGTCCTCGTCCAGGCCCCAGTAGCGGGCCACGGCGCTGCCCAGGGCGTCCAGGTCGCAGCCAAGCACGGCATAGGCCGCCGCCTGCTCGCTCATGCCGACGGGATGCGGCGCCTCCTCGGTGGGCTCGGGCGGCAGCATCAGCTGGCGCACCTGCTGGGCGTCGTCCGGGAAGTGGTACTGCAGCAGCAGCCGACCCAGGTTCTGCAGCAGGCAGACGAGGTAGACCACCTCCGGGTCGAAGCCCGCCGGCCGCAGGTTCTGCGCGATGAGCCCGGCGCGGTGCACCCGTTTCATCAGGCTGCGCATGACGGTGGCCTGCAGCTCGGACAGCGGCCCCGGCCAGGGCTTGAGCGAGCGCACCGCCGCCTGCAGCCCGTTCAGGCCGATCATGGCGATGGCGCGCTGCATGTTGAGCATCGTGCCGCTGTTGGCCGCGCCGCTCTGCTTGAGCGCGTTGTTGACGCGGCGCAGCAGCTCCAGAGAGAGGGCCATGTCGTCCAGCACCAGGCCGGACAGCGCGGCGGCATGCTGGCCTTCCAGCCCCGCGGCCCCCAGGATGCGCGACAGCCGCGCCGAGCTCGCCGGCAGGTGGCCGTAGCGCTGGAGCTTGTCCATCAGCAGGGCGATGGGGCCGCCGGCGTCGTGCGCGGCCGCGGTGCGCCAGCCCTCCAGCGCGCGCAGCAGGGTGCGGGCCTGGTGGTAGCGCTGGCGCGCCTGGCGGTCGGTCGAGCGGTTGGCGATGGCGCGCAGCGGGTCGGGGATCGGGTGCGGCGTCTCCCAGCCCAGGCGCACGAGCTCGCGGCCCTGCGGCTGCATCAGCGCCATGGCCTGGTGCAGGTCCGTCTGGTCGAGCACCGGCTTGCCGGACAGCAGGCGATGCAGCATCAGCCCCACGGCGAGCACATCCTGCGCGGCCGCCTCGCGGGTGGCGCTGCGCGTGAGCGTGTTGAAGTCCTGGGACGAGGTCTCGGGCTCCTGCGCCACCTCCAGGCCCAGCAGCCGGACCTGGTCCGTCGCGTTGATCAGCACATGCGCCAGCTGCAGGTCCCGGTGCACATGGCCGGCCTCGTGGGCGTAGGCCAGGCCTTCGAGCAGCTGGCAGATCCAGGCCGCCACGTCCAGCGGCAGCGGCGCCGGCTGGCGGCGCAGGCGCTCCTCCAGGGTCTCGCCCAGCGCGCGGTCATAGGCGAGATAGGGCCACAGCTCCACCTCCCCCTGCTCCACCACATGGGCCAGCTGCGGGTGGTTGATGCGGGCACCGCCGTCCGCCAGGCGCTTCCACTGGGCCAGCGCCTCGGGGCTGGCGGGCTTCTCGCGCGGCATGGCCAGCAGCAGCTCCTGGCCATTGCGGGGATCGAAGACCAGCCACAGCAGGCTGCGGGGGGTCTTGCTGAGCAGGCCGCGCAGCTCGAAGCGGCCGAAGCGGCGCAACGGCGCGGCCGGCGCTGCGGCGGCAGCGGTGGCGGAGGAAGCGGGCGTAGAGGACACGGACGGGAGCGGACCTTGGAGACCTGGGGACCTTGGCATTGTGACGGGCAGCCGGCACCCGAGCGGTCCGGCCCCCAACGTGCGCTATTTGAGCGCGAAGCGCCAGCCCGGCATAGCCTGAACTGGTGCCTGCATCACAGGTTTTTCAGCTTCTGGGCTCCGGCGTGGCGAATTCACGCTGCCCCGGGGAGCCAGGGACCGCCGCCCTCAGTGGCTCAGCTGCGTCCAGACCTTCTCCAGGCGCTTGACGCTGACCGGCTGCGGCGTGCGCAGCTCCTGGGCGAAGAGGCTCACCCGCAGCTCCTCCAGCTGCCAGCGGAAGTCGTCCATGCGGGCGTCGGACGTGCCCTTGAGCTCGGCCAGCCGGCGTTGCCAACGCTGCTCCAGCGGTCGGTACTCGGCCATCCACTTCGCGTCGCGCGCGGCGTCGGCCCGGAACTTGTCGAGCCGGAGAGTGATGCCCTTGAGGTAGCGCGGGTAGTGCTGCAGCTGCACCCAGGGCGTCTGCAGCACGAAGCGCTTGCCGCACAGGCGCTGCAGCTGCGCCTGGATGTCGTCCGCCACCTCCTTGGGCACGCGGCTGTCCTTGAGCTTGCGCAGCGCCGCCTGGTACTCGACGAGCACCGTGCCGCTGAGGCGCGCCACCTCCTGCGCGATGAGGTTGAGGCGCGTGCGCCCCTCCTCGATCCGCGCCTTGAAGGCGAACTCGTCCGTCGGCAGCGGGTCGGCCAGGAAGGCGCGGTCGAGGGCGACGTCGATGATCTGGTCGCGCAGCTCCTCGGCCGTGCCCAGGCTCATGAAGGCCACCGCCATCTTGGTGAGATCGGGAATGTTCTTCTCGAGGTACTTCAGCGGCTCGCGGATCTGCAGGGCGATGAGGCGGCGCAGGCCGGCCCGGTGGCGGGCGGCGGCCACCTCGGGCTCGTCGAAGACCTCGATCTCGACATGCGCGCCCTTGTCGATCAGCGCCGGGAAGCCGATGAGCGTCTGCCCGCCCTTCTGGATCTCCATCAGCTCGGGCAGCTCGCCGAAGGTCCAGGCGGTGTAGGCCTGGGCCGCCGGCTGCGGCTTGGGCGCGGGCATGCGCACCTCGGCGCGCAAGGCCTTGCCGCCGCCCGGCGTGGTGATGGGCGCGGGCGCCGGGGGCGCCTCGGGCACGGCCTGGCTCTGCAGCTTCAGCGCGGCCAAGGCCTGGAAGGCCGACCGGGCCTGCGCGCCGAGCTCCGCCTTGAGCGCGGCCAGGTTGCGGCCCTGCCCCAGCTGGCGGCCGTGCTCGTCCACCACGCGGAAGTTCATGAACAGATGCGGCGGCACCTGCTCCAGCTTGAAGTCATTGCGCTGCACGGCGATCTGGCTGCGCTCGCGCACGGCCTTCACGAGCACGTCCAGCAGGCTGCCCTGGGCAAAGGGATGCAGCTCGACGAACTCCGCCACGAAGTCCGGCAGCGGCGTGAGGCGTGCGCGGGGCTTCTGGTAGAGGCTCTTGAGCAGCGCGAGCAGCTTGGCCTCCAGCATGCCAGGCACGAGCCACTCGCACTGGTCCTCGTTGACCTGGTTGAGCGCGAAGATGGGCACCGTGACGGTGACGCCGTCGCGCGCATCGCCCGGCTGGTGCAGGTACTCGGTCCTGCAGTCCACGCCGCCCAGGCGAAGCATCTTCGGGAAGGCGTTGCTGGTGATGCCGGCGGCCTCGTGGCGCATCAGCTCATCGCGGCTCAGGTGCAGCAGGCGCGGGTTGCCGCGGCTCGCCTCGCGGTACCACTTCTCGAAGGTCGCGCCCGAGCACACCTCGGCGGGCAGCTGCTGGTCGTAGTAGGCGTAGATCAGGCCCTCGTCCACCAGCACGTCCTGGCGGCGCGACTTGTGCTCCAGCTCCTCGACCTTGGCGATCTGCTTCTGGTTGTGCGCCAGGAAGGGCAGGCGCGTGTCCCATTCGCCGTTGACCAGGGCCTCGCGGATGAAGATGTCGCGCGCGGCCACCGGGTCCACGTTGCCGAAGTTCACGCGGCGGTTGTTGTAGATGACGATGCCGTAGAGCGTCGCCCGCTCCAGCGCCACCACCTCGGCCGCCTTCTTCTCCCAGTGCGGCTCCAGCAGCTGCGTCTTGAGCAGGTGGCCGGCCAGCGGGGCGATCCAGTTGATGTCGATGTTGGCGAGGCCGCGGCCGAACAGCCGCGTGGTGTCCACCAGCTCGGCCGCCACGATCCAGCGGCCCGGCTTCTTGGACAGGTGCGCGCCGGGATGGCGCCAGAACTTGATGCCGCGCGCGCCGAGGTACCACTCGTCGTCATCGCTCTTGCAACCGATGTTGCCGAGGAAGCCCGCCAGCATCGACAGATGCACCTGGTCGTAGGTCGCCGGGCTGCCGTTGAGGCGCCAGCCGTGCTCGGCCACCACGGTGTGCAGCTGCGAATGGATGTCCCGCCACTCGCGCACGCGGCGCGGGCTCACGAAGTTGTCGCGCAGCAGCTGCTCGTAGCGGCGGTTGGAGAGCTTGTGTTCTCCCTGGCCTCCCTTGCCCTCCTCGATCCACTTCCACAGCTTCAGATAGCCCATGAACTCCGACTTCTCGTCGTCGAACTTCTTGTGCTTCTCGTCGGCCTGCTGCTGCTGTTCCATCGGCCGGTCGCGCACGTCCTGGCCGCTCAGGGCGCTGGCGATGACCAGCACCTCGGTGAGCGCGTCACGGCGCTTGGCCTCGAGAATCATGCGGCCCACGCGCGGGTCCAGCGGCAGCTTCGAGAGCTCCTTGCCGATGTCGGTCAGCTCATTGCGCTCATCCACCGCGCCCAGCTCGGCGAGCAGCTGGTAGCCGTCGGCGATCGCCTTGCGCGGCGGGGGCTCGATGAAGGGAAAGTCCTCCACGGTGCCGAGGTGCAGCGCCTTCATGCGCAGGATCACGCCGGCCAGCGAGGAACGCAGGATTTCCGGGTCGGTGAAGCGCGGACGGCCGAGGAAGTCCTTCTCGTCGTAGAGCCGGATGCAGATGCCATTGGCCACGCGCCCGCAGCGGCCGGCGCGCTGGTTGGCCGCGGCCTGGCTCACGGGCTCGATCTGCAGCTGCTCGACCTTGTTGCGGTAGCTGTAGCGCTTGACGCGGGCCGTGCCGGCGTCGATCACGTAGCGGATGCCCGGCACGGTCAGCGAGGTCTCGGCCACGTTGGTCGCCAGCACAATGCGCGGCGCGCCGCCGGTCTCGAAGACCCGGTCCTGCTCCTGCTGCGACAGCCGCGCGAACAGCGGCAGCACCTCCACGCCGGGCGGATGGTGCTTGCGCAGGGCCTCGGCGGCCTCGCGGATCTCGCGCTCGCCGGGCAGGAACACGAGCACATCGCCCGAGCCCTCGCGCCACAGCTCGTCCACGCCGTCGCAGATCGCGTTGTTGAGGTCGTACTCGCGGCTTTCCTCGAAGGGCCGGTAGCGCTGCTCGACCGGGAAGGTGCGGCCGGAGACCATCACCACCGGCGCCGGCCCCTTGGCCGAGGCGAAATGCTCGGCAAAGCGCTCGGCGTCGATCGTGGCCGAGGTGACGACCACCTTGAGCTCGGGCCGGCGGGCGAGGATCTCGCGCAGATAGCCGAGCAGGAAGTCGATGTTGAGGCTGCGTTCGTGCGCCTCGTCGATGATCAGCGTGTCGTAGGCCCGCAGCAGCGGGTCCGTCTGCGTCTCGGCCAGCAGGATGCCGTCCGTCATCAGCTTGACGCTGGCGCCGGGCTGCAGGCGATCCTGGAAGCGGACCTTGTAGCCGACGATCTCGCCCAGCGGCGTCTTGAGCTCGTCCGCGATGCGCTTGGCCACGCTGGAGGCGGCGATCCGGCGCGGCTGCGTGTGGCCAATCAGCCCGCCGCCATTGGCCCGCCCGCGCCCCAGGGCCAGGGCGATCTTGGGCAGCTGCGTGGTCTTGCCCGAGCCCGTCTCGCCGCAGACGATGATCACCTGGTGCTCGCTCATCAGGCGAGCGATCTCCTCCCGCCGCGCCGAGACCGGCAGGTTCTCGGGGAAGGTGATGGGCGGCAGCGGGTTGGCGGGCGTCTCCCGCTGCGGGCGACGCTCGCGCGGCGGCCGCGGCGCCTGGGCGGTGCCGGGCGATGCCGTGCCGCTCGCCGCAGTCCCCGTCCCCTTCCCCGTCCCCGCAGGATCGCGCGGGGGGCGCGGCGGGCGTCGTTCGCCCGGGCGGCCCTCGCGCGCCGATGCCGGCTCACCGGGTCTGTGCGTTCGCGGCGGGCGGGCCTCTCTCGGCGCACGTGCGCCCTCTGGCCCGGCCGGCCCCTCGGACCGCCGGGCAGGCGGCCGCTCGGCACGGGGCTGCGGCGCGGGCTGAGGCGCCAGCGGCGCCGGCTGAGGCGTGTCGGTGGCAGGGCGGGCGGCGGCCTCGGCAAAGGCCGCGGCGAGCGCGGAGGGAGGGTTCTTCTTGGAATTCACGGCGCGCGGATTATCCGTGCCCCGCACGGCCCCTGCCGGAAGAAGGCCCGGACGCCCCAGGAAGCGCCCGCCCGAGGCTCAGCCGCGCGGGAAATAGGTGATGACGTTGATCGCCGCCCCCTGCGGATCCTGGAGGCAGGCCATGCGGCCCACGGTCGGCACGTCCATGGCCGGCATCAGCACCTGCCCGCCCAGGGCGACGCAGCGCTGGACGGTCTCGTCCACGTCCGCCACGGTCACGTAGCTGCCCCAGGCCGGGGGCATGGCGGGCGCGCCTTCCGGGCAGGCCATCATGCCGCCGACGGCAACATCGCCCACCTTCGCCACGTAGTAGCGGCCGACGGACATGTCCATGGGCTCGATCGTCCAGCCGAACAGCCCGCCATAGAACTCGGCGGCCTTCGCGGGGTCGCGGGTCATGAGCTCCGACCAGCTGAAGGCGCCAGGGGTAGTGAAGACATCCATGCTCGAACTCCTTTGAAAGCGGGGGGTTGATGACATCGCCGGGCCGCCATCGTGCGGCGCGATCACCGGCTTCGCAAGTGCCGACGGCAAGGGCCGCTCGGACAGCGGCCGGATCGGGGAAAGCCCGCAGCCTGCGGCACAATCGCGGGCCATGAGCCTGGTCTTTCCCCATACCTTCGTGCCCTGGTTTCGCGCCGTGGCGCCCTATATCCACGCCTACCGAGGCGAAACCTTCGTGGTCGGGATGACCGGGGAGCTGGTCGCCGCGGGCAAGCTCAATGCCTTCGTGCAGGATCTCTCCATCATGCACGCCATGGGCATCAACATCGTGCTCGTCCATGGTTTCCGCCCGCAGGTGAACGAACAGCTCGCCGCCAAGGGTCAGACCTCGCGCTACAGCCACGGCATGCGCGTCACCGACGCCATCGCGCTGGACTGCGCGCAGGAGGCTGCCGGGCAATTGCGTTTCGAGATCGAGGCGGCCTTTTCCCAGGGTTTGCCCAATACCCCCATGGCCAATGCCGCCGTGCGCGTGGTGTCGGGCAATTTCCTGACGGCGCGGCCGGTGGGTATCGTCGATGGCGTGGATTTCCAGCACAGCGGCCTGGTCCGCAAGGTGGACGCCACCGCCATCCAGCGTGCGCTGGATACCGGCGCCGTCGTACTGCTCTCGCCTTTTGGTTTCTCCCCGACGGGCGAGGCCTTCAATCTCAGCATGGAAGACGTCGCCACCAGCACGGCGATTGCCCTGCAGGCCGACAAACTCCTTTTCGTCTGCGAGGTCGCGGGGGTTCCTGAAAACCCGGGCGACCCGGAAAGCGCCATCGACACCGAACTGGCCCTGGCCGATGCCGAGCGCATGCTGGCCGGCAAACCCACGCCGACGGACCCGCTGGACGTCAATTTCTATCTCCAGCATTGCGTGAAAGCCTGCCAGGCGGGTGTGGAGCGCTCGCACATACTGCCGCTGTCCGTGGACGGCGCTCTGCTGCAGGAGGTTTACACCCACGACGGCATCGGCACCATGGTGGTCGACGAGAAACTCGAAAGCCTGCGCGAGGCCAATGCCGACGACATCGGCGGCATCATTGCGCTGATCGAGCCCTTCGAGCGCGACGGCACCCTGGTCAAGCGCGACCGCACGGAAATCGAGCGCGACATCGAGCTGTATTCCGTCATCGAGCACGATGGCGTGATCTTCGGCTGCGCCGCGCTGTATCCCTACGTGGAAGCCAAGACGGCCGAAATGGCGGCGCTGACCGTCTCGCCCGCCGTGCAGGGCCAGGGCGACGGCGACCGCATCCTCAAGCGCGTGGAGCAGCGCGCCAAGGCCATGGGCCTGAACAGCATCTTCGTGCTCACCACGCGCACCATGCACTGGTTCATCAAGCGCGGCTTCGCGCAGGTCGACCCGGACTGGCTGCCCGAGGAGCGCAAGCGCAAGTACAACTGGGATCGCCGCTCGCAGGTGCTCGTGAAGAAGCTCTGAGCCCAGCAGCCCCAGTTTCCCTATGTTTTTCGCCGCGCGCTACAGTGCGGCGCTGCATTCAACAAACCCGAAGTCGACGAGGAATACCATGGCCCGCACCGTGCAATGCACCTATCTGAACAAGGAAGGCGAAGGCCTGGACTTTGCTCCCTACCCGGGAGAACTGGGCAAGCGCATCTACGACAACGTCAGCAAGGAAGCCTGGCAGCTGTGGATGAAGCACCAGACCATGCTGGTGAACGAAAACCGCCTGAATCTGGCCGACCAGCGCGCTCGCCAGTATCTGGCGCGCCAGATGGAGCAGTTTTTCTTCGGCGGCGGCGCCGAGCAGCCGGCCGGTTACGTGCCGCCCTCCGCCTGAACCGGGAAAACCCGGCATACGCGGTCCGCAGCCCGCACGGCACGCCCGCACCCAGCCAGGCCCGGTAACCCCGGGCCTTTTTCATTCCCGATGCCGCTTCTGAATGACGGGAGTTTGCGCAAGGGATTCCCCGCCAGGAAACCGCTGGCAGACGTTGCAAAAAGCTCAAATCTGCAAGCCGAATATTCAATCCCACACGGATTCAGGAATATCTATCTACAATTCCAGCCAGAGACAATTGGTTCTCCGTACCGCGCGAGGGTTGAAAAATGGCTTCATCACTGAAGGACTTGCTGGCTCAACGAGCCGCGCTCGATCAGCAGATCGCTGAAACCAAGGACAAGGAACGGAGCGAGGCCATCGCCAAGGTCCGTTCGCTGATGGCCGATTACGGCCTCACCGTGGCCGACCTCGGCTCGCGTCCGGCCAAGCCCGCCAAGCCGGCCAGCAAGGTCGCGGCCAAGTACCGCAACCAGGCCACCGGCGAAAGCTGGAGCGGTCGCGGCCTGCAGCCGAAGTGGCTCAAGGCGGCCATCGCCGCCGGCGCCAAGCTGGACGACTTCCACGTCTGACCCGGCCAGGCCGGCATCCCACAAGCGGCTTCGGCCGCTTTTTTCTTGCCTGCAGGCCCCTCGGAGGCGCCCTTTGCCGTGGATCGCTCCGTCACCGCCGCGCCCGGCTCGACGCGGCCATTCGGGCATTCCCGCCCCCACGGCTGAGGGGCCCGGCGCAGGCGGGCGCTCACGGGAGCCGCTGCTAGCATGGCCCGTTCGCCCGGCGCGCCTGCAACACGGGTGCGCCTTCTCCGCCGTCCCTCTTCCCGAGTCCGCCTCGCTTGACTGTCCGCCTCGCCAGGCCGGCGCGCCACGCCAGCGCCCCCATCGCCCGAAGCCTTGCCACTGCGGCCGGCGTCACGGTGCTGCTGTACCTGCTGCTGCGGCTGACGCAGCGCCTGCAACTGCCCGTCGACCATGCCTGGACGCAGGCCGGCCTGCTGAGCCTGCTCCTGATCGGCCTGCTGCGCGGGCACTGGCTGGCCCTGCCGCTGCTGGGGCTCAGCAGCTTCCTGATCCTGCGCCTGGGCGGGGTCGACACCCCCGCCGCGCTCGCGCAGGTCCTGAACGCCGGGCTGGCCGCCGCCGCCGCGCATGCCTTTCTGTGCCGGCAGGATTTCAAGCAGTCGATCGATGAGGAGCGCGATCAGGGCCTGAGCCTCGTGGCCAGCCTGGGCATCGCCGCCCCCCTCGCCAGCCTGCTGCCTCTCATGCCCGGCCTCGAGGGCTTCGAGCACCGCTGGATGAGCTGGAACCAGGAGCCGGCCGAGGGCGGCCTCGCCCTGCTGTTCCGCTGGGCCGCGGCCGGCACGGCGCTGACCCTGAGCCTGCCCCTGGCGCTGAGCCTGACACCCCGCCCCGGCACCCGCCGCGAGCCCGCCTCCACCGGCGCCGTGGCCGCCTCGCTGGCGCTCACCCTGTGCCTGGCCTCCAGCTGGCTGTTGCACTGGCCTGCCCTGCCCGCGCTGTGGCTGGTCCTGCTGACGCTGCTGGCCTGGCAGTCGCCGCCGTGGATCAGCAGCCTCGCCGCCCTGGCCGTGGCGACCAGCCTCGGCCTGCACCACGGCATCCATGGCCTGCAGGAGGCCGTGGAGCACGGCGAGGAGCCGCCCTTCGAGATGGCCTGCGAGCTGCTGGCCGCCGCCCTGCTCCCGATGGTCGTGCAGCTGATGCGGGCCCGGCAGCGGCAGCAGCTGCAGCAGTGGCAGACGCTGTTCGACGCCAGCGGGCTCGGGCTGATGCACTGGCGGGCGAGCGAGCAGCTGCCGCGCTTCAGCCTGCGCTGGCAGGCCCTCAGCGGCAGCCGCGGCAGCAAGGACCTGCAGCAGTGGCTGGAGCACGCGCATCCCCTGGACCGGCCGCGCGTGGCCCAGGCCCAGGAGCGGCTGCTGGAGAGCGAGGCGGACGACGCCCAGTCCGAGAGCGTCGAGCTGCGCGTGCGGCCGGCCGGTGAATGGCGCTGGCTGCAGTGGCAGGCCCGGGTCATGGCGCGCGACACCTATGGCCACCCGTCCCTGCTGGTGGCCAGCCTGCGCGACATCACCAGCCTGAAGGTGGCCCGGGAGCGCGAACAGCTCAGCGCCCACCTGTTCCAGAACGTGCACGAGGGCATCCTCGTGACCGACCCGCTCCAACGCGTGGTCGACATGAACCCCGGCGCCTGCACCATCCTCGGGCGGGAGCGGGAGAGCCTGATCGGCAGCGCCTGCGTGCTCGTGGACGCGGAGGTCCTGCGCTTCAGCGGCCATCCGCCGGATGCCGTGGCCGACGCGCTCGAGCAGCACGGCCAGTGGGAAGGTCCGCTGCGCCTGCGCAATGCCCAGGGGCTGACCCGCATGCTGCAGGTGCGCGCCAGCCTGCTGCACGACGAGGACGGCCTGCTGCGCTATCACGTCTTCACGCTGCAGGACCGCACGCAGGAGGAATGGCAGCAGAGCCAGCTCGTGCGGCAGAACCAGTTCGACGACCTCACCAGCCTGCCCAACCAGACGAGCTTCGTCTCCCAACTGGGCCAGAGCCTGGAGCTGGCGCGGCGCGAGGGCTTCATGCTGTGCGTGTGCAACCTGGATCTGGACCACTTCGCCACACTCAATGAACGCCACGGGCGCGCCGCCGGGGACCAGACGCTGATCGAGATGGCCCGCCGCCTGCGCAGCAGCCTGCGCCGCACGGAGACCTGGACGGACCAGATGGCGCGCATCGGCGGTGACGGCTTCGGGCTGATCCTGCGCTGCCGCGGCGAGGACGAGGCCCGTCTCGCACTCACCCGGCTGCTGGACGTGGTGCGGGCGCCGCTGTACGACATCGCCCCGGGCAGCCCGCTGCACCTGAGCGCCAGCCTCGGCGCCACGCTGTTCCCGCAGGACGCCTCGGACACCGAGACGCTCATGCGCCACGCCGCCCACGCGCTCTACCGGGTCAAGCGCTCGGGGCGCGACGGCTTCGAACTCTTCGACACCGACAAGCGCCAGCGCAGCGAGGCCAAGGTGCTGGCCCTCGGGCGCATGCAGGAGGCGCTGGACCTCGGCGAGCTGCGCCTGCACTACCAGCCCAAGGTCGACCTGCGCCGGGGCAAGGTGCTGGGCATGGAGGCGCTGCTGCGCTGGCACGACCCGGAACGCGGCCTGCTGCTGCCGGGGCACTTCCTGCCGATCGTGGAGCACACCGGGCTGGGCGTGCGCATCGGCGACTGGGTCATCGAGCAGGCGCTCAAGCAGGCCGAACAGTGGGCCTCGGACGGGCGCCCGCTGCGCGTGGCCGTCAACGTGACGGCGCGCCACCTGCAGTCGCCCGACTTCGCCCAGCGCCTGGACGAGCTGCTCGCGCGCCACCGCCCCGGCCTCGCGCGGCTGCTGATGCTCGAGGTGCTGGAATCCGCCGCCCTGGCCGACGTGCCGGCCACGCAGCGCCTGCTCGAGCACTGCCGCAGCCTCGGCGTGCAGTTCGCGCTGGACGATTTCGGCACCGGCTACTCCAACCTCAGCTACCTCAAGCAGCTGCCGGTCGACCTGCTGAAGATCGATCGCTCCTTCGTGCAGCAGATGCTCAGCGATGCCCACGACCGCGCACTCGTCGAGGGCGTGATCGGCCTGGCGCGGACCTTCGGCTGCGACGTGATCGCCGAGGGCGTGGAGTCCACCGCCCATGCCCAGGCGCTGCTGGCGCTGGGCTGCGAGCAGGGCCAGGGCCACGGCATCGCCAGCGCCATGCCGGGCGAGCTGGTGCCGCTGTGGGTCCAGGCCTTCGAGCGTGCGCCGGACTTCGATGGCCGCATCGGCGTGCCCATGCCGATCGCCGAGCCCCAGACCGCGCGACCGCGATGAGCCGGCGCAGGCCCGTGCCGGGCCGGGAGCCGGTCGGCGGGTGCGGGCTTTCCGATAGACTGCCGCGGTGATTCCACCCGGCTTTATTCAGGATCTGCTTGCCCGCGTCGACATCGTCGACGTCGTGGGCCGCCACGTCGAGCTCAAGAAGGCAGGCATCAACCACAAGGGCCTGTGCCCCTTCCACGGGGAGAAGTCCCCGAGCTTCATCGTCAGCCCCAGCCGCCAGACCTACCACTGCTTCGGCTGCGGCGTGCACGGCAATGCCATCGGCTTCCTGATGGAGCACACCGGCGCCGGCTTCATCGAGGCCGTCGAGGACCTGGCGCAGCAGGTCGGGATGCAGGTGCCGCAGGAAGAGCGCAGCCCTGCCGAGATCCAGCGCGCCCAGGCCCAGAAGAAGCATCAGCTGAGCCTCACCGACGTGCTGGCCAAGGCGGCGGAGCACTACCGCAAGCAGCTCAAGGGCAATGGCCGGGCGGTGGACTACCTCAAGCGTCGCGGCCTCACCGGCACCATCGCGGCCCAGTTCGGCCTGGGCTATGCGCCGGAGGGCTGGCGGGCGCTGGCCAGCGCCTTTGCCACCTACGACGACCCGCTGCTGGTCGAAGCCGGCCTCGTGATCCTGCAGGACGACCCCGGCAAGAGCGCCGAGGAGCAACGCCGCTACGACCGCTTCCGCGACCGGATCATGTTCCCGATCCGCAATGTGCAGGGCGAGGTCATCGGCTTCGGCGGTCGGGTGCTGGACAAGGGCGAGCCGAAGTACCTCAACTCGCCGGAGACGCCCGTCTTCAGCAAGGGCCGCGAGCTCTACGGTCTCTACGAAGGCCGCACCGGCCTTCGCCAGCGCGGCTATGCGCTGGTCGTCGAGGGCTATATGGACGTCGTGGCCCTGGCCCAGCACGGCTTCAACAACGCGGTGGCGACGCTGGGCACGGCCTGCACGGCCGACCATGTGCACAAGCTGTTCCGCTTCACGGAGTCGGTGATCTTCAGCTTCGACGGCGATGCCGCCGGGCGCCGCGCCGCCGGGCGGGCGCTGGAGGCCGCCCTGCCCCATGCCACGGACACCCGCAGCATCAAGTTCCTTTTCCTGCCCAGCGAGCACGACCCCGACTCCTACGTGCGGGAGCTCGGCAGCGAGGCCTTCGAGCGCTGCGTGGAGCGCGCCATCCCGCTGTCGCGTCAGCTGATCGACCATTGCGGCGATGGGCTGGACCTGGGCACCGCCGAGGGCCGCGCCCGCCTGCTGGCCCAGGCCCGGCCGCTGTGGCAGCAGCTGCCGCAAGGCCTGCTCAAGCGCCAGCTGCTGGGCGAGCTGGCCCGCATGACGCAGCTGCCCGACCAGGAGCTGATGGACCTCTGGCAGACCGCCGAACCGCGCCGCGGGGGCGGTGGCGGTGGCAGTAGTGGCGCTGGTCGCGGCGAGCGCCCGGCACGCGCGGGTGCGGACGACGCCCCCTGGGACGGCCCGCCGCCGGACCTCGACGAGCTGGCCTATCTGCAGTCCGGCAGCCACGACGTCGGCGAGCCGCCGGACGTCGGCGGGCCGCCCGCCGGCCAGGCGCCCCAGCGCAAGCCCGGGGGCGGCGAGAAGAAGCCCTGGCGCAACGACCGCAAGGACTGGAAGGAATGGAAGAAGCGCGAGCAGGACGAGACCTACGGCCTGCCCCGCCACCAGCCGGCCCATCCGCGCGACCATGCGCTGCGCATGCTGCTGCTGCACTGCGCCTGGTGGGAGCTGCTGAGCGACCAGGACCATCAGTTGCTGCACGACATGCCCGGCGAGCACGGACAGGTCGTGGCCTGGCTGGAGCGCTATCTCGTCAACCACGGGCCCGGCCCCTGGTCCGTCCTGCAGGCGGCGCTGGAGGAGGAAGGCCTGCTCGAGCTGGCCCAGCGAGCCTGCGGCGGGCGCCTGTATGCCAGCGACGACGAACTGCAGCTCGAGGACTTCCAGCAGCTGCTGCGCAAGCTCTGGGTGAGCCAGCTCAAGGAAGAGTCGAGCCAGCTGAGCGCCGGCCCCGTCACGCCGGCCGTGCTGGAGCAGATCAAGGCCCTGCACCAGCGCATCCAGGAATTGCTCGCCGGCTAAGGGAGACGCCACGGGCAATATGCGAACAACTCACCCGTCAGGCGCGCGGATTGCCGGGTTTCGCGGCGGTTTTTGAATTCCCGCCGTTCTTGATGGATAATTAAGGGTTTTCGCGCGTCAAGAGTGACGGCAGCGCCTCCCGGACCCGGCCACCCACTGACCCTGGGCACCCCTTGTAGGTATCAAGGCCACCTTTATCCGCTTGAGGGCTGCACTTCCCAACGTACACGCTAGCCTTGTACGCGCAAAGCCTTGGCAATCGCCTGGAATGTCGGCCCGCGCCGCCGTCCGGGAAGAGCCAGGGCCCTTGTTTGTGCCGCCTGGGCGGCGCCTGAAACCAGGCGCCCGCAGGTGGCCGCTTGCATTGCGCACCCACTCCACTCGAGGAACTGCATGACCGCCAAGAAGACCGCGTCCAAGGCAACCGCCCCCAAGGCTGAGGAACTGGCTGAAGAAACGAAGAAGCCGGCGCGCAAGAGCGCGAAGGCGGCTGCCGCTGCGCCCGCCGCCGACAGCGCCGACGAAGCCAAGCCCAAGCGGGGTCGCAAGCCCAAGGCAGCCACCGAGTCCAAGAAGACCGCCAAGGCCAAGCCCGAGGCCGAGGAAGAGGACTTCTCCGACATCGAGTCGGAGCTGGAAGGCGAGCCGGAAGGCGAGGCTGCCGCCGAGGTCGAGGTGGAGGAAAGCGCCGAGGACAAGCCCAAGGCCAAGCCCCTGCGCATGAAGGTCAGCCGCGCCAAGGAGCGCGCGCTGATGCGCGAGTTCGGCCTGGACGAGACGGCGCTGACCGAAGAGGAAGTCGCCAAGCGCCGCCACGAGCTGAAGACCCTGATCAAGATGGGCAAGACGCGTGGTTTCCTGACCCATCAGGAAATCAACGATCACCTGCCCGAGAAGCTGATCAACGAGGAAATCCTCGAGGCCATCGTGTCCATGTTGAACGACATGGGCATCGCGGTGTACGAGCAGGCGCCCGACGCCGCCACGCTGCTGATCCAGGGCAGCACCTCGCCCACGGCCACCGAGGAAGAGGCCGAGGAAGCCGCCGAAGCCGCGCTGTCCACCGTGGACTCCGAATTCGGCCGCACGACCGACCCGGTGCGCATGTACATGCGCGAGATGGGCACCGTCGAGCTGCTGACGCGTGAAGGCGAAATCGAGATCGCCAAGCGCATCGAAGGTGGCCTGCAGGCCATGATGCTGGCCATCTCCGCCTCGCCGACGACCATCGCCGAGATCCTGGCCATGGCCACCCGCATCCGCGCCGGTGAGCAGCAGATCTCCGAGGTGGTCGACGGCTTCGTGGCCGCCGACGAGGCCGACGACTACGTGGCCGAAGAAGACTTCGACGAGTTCGACGAGGACGACGACGACGACGGCAACGGCGGCTCCAAGGCCCTGACCAAGAAGCTGGAAGAGCTGAAGAACGCCGCCCTGGTGAAGTTCGACGCCCTGGACAGCAACTTCGAGAAGATGCGCAAGGCCTTCGAGAAGGACGGCTACCGCTCCGCGGCCTACGACAAGGCCCAGCACGCCATCAGCGCCGAGCTGATGACCATCCGCTTCACAGTCAAGACCATCGAGCGCCTGTGCGACATCCTGCGCTCGCAGGTGGACGACGTGCGCCGCTACGAGCGCGAGCTGCGCAAGATCGTGGTGGACAAGTGCGGCATGTCGCAGGAGCACTTCATCAAGACCTTCCCGCCCAATGCGCTGAATCTGCAGTGGGCCGAGAAGGAAGTCGCCGCCGCCAAGCCCTACTCCGCCGTGCTCGGCCGCAACCTGCCGGCCGTGCAGGAGCTGCAGCAGAAGCTGATCGACATCCAGGCCAAGGCCGTCGTGCCGCTCGACGATCTCAAGGAGATCAACAAGCGCATGAACGAGGGCGAGAAGGCCTCGCGTGACGCCAAGAAGGAGATGATCGAGGCCAATCTGCGCCTGGTGATCTCCATCGCGAAGAAGTACACCAACCGCGGCCTGCAGTTCCTGGATCTGATCCAGGAAGGCAATATCGGTCTGATGAAGGCGGTGGACAAGTTCGAATACCGTCGCGGCTACAAGTTCTCGACCTACGCGACGTGGTGGATCCGCCAGGCCATCACCCGCTCGATCGCCGACCAGGCCCGGACCATCCGGATTCCGGTCCACATGATCGAGACGATCAACAAGATGAACCGCATCTCGCGTCAGCATCTGCAGGAGTTCGGCTACGAGCCGGACGCCCCGACGCTGGCCGAGAAGATGGAGATTCCCGAGGACAAGATCCGCAAGATCATGAAGATCGCCAAGGAGCCGATCTCCATGGAAACGCCGATCGGGGACGACGACGACAGCCACCTGGGCGACTTCATCGAGGACACCAACAACACCGCGCCGATCGAGGCCGCCATGCAGGCCGGCCTGCGTGACGTGGTGAAGGACATCCTCGACAGCCTGACCCCGCGCGAGGCCAAGGTGCTGCGCATGCGCTTCGGCATCGAGATGAGCACGGACCACACGCTGGAGGAAGTCGGCAAGCAGTTCGACGTCACCCGCGAGCGCATCCGCCAGATCGAGGCCAAGGCCATCCGCAAGCTCAAGCACCCGAGCCGTTCGGACAAACTGCGCACGTACCTGGACAACCTGTAAAGGCTGGACCAGGGCGTGTCCTGAGGCGTCTTGGCGCCTCAGGATGCCGCGCAGCGGCAACGCAGTTTGCGCCATGCCTTGCACAGCGAGGCACGGCACAAGTGGAGCCCCCAGTTCCCTTCCGCGCGGCGCAGCTCGCGCCCCTCAGAGCCGATGCCTCACCCGCATCGGCTTTGTTTTTTGAAACAAACCGTCACCTTCCCTGCAGCTTTCGTGCGAGCCGCGGGAGAAGGGCCGCTCAAGCTGGCGTTATCGCCATGTCGAACGCGCATGCCGGGCCGCTACACTGCGACTTCTGTCACGCAGTACCGACATCCCATTCATGACCCAGATCAGCGAGCGCATCGTCCTGTTTGCCGACTTACGCGGCAGCACGGCCTTGTTCGAGACCCTGGGCAATGCGGAAGCCACGTCGGTGGTCACCCACGCCGTCAATCTCGTCGGCCGTGCGGTCGGCGACTGCAGCGGCAAGCTCATCAAGACCCTCGGGGACGGCCTGATGGCCGTGTTCAGCGACGCCAGCGACGGCATCAAGGCCGCCATGCAGATGCACGACGCCCTGCAGCGCATCGTCTCCCGCGGGCAGCAGCACGGCGCCTCGGCCGGTCTGCGCGGGCTGAAGCTGCAGGTGGCGCTGGCCCGTGGTGAAGTGGTGGAGATGAATGGCGACTGCTTCGGCGACGCCGTCAACGTCGCGGCCCGCCTGCTGGACCACGCGGGTGACAACGAGACCCTCATCACCAAGGAAGTGCTGCAGGGCCTGCCCGTCACGCAGCGCCTGCGCTTCCGCAGCCTCGACCTCATCGCCATCCGCGGCCGCGCCGAGCCCGTGCATGTGTACGTGCTCGACAACTACGCCCACAGCAGCGAGCCCGCCGCCGCCACGCAGTTCGGCGACCCCATGCCCACGGTGGACCCGGACGGCATCCGCCTCGTCTGGCTGGACCTGGACCGCATCTTCGACATCGGCAGCATGCCGGTGATCCTCGGCCGCAGCACGCAGGCCACGTATTGCATCACCGACGTGCGAGTCTCGCGCTCCCATGCCCGCATCGACTGGCACGGCGGCAGCTTCTCCCTCACGGACCTCAGCTACAACGGCACCTTCGTGCGCTTCGGGCGCGGCAGCGAGGTCGTCTCGCTGCGCCGGGGCTCCTGCACGCTGCACGGCAGCGGCGTGATCGGCCTGGGCGGCGCACCCACCGACCTCTCCGCCCCGACGGTGCGCTTCGAGGTGCTCCACTTCGCCGACACCGAACCCCGCACCGCCGGTCACTCGCAGCAGGGCCGCTAGGGTCCGGGCCGGCCACCGGCTCGACGTCAAGCCCCGTACTGAGCCGGGTGCACAGCCGGGCGCACAGCCGGCCGGCCTTTGCGAGAATCGCCCCCCATGAGCTTCAAGAAAGAACCGGGCTACGCGCACGGCAGCGCCCCGCGCACGGGCGTGCTGCTGTGCAACCTGGGCACGCCGGATGCCCCCACCGCTCCTGCACTGCGCCGCTACCTGGCGGAATTCCTCAGCGATCCCCGCGTGGTCGAGATCCCGCGCCTCGTCTGGATGGCCATCCTGCACGGCATCATCCTGCGCGTGCGGCCGGCCAAGTCGGCCGCCAAGTACGCCACCGTCTGGATGAAGGAAGGCTCGCCGCTGAAGGTCTGGACGGAGCGCCAGGCCAAGCTGCTGCTGGGCCTGCTGGGCGAGCGCGGTCATCAGGTGAAGGTGCGATACGCCATGCGCTACGGTCAGCCGTCCATTGCCAGCCAGCTCGACGCCCTCAAGGCCGAGGGCGTGACGCGCGTGCTGGTCCTGCCGGCCTATCCGCAGTACTCGGGGGCCACGACCGCCAGCGTGATCGACGCCGTGTCCCGCTGGGCCCTGCAGACGCGCCTGGTGCCCGAGCTGCGCTTCATCAACCGCTACCACGACGACCCGGCGCACATCCGCGCCCTGGCCGACAGCGTGCGCCGCCACTGGGCCACCCACGGCCAGGGCGACAAGCTCGTCATGAGCTTCCACGGCATGCCCGAGCGGACGCTGCACCTGGGCGACCCCTACCACTGCGAATGCCACAAGACCGGCCGCCTGCTGGCCGAGGCCCTGGGCCTGCGCCAGGATCAGTACCTCGTGAGCTTCCAGAGCCGCTTCGGCAAGGCCAAGTGGCTGGAGCCCTACACCGAGCCCACGCTGCGCCAGCTGGCCGAGGGCGGCCTGAAGTCGGTCGACCTCATCTGCCCGGGCTTCAGTGCCGACTGCCTGGAGACGCTGGAGGAGATCGCCCAGGAGGCCAAGGAGGCCTTCGAGACCTCCGGCGGCCAGCGCTTCCACTACATCCCCTGCCTCAATGACGATCTGCAGGGCATGCGCGCCCTCGCCGATCTGGCCGAGCGCCACCTCCAGGGCTGGCCGACGAAGGACGCCCCGGACACCGCCGCGCTGCAGGCCCAGGCCGAGCGCGCCCGCCGGATGGGGGCCTCCGCGTGAAGCCGCTGCCACTGGCTGCCGACGTCCGGCTGGACAAGTGGCTGTGGGCCGCGCGCTTCTACAAGACCCGCGCCCTGGCCGTCGAGGAGATCGGCAAGGGCCGGGTGAGCGTCAACGGCCAGGCGGCCAAGCCCTCGCGCGAGCTCAAGCCGGGCGACGTGCTGCAGCTGCGCCAGGGCGTGGTCGAGCGCGAGGTGGTGGTGCGCGCCCTGTCCAGCGTGCGCGGCCCGGCCCCGCAGGCCCAGACGCTGTACGAGGAGACCGCCGAGAGCCTGCTCAAGCGCGAGCAGGCCGCCGAGAGCCGCCGTCTGGCGCCGGAACCGGCCTCGACCATCGTCCAGGGCCGCCCCACCAAGCAGGACCGCCGCCGTCTGGCCGACTGGAACCGCTGGAGCGCCGAAGCCGAGCCGGACTGACAGACGACGGCGCCACCCCACGGAAATCAAGGGTTTTCCCTTGAAAATTCTGATCCAATCCCCCTCTTGAAGAACGGGACATCGTCCCCAGCTAGCCCGCGTCGCCCCGTTTCATGGCTGGTCCATGAGCGCCGGGGCCCTCAAACGCCCACCATCCATGAGCCACGAGAACCACACCCCCGACACCGCCGAAGCCGCCACGCCCGCGCCCGAGCTGAGCCCCGAACAGAAGCTGGCCGACCTGGAAGCCCGTCTGGCCGAGATGTCCGACGCCTATCTGCGCGCCAAGGCCGAGGTCGAGAACATCCGCCGCCGCTCTGACGAGGAGATGTCCAAGGCCCGCAAGTTCGCCGTCGAAGGCTTTGCCGAAGCCATGCTGCCGGTGATGGACAGCATGGAGGCCGCCATCGCCCGCCCGGACGCCCGCGTGGAGCAGGTGCTGGAAGGCGTGCACGCCACGCGCCGCCAGCTCGCCGCCGCCCTCGAGCGCAACAAGGTCCTGGAGATCAACCCGGCCGCCGGCACGAAGTTCGATCCGCACCAGCACCAGGCCATCTCCATGGTCCCCGCGGACCAGGAGGCCAACACCGTCGTCGCCGTCCTGCAGAAGGGCTATTCCATCGCCGAGCGCGTGCTGCGCCCGGCCCTGGTGACGGTCGCCGCCCCCAAGTAATTCATGGTCGGCGGCCCTTGAAAGGCCGCGACTCAACCGCATTTCGTAGTCAACGAAGCCAGATTCAGGATTCAGGAGCAAAAAATCATGGGAAAGATCATCGGTATTGACCTGGGCACCACGAACTCGTGCGTGGCCGTCATGGAAGGCAACACGACGCGCGTGATCGAGAACGCCGAAGGCGCCCGCACCACCCCGTCGATCATTGCCTATCAGGAAGACGGCGAGATCCTGGTCGGGGCCTCGGCCAAGCGCCAGTCGGTCACCAACCCCCGCAACACGCTGTACGCGGTGAAGCGCCTGATCGGCCGCAAGTTCACCGAGAAGGAAGTGCAGAAGGACATCGACCTGATGCCTTACACCATCGCCGCCGCCGACAACGGCGACGCCTGGGTGGAAGTGCGCGGCAAGAAGTTCGCGCCCCCGCAGGTGTCGGCCGAAGTGCTGCGCAAGATGAAGAAAACGGCCGAGGACTACCTGGGCGAGGAAGTGACGGAAGCCGTGATCACGGTGCCGGCCTACTTCAACGACGCCCAGCGCCAGGCCACCAAGGACGCCGGCCGCATCGCCGGCCTGGACGTCAAGCGCATCATCAACGAGCCCACCGCCGCGGCCCTGGCCTTCGGCCTGGACAAGCACGGCAAGGGCGACCGCAAGATCGCCGTGTATGACCTCGGCGGCGGCACGTTCGACATCTCGATCATCGAGATCGCCGACGTCGACGGCGAGATGCAGTTCGAAGTGCTGTCGACCAATGGCGACACCTTCCTGGGCGGCGAAGACTTCGACCAGCGCATCATTGACTACATCATCGGCGAGTTCAAGAAGGAACAGGGCGTCGACCTGACCAAGGACGTGCTGGCCCTGCAGCGCCTGAAGGAAGCCGCCGAGAAGGCCAAGATCGAGCTGTCGAACTCCTCGCAGACCGACGTCAACCTGCCCTACATCACCGCTGACGCCAGCGGCCCGAAGCACCTGAACATTAAGCTGACCCGCGCCAAGCTGGAGTCGCTGGTGGAAGAGCTGATCGAGCGCACCATCGCGCCCTGCCGCACCGCCATCAAGGATGCCGGCGTGGCCGTGGGCGAGATCGACGACGTCATCCTGGTCGGCGGCATGACCCGCATGCCCAAGGTGCAGGACAAGGTCAAGGAGTTCTTCGGCAAGGACCCGCGCAAGGACGTGAACCCCGATGAGGCCGTGGCCGTCGGTGCCGCTATCCAGGGCCAGGTCCTGGGCGGCGAGCGCAAGGACGTGCTGCTGCTGGACGTCACCCCGCTCTCCCTGGGCATCGAGACCCTGGGCGGCGTGATGACGAAGATGATCAAGAAGAACACGACCATCCCGACCAAGTTCAGCCAGACCTTCTCGACCGCTGAAGACAACCAGCCGGCCGTGACGATCAAGGTCTACCAGGGCGAGCGCGAGCTGGCGCAGGCCAACAAGAGCCTGGGCGAGTTCAACCTGGAAGGCATCCCGCCCGCCATGCGCGGCACGCCCCAGATCGAGGTGACCTTCGACATCGACGCCAACGGTATCCTGCACGTCAGCGCCAAGGACAAGGGCACGGGCAAGGAAAACAAGATCACCATCAAGGCGAACTCGGGCCTGTCCGAGGCCGAGATCGAGAAGATGGTGAAGGACGCCGAGGCCAATGCCGCCGAGGACAAGAAGAAGGTCGAGCTGGTGCAGGCCAAGAACCAGGGCGACGGCCTGGTGCACTCGGTGCGCAAGTCCCTGAGCGAGCACGGCGACAAGCTGGAAGCCGGCGAGAAGGACAAGATCGAGGCCGCCATCAAGGAGCTGGAAGAGGCCCTGAAGGGTGACGACAAGGACGCCATCGACGCCAAGTCCGAAGCCCTGATGACCGCCAGCCAGAAGCTCGGCGAGAAGATGTACGCCGACGCCCAGGCCCAGCAGGCCGCCGGCGCTGCCGATGCCGGGGCGCAGGCCCAGGCGCAGCAGCAGGCTTCCGCCAAGCCGGCCGACGACAACGTCGTCGACGCCGAGTTCAAGGAAGTCAAGGACAGCAAGTAATCGACGGCCCGGCCCCGTGCGCGCGAGCGTGCGGGGTGTGCTGACCCGCCGCGCCACAGCCTGGGTGTCCCCCTTGGCCCACGGCGCGGCGCAATTGTTTGAGAAGCCAGGATCCGCCCATGGCAAAGCGTGACTATTACGAAGTCCTCGGCGTCGCCAAGAACGCCAGCGAAGAGGACATCAAGAAGGCCTACCGCAAGCTGGCCATGAAGTACCACCCGGACCGCAACCAGGGTGACGGCGCGGCTGCGGCCGAGGAGAAGTTCAAGGAGGCCAAGGAGGCCTACGAGATGCTCTCCGACGCCCAGAAGCGCGGGGCCTATGACCAGTACGGCCATGCCGGTGTCGACCCGAACATGGGCGGCCGCGGCGGCCCGGGCGCGGAAGGATTCGGCGGGTTCGCCGAGGCCTTCGGCGACATCTTCGGGGACATCTTCGGTGGCGCCGGCGGCCGTCGCGGCGGCGGCCAGCAGGTCTACCGCGGCAGCGACCTCTCCTACGCGATGGAGATCACGCTGGAGGAAGCCGCCCGCGGCAAGGAGACCCAGATCCGCATCCCGGCCTGGGAATCCTGCGAGACCTGCAGCGGCACCGGCGCCAAGCCCGGCACCTCGGCCAAGACCTGCGGCTCCTGCGGCGGCTCGGGCACGGTGCACATGCGCCAGGGCTTCTTCAGCGTGCAGCAGACCTGCCCGCACTGCCATGGCAGCGGCAAGATCATCCCCGACCCCTGCACCACCTGCAGCGGCCAGGGCAAGATCAAGAAGACCAAGACGCTGGAGGTCAAGATCCCGGCCGGCATCAACGAAGGCATGCGCATCCGCTCGGCGGGCAATGGCGAGCCCGGCGTGAACGGCGGCCCGGCGGGCGACCTCTACATCGAGATCCGCATCAAGCAGCACGACATCTTCGAGCGTGACGGCGACGACCTGCACTGCACCATGCCTGTGGGCATGACCACCGCGGCGCTGGGCGGCACCATCGAGGTCCCGACGCTCGGCGGCAAGGCCGAGATCGACCTGCCCGAGGGCACGCAGCACGGCAAGACCTTCCGCCTGCGCGGCAAGGGCATCAAGGGCGTGCGGGCCAGCTACCCGGGCGACCTCTACTGCCACATCGCGGTGGAGACGCCGGTCAAGCTCACCGAGCACCAGCGCAAGCTGCTCAAGGAGCTCGACAAGAGCTTCAAGGACGGCGGCGAGCGCCACTCCCCGAACGCCAAGAGCTGGACGGACCGGGTCAAGGACCTGTTCAAGTAAGCCCCGGCCCCACCCTGGCCGCATGGAATGAGCCCCTCGCGGGCTCATTTTCATTGCGAAGTGGTAATTAGGCCGCAGCTTTGTGCCTATTGCGGGTCAAGTCGCGCATGATCTGGCCGAAGATCGTCCCGTGACAGTTCAGGACTGAATCCCCCCTTGGCGGGACGCCGCCAGTGCCCCATGCAAATGCTCGACAAGGACATCCAGGACGCCAGCGCCCTGGTCATCGACAGCAACGCCACCTCGCGCAGCCTGATGGCGGCGCAGCTGCGTGAGCTGGGCGTCGGCACGGTGCGCCAGTCCACGCGCGTCAAGGACGCCCGCATCATCCTGGAGCACAAGGCCTACGACATCGTCCTGTGCGACTACCACTTCGACGGCACCGACATGTCGGGCCAGGATCTGCTCGACGAGCTGCGCCGCGAGAACCTGCTGCCCTACTCCACCGTCTTCGTGATGGTCACCGGCGAGGCCACGTACGCCAAGGTCGCCGAGGCCGCCGAGGCCGCGCTCGATGCCTACCTGATCAAGCCCTACACCAGCGCCTCGCTGGCGGACCGGCTGAGCAATGCCCGCCATCGCAAGCGCGTGCTCAAGGACATCTTCGAGGCCATCGAGCAGCAGAACTTCGAGCTGGCGGCGCAGTTCTGCCTCAAGCGCTTCGAGGAGCGCGCCCAGTTCTGGCTCTATGCCGCCCGCATCGGCGCGGAGCTGCTGCTGCGCCTGAACCGGGTGGAGGACGCCCGCGCGCTCTACGACGCCATCATCCAGGCCAAGACCGTGCCCTGGGCCCGGCTGGGCGTCGCCCGCACCGAGCTGGCCACAGGCAACCTCGTCGCGGCCAAGCGCACGCTGGAGGCGCTGATCGGCGACATGCCCGACCACGCCGACTCCTACGACGTCATGGGTCGCGTGCAGATGGAGCAGGGCGAGATCACCGACGCCCTGCGCACCTACCGCACCGCCGCCACCCTCACGCCCGGCTGCCTGCTGCGCCAGCAGCGGGCCGGCACGCTGGCCTTCTACGCCGGCGAACGCGACGAGGCGCTCAAGCAGCTGGAACGCGCCATGATCAATGGCCTGCGCTCCAAGCTCTTCGACATGTTCACGCTGGTCCTGATCGCCCTGATGCGCTTCGACCAGCGCGACGGCAAGAACCTCAAGCTGGTGCACGAGGCCATGCTGCGCGAGATCGAGCGCGCGCCCAAGGCCACCCGCCTGCTGCGCTTCGGCACGATGATCCAGGGCCTGCGCCTGCTGTACGAGCGCCGCGTGGCCGACGCCCTGGCGCTGGCCCGCAGCATGAGCGAGGAGCTTGACGCCGAGGCCTTCGACCTCGAGGCCGCCACGCTGCTGCTGGCCTTCTGGATCCGCTTCTCGGGCCAGGAGATCCAGCTCGACGAGATCAAGGAGCTGGTCACCCGCATCGGCCTGCGCTACTGCACCTCCAAGGCCAGCACCGAGGTGCTGATCGCCATGTGCGAGAAGCAGGACATGGCCATGACCGAGCTGCGCGAGTGCCACGCCCGCATCTTCGGCATCGCCGAGACCGCCATGCGCCACACCATGCGTGGCAGCGCCCGCGTGGGCGTGGAGCTGCTGATCCAGCAGGGCGAGGAGACGCGCAACGCCAAGCTGATCGACATGGCCCAGGCCGTGCTGAAGCGGCACGCCGAGAAAATCGACGATGCCGACGGTCTCAACGCGCGCATCGAGGCCCTGCAGAAGCGCTTCGTGCTGCCGCTGGGCGTGACCATCTCGCGGCGCAATGTGCGCCAGGCGGGGGGCCTTGCGCTGCGGTCCTGAACGGCCTGCCTCCACGCATCTACGCGCCACTACGCGCCCTTACGCGCCACTACGCGCCCCCACGCGCGAGCGCTCTTCGGCATGACGCGCGTGCCCAGGCCGCCGGGTGCGCCACAATGCCGGGCGTCGTCCGCCCTGCCCCTCCCTCTGCATGAAGTCTTCCGATTTCGAGGCGCCCGCCCGGCGCTGGTCCCCGCTCTCCCTGGTCTGGCTCGCCGCGCTGTGGATGGGCCTGCTCGCCAACTGGCCGCTGTGGCAGCGCATGCTGGCCCTGCCCGAGCTGCAGGGCGCCAAGGGCGTGGGCTTCGTCCTGCTCTTCGCGAGCATGGTCGTGGCGCTGCACGGCGCGCTGGCCAGCCTGCTGGCCTGGCCCCGCCTCGTCAAGCCGGTGCTGGTGCTGTGCCTGATGAGCGCCGCCGCCGCCGCGCACTTCATGGGCGCCTATGGCACGGTGATGGACCCGACGATGATCGTCAACGTCCTGCAGACCGACGTGAAGGAGACGCGGGACCTCCTCAGCCTGCGCCTGCTGGCCAGCCTGCTGCTGCTGGGCGTCCTGCCGGCCGTGTGGCTGTGGCGCCGCCCGCTCGCGCCGCTGGCCTGGCCGAAGCGCCTGGGCTGGAACCTCGCCGCATTCGCCGGCGGCCTGGCGCTGATGGTGGGCCTGGCGATGAGCAGCTATGCCGACCTCGCCTCGACCATGCGCACCTACCCCTCGCTGCGCTACATGATGAACCCGCTCGCGCCGTTCTGGTCCCTGGGCGTGGTGGCGGTCGAGTCCCACAAGGCGCCGGACGGCCCGCCCGCCGTCGTTGCCGCCGACGCCCGCTGGCAGCCGGCGGATCCGCAGGGCCGGCCGCGTCTGCTGGTCCTCTTCGTGGGAGAGACGGCCCGGGCGGCCAACTTCTCGCTCAACGGCTACGGCCGTCCGACCAACCCGCGCCTCGCCGGCCTCGACGTCCTGAGCTTCCGCCAGGCCACTTCCTGCGGCACGAGCACCGCGGCCTCGCTGCCCTGCATGTTCTCGCACCTGGGTCGCAGCGGCTTCCTGGACCGCGCCGGTGATCAGGAGAACCTGCTCGATGCCCTGCAGCGCGCCGGCCTGGCCGTGCTGTGGCTGGACAACCAGAGCGGCTGCAAGGGCCTGTGCGACCGCGTCCCGCATGCCCACGCCACCGAGCCGGCCGGCCGGACGCCCCTCCCCGCCGGCCTGTGCGAGGGCGGCGAATGCCTGGACATGGCGCTGCTGCACGACCTCGACACCCGCCTGCAGTCCCTCGACGCCGAACGGCGGCAGCGGGGCGTGGTGCTGGTCCTGCATCCCATGGGCAGCCACGGCCCGGCCTATTTCCGCCGCTCCCCGCCCGAGCTCAAGCCCTTCACCCCCGAATGCCGCAGCAACGCCCTGCAGCAGTGCCCGCGCGAGCAGGTCGTGAACGCCTACGACAACAGCATCGCCTACGCCGACACCGTGCTGGCCGAGACCATCCAGTGGCTGAAGCGGCAGGAGGCGTACGACACCAGCCTGCTGTACGTGTCCGACCACGGCGAGTCCCTGGGCGAGAACAATCTCTACCTGCACGGCGTGCCCTATGCGGTGGCCCCGCGCGAGCAGACCCACGTGCCCTGGATCCTCTGGCTGCCGCAGGAGAGCGCCCGCCGCTTCGGCGTCGACCGGCACTGCCTGCAGTCGCAGCTCGACACGCCGCTCTCGCACGACTGGCTCAGCCACACCGTGCTCGGCCTGGCGGAGGTGCACAGCGCCATCTACCGGCCCGACTGGGACCTCCTGCGTCGCTGCCGGGCGACGCCCTGAGCTCATGAACGCCCCGGCCGTGCACTAGACCGCACTCGGCCGACATCGATTGCATTTCTGGCGCGCCGGAGAGACGCACGCGCCGGAACCCTCGCCGTAGACTCGCAGGCGGACTTCCGTTCCGCAACCTTCGACGGCTAGGGTCAGGACGATCGATGAGGCGTTCCGCAGACATCCCGCAGGCGTTCGCACGCGGCTGGCGCACGCGCCGCTGGCTTGTGCCCCTGATCGTGGGCCTGCTGGGCCTGGCGACCACGGCCTGGACCACCCGCTTCGCGCAGCGCAGCCAGGATGCGGCCTCCGACGCCCGCTTCGACGAGGCCTCGGAGCATGTGGTCAACGACATCAAGCGCCGGCTCTCCCTGGCCCAGTACGGCTTCCAGGGCGTGCGGGGCGTCTTCGCCGCCAACCCGGAGGCGGGCTACCGCGAATTCCAGCGCTATGTGCAGTCCCTGGACCTGGCGCATGAGTTTCCCGGGGTGACGGGCTTCGGCCTGATCAGCCGCGTCGCCCCGGACGGCCTCCCGGCGCTGGAGCGGCAGCTGCAGGCCGAGGGCGCGAGCGCGTTCCAGGTGAAGACGAGCGGATCCGGCCAGGACCTGCTGTACATCGCCCGCTACATCGAGCCGCTCAAGGACAACGCCTCGAGCTGGGGCAGCGACGTCGGCGCGGAACCGCTGCGCCGGCATGCCATCGACAGCGCCATCCGCAGCGGCCGGCCGACCTTCACCCATCCGATCACCCTGGTCCGGGACGGCAAGGCCACGCCGGGCTTTCTGCTGATCCAGGCGCTGTACCGCCCGGGCGCCTCGCTCGAGACCGTCCAGGAGCGGGGGCAGGCCCTGCTCGGGCTGGTCTATGCGCCCATCGTCATCGAGCAGGCGCTGCAGGGGGTGAGCCGCTCCGCCGGCGGGCAGCTGAGCGTGCGCGTCCTCGCCGCCGCGCCGGGCTCCGGCGGGCCGCCGCTGTTTGCCGAGGATGGCAGCGACACCCCGGCCCGCCTGCCGCGCGTCATCGCGCTGGCGGACACCCTCCCCCTGCGGCTGGGCGACCAGACGCTGCAGGTCCGACTGACCCCCACGCAGCTCTTCGAGGCCTTCGAGACCGACAGCCCGCTGGCCTTGCCGATCGCGGGCACCCTGAGCTCGCTGCTGCTGGCCATCCTCGCGTGGCTGCTGATCACCGCCCGCGACCGCGCCGAAAGCCGCGCCGGCCAGCTGACGGCCGACGTGCGCCGCCTGGCGGCCGTGGCGGAGCGCACCGCCAACGCAGTGATCTGCTTCGATCCCGACATGCGGGTCACCTGGGTCAACGACGGCTTCGTCCGTTCGAGCGGCTACACGCTGGACGAGGTGCGGGGCCGGCCGCCCTGGGACTTTCTCTCGCATCCGGGCTCCGATCCCGCCGCGCAGCAGGCGCTGGCCGAGGCCCGGCTGCTCGGGCAGGCGGCGCGGCTGGAGATCTGCAACCGCCACAAGGACGGCCATCTCTACTGGATCGACATCCTCCTGCAGCCCATCCACGACGAGCGAGGCCGCCTGGAAGGCTTCATCGAGGTGGGCGTCGACATCACCGAGCGCAAGCACCGCGAGGCGCTGCACGCCCAGGCCCGCGGCGACAGCGATGCGCTGCTGGCGGCCGTGGCGCGGCATGCCATCGTGTCGGTGGCGGACCCGGGCGGCCGCATCACGAGCATCAACCCGCTGATGGCCGAGGTGAGCGGCTATGCCGAGGCCGAGCTGCTGGGCATGGACCACCGCCTCCTCAAGTCCGGCATCCACCCGGCCAGCTTCTGGCAGGCGATGTGGGCCGAGCTCCAGGCCGGTCACTCCTGGCGGGGGCAGGTCTGCAACCGCCGCAAGGACGGCACGCTGTTCTGGGTGGACTGCATCATCTCGCCGAGCCTCAACAGCGAGGGCGCCATTGATCGCTACGTGTCCATCGGCATGGACATCACCGCGGCACGCGAGGCGAGCGATGCCCTGCAGGTGCAGCACACGCGCCTGACCAACATCATCGAGGGCACGGCCGCGGGCACCTGGGACCTGCAGGCCGAGGAGCAGCGCATCGACTACAACAGCCGCTGCATGAGCATGCTCGGCTTCCAGGGCGACGAGCCGGGATCGCTGACCCTCGCCAGCTGGCTATCCCGCATCCACCCGCAGGACCGGGACGCCGTGCGGCGGCGCATGGACGACCATCTCAAGGGCCTGGTGCCGACCTTCGACGCGGAGCTGCGGCTGCGGCATCGGGCCGGGCACTGGGTCTGGGTGCAGTCCACCGGCCGGATCGCCGTGCGCAACGCCCGGGGCGAGCCGCTGTGGGTCACCGGCCTGCAGATCGACATCACCGCGCGCAAGCTGGCCGAGCTCCAGCTCCGCCAGCAACGCCAGCTGCTGGACCGCGCCGAGCGCCTGGCAGGCATCGGCGCCTGGGAGCAGGACCTCGCCACGCAGCGGCTCGACCTGTCGGACCAGACCCGGCGGCTGCTGCAGCTGGACGCCGCGGATCCGCTCGGCCTCGAGCACCTCCTGAACGCCCTCAGCGAGGCCAATGCCGCCCAGCTGCGCCGCGGGACGCAGGCGGCGCTGGCGGGGTCGGTGGGCTGGGACTTCGAGTTCGAGCACACCCGCCCGGACGGCACGACGCTGTGGCTGCGCAGCGTCGGCGAGGCCGAGTTCGACGACAGCGGACCGGTGCGCCTCGTCGGCGCCTTTGCCGACATCAGCCAGCGGCGCTCGCTCGAGGCCGCCACGCAGCGCAGCCACCGCCTGCTGATGTCCGTGCTGGAGAACCTGCCCTGCGCGCTGAGCGTCTTCGACAGCGACCTGAACCTGGTGGCCCACAACACGCAATTCCGCGAGCTGCTGGGCTTCCCGGATGCGCTGTTCGATCGGGAGACGGTGAGCTTCGACAGCATCATCCGCTTCAACGCCCTGCGCGGCGAGTACGGCGAGTACGCCGATGCCGACGAGGCGGAAGCCCGCGTGCAGGCCATCATCGAACGAGCCCGCGAACCCACCTTCCACCAGTTCGAGCGCACGCGCCCGGACGGCCAGACCCTCGAGGTGCGCGGCGCCCCCATGCCCGGCGGGGGCTTCGTCACCACCTATGTCGACGTGACCGAGCGCCGCCGCCTGGCGCAGAGCCGGGAGCGCCTGACCGAGCAGATGAACGCCATGCTCGAGGCCCTGCCCTGCGGTCTGACGGTCTATGACAAGGACCTCGTCGTCACGATGCACAACGAGCGCTTCACCCGGCTCTACGGGCTCGATCCCGCGCTGTGGAGCCACGAGCGCACGACGCTCGCCGACATCGTGGCGGATCTCCACCGTCGGGGCGACTACGGCGATCTCAGCCAGGCCGAGGCGCAGGCCGTGGCGCTCGCGAACGCGCAGGCCTCGCTGGCCGGCCCGTGCACCCGCGAGCGCTATCGCCCGGACGCCGACCTGCACCTGGAGATCCGCAGCCACCCTCTGCCCAGCGGCGGCTACGTGTCCACCTACATGGACGTCACGGCGCAGCGGCGCACGCTGCAGCACCTGCACCGGGCCGAGAGCCTGCTTCGCAGCGCGATCGACACCATCAACGAGGCCTTCGTGCTGTACGACCCCGAGGACCGGCTCGTGCTGTGCAACGACAAGTACCGCGAGCTGTACGCCGCCAGCGCCGACCTGCTCCAGCCGGGCGTCGACTTCGAGACCATCGTGCGCACCGGCGTCGAGCGGGGCCAATACCCGGAGGCCCTTGGGCACGAGGAAGAATGGGTGGCAGAGCGTCTCGCCACCCACCGCCAAGGCGGCACCTCGCATGTGCAGGCGCTCCAGGACGGCCGCTGGATCCGCGTCATCGAGCAGCGCATGGCGGACGGGCACACGGTGGGCTTCCGCGTGGACATCACGGACCTCATCCTGGCCCGCAAGGCCGCGGAGAACGCCGCCATCGCCAAGGGGCAGTTCCTGGCGAACATGAGCCATGAGATCCGCACGCCGATGAATGCCATCCTCGGCCTGCTGCAGCTGCTGGACAAGACCCGCCTGGACAGCCGCCAGAAGGGCTACACGGACAAGCTGGCCGGCGCCGCGCGCTCGCTGCTGGGGCTGCTGAACGACATCCTCGACTTCTCCAAGATCGAGACCGGCAAGATGACGATGGAGACGCGGTCCTTCGCGCTGGACCCGCTGTTGCGCGATGTCGGCACCATCGTCGGCGCCACCGTGCAGGGCAAGCCGGTGCGGCTGTACTTCGACCTCGATCCCGCGCTGCCGCCGGTGCTGGAGGGCGACGCCCTGCGGCTGCAGCAGGTGCTCGTCAACCTGGCCGGCAATGCCGTGAAGTTCACCCCCGAGGGCTCGGTGGTGATCAGCCTGCGGCCCCAGCCGGACGAGAACGGCGCGCCGCGCCTGCTGGTCGCCGTGCGGGACTCGGGCATCGGCATCGCCTCCGAGCACCAGCAGCGCATCTTCAGCGGCTTCTCGCAGGCCGAGGCCTCGACGACCCGCCGCTTCGGCGGCACCGGGCTGGGCCTGGCGATCAGCGCGCGGCTGGTGGAGCTGATGGGCGGCCGCATCGCCGTGCAGAGCGAGCCCGGCAAGGGCAGCTGCTTCTCCTTCGACCTGCCGCTGAGCGGCATCGAGGTGCTGGAGGCGCACGACGCCCAAGATGCCCCGGCCGCCCATGACGTCCATGACGCCGCCGAGGCCCTGCCGCCCCACGCGCGCCCGGCCCTGCTGCTGGCCGAGGACGGCCAGGATCTGGCACGCCTGGAACCGCTGCTGCGTCAGGCGGGCCTGCAGCCGCTGCGGCGTGTGGCGGGGGATGCGCTGGAGCAGGCGCTGGACCAGACGCGGAACAAGTCGCTCGCCGCCTCGCCGGGCACCCCGCACGCGACGGACGGCGACGCCCCCGTGCTGGTGCTGGACACGCTCTCCCCGCGGGCCGACCTCGGGGCTTGGGCGCAGCGGCTGCTGGCGCGGCATCCGGCGCTGCGCGTGCTCGTGCTCACCACCGCCGAGGGGCAGCACAGCCTGGCCGCGCTCGAACCCGCCCTCGCGACCCAGGGGCTGCGGGTGATGGTCATGCCGGTCACGCCGGGCCAGCTGCGCGAGGCCCTGTCGCAGGACGCCGCCACGCTGCCGCCCGCGCTCGACGCGCCGGCCCCTCGACGGCTGCCAGGCGCGCGGCTGCTGCTGGTCGAGGACAACGCCACCAACCAGCAGGTGGCCCTGGAGCTGCTGGGCGACGAGGGGGCGCAGATCACGATCGCCGAGAACGGCGCCCTGGCCGTCGAGCGCCTGCGCCATCAGGCGGGAGACTTCGACGCCGTGCTGATGGACGTCCAGATGCCGGTGATGGACGGCCTCACCGCCTCGCGCCTCATCCGGGGCGAGCTGGGCCTGACGACGCTGCCCATCATCGCCATGACCGCGAACGCCATGGCCCAGGACCAGGCCGACTGCCAGGCGGCCGGCATGACGGCCTTCGTCGGCAAGCCGCTGGACCTGAACCTGCTGGTGCAGACCTTGCACCGCTGCTGCCCGGCCCTGGCCGCACCGCCTTCCAGCGACGGGCCGCCGGAGCCCGCCACGGCGCCGTCGACAGACGACCCCGCGCCCGCGCCCAAGTCCGACGCCGAGGCGGACACGCCCGCCATGCAGCGCCTGCGCGAGCGGCTGCGCCAGATCCGCCTCGACCCGGCCCTGCTGGCCGAGGCCGCCGCGCAGGGCTTCGCGCTGCAGGAGGCCATGGAGCGGGTGATGGGCAAGGCGCCGCTGCTGGTGCGGATGTGCGAGGGCCTGCAGCAGCAGGTCCAGGCGCTGCCGGCCGTGCTGGAGCAGGCGCGCGAGGCCAACGACCTGCGCGGCGCGCAGCAGACGCTGCATTCGATCAAGGGGCTGGCGGCCTCGCTGGGCGCCGAGGCCCTGGCCGCCGACTTCCGGGCCGCCGAGCAGGCCTGCGCCGCCGGGCGCTGGCCGGACGCCGATTCACTCGCGACGCTGCTCCGTCAAGGGGCCGTGGGCGCGGACGCGCTGCTGGGATTCGCGCGCCGCCTGGGCTCGCCGGGCGCCTGAGCGCCGGCCTGCATCCTCAGAAGAACTCGACCCCGGCCGAGCCCCCGCTCTGGCCGGCGCGCTGGTGTTCCTGCTGCTGGGCCAGTTGATGCTCCACGCGGGCGAGCGCCTCGCGCGACTCCTGCAGCAGCGCCGCCGCGGCCTCGTCACCGCCGATGCGGAAGGCGCTCAGCGCCTCGGCCAGCGCCGAGGCATTGCGCTGCAGCTGCACGGCCAGCTGGCCGGAGCGGTCCGCGACCTCGACGTTCTGGCGCGTCACCTCGTCGAGCTCGCGCACGGAGTCGGCGACGACGTGGATGCCCTGCGCATGCTCCGAGGTGTCGGAGGTCAGCGTCTGGAACACGCCCCCCACGCGCTGCACGGCGCCGACGAGGTCGCGCATCGCGCCGCTGGCCTGGTCCGCGAGCTGGCAGCCGGCATCGATGGTGGCGGACGAGTCCTGGATCAGGGACTTGATCTCGCGGGCGGCCTCCGAGGAGCGCTTCGCCAGGATGCGCACCTCGCCCGCCACGACGGCGAAGCCGCGCCCCTGGTCCCCGGCGCGCGCCGCCTCGACGGCCGCGTTGAGCGCCAGCATATTGGTCTGGAAGGCGATGCCGTCGATCACGCTGATGATGTCGGTGATCTTGTTCGAGGCGCCCTGGATCCGGCGCATGGAGTCCACCAGCTTCGTCACGGTCTCGCCGCCGTTGCTGGCCATGGTGGAGGCCTCGACCGCCATGCCGCGCGCCTGCTGGGCCGCATTGGAGTTCTCCGTGACGATCACGTTGATCTGCTCCAGGCTCATGGCGGCGTCACGCAGGCCGCTGTCCGTGTGCTCCGTGCGCTCGCGCAGCTCGGAGCTCATGGTGGTCATCTCGCTGGCCGCCTGCTGCACGCCCACGACCATGTCGCGGACCTGGCGCAGCGTGCTGGCCATGCTCTGCTGGCTTTCCTTGAGCCGCTGGCCGACGTGCGAGACGGTCTTGATGGCGTCCATGTTCAGGCGGATCGCACCGTGGCGCCCCATGGCGTTCACGAGGAATTCCAGCTCGAAGCGCTCCGCGGAACGCCGCGCCTGGCGGCGTGCGAGGTAGACGAGCACGCCCGTCAGGAAGAGCAGCATCAGCGCCTCGGGCCAGCGCGTCTGCGACACCGCCGTGCCCGTGGCGAAGGCACCCAGCGTCAGGTAGCCCGCCAGCGCCAGGCCGCCCGCGGTGAGCTGGAGCCGCCAGTCCTCGAAGCCCAGCAGCAGGCACAGGGCGAGGAAGAGATTGCCCAGCGGCCAGGCCGCGCTCGGCGCCGCGGCGGCCTGCAGGCCGATGGCGCCCAGCATCGCCGCGACGGCCAGGTAGCGGGACAGCTGGTTGCCCGGGCGCCGCCAGGCCCCCGCGGCCGCCACGGCCACGGCGAGCAGCGGGCCGGTCCACAGGCTGCCGGAGACCAGTACCGCCGTCAGCAGGGCATTGGCCCCGGCCGCGACGAACAGCACGCCATCCAGCTGGCGCAGACTCTTGTTGAGGGCAGGATGCATGGCCATGGGCTTGTCTCTCTGTCACTGGGGCCCGGGATGATGATTCCGAACGCTTTGGAATCACTTTAGGGCCGTCTGCCGGCCTTCCTGAGTGGCATCATCGCGCTAGGTGATTTCTATCACGTCACCCCCCTTTCGATCGTTGCCCATGAAGCAAATCCTCATCGTCGAAGACCAGGCCGAAATCCGCGAACTCGTGCGCATTTCGCTGGAGTTCGAGGACTACGACATCCACGAAGCAGAGAACGGCGTTGTCGGCTGGGAGCTGCTACGCACCCTGCAGCCCGACCTCATCCTGATGGACCTGATGATGCCCGGTGGCGTCGACGGCCTGGAGCTGTGCCGCCGCGTCCGTGCCGACGCCCGGCTGCGGCGCACGAAGATCATCATGCTGACGGCGCTCGGCACCGGCGCCGACCGCAGCGCGGGCCTGGCGGCCGGCGCCAATGCCTACCTCGCCAAGCCCTTCAGCCCGCTCGAGCTGATGAAGACCGTCGGCAGCGTCCTGAGCTGATTCAACCGCCCTCGCCCACCGGCAGGCCCTGGATGGCGGCGCCCATGCGGTCCAGGCCCACCACCTGGTCCACCGCCCCCATTTCCACGGCGGCGCGCGGCATGCCGTAGACCACGCAACTGGCCTCGTCCTGGGCCAGCGTGCGTCCGCCGGCCCGGCGCATGCTCAGCAGGCCGCGTGCGCCGTCGTCGCCCATGCCGGTCAGGATGACGCCGGTGGCATTCGCGCCGGCCGCCTGCGCCACGGAACGGAACAGCACATCCACGGACGGCCGGTGGTGGTTGACCAGCGGGCCGTCGCGCACCTCCACCAGGTACTGCGCACCACTGCGCCGCAGCTGCATGTGGCGCCCGCCCGGCGCGATCAGCACGCGCCCGTCGATGAGCCGGTCGCCATCACGGGCTTCCAGCACCTCGAAGTCGAGCAGGCTGTTGAGCCGCCGCGCGAAGGCCGCGGTGAAGCTCGACGGCATGTGCTGCACCAGCAGGATGCCCGGGCACTGGCGCGGCAGCTGGCGCAGCAGCGCCTCCACCGTCTGCACCCCGCCGGTCGAGCTGCCGATGGCGATGACGCGGTCCGTCGTGACGCTCAGCGCCTTGTCGGCGACGCTGGTCTGGCGCGGCAGGCTGGCCGCGAGCGCCCCGATCGCTTCATGGGGCGGCCGTCCGGGCGAGGCCGGCCCGGCCCCGCCGGCGGGCGCTGCCGCCGGGCTGCGCGGCAAGGCCCGCAGATTGGCCCGCGCGGCGGCCCGCACGGCGGCGACGAGGCCGTTGCTGTCGTCTTCCAGGAAGTCCCGCAGGCCGAGCTTGGGCTTGGTCACGAAACCGACGGCCCCGGCGGCCAGCGCCTGCAGAGTGGTGTCGCAGCCGGCCTCGGTCAGCGTGGAGCACATCACCACCGGCGTCGGCCGCTGCTGCATGATCTGCGTGAGGAAGGAGATGCCGTCCTGGCGGGGCATCTCGACGTCCAGCACGATGACGTCCGGCCAGTTCGCCTGCAGCTTGGGCCAGGCGAACAGCGGGTCGCTGGCGGTGACCACGACCTCCATGCCCGCGCCCTCCAGCAGGCTGGTGAGGTGCTTGCGCACGATGGCCGAGTCATCGACCAGGGCAACCTTGATGCCGCTCATGCGCCCCCTCCGGACGTGACGCCGGCCGGCATGCCGCGGCGGGCGGTGACCAGGCCGGTCTGGAGGTCGAGGATCACATGGCGCGGCACGTTGTCGCCCACATCCACGCCGTCCAGCTGGAAGCGGAAGTGGTCGATGAGCTTCCAGCCCTGCTCGATGTTGCGCTCGCCGACATTGAGCTTCACGGCGGCGCCGTCCGGCATGGTGTCGGCACCGCCGTAGAGATGGGCGATGAACTCGTCGGGCTTGACGCCGGCCCGCTCGATGCACATGGCCAGCGTCAGCACGGCCTCGTCACCGAAACGGCCGTCCAGGGGCATGCCCGGCTGGCGCGCGCGGGAGGGCAGCAGGTAATGGCACATGCCGCCGATGCGGCGCTCGGGGTGCCACAGCGTCAGGGCCACGCAGGAGCCCAGGAGTGTCTTCAAGGTCACGTTCTGGCCGAAATGGAGCTGCCCGGGGAGCAGCATGATGGACGGACCGGGGCCGGGATGCCAGCCCACGGTCTTGCTGGGCAAGGGCAGGCTAATCATGGCGGTAGATGGCCGGCGCGAGCGCCTGCAGCGGCAGGCCCAGGCCGGAGAGGGACTCCGCATGGCCCGTGTAGAGCAGCCCGTCCGGCTTGAGACGGGTGATGACGCGCCGCACGATGTCGGCCTTGGCCGGCGGCTCGAAATAGATCAGCACGTTGCGCAGAAAGATGACGTCGAACAAGGGCAGCCGCTGGGGCAGGTCCTGCGTGAGGTTGGCCCCGAGAAACTCGACGCGCTGGCGCAGGCTGCGGTCGATCAGCATCTGTCCCTCGTACGGCCCTTCGCCGCGCAGGCAGTAGCGCTTGAGGTAGTTCTCCGGCATGTTCTCGATGCGGTCGACCGGGTACAGCCCCGTCCGCGCCGCGGCCACCACCGTAGTCGACAGGTCGGTGCCCCAGATCCGCCACGGCGCCTTGCCGAGCGTGTCGGCCAGCAGCATGGCGCAGCTGTAGGCCTCCTCACCCGTCGAGCTCGCGGCGCTCCACACCGTGAATTCCTCGCCGGCGCGGTGGCCCTGCGCCCGCTTGCGCAGGTCGGTGAAATGCGCCGGTTCGCGGAAGAAGTAGGTCTCGTTGGTCGTCAGCCGGTCCACCACCGCCACCGCGATGTCCTCGCCGAGCTGCCCGCGGGTGAGGCGGGCGATGAACTCGTTGAGGTCCGGGAAGCCGCAGTCCTGGGACAGGCGATGCAGGCGGCTCAGGACCAGGGCCCGCTTGCCTTCGGTCAGCCGGATGCCGGAAATGCGGAAGAAGTAGTCACAGACGCCCTTGAAGGCGGCGTCGGAGATCTTGCTCATGGGGCCGGATGCTCCTCGCCGATCAGGGCCGTCAGCTCCTCCGGGGACAGCGTGTGGGCCAGGTTCAGCAGGTTCGAGTAACGGTCCCGCACATTGACCATGCCGGCCACGAACCTCGGCGGCACGGCCATGCCCAGCGCGGGCACGGGCTCGATGGCGCGGGCATCGACGTCCAGGACCTCGTAGACGGCATCGACGAGCAGGCCCATCGCCAGCGGCGGGCGGCCGGCGTCGTCCGGCACCTCCACGACGACGATGGCGCTGCGGCGGCCCAGCTCGATGGGACCGTGGCCGAAGCGGGCGGAGAGGTCGATGACGGGGATGACCGAGCCCCGCAGATTCATCACGCCGCGCACGAAGCCCGGCGTCTGCGGCAGCGGCGTGAGCCGGCCCACCTCGAGAATCTCGCGGACGGCATCAATGGGCACGAGCAGCGACTCCTGGATGCAGGCCAGACGCAGCATCTGGCGCGCACCCGCGGTCGATTCGTGCTGGAGCACGGCACTCATGGTCACTCAAAGCGCTTGAAGTAGGCCTCGTCGATGGCCTGGCCGCCCGGCGAGACGGCATCGGGACGGGCGGAGGTCTGCCCCACGCGGCTGCGCGGGCGCTCCTGCGGTGCGGCCGTGCGTCCGCGCGGCGTGGCCGGCGGCAGCAGGGATTCCACACTCTCGGTGCGGCGGCGGACGGCCGCGCCTCGCGCGCCCGGGCCACCTGCGACCCCTCGGGCATCGCCACGCCCGCCGGTGCTCGGTGCCGAGTCCTCCAGGCAGAAGTAGGCCATGAGCTCCTGCAGCTGCGTCGCCTGCGCCGAGAGTTCCTCGGCGGTGGCGGACAGCTCCTCGGAGGCCGAGGCCGTCTGCTGGGTCGAGCCCGAGAGATGGTTCATCGCCCCGGTGATCTGCTGCACGCCGTC
>JAYRMR010000044.1:0-22468 GCA_041912595.1 Burkholderiaceae bacterium
GAGACCGTGCAGCAGATCCTCACCCACAGCGAGGCCCGCGCCTGCTTCATCGGCAAGCTGGACGGCTGGGAAGGCATGAAGCCCGGCGTGCCGGCCGGCCTGCCCTGCATCAGCTACGCCCTGTCGCCGGACGATGCGCGCCAGAGCTATGAGGGCTGGGACGCCATCGTCGCCCGCACGGCGCCGCTGCAGGGTCAGGTCATGCGCCAGGCGGGCGACCTCGCCACGCTGATCTACACCTCCGGCACCACGGGCCATCCCAAGGGTGTGATGCACAGCTTCGGCAACTTCGCCTGGGCGCTCACCGCCGCGCTGGGCCGCTTCCCGATGTCCGCCTCGGACCGCCTGCTGTCCTACCTGCCGCTGGCCCACGTGGTGGAGCGCGTGCTGGTCGAGCACGGCTGGCTGCGCACCGGCATGCAGGTCTACTTCGCCGAGTCCCTGGACACCTTCAATGCCGACGTCTGCCGCGCGCGGCCGACGATCTTCTTCTCGGTGCCGCGCCTGTGGGTCAAGTTCCAGCAGGGCGTGCAGGCCAAGATGCCGCAGAAGAAGCTGGACCTGCTGCTGAGCCTGCCGATCATCGGCGGCCTGGTGCGCAAGAAGCTCCGCAAGGCGCTGGGCCTGGACCAGTGCCGCATCGCCGCCGGCGGTGCCGCGCCCATGCCCGTGGCCCTGCTGAACTGGTTCCGCCACATCGGCCTGCCCGTCAACGAGGGCTACGGCATGACGGAGAACCTCGCGATCAGCAACATCACCAAGCCCGGCATCGACATGACGGGCACCGTGGGCCCGGCCTATGACGGCGTGCAGCTGCGCATCGACCCCAACAACGGCGAGCTGCTCATGCGCAGCCCGGCCGTGATGCTGGGCTACTACAAGGAGCCGGCCATGACGGCCGACGTGCTCGACGCCGACGGCTGGCTGCACACCGGTGACAAGGCCAGCATCGACGCCCAGGGCCTCGTGCGCATCACCGGCCGCGTGAAGGACCTGTTCAAGACGAGCAAGGGCAAGTACGTCGCCCCGGCGCCCATCGAGGACAAGCTCACCATGCACTCGGCCGTCGAGGCCTGCGCCGTGACGGGCGCGAACCTCGGGCAGCCGGTGGGCATCGTGATGCTCTCGCCGGACGCCGCCCAGCGCAGCGGCACCGACGCCGACCGCCAGCAGCTCATGGCCCAGCTGACGCAGCACCTGGACGACATCAACGCCCGCCTGGACCCGCACGAGCAGCTGGACTGCCTGATCCTCGTGAAGACGCCCTGGACGGTGGACAACGGCTTCATCACGCCGACCTTCAAGGTGCGCCGCAACCGCGTCGACGAGGTCTTCGGCCCGAAGCTGGAAGCCTGGGTGGAAGAGCGCCGCAAGATCATCTTCGGCGACTGATCCCGGCCGCGGGGCGGCGCTCAGGCCGTCTCGGTCCCCGCCGGCCGCGTGTCTTGCGTGTGCGGGGCGGCCGGCCTGAACTGGCTCGGCCAGCGCCGCTGGCGCCAGCGCATCACGGGGCGCTCGAGGGCGTGGTACAGCACGCCCCCCAGCGCCACGCTGGCAAGGGCGGTGAGCCCGAAGGCCGCCCATGCGGGGGCCTCCTGCAGCAGCGGCTTCATCACGTGGGCGAGCGGCTTGTGGGTCAGGTAGATGGCGTAGGACCACAGCGCCAGTGAGCGCGCCCCCGGCCATGCACGGCGGGACAGCGCATGCCCCGGGGCCAGGCAGGCCACGAGCAGCAGGGCGTAGGCCCAGGCCATGGCGCTGTAGCCGAGGCCGGTCATGAAGAAGCCCCAGCCGCCGTCGGGGAGGCGGTAGGTCTGCACCGCCACGGTCCACACCAGGCCCACGGCGGCCAGCCCGAGCGCCAGCAGGCGGCGGCCGTGACGCATCAGCCGTGCCCAGGCCTGCGGATGCCCGTGCTGCAGCAGGGCGACGGCGAGACCGGGCAGGAACTCGTCCGCGCGGCCGAGGGTGGCGTAGTAGATGTGCTGGTAGTAGCCGACGATCTGCTCGTCGGAGCGCCCGTACAGCGTCCACAGGTGGCTGCGCCAGGCGATGGCCGCCAGCGTGAGCCCGGCAATGCCCAGCCAGGCCTGGCGACGGCTCAGGCGCAGCGCCCGGGCGGCCAGCAGGGCCAGCGGCAGCAGCAGGTAGAACTGCTCCTCCACGCACAGCGACCACGCATGCGAGAAGGCCGTGCCCGGCATGAGCTCGATGTTCTGGGTGAAGGTCAGGAAGCGCCACAGCGGCGGCGGCTCCCGGCCGCCGAGCATGCCCGGCATCAGGAAGAAGGCGGCCAGCACGAGCCAGAACAGCGGCCAGGTGCGCGCCGCGCGGCGGGCGTAGAAGCTGCGCAGCGAGAGCGTCTCGCCCCGCGCGAGCCCCGCCATCAGCTGCTCTCCGATGAGATAGCCGCTCAGCACGAAGAAGAGATCCACGCCGGTCCAGCCCACATTGGAGAACCAGCCGAGGTCCGGCGTGTCGCTCACGAAGACGCGGTAGTGGAAGCAGAAGACCAGGACGATGGCCAGGGCACGCAGGGTGTCGAGGCCGGGGGCGCGGGAAGGGCTCATGGCGTGGCGGCGGAAGGGCGAGGCTGCGGATTGTGGCGAGCCACCGCCGACGGGCCGCGCCCTCGGCGCGTTACGCTCGTTTCAGCGCCGGCCGCGGGGCGCCGGGGTAGCGCTGGTAGGCCAGGAAAACCTCGTCCAGCACCCAGCCTTCCGACTCGTACAGCGCCTGCGCGCGGTGGTTGCTGCGCGCGGTGGTGAGGTCCAGGCGGGCGACGCCCCGCTCCAGCGCCAGGCTCTCGGCGGCGCGCAGCAGGGCCCGTCCCACGCCCAGGCGGCGCGCGTCGTCCGTCACGAAGAGGTCGTAGAGACTGAAGATGGGCTGCGCCTCCACCGAGCAGAAGCTGGGGTAGAGCTGGCAGAAGCCGAGGCCCTCGGCCGCCCCGTCGGCAGCGCCTGCGCCCGGTTCGGCCAGTAGCACGACGGACTCGCCCCGCTGCAGCCGCTGCTGGAGAAAGCCGCGGGCGAGCGCGAGGTCATCCGGCTGCTCGTAGAACTGCCGGTAGGCGTTGAAGAGCGGCGCCAGGGTGTCGAGGTCGTCCAGACCGGCGAGGCGAATGCGGCAGGGGCTCACGCGCGCGGCTCCGGGGCGTGGCAGACCGCCTCGATGTTGTGGCCGTCCGGGTCGTGCACGAAGGCGCCGTAGTAGTCCGGGTGGTAGTGCGGGCGCAGGCCGGGGGCGCCGTTGTCCGTGCCGCCGGCGGCCAGGGCGGCGCGATGGAAGGCGTCGACCTCCGCCCGCGTGTTCACCCGAAACGCGATGTGCAGGGGCGGCTGGTTGGGCGTGCCGCGGCTGATCCAGAAATCCGGCTTGGGCGGCTCGCCGAAGCCGGCGACGTCCGTGTGGCCGGTGACGGCGGCCGGGAACTCCAGCAGCAGCTGGTAGCCGATGGGGGCGAGCGCCAGGCGGTAGAAGGCCTTGCTGCGTTCGAAGTCGCTGACGACGAGGCCGGTGTGGTCGATCATGGAGGGCTCCCGGGGGATGGATGAACTGGCGGCAGGACGGCCTCACAGGGCCCGCTGCATGAAGCGCCACTGCGCCTGCAGCGGCCCGGGCACCTCGGTGCCGGCATAGGCGGGGGCGTCCTCGAAGCCATGGCGGCTGTACAGCGCCTGGGCCTCGTGCATGAAGGGGGCGGAGTCCAGGCACAGCTCGTGATAGCCGAAGGCGCGGGCGTCGTCGATCAGCCGCGCCAGCAGGCCTGCGCCCAGGCCCTGGCCGCGCGCGTCGGGCCGCAGGTAGAGGCGCTTGAGCTCGGCGCGGTGGGCATCCAGCCGGCGCAGGCCACCCATGCCGACGAAGCGGGCGGGCTGGCCGCCAGTCTCCGGGCGCTCCAGCAGGTAGAAGCAGCCGGCCGGGGGGACGTCGGCACAGACCTTGTCGAGCATCTCGGCGGCGTAGGCGGACACGGGCTGCTCGGTCAGCGCGGCCGGCAGGGCGCCGAAGTGCCGGGCCATCGCCGCGAAGACCCAGGTGAGGTACTCGGTGTTGAGCGCCAGCAGCGCCGGGCCGTGCCGGTCCATCCGGGCGCGGACGAGCCGGGGCGGCGGTGCGGTGGCGGGGGTGTCTGGCATGGCCGCGCAGGCTAAGGCATGTGGAGGTCGTGTGGGGGGCGCGGCGCGAGGTGGTGGCCGTCCAGCGCACAGTCCGCCGGCGCGAGGCGTGGGGTCAAGGACGCTGATTCAGAGACGCGGACTCAGGACACCGGCTCAGTGTCGGCACCCTTCCCCGCGCGGGTGGCCAGGCGCCATCCCAGCCAGCAGCTCACGGGCCAGCTGAGCAGCCAGGAGAGCTGGTACCAGTGCGGCCAGCCGCGGCTCCAGTTGGGGATGGTGGCCGCGATGCCCATCAGCTCGCCCAGCACCAGGAACCACAGCACGTGGCGCCAGGCGTTCGAGCGCGCATGACGTGCACAGAGCCAGGCGCACAGGATGGAGATGAGGATGAACAGCCCGGTGCTCGCCAGCAGCGGTGGCGTGCTGGGGATGCGGCCGGCGACGAAATCGCCCGGGAAGAGGGCCGACAGCAGCGGGTCCGTCAGCAGGACCAGCACCACCGACAGCACGTAGCAGCCGATGACAAGCGCCAGGGATCTCAGCATGGGGGTCTCCGGTGGTCCGCCCGGCGCACGGGCCCGGCGGTGGCCCCGACGATAGCAAGCACGGCCGGCATTTCAAGCTCGGGGCTAACCCCGGCACGGCATGGCATTGTTGGTATTAGACTGGTATTAAATTGGCAACATGCCGCCACAAGGGGAGACACCGCATGCAACGACGCCAGGCCCTGACATGGGCGACCGGTTCGATGGCCGCCTGGCTGCTGCCGGGCTGCGGCGGGGGCGGCGGTGCGTCCGTGCCGACCCCGACCCCGACCCCGACGCCAACACCCACACCCACACCCACACCGACCCCCAGCCCCTTCCCCGCCGACTGGGAGCCCCTGGGCCGCCAGGTGCAGGGCGAGTTGCTGCTGCCGGGCCAGACGGCCTTCGACGCGATGCGCCGAGTGGCCAATGCCCGCTTTGACGACCGCCTGCCGCTGGCGGTGCTGCGCTGCGCGAGCGCGGCGGACGTCCAGGCCGGACTGGCGCATGCCCTCGCCCGCCGCCTGCCCGTGAGCCTGCGCAGCGGGGGGCACAGCTATGTCGGCAGCTCGACGGGCAGCGGCCTCGTGATCGACGTCGGCCCCCTCAACAGCGTGCAGCTGCAGGGGGACGTGGCGGTGGTGGGCGCCGGCGCGACGCTGGCGGACGTCTACGGCACGCTGCTCCCGCTGGGCCGCAGCGTGGCATCGGGCAACTGCCTGAGCGTGGGGATCGCCGGTATCACGATGGGCGGGGGTTTCGGCGTCGTCGACCGCTCCCAGGGGCTGACCTGCGACCAGCTGCTCGGGGCCCAGCTCGTCACGCCCGACGGCCGCCTCGTGGACTGCGACGCCCAGCAGCAGGCCGATCTCTTCTGGGCCCTGCGCGGCGGCGGGGGCGGGCACCTCGGCGTGCTCACGCAGCTGCGGCTGCGCACGCATGCCCTTGGACCGCTGCAGCAGTTCGAGGCCGACTTCCCGCTGGATGCGCTGCCCGCGGCGCTTGCCGCCTGGCAGGACTGGCAGGCCCAGGGGCTGCCGGACGCGATCTGGTCGCAGTTCGTGCTGCCGGCGGGCAGCCCGCAGTTCCGCATCTGGGGCGTGGCCGCGGGCGAGAGCGCCGCCCTCCAGCCCTTCTGGACGAGCCTGCTGCAGCGCATCGGCCGCGCGCCCTCGTTCGAGCGCTGGCAGGCCAGCAGCTATGGCTCGGTGATGATGGGCGCCTGCCAGGGCTACAGCCTGCCGCAGTGCCACCTGCCCAGCCAGCGCGAGGGCGGCCTGCTGAGGCGGGTCTCGATGACGGCCGCCTCGGACTTCTTCGACCGGCCGCTGGACGCGGCGGGCATCGCCGCGCTGAGCGCCGGGGTCGCGGCGCGCCAGGGCACGGGCGTGGTGGTGCTGAACCTGATGGGCGGCGCCATCGCCCGCGTCGCGCCGGAGGCCACGGCCTTCGCCCACCGCCGGGCGCTCTTCAGCGCGCAGTACCTGTGCGAGTACGCCAGCGGCACCGCCGAGAGCACGCTGGCCGGGGCCGAGCAATGGGCGCAGGGCATGCGCGAGCGTCTGCAGCCCTGGAGCAGCGGCGGCGCCTATGTGAACTACCCCAATGCGCTGCAGGGTCGCGCGGCGGAGGCCTTCTTCGGCGCGAACCTGGCCCGGCTGCGGGCGATCAAGGCGGCCATCGATCCGCAGGGCGTCCTGGCGCCGCTGGAGCGGGCCTGAGGCACGTCGGCGGCCTCAGGTCGATGCCAGCCGCGCCTTGCGCTCCGCCGTGTAGTCCCACCAGGGCAGCGGCGCGTGCCCGTCCATGAAGCGGGTGACGGAGATGAAGACGTCGATGACGCAGGGATCGTGGCGCTGGCCGGTGCGCTGGCACAGTGCCTCGTAGAGCTGGTAGGGGTCGCGCCCCTTCAGCTGGGCGGGCTCGTGGATGCCCAGCAGCTGCAGATCGCCGGCCATGGCCGGGCCGATATTGGGCAGATCGGTGAGGCGGCGCAGGCGCTGGCGGTCGACTTTGGCCGGATGCATGGAGGTTGTCAGACGAGGGTGTCCGGATCGCCCCACAGCGCCTTCTGGTAGGCCTTGATGCGGGGGGCGAGCAGCTCGGCACGGGCCAGGCTGTCCGCCGGCCAGTACCGCTGGCGGTCATAGTACTCGGGCACGGCCACCGCGCCGGGCGGCAAGGCGAACCAGGGCTGCTTGCTGCTGCAGAAGATGTGGATGTCAGGCGGCAGCAGATCGGGGTCGTCCAGGGTGCCCACGCGCAGGAACTTCACCAGCGGGCCGGATCCGGCGTAATGGCTCCAGACGGCCACGCGGCACTGCGGGCAGCGGGCGATCTGCTGGCCGGCCCCGCTCTCCGTGGGCGTGGCGACGAGCTCCGGCGCCACGCCGAGGCACTCGACCCGCTCGGCCTCCAGCAGCGCATTGAGCGCGAAGGCGCTGCCACTTTCGCGCTGGCACCAGCGGCAGTGGCAGCAGTGCACGAACAGCGGGGCACCGAGCACGCGGTAGCGCACGGCGCGGCAGTCGCAGCCGCCCTCGACGGGATAGGCAGGGGGGGATTTCACGGCGTTTGCTCCTGGGGCCATCACGGTCCTGCTGCTGATATCGGCCCTGTGGGTGCTGGGTTCAGGGGGTCTCGGGCGTGGCGGGCCAGTGCCGCTCGAAGATGGCCGCCACCGACGCCTGCCGCTCGATGCGCTGCAACTGCGCCAGGAAGGCCGGCCGCTCCTTGGCCAGGCAGGGGCGGGTGCCGGACCACCGCGACACCACGGTCGCCAACAGGGCCAGGGCATCGGGCGGCGGCTGCGGGCCGGCGTCCGCCGGTGGCAGCAGGGCGCCGAAGGTGTCGGCAAAGAGGCACCAGTGCGCATGCAGCCGGTCCCGCGTGCCGGCGCGCAGACGTTCGCAGCTGCCGGGGTCCGCATCGCGCAGCCAGCGCTCGGGGTAGTCGCTGATGCTGATCGCCGCATAGCAGTTGGCCGCGATGTAGACGAGGCCGCGCATCGCCTGCGCACGCGGCGACGGCGCCGTCGGCAGCAGGCCGGCGGCGGGATGGGTCAGGCCCAGGTGGATCATGATGGCCGCGCTCTCGCTGAGCACGGTGCCATCCGGCAGGACCAGGGTGGGGATTTGCTGCAGCGGATTCACGCGCGCCAGCGCCTCGCGATCGGACTGGGGGTCCCAGGAGGCGGCCTGGCGCTGCTCGAAGTCCAGCCCGGCCCGCGTGAGGGCGCACTCGACGGCCGCGGAGCCGGAACCGGGATAGCCGAAAAGAACGTGCATGGCCTCTCCTTTGGCGGTTCGCTCAGACCCCGCCGCCCTGCTCCCACCCGTCCTCGGGCGGTGCGGGCGGGCGCAGCTGCGCTTCAGCGCCTTCGGCAGGGGCGACGCGCGGCAGCTCGATGACGAAGCGCGTGCCTTCACCCATCACGCTCTGGACGCGGATGCTGCCGCCCAGCAGCGTGTGGACGATGTTGTAGCAGATGTGCAGCCCCAGCCCCGAGCCGCCCTGGCCCAGCCGCGTGGTGAAGAAGGGCTCGAAGATGCGACGCAGGTGCTCCGGCGGAATGCCCCCGCCGTTGTCGGTGAACTCGACCAGCACGTGGTCCGCGCCCTGGGCCTGCGCCGTCAGCCGCATGCGCCCGCCCTTGCGACCCTCGAAGCCATGCAGCATGGCGTTGAGCACCAGATTGCTGATGACCTGGCCCAGCGGTCCCGGGAAGCTGTCCAGCTCGAGGCCCGGCTGCAGCTCCAGGCTCATCTCGTGCTCCTCGCGGCGGATACGGCTGGAGAGCGTCATCACCACCTCCTCGGCCGTCTGGGCGAGGTCGAAGCGGCGGCGCTGGTCCGAGGTCTGGTCGACGGCCAGCTGCTTGAAGCTGGCGATCAGGTTGGCGGCCTGCTCCAGGCTGCGCAGCAGCAGCGTGGTGGAGGCCTCGCTGCCCTCGCAGAAGCTCTGCAGCTCGCTGCGCCGCAGGCCGCCGCCCTGGGCCCGCTGCAGGAAGTCCCGGCTCGCGTCGCGCAGGGTGCTGGCCATCAGCAGGCTGTTGCCGATGGGCGTGTTGAGCTCGTGCGCCACGCCCGCCACGAGCGCCCCGAGGGCCGCCAGCTTCTCCTGCTCCACCAGGCGGTCCTGCGCCAGCTGCAGGCGGCGGTAGGCCTCGGCGTTGTCGTAGGCCACGGCCGCGTAGGCGCCCAGCGTGCGCAGGATGTCGAGGTCGGCCACGCCGAAGGCCTTGGGCACGCCGCTGAGCACGGCGATGACGCCCATCACGCGGCCCTTGAGCTGCATGGGCACGTAGATGCCGGAGTGGGCCTCGTTGACCGGGCGGCCATCGGCCAGGCGGGCCTCATCCTGGCCGCTGCGCTGGCGCACGTGCTGGTCCAGGCGGCGGATGTCCTGGGCGAACTCGTCGATCATCAGCTCGCGGCTCTCCAGCACACACTGCACGGAGGGCTGCTCCAGGGCCGAGAGGCTGCGCTGGTAGGGCATGAAGGGCTGGCCGTCCTGCATCACGAACTCGAAGTCGATGACGCCCGCCTCCCAGTTCACCCGGCCCACGCCGAACACGCTGGCATTCATCAGCTCGCTGACGTGGGCATAGAGCGTCTGCTGGATGGTGGGCAGGTCGCGCGTGGCGGTGATGTCCCGGCCGATCTCGCTGAGCAGCGTGATGCTGCGCCGCGCCTTCTCGGCGGCCTCGCGCTGGGCCTCGGCCTGGTGCTTCTCGACCTGCAGCTGCTGCCCCTGCTCGACCACCTCGGCGGTGCGCTCGGCCACCTTGGCCTCCAGCGTCAGCCGGGCCGCGTGCAGGGCGGCCGTGCGCCATCGGTAGGCCCAGGCCATCATCGCCAGCACCGCGAGCAGCACGCCGCTGCGCCACCACCACGTGCGCCAGAAGGGCGGCAGGACCTCGATCTCGATCAGCGTCTGCTGCTCGCTCCACACGCCGTCCGGATTCGCCGCGCGGCCCAGGAGTCGGTAGTGCCCCGGGTCGAGGTTGGTGTAGGTGGCCATGGCCTGCTCGCCGCGGCCCTGGATCCAGTCGCGGTCGAAGCCCTCGAGCAGCCAGGCGTAGCGGTTGCGCCGCGGGTCCGCGAAGTGCAGCGCCGAGAGCTCGAAGCTGACCATGGCCTCCTCATGCCCCAGCTGCATGTGCCGCGCGGCATGCAGCGGGCCGGTGATGCCGACATCGCGCAGGCTGACGCTGGCGCTGGAGCCGACGCGCTGCGCGCTGCTCGCCGCGGCGGCGTCGGGCAGCAGGCTCTGGTTGTGCAGACGCAGGTCCGACAGCACCACGCCGGGCGCCTGGGGGTTGTCGCGCAGCTGGCTGGGGTGGAAGCGGATGATGCCCGTGCTGCCGAAGAAGAGGCTGCCGTCCGGGCCGCGCGCCGCCGCTCCGAAGTTGACGCCGCCTCCGAAGCGCGAGCGCCCCGGGTAGCGGCGCGCGCGCTGCTGGTCCGGCACGAGCTGCACCAGCCCGTCCTCGGCGCCCAGCCAGATCTCGCCGTCCAGCGTGTCCTGCAGGGCGTCGTAGGAGCCGGGACCGAGGCCGGGCGTGCCGGACCAGTCCCGCAGATGCCAGCCGTCGGCGTCCTGGCGCAGCTCGAAGACGCCCTGGTTGCCCGCCAGCCACAGGCGCCCCCGCACGTCCTGGCGCAGCGCGTGCACGGCCAGCTTCTGCGGCTGGGTCAGCACGCGGTCGGGGCTGAGCACGAAGTCGAAGTCATCGGTGTCGGGGCGGTAGAGGTAGAGCCCGCCCTTGGTGCCCACCCAGAGCCGGCCGTCGCGGTCCTCCAGCAGGCAGTCGATGGTGTCGTGCTGCAGCGCATGGTCGACGCCCGGGCGGGCGCTGTAGCGCTGCACGCGCTGGCCGCCGCCCTCGATGCGGTAGAGCCCGCTGGCGCTGCTGGCCCAGACGCGGCCCTGGCGGTCCTGTACCAGCGCGCTGATGGAGGCCGCGGACGGCGTGGCGGCCTGCAGCGGCACGACCTGGCTGCGGCGCTGGCGGGGGTCGAAGCGCATCAGGCCGCCATCGCCGCCCGCCCACAGCTGGCCGTCACGGTCCCGCAGCAGGGTCTTGAGGTTGCGCAGCGGCAGCTGGGACGCGGGAATGCGCTCCGTGTCGCCGCTGGCGAGGTGCAGCCGGTTGAGCCCGCCGCCGTAGATGCCCACCCAGACGTGCTCGGCGTCGTCCGGTGCGAAAGCCATGGGGGAGTCGCCGCTGAGGCTGCGCTCGTCGCCCGGCACATGGTGGTAGCGCAGGAAGCCGCCGGAGCGCAGGTCCGCCAGGCTCAGGCCCTTGCCCCAGCTGCCCACCCACAGCACGCCATCGCGGTCGATCATCAGCGAGGCCACGCTGTCGGAGGCCAGGCTGTCGGGGACGGCGGGCTGGTGCTGGTAGCGGCGCAGGCCCTGGCCGTCGTCGCGCCACTGCAGCAGGCCCTGGTGGTCGCCCAGGCCGATCCACACGCCGCCCTCGCGGTCCTGCACGAGCGCGAAGACCGTGGTGCGCGGCACCGGCAGCGCCGACAGCGCCGCGTCGGGGCGCACGCCGAGGCCGTCGGGGTCGAGGGTCCACACCTGCAGGCCGCCGCTCATCCCGACCCACAGGCGGCCGCCCGGGTCCACGAGCAGGCTGCGGACCAGGAGCTGGGCCGGCGCGCGATCGGCGGCCGACGGGTGGGCGCTCACGCGCAGGCGCTGGCGCAGCTGGCCTCGCGCGTCCACGTGCAGGATCCAGTCGCCCTGGGCGAACCACACGCCGCCCTGCCCGTCGGCGGTGAAGGCGCGCAGCCGCTCGTCCGCCAGCGCCAGCTCGGCCGGCGGCTCCCAGCGCGTGAACTGCTCGCTCTGGCGGTCCAGCAGGTGCAGCCCGGCCGCGAGCCCCACCCACAGCTGCGAGGCCGTGCGCGGCGCGAGGCCCAGCGCGCGGCGCTGCTGCAGCGCCAGGCCCGGTGGCAGCGCCACGCGACGGACCTGCTCGGTGGCGAGGGCGAGGCGGTCGACGCCGTCGTTCGTGCCGACCCACAGCGTGCCCTGCCCATCGTCCAGGAGCGCGTGGATGAAGGGATGGCTGAGCGTGCCTGGCTGCTCCGGCCGCGCGGGAAAGGTCTGCACGTGGCGGCCGTCGTAGCGCGCGAGGCCGCTGGTGGTGCCCAGCCACACGAAGCCGCGGTGGTCCTGCAGGCTGACCATCACGGCGTCGCTGGGCAGGCCGCTGCCGGAGTTCAGCGCGGTGAAGGGCAGGGCCTGGAGCGAGGCCGCCCCGCCCGTCGCGGGCATCAGGGCCGCGCCCGCGCAGAGGCTGGCGATCAGGGCGAGCCTGGCTGCTGACCGTTGCACTCGCCGAAGCCGAGAAACCACAAGCCCACCCCTGCAAAAAGCAGCCCTGAGGGTAACGAATGCCCGCGCCGCTGACCAGCGGGCGCAACACCGTGTCCCCCCGACGCGTCGGTGCGGTGCCGCAGGCTATGCTGGCGGCCTACAGGAGTTCCCCATGCTTGCATCCAGCCTTGGCATCCACGATCTCGGTCTGTTCATCGTCTCCGGTCTGCTGCTCAACATCACGCCCGGGCCGGACTCGCTGCTGATCATGAGCCGCAGCGCCAGCCACGGCTGGCGGGCCGGCGCCGCCGCGGCCCTGGGCATCGGCACGGGGACGCTGGTGCACGTGATGGCGGGCGCGCTGGGGCTCTCGGCGCTGCTGGCGGCCTCCGCCACGGCCTTCATCGTGATCAAGCTGGTGGGGGCGGCCTACCTGGTGTGGCTGGGCCTCGGGATGCTGTGGCAGCGCCGCAGCGGTGCCGGTGAGGCCGCGGCAGCGCCGGCCGCGAGCGTCCCGGCGCTGCCGCTGTGGACGGTCTTCCGCCAGGGGCTGCTGACCAATGTGCTCAACCCCAAGGTGGCGCTCTTTTTCCTGGCCTTCGTGCCGCAGTTCATCAGCGCGGACGCGTCCCACAAGGGGCTGGCCTTCCTGGTGCTGGGCCTCGTCTTTGACCTCAACGGCATGCTGTGGTGCCTGAGCCTCGCCGCCTTCACGGCCGGCGCGAGCCGCCGCATCCGCGTGCCCGCGTCCTGGGTTGCGGCGCTGAACCGGAGCATCGGCATGCTCTTCCTGCTCTTCGGCCTGCGGCTGGCGCTGGACGAGACCCGCTGAAGCCGCCCCGCCCGCCTCACCCCGGGCTCAGGGGCTGATCCAGTCCTCGGCCTGGTCGGCGGTCATGCCCTGGTGATGGCTGAGGTGGACGCGGCCCCGGAACCACCGCTCCCACTGCGCGGCCCGCAGGCGGTCCAGCACCGGGCCCTTGAGCTCGCTGAGGTCGAGCCGCAGGCCCTGGCGCGCGAGGCCGTCGTGCAGCTCGCGCAGCGCTTCCAGGCCGCTGTAGTCGATGCCGTTCACCGGGGACATCTGCAGCACCACGCGCCGCGTGCCCGGATGCTGGGCGAGCTGGGCCTGGACGACGTCGGCCAGGCTGCGCGCGTTCGTGAAGAGCAGGCTCTCGTCGATGCGCAGGCCCATCACCTCGGGCTGGCACTCGACGTCGTGGCGGTCGACGTTGCGGTAGTGCTCCGTCCCCCGCACCCGGCCGACGAGGGCGACGTGCGGGCGGGCCGTGCGCTGCAGCAGAAGGGCGATGGAGCCGAGCACCCCGAGCCCCAGGGCCGCGGCCACGCTGACGTTCAGCACCAGCAGCGTCACCGCGAGCATCAGCAGGCCCTCGGCCCGGGCGTAGCGCCAGGCCTCCACATAGGGCCGCCATTGCAGGCCGGACAGCACCGCGACGAGGATGGTGGCCGCGAGCACGCTGCGCGGCAGCCATGCCAGCGCCGGCGCGAGGCTCAGGGCGGCGGCGCCCATCAGCACCGCGGCCATGACGCTGCTCACGCGGGTCCGGCTGCCGGCGTCATAGAGCAGCGCGCTGCGCGAGAAGCTGCCGGCGACGGGCAGCCCGGCGCTGAAGGCCGCCGCGACATTGGCCGCGGCCAGGCCCGTCAGCTCCCGGCGGGCGTCGACGCGCTCGCCCCGGCGGCGCGCGAGGGCCTCGGCGACGACGAGGCTGCTGACGTAGGTGATCAGCGCGATCAGCAGGGCGCCCGGCAGCAGCGCGAGCCACAGGGCGGCGTCCAGCGGCGGCGCGATCAGGTGCAGGTGCAGCGGCGGCAGCGTGCCGATCAGGCGCACGCCCTGGCCCTGGGCCTGCAGCAGCCAGGCGGCACCCAGCGTGAGCAGCAGCACCCCCAGCGGCGCCAGGCGCGCCCACAGTCCCTTCATCAGGCGCCGACCCAGCAGGAGCAGGACGACCGCGGCCAGGCCGAAGCCCAGCGTGGGGCCATGCCAGGCCCAGCCGCTGCCGGCCGCGCTGGCCAGCACCGCCGGCAGCTCGGAGCCCTGCGCCGGGCTGCCCAGCAGGGCCGGGAGCTGGCTCATGGCGATGGCCAGGGTGGCGCCGGTCTCGAAGCCGTGCAGCACCGGCACGCTCATCAGCGCGGCGAGCGCGTCCAGGCGCAGCGCCGCCGCGAGGGCCATCAGCAGGCCCGTCTCCGCGGCCAGCACCACCGCCACCTGCCCCGGGCTGTAGCCGGCCGGCGCGGCGCCCGTGGTCTGCGCCACCATCAGCGCCACGATGGCCACGGGCCCGACGCCTAGGTAGGGGCTGGAGCCGAACAGCGCGTAGGCGAGCAGCGGCAGCAGGCTGGCATAGAGGCCGGCCTCGGCCGGCAGGCCGGCGAGCAGGGCGTAGGCGAGGCTCTGCGGGATCAGCAGCACGCTGACCACGGCCGCGGCGACCAGGTCGTCCAGCCAGGGGCCCCGGGCGTAGGCGCGCAGCGCCGTCAGGGCATTCACAGCGCGTTCAGGGGAATCTTGAGGTAGTGCACGCCGTTGGCCTCGGCCGCGGGCAGCTGGCCGGCGCGCACATTGACCTGCACGGCCGGCAGCAGCAGCACCGGCATCGCGAGCTGGCGGTCCCGGGCCTGGCGCAGCGCGATGAAGGCGGCCTCGGTGACGCCCTCGTGCAGGTGCACGTTATGCGCCCGCTGCTCGGCGACGGTGCTGATCCAGCAGGCGGGGCGGCTGGACGGCGGGTAGTCGTGGCACAGGTGCAGGCGCGTGTGCGCCGGCAGGCCCAGCAGGCGCTGGACGGAGCGGTACAGCGTGGCCGCGTCGCCCCCGGGGAAGTCGCAGCGGGCGCTGCCGTAGTCGGGCATGAAGAGCGTGTCCCCGATGAAGACGTCGTCGCCCACGCGGTAGCTGACGCAGGCCGGCGTGTGGCCCGGCGTGTGCATCACCTCGGCGCTCAGGCTGCCGATGGCAAAGCGCTCGCCGTCCTCGAAGAGCCGGTCGAAGGGGCGACCGTCGGTGGGGATGCCAGGGTCGTTGAAGAGCTGCCGGAAGACCTGCTGCACCTCGGTGATCTTCGCGCCGATGGCGATGCGGCCACCCAGGCGCTGCTGCAGCCAGGGCGCGGCGCTGAGGTGGTCGGCGTGGCAGTGCGTCTCGAGGAGCCAGTCCACCGTCAGCTGCTGCGCCTGCACCCAGGCGACGAGGAGCTCGGCGCTCAGCGTGCTGGTGCGGCCGGACTTGGGGTCGTAGTCCAGCACCGGGTCGATGATGGCGCAGCGGCGGGTGGCGGGGTCGGCCACGACATGGCTCACCGTGTGGGTGGCCGCGTCGTAGAAGGCATGGATCTGGGCCTGGATCGGGGTGTCGGGCATGGCGGCTCCGGTGGGGCCGGGGCAGTATAGGGCGGGGTCGGCCCGGCTCGGCCGCCCCGGTGGCCCGGCGGTCCAGGCGTCAGGACGTCAGGGCGCGGCGGGCCCCAGCACCTGCAGCAGCTGGACCCGCGAGGAGATGCAGGCGGCGTCGAAGTCCGCCTGGATCTGTGTCAGGGCCTCGGTGTCGTGCGCGTCGATGGTGGCGATGCCCACGGCGCGGTTGCGGCCCTGGGCCTTGGCGGTGTAGAGGACCATGTCCGCCCAGTTGACGGCCTGCTCCCAGTGCAGGGAGAGGCCGGTCGGCGGCAGCGGGAAGTGGGCGAAGCCGACGGAGACGGTCACGTGCAGCGGGCCGTCCGGCGACTGCACGGTCTCGCTGCCGACGGCGTGCAGGATGCGCTCGGCCATCTGCTGCAGCTGGGCCGGCGGCACGCCCGGGACGAAGACGAGGAACTCCTCGCCGCCCCAGCGCACGACCAGGTCCTCTTCCCGCACCGCCTGGCTGATGCGGCGCGAGACCTCGCAGATCACGGCGTCGCCGGCCGAGTGGCCGTGCTCGTCGTTGACGTGCTTGAAGTGGTCGATGTCCACCATCAGCAGGGCGCCGTTGAAGGTGCTGGCGGCGTGCTGCTCCATCACCGCCATGAAGTGGCGGCGGTTGGCGAGGTTGGTGAGCGGGTCACGCTCGCTCTGGGCGCGCAGCAGGGCCTCGTTGGCCTTGAGCTGGCGATTGGCCTGGCGCACCTTGGTCAGCATCATGACCAGCAGGGGCAGCAGGAGGACGGTCAGCAGGGCCAGCGCCATGCCCACGCGCTGGGCGAGCACGCTGTTGGCCACCTGGCGCGCGCGGAGCTCGCCGTCGCGCTGCAGCAGGGTCAGCTCGGCACTCTTGCGATCGCTGTCGTAGCGCAGCTTGAGCTCGTCCAGCTGCGCCTTGCGCGAGGCCTCCTGGACCTGCTGGCTCAGCTGCCGCCCGGCCACGAGCGCCTTGAGGGCCTCGGCCCACTGGCCCGTTTCCGCCCAGGCGTCGGCCAGCTCGTCGAGCTCGTGGCTGCGCTCCGCCGCGCCGATGAGCTCGGGCCGCATGGCGTCCAGGCGGCGGTGCTCCTGGCGGGCGGCGTCGACCTGCCGCAGCAGGATCAGCGCCAGGCCCATGTTGTGGCGCAGGATGCGCTCCATGCGCCGGTCCTGGAATTCCTCCAGCGCCGGCAGCGCCTGGCGTGCCTGGGCCAGCGCGCGGTCGGGCTGGCGGGCGCTGAGGTAGAAGTCCGCCAGATTGGCCCGCACCACGGCCTCCACGCGGGGGGCGCCGGCGCTGTGGGCGAGACTCAGCGCCTCCTCCAGCGCGCGCAGCTGCGCGCCGCGGTCCTTGCGCATGGCAGCGATGCCGCCCTCGTAGACCTTGATGCGCGCCAGCGTGGGCAGGTCCGCCTGAGCCGCCTGCAGGGCCTGGGCGAGATGCAGGCGGCCGGCCTCGGCCTGGTCCTGCTCATGCTCGGCCACGGACAGGCGCCCCAGGCTCAGCGCCAGCAGCGCGGGCATCTTGAGCAGGCGGGCCAGCGCGGCATGGCGCTCGAACACGGTGATGGCCGAGGCGCCCGCGCCGGTGGACTGCTGGCCCGGCCCGAGCAGGCGCAGGCCCAGCCAGGTGGCGGTGGCATCGCAGCCCGCGGCCAGGCTCTCCTGCAGCTCGGCCTCGCGGTGCTCCCACTGGCAGGGCGGATGCAGCAGCTCCAGCCCCTTGCGCGCCAGCTCGCTCGCGGCCTGGGGATGGTCCTGCCGCTCGGCCACCATGGCGCGGATCAGCTGCGCGTGGCCGGGGAAGCTGGCGTCGAGATCGCGGGCGAGGGCCTCCGCCTCGCTGGCGCCCTGGCCGGCGGTGAGGGCGGAGGCGAGGTCCAGGGTCAGCTCCGCCGCGAGGGCGTCATCGCCGGCCTCGCGGGCGTTCTGCACCATCGGCCGCAGCGCCTTGACGGCCGCCTGCGGGCGGTCATAGGCCAGGAGCATGAGCTGCAGGCCGTCGCGGCGCAGCTCGGCGCGGTTCAGCGGTGCCGGGCCGGCGGATGAGGTCGTGGCGGGCGCCGCCAGCGGGCCGGTGACGGGAACGGACGGTGCCGCCGGAGCACCCAGCGCCGTGCGGGCGACCAGGGCCAGCAGCAACGGCAGCAGGCGCCGGGCGGGAGACGGCAGTCGCTTCATGGGCGGGGCTCCGTCCATTGGGCCGGGCCGGCCGGCGTCGAGAGCCGCACCTTGCCGTCGTGCCAGGCCGCTTCCATCTGCTCGGACAGGGCCACGAGGCCATCGCCGTCGGTCGCATCGGCCCACTGCAGGCCGCAGGCCTTGTTGCGACCGTGCGCCTTGGCCATGTACATGAGGGTGTCGACCATGTCGATGGCGCGCTCCCAGTGCAGCGACACGCCGTGGGGCTCGATGGGGAAGCTCGCGAAGCCGATGGAGGCCGTGACCGGGATGGTGTGGCGCTCGTGCACCACGGCCTGGCCGCCGATGGCCTCCAGCAGGCGCTGGCCCAGGTGCTGGGCGAAGACGGGGTCGCTGGACTTGATCACGATGAGGAATTCCTCGCCGCCCCAGCGCACGACGAGGTCGTCCTCGCGCAGGGCCTGGCGCAGGCGGCGCGAGACTTCCACCAGCACCGTGTCGCCCGCGGCGTGGCCGAAGTTGTCGTTGATGCGCTTGAAGTGGTCGATGTCGATCAGGAAGACGCTGCCGCGCAGCAGGTCCTGTTCCTCGCGTTGGCGGATGGCGGCCTGGAAGTGGCGGCGGTTGGCCAGGCCCGTCAGCGGGTCGCGCTCGCTCTGCACCTTGAGGCGCTCGTTGGTGCTCTGCAGGGCGAGGTTGGTGCGGCGCACGCGGCGGTAGGCCATCAGCATCAGCACGCCGGCGGCCAGCACGCAGCCGCCCATGAGCAGCCACAGGCGGAACTCCAGCTGGCTGGCGCGCAGCTGTTCGTTCTTGAGGCTCATGTCGCGGTTGAGCAGCTCGATCTCGCGGCTGCGGCGGTCGGCCTCCAGCGCCTCCTGGGCCTCGAGGACCGTCTTGCGCAGGTCGTCGCGGTAGAGCTGGCGACGGAACTGGCGCTCCTTCAGGTAGGCCTGGACGGCGTCCTGGGTGAGCCCCACCTCCTGCAGGGCGCGGCCGTACTCCTCGTACAGCGCGTCCATGCCGGTCGCGGCGCCGGCCTCGGCGGCCTGCTTGAAGCCGGCCTCGATCTCCTGGCGGCCCTGGGCCACCTGGCCGGTGTGCATCAGCGCGATGCCCAGGTTGTGCCGGCCGAGGGCGGCGGCGTAGACGTCGTTGCGCTTCTGGGCCAGGCGCACGGCCTCGGTGGTGAGCGCGATGGCGCTGGCCCATTCCTTCTTGCGCAGGAAGTCGTCCGCGCGGTTGGCCAGGGCGTTGGCGATGAGGTCGTCGAAGCCCGTCTCGCGCGCGGCCTCCAGGGCGACCTGCGAGGCGGCCTCCGTGATGGCGCGGTCCTGGTCCTGGTAGATGGAGCCGCGGTTGACGGCCACGAAGTAGCGCAGCAGCGGCCGCTTGTCGCCCGCGGCGAGCTGCTCGGCCTCGGCCTGCGTCTTCACGGCCTGGTCGAACTGCTGGGCCGCGGCGTAGATGGCGGCCAGTTGCAGGCGCGCGTATACCCGGCGCGTGAGCGTCGCGATGGGGCCGTCGGCCAGCTCGAGGACGCGGTGCCCGGCGCGCAAGGCCTTGTCGAACTCGCCCTGCTCGGTGAAGACACCGGCGCGCATCTCCCACAGGGTGAGCAGCAGGCGCTGCGGTTGGCCGGTCTCGTCGATCTCGTCCAGGATGGTGAGGATCTTGCGGAATTTCTGGCCCTGGTTGGACAGCGCGGCCCGGCGGGCCTCCATCACGGCCTCGGTCAGGCGCAGCGTGGTGGCCACGCGCGGATCCTCGCGGCCGGGCCACTGGGCGAGCTGCTCGCGGAGGTCCTCGTAGCGTGCGGCTTCGTCGACCCGGGCGAGCACGACGGCGCGCAGGCCCAGCACCGCGAGGCGCGAGGCGCTGCCGGGGGGCTGCTGTGCGGACAGCTCGCGCAGCTCGTCGTCGATCTCGCGCGGGCGCAGGCGCAGGTCCGGGTCCAGGGCGTCCAGCCGGGCGAGCACCTCGGGGCTGGGCACCGAGGCGGCGTCGGTGCGCGCGTCCGGCTGGCACGCCGCCAGGCCGAGCGCGAGCACGCCGCAGGCCAGGCGGAGGCACCAGCGATTGGGAGCGAAGCGTGGGCGTGTACTCATCGACGGCGTGTGCTGTCGATTGGATGCTGCCAGCGGAGCTTCGACGGCGGTCGGCATGGCGTGTCAGTCAAAAAAGCGCGCAATCCGGCACGGTGTCTCGACCTTCATTGACGCGACCGGCCCGGGGCCAGCACCGCGTTGAGCAGCAGCGCCCCGAAGGTGGCGGTCCCGATGCCGCCCAGGGTGAAGCCTCCCAGGTGCAGCGTGTAGTCCCCGGTGCCGAGGATCAGCGTGATGGCGGCGAGCATGAGGTTGTGGTGCTGGCTGAAGTCCACCCGGTTGTCGACCCAGATCTTGGCACCCGCGACGGCGATGAGGCCGAAGACCACGATGCTGACCCCGCCCATCACCGGCAGCGGGATGGTCTGGATGAGGGCGCCGAACTTGGGCGAGAAGCCCAGCACGACGGCCAGCAGCCCGGCCACCACGAAGACGGCGGTCGAGTAGATGCGGTTGGCGGCCATCACGCCGATGTTCTCGGCGTAGGTGGTGACGCCGGTGCCGCCGGCCGCGCCGCTGAGCATCGTGGCCAGGCCGTCGCCCATGAAGGCCCGGCCCATGTCGCGGTCGATGTCACGGCCCGTCATGGCGCCCACGGCCTTGAGGTGGCCGAGGTTCTCGGCGACGAGGATCAGCGCGACGGGGGCGATCAGCAGCAGCGCGCCGGTCTCGAAGCGGGGGCTGGTGAAGTGCGGCAGGCCGAACCAGGCCGCCTGCGCCACGCCGCTGAAGTCCATGGGCTTGCCCAGGCCGAGGCCGTTGGTGAGGATGGCGTACAGCACGCTCGCGATGAGCAGGCCGGCCAGGATCAGCAGGCGCTGCAGCAGGCCGCGGCTGCGCACGGCCACGAGGGCCACGCTCAGGAAGGTCAGGGCCTGCACCCAGGCGTCGAAGGACGTGGGGGCCATGTTCTTGATCGGCACGCTGGCCAGGTTCAGGCCGATCACGGCGACGATGGCGCCCGTCACCACCGGCGGCATCAGGCGCTCCACCCAGCCGGTGCCCAGCCACTGGACGAGGGCACCGATCAGGAAGTAGAGCGCGCCGCAGGCCACGATGCCGCCGAGCGCCAGGCCGATCTGGGCGTTGGGGCCGCTGCCGCCGTAGCCGGTGGCGCTGATCACGACGCCGATGAAGGCGAAGCTGGACCCCAGGAAGCTGGGCACCCGGCCGCCGACCATGACGAAGAACAGGAGCGTGCCGATGCCGCTCATGAGGATGGCGACGTTGGGATCGAAGCCCATGAGCAGCGGCGCCAGCACCGTGGCGCCGAACATGGCCACCACATGCTGCAGGCCCAGCGCGAGGGTCTGCGGCCAGGCCAGGCGCTCGTCCGGAGCCACCGCCTGCCCATCCTCTGCAGAGACTTCACGCCACGTCGGGATCCAGCTCACTACGCACTCCTCTCAGGCTGCTTTTGACTTCTGAAGCACGGAACGCGGTCGCCTCCCGGGGTCGTGGGGGCGTGGCTTCCGGCACCTGTGCGCGGAGTGTAGTGAGGGGGCGACGCCCCCCGGCTCGGGCGATATCCCTATATGGGCGGGGGCGCATCGCGGAAAGTTACACATTCTGTAACGAATTCACGAGCGAGCCCTCCAGCCATGCCGCGGATATATCGAATCAGCCGAGGACTCGGCCCCTGAATCGGCGGATGAACCGACCGATGAATCGACCGATGAATCAGGCCGCGGCGGCCATCCAGCGGGCCACCTGCTGCTGCACCGCCGGGTCGTCGAGGAGCCGGCGGTGGCCCAGGCCCTCGGTGAGCTGCAGGGTGGCCTCGGGCAGGGCCGCGGCCAGGGCCTCGCTGTAGGACGCGGGCACGGCGCGGTCGTGGCGGTCATGCACCAGCAGCACGGGCAGGCGCAGGTGCTGCCCGAGCCAGTCCGGCTCGAAACCGGCCAGCCCGGGCCGGGCCCGCGCCTCCAGCGCCTGTCGGATGCGATCGCGCACGGCACCGCCCAGGCCGAAGCTGGCCACGAAGCCCTCCAGCAGATGCCGCGGCGGGGCCGAGCAGGCCAGCAGGGCCAGGCGGCGTGCGGGCAGGCCCCGGGCGACGCCGTGGGCGGCCGCCAGCGCCCCGATGGAATGCGCGGCGATGCCCACCCAGGGACCCTGCTCGACCGTCAGCACCTGCAGGGCTCGCTGCCATTGGGCGATGTCGGTCCGCGACCCGCTGCTGCGGCCGTGGGCGGGCCAGTCCAGCACGAAGGGCGACAGGCCGGCGTCCCAGCAGGCCTGGGCCAAGCCTCGCATCTGCCCGGCCTGGCCGCTCCAACCATGCAGCAGCAGCACGCGCGGGCGCGCCGCGCCGTCCGGGCGGTGCCACAGCTGGAGGCGGCGGGTCTCGAAGGGAAGGGTCAGGCCTTGCCAGGGCGCCATCGGGGCGCGGCGCTGCAGCAGGCGCGGGGGCAAGGGCGTGTCGAACAGCCGCAGGGCCAGGCGCGCGGCCTGAGCGGGGGCATGGCGCTGCAGCAGGTCCAGGCCGAGGCGCAGGCCTTGCAGCACGCGGCCCTGGGCATAGAAGCGATCGACGGCGGGGCGGGTCTGGCTCATGGCATCACCCCAGAAAGAAGTCGCGGTTGCTGGCGGGCACCGCACGCCACAGGGCCCGCAGGCGCTGCCATCCACGCCAGAGAGCGCCGCCCAGCCCGCACAAGGCCAGGATCAGGAGAGGGCTGAACATGGTGAAGCCTTTCGATCTATTTCGCACGGTCGTGCGAAGTTGGTGGAAATGAAGCGCGCCTTCGGGCGCGACGGTGGGGTGTCGGGGGTGTCCGGGGTGGTGGCGGGTGCTGGCGGTCCCTCAGGGGCTGCGCAGGCCCTG
>JAYRMR010000044.1:22478-44075 GCA_041912595.1 Burkholderiaceae bacterium
GGGGCGTTTGTGTTTTAGGTCATGGGGCCAGGGGGGGGGGGGGGGGGGGGTGGGGGGGGGGGGGGGGGGGGGGGGGGTGCTGGCGGTCCCTCAGGGGCTGCGCAGGCCCTGCATCAGGCGCTGGTAGGCGCTCCAGCCGCGCTCCGGGGCCAGCGGATCGCGCAGGAAGCGGGTCTCCCGCACGACGGCGGTGAAGATGGCGTCGAGGTCGAAGACGAGCTGATCGGGGTCCAGGTCCGCGCGCAGGTGCTGGCATTCCACCGCCTGCAGCACGCTGCGCCGCAGCACCTGGCGCCAGCGCTTGACGCCGGCGAGCAGCATGTCGCGCAGCGGCCCGTCCCGGTCGTCGAACTCGAAGGCGCCGGCGGCATAGAGGCAGCTGCCGCGGTGCCCGGGCTGGCAGGCGCGGGCCAGCCAGGCCCGCATGATGGCGTCCAGGCGTGGCAGGCCCCGCGGCTCGCGCAGGGCCGGCACGAGGATGTCCTGCTGGAAGCGGCGATCGAACTCGTCCAGCACGGCCTTCTGCAAGGCCTCGCGCGAGCCGATGCGCGAGAACACGCCGCTCTTGGAGAGGTTCAGGCGCTTGGCGATCTCGCCGATGGACAGGCTCTCCAGCCCCTCCAGCGCGGCCATCTCCAGCGCCATGTCCACGATGGCGGTCTGGGTCAGCTCGCTGCGCTCGGTCTTGGCTTCCATGGAGCGGAATTTAGCACGGTCGTGCGAAGAAGCAAGAATCCCGGTCGGGCGTGAGGGTTTGCGACACTCGCTGCCTCATCGATCCTCCCGATCCGCCATGAAGATCCTGGCCGCCGCCGACTACCAGCCCGCCATCCTGGCCCTGTTCGACCGCAGCGCCGCCGCGCTCCGGGCGTTGCTACCGCAGGCCCGGGTGGAGCATGTGGGCGCTTCGTCCATCCCCGGCGCCAGCTCCAAGGGCGATCTGGACATCGCCGTGATCGTGGCGCCCGAGGCGCATGCGCAGGTCGTGTCCCGTCTCGGCGAGGCTGGATTCCAGATCAAGACCGACACCCTGCGCACGCCCGCGCTGTGCATGCTCATCGCGCCGGACGACTGGTCCGAGGGGCATGACCTGGCCCTGCAGGTCATCGCCAGCGGCTCGCCCTTCGAGGATTTCCTGGCCTTTCGCGACGCCCTGCGAGCCGACCCCGCGCTGGTCGCCGCCTATGACGAGGTCAAGCGCCGGCACGCGGGGGCCGGCGAGGACGCTTATCGCACCGCGAAGGCCCGATTCATTGAATCCGTGCTGGCACGGCCCGACGACTGCCTATAGTCCGCCCCGCGCCGGCGTTTCGGCGGGATGGAAGTCATGAGTGAAGCAGACACGGTGGCGGCGCGCCTGGACTGGGCGGCCTTCGAGAAGGACGCGGGCGGCGTCGTGCTGGCGCTGCGCGAGCTGGGCCGCGCCGTCGACGCCTCGGGCCTGGACAAGGGCCTGTGCGAGCTCGTCAAGGTGCGCGTCTCCCAGCTCAACGGCTGCGCCTTCTGCCTGCAGTACCACCTCAACCTCGGGCGCCGCCTGGGCCTGGCGGCCCTGCAGCTCGACCAGGTCGCCTGCTGGCGGGACTCCCCGGCCTTCTCGACTCGCGAGCGGGCGGCCCTGGCCTGGGCCGAGGCCCTGACGCTGCAGGCGGCGCATCCGGACAGCGACGGGCCCTACGCCGCGCTGCAGGCGCAGTTCAGCGGGACCGAGATCGCCAATCTCACGGCCGCCATCGGCCACATCAACGCCTGGAACCGCATCGCGGGCGGGCTGCGCTTCACGCCGCCGGCGCCCTGAGGCCCGGCCGCGGGGCCGCGCCGGCGCCGATCAGGGGCGCCTATTCGGGGCGCGGGGGCGGGGCGCCGACGATGTCCACGGTCTCCCACCAGTGCATCGAGAACAGCGGCCGGCGGTAGCCCTGCACCCAGGGATGGGCGAGGTCCGTGACGTAGCGGTGCCCGCGGTACTTGTAGGGCATGTAGGCCGTGGCCAGGCGCTTGCTTTCACGGAACAGCGCCAGGCGCTGCGGGCCGTCCGGCAGGCCGGCGGCCTGCTCGAAGAGCTGGTCCAGCGCCGGGAGGCGGAAGCGGGCGTAGTTCGAGGCACCGACATGCCCGCTGTGGAAGCTCGCCAGCGCGTCCTGTGAGTCGGGCTTGGCGGCCGAGACGGCGAGGCTCCAGATCATGTAGTGGCCCGCGCGCAGGGCCTTGAAGTTCTCCGGCCACTTGCCGGTGCGGAACTGCACCCGCAGGCCGACGGCGGCAAGGTTCTTCTGCCAGATCTCGTCGATCTGCCGCTGGAAGCCGTCGGGCGTGGTGAGGCTCTCCAGCACGAGCTGCCGGCCGTCCGGATCCTCGCGCCAGCCGTCGCCGTCGCGGTCGCGGTAGCCGTAGAGGTCCAGCAGCGCCTTGGCCCGCGCGGGGTCGAAGTCGCCCATCTCGCTCTTGTAGGCGGGGTCGTAGGCCGTGGTGTGCGGCAGGTAGGGGGACTGCGCGGGGATGGCCTGCCCGCGGCGGCCCAGCGTGATCTCGCGGCCGCAGTCGGTGGCCAGGGCGATGGCGCGGCGCAGCGCCACGCGGGCCGGCGTGTAGCCGCCCACCACCGGGTCGTCCATGTTGAAGACGGTGAAGAGCACGTCCGCCAGCAGCGCCCGGTAGGCCTGGATGCCCCGGCTGGCCAGGTTGGGCGCGAGACGGCCCTGCGGCAGCACCTGCTGGATGAAGTCCTCCGGCGTGCGCTCCAGGAAGTCGAACTGGCCGTTGAGGAAGGACAGCCAGCGCGGCTGGCTCTCCTCGATGATCGCCACCTGGACCTGGTCGATCATGGGCAGGCGCCGCCCCTTGAAGCGCGCGAGCAAGGCCTGACCCTCCTTGTCGTCCGGTGCGGGCTGGGCGTCGTAGTAGCGCTCGCGGTAATGCGGATTGCGGATGAGCGTGATCAGCGAGCTGCGCCGCCAGGCGGCCAGCACGAAGGGGCCGGTGCCCACCGGGTGCTCCATGGTCTCGCCGAAGTAGCCCTCGATCACCTCGCGGGCCACGGCGCCATAGGTGTCGATCTGCGCGAAGACCTCCATCAGGCGCGGGCGCGTCTCCCGCAGGCGGATCTGCAGCGTGTAGCGGTCCAGGGCGCGCAGGCCCTCGATGGGACGGTCGTAGTCGAAGGGCGCCTTGCTCCGCAGCAGCGAGGCGCGGTACTCGGCCAGGCCGAGGATGCCCAGCTCCTCCAGCTCCGACCACGAGGGCGAGGCCACCTCCGGGTCGGCGAAGCGCTTCCAGCTGTAGACGAAGTCCTCAGCCACGAGCTCGCGGGGCTGACCCTTGAAGACCGGGTCGGCCGAGAAGTAGATGCCCGGGCGCACCCGCATCGTCCACACCTTGAAGTCCTCCGACACCTCCGGCATGGCCTCCGCCACGAGCGGCTTGAGGCGGGCCGGCTTGGCCAGGGGGTCGTAGGTGTAGAGCCCCTCGAAGATGTGGGCCGTGATGATGCGGGAGTAGAGGTCGCTGATGCGGGCGGGGTCGAAGCCGGTCTCGGCAACGCGGAAGGCGTAGCGCAGCACCTTCTTCGGCTGGGTGAGCGCATTGGCATCGGGTCCGGGGAGGCCCAGGCCGCTCAGGCCGGCCAGCGCCAGCACGTCACGTCGGGAGGGGCCACCCGCTGGGGCGCGGAATGTCATGGCCGCAGTGTCGCGGAAGGGGCCTCCGCGGCGAGCACGTATTCACCCTAGATTCCCAGTGAACCCGCGCCCCTTTCTCAGGGGGCAGGGCTCAGGGGCGGGCGCGGGCCTGCTGCTCGGCGTCGACGTCGACGTAGGCCCAGAAGTCGCGCATGTAGATGTTGCGGTCGTAGCCGATCACCCAGGGCTGGGCCATGTCGGTGAAGATGCGGTGGACCTCGGCCTTGAAGGGCATGTAGGCCACCACCAGGCGCTGGGCCTCGGTCATCAGGGCCTGGCGCTCCGGGCCGTTGGGCAGGCGCTTCTGCCGGGCGTAGACGGTGTTGTAGGCCGGCAGGTCGAAGCGGGCCTTGTTGGCCTGGCCCTTGTTCGGCCCGTAGGCGAGGCTGAGGAAGGCATCGCCGTCCGGCGCGGTGGCGCTCCAGCCCGCGCCCCACATCTGCAGCTTGCCGGCGGTGGCGGCCTTGAGGTTTTCCGGCCACTTGCCGAAGCGGAACTTGATGCGCACCTGGATCCCGTTCAGCGCCTTCTGCCAGAGCTCCGCCAGGGCGCGCTTCTCGCCGTCCGGCTCGGTGGTGTATTCGATGACCAGCGGCGAGCCGTCGGGCAGGTCGCGCCAGCCGTCCCCGTCCTTGTCCACGTAGCCGTAGAGGTCCAGCAGGGCGCGGGCGCGGCCGAGGTCGTGCTGGCTCATCTCGGAGCGGAAGGCGGGGTCGTAGCCGAAGGTGCCGGGCGGGACGGGCCCCTGCGCCGGGATGGCCTGGCCGCGCCGCGGCAGCCGGATCACCTTCTCCAGGTCCACGGCCAGGGCGATGGCGCGGCGCAGCGCGACCTTGTCCGGCGTGTAGCCGCCCACCACCGGGTCCTCCATGTTGAAGTAGGAGAAATACAGGTCCGAGCGCGAGTAGCGCACCGCCTGCATCCCGCGCCGCACGAGGTTGGGCGCCAGCTTGTTCTGCGGCATCACCTGGGGCAGGAACTCCTGCGGCACGTCATCGACGAGGTCGAACTCATTGCGCAGGAAGGACAGCCAGCGCGGCTGGTTCTCCTCGATCACGGCGATCTCCACGCGGTCCAGCATGGGCAGCTTGCGGCCCTTGAGGCGCGCCGCGGCCTCGACCATGCGCCGGTCGGCCGGGTCGGGCGTCTCGTCGTAGAAGACGTCGCGGTAGTTGGGGTTCTTCTCCAGCACGATCAGCGAGCTGCGCCGCCATTCAGCCAGCCGCCACGGGCCGGTGCCGACCGGGTGCTCCATGGCCTTGCCGGGATAGGCCTCGATCACCTCGCGGGCGACGGCGCCCAGGAAGGCGTCGGCGAAGTTGTTCACGAAGCGCGGGTCCCCGAGCTCGGTGCGGACCTGGAAGGTGTAGCGGTCGAGCACCTTGAGCCCGGCCACCTCGCGGTCGTAGTCGAAGGGCTTCTTGCTCTTGAGGGCCTGCTGGCGCAGCTCCGACAGGCCCGGGAGCTGGGCGTTCTCGAGGATGTAGAGGTTGCTGCTCTTGTTGGCCGGGTCGTAGTGGCGCTTGATCGTGTAGACGTAGTCGGCCGCCGTCAGCTCGCGCTTGCGGCCCTTGAAGGCGGGGTCGTCCGCGAAATAGATGCCGGGCTTGACGCGGAAGGTGAGGGTCTTGAAGTCCGCGCTGATCTCGGGCAGCGCCTCCACGGTCGAGGGCTTGAGGCGAACGGGGCGGGCGAGGTAGTCGAAGCGCAGCGGGGCGTCGAAGATGCCGGCCGTGATGGTGCGGGAGTAGAGATCGGAGACCTGGGCCGGGTCGAAGCCGGTCTCGGCCACGCGGATCGCGTAGCGCAGCACCTTCCGGGGCGCGGCTGTCGCCGGTGCATCGCCCGTGGCCGCGGAGGCGGCGGTGGATTCGGCAGCGGCGGCCGACGCAGGCGCCTGGGCCCGCAGGGGCAGGGACGCGCCCAGGGCACCCGTCAGGAGAGCAGCAACAACAGCAGCGCGCATTCTTTGGAATCCCTCGAGAAGCACCGGCCGGGCCGGTCAGGGCCGGCACGGGCTGGCGATTGTGACGCCAAAAGACCTGGAATTCCCTAGGAGAAATCGAAGATCGACTCAGCAAAAACCTACATGGGCAGGGCGCAGTGCCTGCACTAGACTGGCGCCCGAGTCCGAGCGGCCTGCGCCCGCCGCCGGCTCGCTCACGGGCTCTGGCTGCCGCCAGGGCTGGCAATCCGACCTGGAGACCAGCAGCCATGACGGCTTACCTCTTGCGGCGCCTGTGGCAAATGATTCCCACCCTGCTGGGCGTTGTGCTGCTGGTGTTCTTCCTGTTCCGATGGTTCGGTGGCGACCCGGCCGAGATCCTGGGCGGCCAGAACGCGTCCGCCGACCAGATCCAGGCCATCCGCGAGCAGCTGGGACTGAACCGTCCGGTGTGGGAACAGCTGCTGATCTTCCTGAAGCAGATCGTCACCTTCAACTGGGGCCACAGCTGGGCCACCAACGAGTCCGTGGCGACGCTCTTCGCCACGCGCCTGCCCGCCACGCTGACGGTCATGCTGCCCATCCTCGTGCTGGAGGTGCTGCTGGCCATCCCCTTCGCGCTGGCCGTGGCCGCCGTGCGCGGCTCGCTGACCGACCGCGCCGTGATGGTGCTCAGCACCGTGGCGGTGTCGATCTCGCTGCTGGTCTACGTCATCGTCGGCCAGTACTTCTTCGCCTTCCGCCTGGGCTGGTTCCCGGTGCAGGGCTGGAGCGGCAGCACCTGGACGAACCTCACCACCTACGCACCGCTGCCCGTGATGGTGGCCGTGGCCGTGGCGCTGGCGCCGTACACGCGCCTGTACCGCAGCTTCTTCCTCGACGAGATCGGCCACGACTACGTCCGCACCGCCCGCGCCAAGGGCCTGCCCGAGCGCCGCATCCTGCTCCGGCACGTGCTGCGCAACGCGATGATCCCGATCCTCACCAACATCTCCGTGGCCCTGCCCGGCGTGTTCGTGGGCTCCTTCCTGCTGGAGGTCTTCTTCTCCATTCCCGGTCTCGGCCGTGAGTTGCTGCTGGCCGTGAACCGCAGCGACTACCCCGTGATCCAGGCCTTCGCCATCTACCTGGCCATGCTGACCATGGTGATCAACCTCCTGACGGACCTGCTCTACAAGGCCGTCGACCCCCGGGTGGTCCTGAAATGAGCGCGACCGTGAATGCCGTGCCGGCCGCCGCCGCTACCGAACCGCGCAGCGCCCAGGGCGTGTGGGCCGCGGCCTGGCGACGCCTGCGGGCGGACCGCCTGGGCATGGCGTGCCTGTGGATCGTGTCCGCCTTCCTGGCCCTCGTGATCGCCACCGGCTTCGGCCTCGTCGCCTCGGGCTGGCAGAAGGAAGTCGGCGTGCCGAATGCGCCGCCCACCTTCATGGGCCCGGCGCCCGCGGAGGCGAGCCAGGCGGTGCAGGGGCCCCAGGGCCCGAACGTCGACCTCAGCGACATCGACCCCCTCGCGCCCCGCTACGCCGAATGGGACGCCAAGGCGGCCACCTTCAAGACCGAGGAAATCGTCAAGCGCGAGACCCTGCCCTTCGGCGGCGACCGGCTGGGCCGCGATGTGCTGTCCAAGGTGCTCAAGGGCGCCGAAGTCTCCATCATGGTCGGCGTGCTGGCCGCGCTCGTGGCCACGCTGATCGGCACGGTGCTCGGCGCCCTCTCCGGCTTCTTCGGCCGCCGCGTGGGCGACTTCCTCGAGTGGGTCTACAACGTCTTCACCGCGGTGCCGGACATCCTGCTGATCTTCGCCTTCGCGGCGATCTTCGGCCGCGGGGTGCTGCCGGTGGTGATGATCCTGGGCCTTGCGGGCTGGACCGGCGTCTACCGCCTCGTGCGGGCCGAGTTCATGAAGCATTCCAGCCGCGAGTACGTGCGCGCGGCCGAGGCCATTGGTGCCTCGCAGGGCGCGCGCATGTTCCGCCACATCCTGCCCAATGTGTCCCATGTGACGCTCGTGCAGCTGTCCCTGCTGGTGGTGCGCTTCATCAAGGCCGAGGTGATCCTGTCCTACCTGGGCCTGGGCGTGAGCGTGGACCAGGTCTCCTGGGGCACGATGCTGGCCGAGGCGCAGAGCGAGCTGATCCTCGGCTACTGGTGGCAGCTGACGGCCGTGGCCCTGTGCATGGCGGTCTTCGTGACGGCGTTCGCGCTGTTCACCGACGCGCTGCGCGACGCGCTGGACCCCAAGCTGCGCGGCCTGGAGTGATGACACACCCCCTACGCGCTCCGCGCGCCCCCCTCGGAGGGGGCCAGCCCACAGGCCCGGCGAAGCCGGATCCTCGGGCTGCACTCGGTCAAGTCCGAAGGTGTTGGATCTGAAGAATGCGAGATGACATGCTGTTGAGTATCCAAGACCTCCAGGTCGCGTTCCGCATGGGCAAGCTGCGCGGCGAGATGCAGCGCCAGCAGGCCGTGAAGGGCATCAGCTTCGACGTGCCCGAGAACAGCACGGTGGCCCTGGTGGGCGAATCGGGCTCGGGCAAGAGCGTCACGGCCATGTCCATCCTGAACCTGCTGCCGGACAACGCCGAGCGCAGCGGCCGCATCCTCTTCCAGGGCCGGGACCTGCTGCAGAGCGGGCCTCGTGAGCTGCAGGCCCTGCGCGGTCGCGAGATCGCCTGCGTGTTCCAGGACCCCATGAGCTCGCTCAACCCCGTCTTCACGGTGGGCGACCAGATCATGGAGCCGCTCATGCTTCACCTGGGCATGAGCCGCAAGCAGGCCCTGGCCCGCGCCGAGGAGCTGCTGCACGAGGTGGGCATCCCCGACCCGAAGCGTCGCCTGCGCGCCTACCCGCACGAGATGTCCGGCGGGCAGCAGCAGCGCGTGATGATCGCGCTGGCCCTGTCCTGCGGCCCCAAGCTGCTGATCGCCGACGAGCCCACCACCGCGCTGGACGTCACCATCCAGCGCCAGGTCATGGAGCTGCTGGCGAAGCTGAAGGAGGCTCATCGCATGAGCCTGCTCTTCATCTCGCATGACCTCGGCGTCGTGGGCGAGATCGCCGACCACGTCGTCGTGATGCGCCACGGCCTCGTGCGCGAGCAGGCGCCGGTGGCGCAGATCTTCCAGGCCCCCAAGGACGCCTACACCCGCGCGCTGCTGGCCTGCCGCCCCTCGCTGCAGGACAACCCGGCGCGGCTGACGGTGATCGACGACCACATCGCCGGCCGCGCGGCCCGCCAGGCGGCCTCCGTCAAGGACCCGGACGCCCCGGTCATCCTCGAGGCACGCGGCCTGCGCAAGAGCTTCTACTTCCGCGAGGGCCTCTTCGGCCGCAAGGAGTTCCAGGCCGTCAAGGACGTCAGCTTCCGCCTGCGCAAGGGCCACACCCTGGGCGTGGTGGGCGAGTCCGGCTCCGGCAAAACGACCATGGGCCTCACGCTGCTGCGCCTGCACGAGCCGACCGGCGGCGAGGTGCTCTTCGAGGGCCGGGACCTGCTCAAGATGGGCGCCGCCGACTGGCAGCAGATGCGCCGCCGCATCCAGGTCGTGTTCCAGAACCCGTATGCCTCGCTCAACCCGCGCTTCACCATCGCCCAGACGCTGGTCGAGCCCATGGAGATCCACGACATCGGCGCGGACCACGAGGAGCGCCTGGAGATCGCCGCGAGCCTGCTGAAGAAGGTGGGCCTGGACGACTCGGCGCTGCCCAAGTACCCGCACGAATTCTCAGGCGGCCAGCGCCAGCGCATCGCCATCGCGCGCTGCCTCACGCTCAAGCCCGAGGTGCTGGTGCTGGACGAGGCCGTGTCGGCGCTGGACGTCTCCGTGCAGGCGCAGGTGCTGAACCTGCTCAAGGACCTGCAGGACGAGTTCGGCCTCAGCTACATCTTCATCAGCCATGACCTGGCGGTGGTGCGCTTCATCTCCGACGAGGTGCTGGTGATGCAGCATGGCGACGTCGTCGAGCAGGCCGGCACCGCCGAGCTGCTGGCCGCGCCGAAGCAGGACTACACCCGGCGCCTGCTGGGCGCGGTGCCCCGCGGCTACCAGGGCGCCGCTCCGTCGGCAGGCTGAACGGCCCATGCCGCCCGGGCGGCAGTTCGTCGCCCGGACCTCCGGACGGGGCGTGGCATCCCCTACAGTCGCGTCCATTCCAACTGATCTCCCCGGAGGACTCCCATGAAGCGCATCGCCACCCTGACCGCCGTCACCCTCGCCGCCCTGATGAGCACCGCCTGCGTCATCGCCCCGAACAGCGAGCGCGTGATCAGCGACCGCGAGGCCCTGACGCAGATGAGCGAGCAGGCCATCAAGACCTGCGGCGCCGGCAACGTCAAGGACGTGACGCACAAGAGCTTCACCTGCAAGTGATGCGCTGTCACGCGCGCCGCCTATGATGGCCGCATGCAAAGCCATGTGACCGCCAACGGCCTGCGAATCGCCGTCGACGACCAGGGGCCCCGCGGGGCCCCTGCGCTCTTGATGATCATGGGCCTGGGCATGCAGCTGATCGGCTGGCCCCAGGGCCTCGTGGACGCCCTCACCGCGCGCGACCTGCGCGTGGTCCGCTTCGACAACCGCGACATCGGCCTCAGCCAGCACCTGGACCACCTCGGCCTGCCGCATGTGGGCTGGGCCTCGCTGAAGCACCTCCTGCACCTGCCGGTGCGCAGCCCCTACACCCTCGCCGACATGGCCCGCGACGCCCTCGGCGTGATGGATGCGCTCGACCTGCGCCGCGCCCATGTGTGGGGCGCCTCCATGGGCGGCATGATCGCCCAGCACCTCGCGGACCAGGCGCCCGAGCGCGTGCAAAGCCTGACCCTCATGATGACCACGTCCGGCGCGCGCCACCTGCCCGGCCCGAGCTGGCCGGTGCGCCAGGCCCTGCTGGCGCGCCCGCCGCGGCGTGACGAGGCCACGCTGCAGAAGCACTTCGCCGCCCTGTACCGCCTCATCGGCAGCCCGGCCTATCCCGCGCCGGAGGGCTGGCTGGAGGCCCGCGTCATCGAGTCCCTGCGCCGCAGCGATCATCCGCAGGGCATGCTGCGCCAGCTGACGGCCGTGGTGGCCGACGACGACCGCACGCCGCTCGTGACCCGGGTGACGGCGCCGTCCCTCGTGATCCATGGCGAGGCCGACCCGCTGGTGCCCGTCGCCGCCGGACGGCATCTGGCCCGCCATCTGCGCCACGTGCAGACCGACTTCATTCCCGGCATGGGCCACGACCTGCCCGAGGCCCTGTGGCCGCGCTTTGCCGAGCGCGTGGCATCGCTGGTCCACGGCGCCGGGGCCGCATGAGCGAGCCGGCCCTGCTCGCGGCCTGGCGCACGACCTGCGCGTCGCTGGGCCTGCGTGACGGCCCGGGGCAAGACCTGACCCTCGGGCGCGCCCTGATCGCCGCATGGTCTGAACCGCAGCGGCACTACCACGCCCTGCAGCATCTTCAGGAGTGCCTCGCAGCCCTGGACCGCTGGCGTCACCTGGCCCAGTCACCCGAACTGCTGGCGCTGGCGCTGTGGTTCCATGACGCCGTCTACGACCCGCAGGCGCGGGACAACGAGGCCCGCAGCGCCGACTGGGCGCGGCAGGCGCTCCCGGCCCTGGGCCTGCCGGCCGATCAGGCCGAGCGCGTGGCGCAGCTGGTGCTCGCCACGCAGGACCACCGCGCGACGGACGCCGACATGGGCCTGCTGCTGGACCTCGACCTCGCCGTGCTCGCGGCACCGGCGGCACGCTATGCCGAGTACGAACGGCAGATCCGTGCCGAGTACGCCTTCGTGCCCGAGCCCGACTTCCGGGCCGGACGCCATCGCATCCTGGCCGGCTTCCTCGCGCGGCCGCGGCTGTTCGTCACCGAGGCCCTGCATGCGGCCTGGGACGCGCCGGCTCGTGCGAATCTGCGCCAGGCCTGCGCCGCGTTCGCGCCAGGCTAGAGCGTCGAGGCGACGACGCGCCCGTCCTGCAACTGCACCCGCGCCTCGCCGAAGCGTTCGAGGTCCTCGGCGTCGTGGGTGATCATCAGCAGCGGGATCTGCAGGCGCTCCAGCAGCGCCGACAGCTCCTCGCGCAGCCGTTCGCGCAGGGCCGGGTCCAGCGCCGCGAAGGGCTCGTCCAGCAGCAGCGCGCGCGGTTCGGTGATGAGGGCGCGGGCGAGGGCGGTTCGCTGACGCTGCCCGCCCGAGAGCTGGTGCGGCCGCTGCGAGGCCACGCCCTCGAGCGCCATCCGGCTGAGCCAGTGGCGCACGCGCTCGTCCGCCGCGCTGCGCGAGGGGTTGCGCCAGCCCCGCTGCAGTCCGAAGGCGATGTTCTGGCGCACGTCGAGGTGTGGGAAGAGGGCGTAGTCCTGGAACAGATAGCCCAGCCGGCGCTCGCGGCTGGGAAGGTCCAGCCGCCGGGTGCTGTCGAACAGCGTCTCGCCGGCCACGCGCACGAGGCCCTCATCCGGCCGCAGCAGCCCGGCGATGGCCTGCAGCGTGAGGCTCTTGCCCGCGCCCGAGGGGCCGTGGATGACGAGGCGGCGGGCCTCGGTGCGCAGGTCCAGGTCCAGGGCAAAACCTGACCCCGTGGCGCCGGGCGGCGCCGGCATGCGGCGGTGGATCCGGATCTCGAAGCTCATGCGCGCTCCCGGCTGGGGGGCGCCAGGCGGCTGGCCGCCACCAGCACGGCCACGCAGCTGATCGAGGTGATCCACACCAGCAGCTGCGCGGTGGCGTCCTGCCCGGCCTGCACGGCCTCGTAGATGGCGATGGAGAGCGTCTGCGTCTGCCCCGGGATGCTGCCGGCCACCATCAGTGTGGCGCCGAACTCGCCCAGCGCACGGGCAAAGGCCAGCAGCAGGCCGGCCAGGATGCCGCGCCAGGCCAGCGGCAGGCTCACGCGGCAGAACACGGCCCATTCGCCGAGGCCCAGCACGCGCGCGGCCTGCTCCAGCTGTGGATCGACCTGCTCGAAGGCGCTGCGGGCGGCCTTGAGCACCAGCGGGAAGGCCACCAGCGCGGCGGCAATCACGGCGCCCTGCCAGGTGAAGATGAGGCGGATGCCGAAGGTGTCGAAGAGCCAGGCGCCCAGCCAGCCCTTGCGGCCGACGAGCACCAGCAGGTAGTAGCCCAGCACGGTGGGCGGCAGCACGAGGGGCAGGGTCAGGAGTGCATCCAGCAGCTCGCGGCCGGGAAAGCGCCAGCGTGCCAGGGCATAGCCCAGCGCCGTGCCGAGCACGAGGTTGAGGCCGGTGGCCCACAACGCCACCTTGAGCGAGAGGCCCAGGGCGATGAGCGCCTCAGGCATGGGAGGCGGGCCGTGATGGACGGGCGGAACAGGGCATGGACGGACGGCGGACGATGCAAAGCCAGTCCCGCAATATACCGCCCCGCATAACGGTGGCCGCGGCGCTGGCTCAGGCCAGCAGCTTCAGCAGGCGCTGGATCTGCGGCCGGCAGTGGGTCTGCGCCTCGGCCTCGATGCCACGGTAGAGCGCCAGCAGCTGCCGGCCGCTGGGGCTGAGCTCGCTGCCGCCGCCCTGCGCGCCGCCCACGGCGGTGACCACGGCCGGCTGCTTCAGCGAGCGGTTGAGCTCGTCGATCAGGGCCCAGGCCCGGCGGTAGGACATGCCCAGCGCCTTGGCCGCCGCGGTGATGGAGCGCGTCTCGTCCAGCGCCTCGAGCAGCGCGATCTTGCCGGGGCCGATGGCGATGGTGTCGTCCACCGTCACGCGCATGCGCAGCCGCAGTTGGGGTTTGCTGGCGCTCATCACCGGGCTCAGGGCTTGCCGGCCAGCTTCTGCAGCGACAGCACGGCTTCGTAGTCTGCCGGGTTGGGCGGCTTGCGGGTGTTGGGGCGGGGCTCCAGGCTCTTGAGCTGCAGGCTGTAGCCACCCACCCGGGCCGGCTCGGCGGCGGGCCAGGGCAGGGTCAGGACTTGCCCCGCGCCCTCACCGGGCTGCACCCAGAACATCGCCTGCGCCGTGCCGGCGGTGATGCACTGCACATTGGCCGGGCAGCGCTGGTCGCGGTAGCCGACGAACTGGATCTGCAGCGTGCCCGCCGCGTCGCCACCGGCGGCCTGGAACTTGAGGCTCAGCGTTTCCTCGGCGGGCGCGGCCAGGGCCGTGCTGCCGGCAAGGGTCAGGGCGGCCGCCAGGGCCAGTCGTGAAGACAGGGCAGTCATCGAGGCATCCTTTCATCGGACAGGCCTGCATTCTGGCACCACCGGCGGCGAGGGCGGCGTCGGCCGGCCGGTCCTCCGCTAAGCTCCAGGGTCCGCGCCTGCGCCGCAGGCCGCCCCGTTCAGGAGAGACATGGACCCCAGCGCCGAATCCGCCCGCGTCTTCGACCGGCTGGCCGAGCTGTACCAGACCAAGTACATGGACCTCGACCTCTACGACGAGACCTATGCGGCCCTGGCCCGCCCGCTGCCCGCCGGCGCGCGCGTGCTCGACGCCGCCTGCGGCCCCGGCACCGTGGCGCGGCGCCTCATGGCCTGGCGTCCGGACCTGCAACTGCTGGGCGTGGACCTCGCGCCGCGCATGGTCGAGCTCGCCCGCGCGGCCGTGCCGCAGGCGCGATTCGCAGTGGGCGACTGCCGCCAGCTGCCCGGACCGGACGCCTCATGGGACGCCATCGTCTGCGCCTTCGGCCTGCCCTACCTGGAGCCTCGGGAAGCCGAGGCCTTCATCGCGCAGGCGGCCCGGCTGCTGAAGCCGGGCGGGCGCCTCTACCTCAGCACCCAGGGTGGCCGGCCTGAGGACTCCGGGCCCCAGCGCAGCAGCCGGGGTGACATCGTCCATGTGTACTTCCACCCCATGGACGGCCCCGCGGGTGTCGGGGCATGGCTGGATGCCGCAGGCCTCGACGTACAGACCCGTGCCCCGCTGCCCTGCCCCGCCAACGCGACGGTGCAGACGAGCGACTGGTACTGCATCGCCCGCAATCGGGCACCGCAGGCATGAGCGCCGCGGCCACCTGCTTCCTGATCGGCGCCGCCTGCAGCGCGCTCGCCGCCTTGCTGCACCTCGGCTGCATCGCCTTCGGGGCGCCCTGGTACCGCTTCTTCGGCGCCGGGCAGTCCATGCTGCGCCTCGTCGCGGCCGGGCGGCCGCTGGCCACGGGCATTACCCTCGGGATCACGGCTGTGCTGAGCCTGTGGTCCGCCTATGCGCTCGCGGCCGCCGGCGTGCTGCCGGCCCTGCCCCTGCAGGCCCAGGCCTTGCCGGCGATCTGTGCCGTGTACCTGGCGCGCGGCGCGCTGGGCTTCGTCCTCGCGACGCGGGACCGGGACCCGACGCGCAGCGTGGCGTTCTGGCGCTGGAGTTCCGCCCTCTGTCTGGCGGTGGGTGGTGTGCATCTGGCCGGGCTGCTGGCGGGGCTGCAGTGAACCGCTAGCCCGGCACACAAGGCGCGACCTCTCTTGCAAGGAGCTCCCATGATCGACCACCTCAGCCTCGTCGTCCGCGACTACGCGCGCAGCCTGGCCTTCTACCGGCAGGCGCTGGCGCCCACCGGCCACGCGCGCGTCGTCGAGTTGCCCGGGGCGCCGGGCGCGGCCTCGCCGAGCGCCGGCTTCTGCCATGAGGACGGCAGCGACCTGTGGATCCGCGAAGGCGAGCCCGCCACGACGCCGCTGCACCTGGCCTTTCGCGTGCCGGATCGGGCGGCGGTGGATGCCTTCCATCGCGCGGCCCTCGCCGCCGGCGGGCTGGACCACGGCGCGCCCGGCGTGCGTCCTCACTACCATCCGCACTACTACGGCGCCTTCGTGCTGGACCCGGACGGGCACAACCTCGAGGCCGTCTGCCACGAGCCGCCGCCCGCGGCGCCCTGAGCCCGCCGCAAGCACCCTCACTCGCTGACTGGAGCCCGCCATGGCCTGGACCCTGACCGCGCTGCTTCGCCTCTCCCGACGTGTCGGCCTCCTCGGCCTGCTGCTGCTCGCGGGGGGCCTGGTCGACGCCCAGCCCCTGCCCGGCCGCTGGCGCCTGGAGGTCCTCGACCCCCAGCAGCGCCCCATCGTCAACCTGACCGTCCGCTTCAGCGACGTGCGGGCGGACTCCTGCTTGGGCCTGGGGGACGGAGACAAGGTGCTGCCCTGGCACCAGCTGGTCGTGGAATCGACGACGGCTTCCGACGAGGCCTTCTTCCCCTCCAAGGACCCGCTCGCCTTCGCCCGGGACGGTGACGCGCTGACCCTCGGCCGCGTGGCCGCCTGCGATGCCTACCGCCTGCTGCGGGGCTCCGTGGCGCAGGGGGCGGGCCGTTATGTGTCGCTGGGCAAGGGCGGTGAGCGGGTGCTGGGGTCCTTCAGGCTGACCCGTTTGAAGTGATGGGCGCGCCGGGCCGTCGCATCACCCGAGCAGCGCCTCGCTGGTGTAGCTGAAGAAGCCGCCGCTGTCAGGCGGCTGCAGTGCGTCGCTGAGGGAGTGCGGGGTCAGGCCTAAACTCTTGACACTGATGAGCTCACCTTCTTCGACTGCGACGTTTCGTTGCACCGCATGTTCCGCCGAATTCGAACCGCTGACGGGGGGGCACTGTGGGCGTTGCGGAAGGCTGTTTTGCCTTGCGCATCTTTCGCCCGCTCCGCAGCCGGTAGCCAGCCATCGGTCGCAGATGCGATGCGCCTTATGCGCTCTGGAGGGGGGCGGCCTCACCAGTCGCCAGCGTGAGGGTTCAGCTTGATCGTTGCCGGCATGGGCCAGGACTGCCTCCGGATCGGTGTCGGGGCTTCAGGACATCCCTCGAGACGCTCGGCTCATCGACCACACGGAAGACTGCTCGGGACCATCGCAACTGATGACTATCCCGGGCCGCTAGCGCATTGGGCAGTCTGCTGTGGCAACCACACCATCGATGTCGTGGGAGCCGACGAGCCAACGGCTCGGATTCTGCGCTAGCGCATTGCTGCGGCGTCGAATCCTCAAAATCTGGCGTCCACCGACCGGCACCCTGAGCGACAGGTCTCCAAGCCGGATCCATCACCGGCACTGCACGCCGGCCGTGAGTCAAAACGCCCAATGTTCGCCGCGCGGGTTTGCTGTCAGCATGGACGATGTCGTGCAACAGCCAGGAATGCTCCGGTGGATTGGGTTCTCGTCGTCTTCGTTCTGTTCAAGGGTCTGGTGTTCGTCACCGGCATGGTGTTCGCCATCAAGTGGCATTACGACCGCGAGAAGATGACGGTGGATCGGGGCGCGCTGCTCCGCATGAGCGCCAAGCTCCTGGCCGTGTTCATGCTGCTGCTCCTCGTCGTGCTGGCCCTGACCTTCGGCCTGGCCAGGTCGCTTGGCATGGACTTGAGCCTCCCCTGACGGCCGGGGAACTCGCGCGATGGCTGTCGGAAAGCCATTCATCTCTGTCCGTTGACGAAGCTTGCCGGCTCATTCCTGAACATTTGCGATCTACAGGAGCCAAAAGAGGCGGCTGACCTAATGGGCCAAATCAAGATCCAAGAGGACGACGGTTGTTGTCGTTATCAATTGCCTCCCAAAAGTGAATGATGGACTCTGTCAGAAATGACAGGGTAAGCATCGGGATCGGGCAGTGAGAATCGCAGCGCCCAGATCCTTTCAAAGTATTACAGACCGGCGTCTGGGGCATATCCATCGATCAATGGCGCCCAGTCGAGGCGTCGGGAGGGATTTGATGAAGCGCTTGCAATGGCTGCGTTGCGGCAGCTTGGTGCTGTCCGCCTGCCTATCTGCTTTTGGCGTCTTGGTCGCCGGCAACGTCAACGCTGGTACCTACTACGAGGAGCAAGGCCAGTTGGTGCGCGCCTCCAGGTCCGTTAAGGCCCTGGGCCCCGACCTGTTCGGCGACAAGGTCAACCACTACAACGGCGCCCTGGAGTTCGTGCAGACGGACATCAGCCTGCCAGGCAACAGCGACCTGGCGGTGTCGGCCGGTCGGCGCTTCAACGCCAACCTGACGCCAGGGTTCATGAATGGCCTGTTCGGCCGATGGGACCTGGAGATTCCGCGCATCCAGGGCGTGTTCGCCAGCTCGAGCGGCTTCGTCAACGGATGGGGCGCCACGGACCGCTGCAAGCGCTTCTCGGCGCCGCCTACTGTGACCGGAGCGATGGCGGAAGGCGCGTGGAAAGCCAAGGAGTACTGGCATGGCAACATGCTCTACATCCCTGGCGGCGGCGAGAAGGAAATCCTGCTTCGCCTTCCCGGTGGCTGGACGGGGCCGACGGGTGACCAGAGCTACCCGCTGCTGACCAAGGACAACTGGGCGCTTCGCTGCATTAACCTGGCCACGGGCGGTGGCGACGGCGAAGGCTTTATGGCCCTGAGCCCTTCCGGGGTTCGCTATCAGTTCGACTGGATGGCCAGCCGGCAAGCGAACACGCTGGCGCGCTCGGCGCCCTATGGCAGCACCTTGAGGACCGGCGGCCAGCCGCCTTCCAAGACCGGCCCGACGCCCACGGCGTCGGAGCTCTATTACCTCAAGCGCACCGAAGTCTGGATCCTGCCTACGCAGATCACCGATCGATTCGGCAATTGGGTCCGCTTCAGCTATGACCCTGTCGATCGCATGCGCGTGCTGAGCATCGAGTCCAGCGATGGCCGCAAGCTGAGCTTCACCTACCAGGAGTCCCCCAGGCGGATCAAGACGATCTACACCAACGCGGGTGCCAACGGCAGCCGCACCTGGACCTATAACTACGCGGCCGATGGCGACCTCAGCAGCGTGGTCCTGCCGGACCAGAGTCGATGGGGGTTCGACATCGAGCCTGCCTTCATGACCTCTGATGACATGTACTTCTCCACACCAGCGAATTGCCTTGGCAACGGCGTGGTGAACAAGTACCGCCATGCAGCCGTGATGACCCATCCCAGCGGTGCACAGGGGCGCTTCGAGGTCGAGCCCCTCGAGCATGCGCGGGCCAGCAACGACGCCGCTTGCATACCGCTGACCGACGATATGTCCGTACCACTGGCCCCTGCCTACTATGTGATGCAGTCGGTTCAGAAGAAGACCCTCAGCGGGCCGGGCCTGGCGACGCAAACCTGGAACTACAGCTACAGCTCGTCCACCGGCGAGGGCAGCTATCCCGGCTGCACCTACTGCCCGTCCACCAAATGGACCCAGATCCAGGAGCCCAACGGCCGCAGCACCCGCATGACCCACGGGATGCAAGTCGGCGTCAACGAAGGGCTGTTGCTCAAGACCGAGGACTTCGATGCCCAAGGTGGCTTGCTGCGCACGGTGAGCCAGTCTTATCGCGCCTATGACGCTGGCCCCTATCCACAGAAGGTGGGCAGCAGCATCATCACCTTTGGCGACGGCTATCTGCATGGCCGCCTGCAGCCGCTGCAACAGCGCGTCATCACCCAGCAAGGGCAGAGCTTCAGCTGGACGGCGGCCAGCGGCGGCACCGGCATCGACTACTGGGCGCGCATCCTGCAGGTCAGCAAGTCCGGTCCTGGCGCGAGCCGCACGGAGACCACGGTCTACAAGGACCTGCCAGACCTGTGGGTGCGCAACCTCACCGAGTCGGTGACTGTCAACGGCTTTGCGGCCTCTGTCTACAACGACTACGACACCCTGGGCCGCAAGACGGCGGACAAGGCCTTCGGCAATCCCCAGTTCACCTACGGCTACAACGGCGACGGCACCTTGGCCTGGAAGCAGGACGGACGCAACAACCGCACTCGCTACGACAACTACAAGTTGGGCCTGCCTCAGTCGGTCAGCTATGCGGATGGCAGCGCCGAGTCCGTGGTGGTGGATGGCCTGGGCCAGATCAGCAGCCACACTTCGGCGGCCAGCTACACGACGGCCTATGACTACGACGCCATGGGGCGGCTGAAACTGATCACCCCGCCGTCCGGCTTCACCTCGACAAGCCTGGTGTTCGAGCCCGTCAGCGGTGATGAATACGGCGTGCCCGCCGGCCACTGGCGCCAGACGGTCACCAAGGGCAATGCAAAGACGATCACGCTGCTGGACGCCCTGTGGCGCCCGGTGATGACCCGCACGTTCGACACCAGCCAGGAGGCGAGCACGCGCAAGGTGGTGGTCAAGGGCTATGACTTGGGCGGCCAGCTGAGCTTCGAGAGCTATCCGGCCCGCGACTACGGCACGGTGGCCCTGACCAGCCCGGGCAAGCGCATGAGCTACGACGCCCTTGGCCGCCTGACGCTCGTGGAGCAGGACAGCGAACTGGGCGTGCTGAAGACCCGGCATGTCTACCAGAGCGGCTTCGCCACGGTGATTACCAACCCACGCGGCAAGGTGACGACGCAGCGCTTCTGGGCGCTGGACAACCCCGCCGAGGCGAGCCTGGCCCAGGCCGATATGCCCGAAGGCGTGCAGGTCCTCATCAGCCGGGACAGCCTGGGCAAGCCCACGGCCATCAGCCGCGGTGGCGTGACGCGGCGCTATGTCTACGATGCGTACCAGCGCCTGTGCAAGACCATCGAGCCCGAGGTCAATGCCACGGTCCAGGACTACGACGCTGCGGGCAATGTCGCCTGGCGAGCGCCTGGGCAGAATCTGAACAGCATTTACAACTGCGACACGGCCAGTGCGCAAGCCTCAGCCAAGATCAGCTACAGCTACGACGCGGTCAACCAGCTGAAGGTCACCAGCTATGGCGACAACAGTCCGGCCATCACCCGGAGCTACTGGCCCGACGGCAAGCTCAAGACGGTGGACAGCAACGGCAGTAGCTGGAGCTACACCTACACCCCACTGCGCGACATCAGCACCGAAACGCTGAGCTATGGCGGCCAGAGCTATGGATTCAGTTGGGGCTACGACCCCAACGGCAGCCTGAGCAGCCTGACCTACCCGGGCAGCGCCACGTCCGTGAGCTATGTGCCCAACGCCCTGGGCGAGCCCAGTCAGGTGGGGGGATTTGCCTCAGCGTTGACCTTCCATCCCAACGGAACGGTCAACAGCTACCGGCTCAATAGCGGCGTGCAGCATTCGATGACGCCCAATCTGCGCGGCCTGCCAGAGACGGTGCAGGACGGGGGAGTGCTCAAGGATGTGTACACCTACGACGCCAACGGCAACGTGGTCAGCATCACGGACCAGCAGGGTGGCGGGGCCTTCAACCGCAGCATGGGCTATGACGACCTGGACCGGCTCAAGACAGTGAGCGCGCCCGGCGTGTGGGGCACGGCCAGCTACACCTACGACGCGGCGGACAATCTGCGCACGGCCAACGTGGGCAGCCGCAACGTCACGCTGAACTACACGGATGGCACGAACCGGCTCAACAGCCTGACGGTCAATGGCAGCCCCATCAATTACGGCTACGACCCCTACGGCAACGTCCGCTCCAAGGGGGCGCAGACCTACACCTTCGACCTGGGCAACCGCCTGAGTGGGTCCAGCCTCGGGGGCGCCTATGTCTACGACGGTCTGGGACGGCGGGTGCAGGTGACCGGCAAGGATGGGAGCTTGCGGATCTCGGTCTACAGCCAGGCCGGGCAGCTGCTGTGGAGCACCCAGCCGATGGCCGGCGGTGCGCCGACGCAGCCGAAGTACAGCTGCGAGGCGAACTATGTGTTGAGCAATACGACCTGCGTGGGGCAGACCCAAAGCAAGCCCGCCAGCACGGTGACGGTGTGCCCGAATGGGGAGACGCTGCGCTCGGGGCAGTGCGTGACGGTGAAGGCAGCCGGAAGTGAGGCCTATTGCGACACCGGCGTGCTCAAGAACGGGCAATGCGAAGTGACCCAGGTCCAGGACTACCCTGCCGCTAGCCGGGCGGTCTGCAAGACCCCGGGCTACGCCCTGCGCGCGGACGGCAAGTGCGTGAAGGACGTGCCGGACGACTATGCCGCGACGCTCAAGGAAACCTGTGCGGACGGCAGCACGCCGGCGGCGGGGCAGTGCTCGACCCTCAAGGAGGAAGATGCCAAGCAGGAAACCGGCTGTCTTCTGGGAACGCTCAGGGCATGGCCCCCCAACCCGTCGCAGCAGGCCTGCATGTCCAACGAGACGGTGACAGCAAGAGGCCCCA
>JAYRMR010000045.1:0-42375 GCA_041912595.1 Burkholderiaceae bacterium
CAGGCTCTGGTCGACCGAGATCGTGTCGCCCACCTTCACCAGCAGCTCGATCACTGCCACGTCCTTGAAGTCCCCGATGTCGGGCACCTTCACTTCAAGCATTGCCATGCGGATGTCTCCGTTGAATTCGTTGCTTCACGCAGCGCGTGTCTTCCCGAGCGGGGCTCGCAGATCCGGCTTTGCCGGGCTGTCGAGCCCGCCCCCTTGAGGGGGAGACGCGTCAGCGTCTCGGGGGTGGTCAGGCATACAAGGGGTTGATCTTGTCGGCCTTGATGCCGTACTTGGCAATCGCCTCGGCGACCTTGGCCAGCGGCAGCTTGCCCTCGTCGGCCAGGCTCTTCAGCGCGGCGACGACGATGTAGTGGCGGTTGATCTCGAAGTGCTCGCGCAGCTTGGTGCGGAAGTCCGAGCGGCCGAAGCCGTCGGTGCCCAGCACCTTGTACGAACGGCCGGCCGGCACGAAGGCGCGGATCTGCTCGGCGTAGTTCTTCATGTAGTCGGTCGAGGCGATCACCGGGCCGCTGGTCTGGGACAGCTGCTGCGTGACGTAGGGCGCGCGCGGGGCCTCGGTCGGGTGCAGCAGGTTCCAGCGCTCGGCGTCCTGGCCGTCGCGGGCCAGCTCGTTGAAGCTCGGGCAGGACCAGATGTGGGCGCCGACGCCCCAGTCCTGTTCCAGCAGCTCCTTGGCGGCCATGGACTCGCGCAGGATGGTGCCCGAGCCCAGCAGATTGACTTGCAGTGCGTGGCCGGCCTTGGCCTCGTCCAGCAGGTACATGCCCTTGAGGATCTGCGCCTCGGTGCCGGCCTTCAGCCCGGGCATCGGGTAGTTCTCGTTGAGCAGCGTGATGTAGAAGAACACGTTCTCCTGGTTCTCCACCATGCGCTTGAGGCCGTTGTGCATGATCACGGCGACCTCGTGCGCGAAGGTCGGGTCATAGGAGATGCAGTTCGGGATGGTGCCGGCCAGGATGTGGCTGTGGCCGTCCTCGTGCTGCAGGCCCTCGCCGTTGAGCGTGGTCCGGCCCGAGGTGCCGCCCAGCAGGAAGCCGCGGGCCTGCATGTCGCCGGCCGCCCAGGCCAGGTCGCCGATGCGCTGGAAGCCGAACATCGAGTAGTAGACGTAGAACGGGATCATCACCCGGTTGTTCGTCGAGTAGCTCGTGGCCGCCGCGATCCAGCTGGCCATGCCGCCGGCCTCGTTGATGCCTTCCTGCAGGATCTGGCCGGCCTTGTCCTCGCGGTAGTACATCACCTGGTCCTTGTCGACCGGGGTGTAGAGCTGGCCCTTGGGGTTGTAGATGCCGATCTGGCGGAACAGGCCTTCCATGCCGAAGGTGCGGGCCTCGTCCACGAGGATGGGCACCACGCGCGGGCCGAGCTCCTTGTCGCGCAGCAGCTGCGTGAGGAAGCGGACATAGGCCTGGGTCGTGGAGATCTCGCGGCCTTCCGCGGTGGGCTCCAGCACGGCCTTGAAGGTCTCGAGGGCCGGCGTCGTGAAGCTCTCGTCGGCCTTCACGCGGCGCTTGGGCAGGTAGCCGCCGAGGGCTTGGCGGCGCTCGTGCAGGTAGCGCATTTCCGGCGTGTCGTCGGCCGGCTTGTAGTACGGCAGCTTGGGGAGCTCGCTGTCGGGCACGGGGATGCCGAAGCGGTCGCGGATGTACTTGATGTCCTCGTCCGTCAGCTTCTTGGTCTGGTGGACGGTGTTCTTGCCTTCTCCGGCCTTGCCCATGCCGTAGCCCTTGACGGTCTTGACCAGCAGCACGGTGGGCTGGCCCGTCGTGTTGTTGTGGGCGGCGTGGAAGGCGGCGTAGACCTTCTCGGGCTGGTGGCCCCCGCGGCGCAGCTCGAAGATCTCGTCGTCGCTCATGTGTTCGACGAGCTTGGCGGTCTCGGGGTACTTGCCGAAGAAGTGCTTGCGGACGTAGGCGCCGTCATTGGCCTTCATGGCCTGGTAGTCGCCGTCCAGCGTTTCCATCATGAGCTGCTTGAGCTTGCCGCTCTTGTCGCGCGCCAGCAGCTCGTCCCAGCCCTTGCCCCAGACCAGCTTGATGACGTTCCAGCCGCTGCCGCGGAACTCGCCTTCCAGCTCCTGGATGATCTTGCCGTTGCCGCGCACCGGGCCGTCCAGGCGCTGCAGATTGCAGTTGACGACGAAGACCAGGTTGTCGAGGCCCTCACGCGCGGCCATGCCGATGGCGCCCAGGCTTTCCGGCTCGTCCATCTCGCCGTCGCCCATGAAGGCCCAGACCTTGCGGCTGGCCGTGTCGGCGATGCCGCGGGCGTGCAGGTACTTCAGGAAGCGGGCCTGGTAGATGGCCATCAGCGGGCCCAGGCCCATCGAGACCGTCGGGAACTGCCAGAAGTCCGGCATCAGCTTGGGGTGCGGATAGCTGGAGAGGCCCTTGCCGTCGACTTCCTGGCGGAAGCTGTCGAGCTGGGCCTCGTTCAGGCGGCCCTCCAGGAAGGCGCGGGCGTAGATGCCGGGCGCGCTGTGGCCCTGGATGTAGAGCAGGTCGCCGCCGTGCTTCTCGCTTTCGGCGTGCCAGAAGTGGTTGAAGCCGGCGCCCAGCATGGACGCGAGCGAGGCGAAGGAGCCGATATGGCCGCCGAGGTCGCCGCCGTCGGCGGGGTTCAGGCGGTTGGCGCGCACGACCATGGCCATGGCGTTCCAGCGCATGTAGGCGCGCAGGCGCTTCTCGATCTCGATATTGCCGGGGCAGCGGGCTTCCTGGTCGGCCGGGATCGTGTTGACGTAGGGCGTGTTGGCCGAGAAGGGCACGTCGATGCCCGACTGCCGGGCGTGGTCGATCAGCGTGTTGAGCAGGAAGTGGGCGCGCTCGCCACCTTCCTCACCGATGACGGCGGACAGCGCGTCGAGCCATTCCTTGGTCTCGAGGGCGTCGATATCTTGGGCGGCTGCGCCTGGGAGGGACTGGGGCTGCGCGGACATGCTGTCTCCTTGCAAATCTCGGTTGTCGCGGTATTGATGCCAGGCTTGACCGCCGCCGATTGCCGTCACAGACGCAGCAATCCCGGGGCCCGCCAATGTTCCGGCCGGAGTGTCGCACAGCCTCCCCGATTTTTCCAAATCGTGCGATAGCGTTTCACATTGTGCAATTTTCATCACCGCGAATGGGCGGTCAAAGGGATTGCTCGCGGCCTGTCGCCGGTGCCGCCGCCCGATAATCCGCGCCATGTCTTCGCGTTTTGATGTCAAGAGCCAGCTTCGTCGCTGGTCTCAGCCCCTGCGTCTCCTGGCCACCACGTGGTGGCGCCGCCAGTCCCCTTCCCGCCAGGACCGCTTCGCCACCCTCGGCCCACTGATCTCCGTCCTGCTGTTCCTGGCGGCCATCATCCTGGCCTTCTGGTACCTGCGTAACGAGGAAATAGAACGCGAGCAGGAGGCCGTCAAGCGTGACACCGAGATCGCCCAGAAGCAGATCCAGCTGCGCCTGATCGAGAACCAGGAGCAGCTGGTGCGCATCGCCCGGGAGATCGCCACCCGCGCGACCGACACCCACGAGTTCAACACCCAGGCCAGCACCTGGGCGCGCGACCGGCCCGAGATCACCCACGTGACCTGGCTCAGCAACCGCCGCGAGCGGCGCGCCAGCGTCAGCGCCGCGGGCTACCAGGCGGACAGCCTCATGGCCCTGGACGGCGGCGATCCCTCGATGCCGGCCGGCACGCCCGGCAGCGCGGCCGAGAGCGTCTTCCAGCTCGTCAAGGAGCGTCGCCAGCCGGCCTATTCCCAGGCCTTCAGCGACGCCAACAACACCATGGTCTTCCAGGTCCAGGTGCCGCTGATCGACCGCACGGGCTTCTCCGGCGTGCTGATCGCCGAGTACACGGTGGAAGGCCTGCTGCGCTACTACGTGCCCTCCGACGTCGCCGTGCGCCACGCCATCGCCGTGCTGGACTCGCGCGACCTCGTCGTGGCCAGCACCGTCACGCCCATGCCGGGGCAGAAGCTCAAGAAGCCGTCCATTTTCCACGAGGTGCCGCTGGCGCCCGCCTTCAACGGCCTGGTGCTGCGCGGCCAGGGCTACCGCACCTCGGTGGGCCTGATCTCCAACACGCTCTTCTGGATGGTGGTGGCGCTGTCGGTGCTCACCGTCTGGATGCTGCTGGGCACCTGGAAGCACATGCGCCGCCGCATGCAGGCGCAGAACGCGCTCATCAACGAGACCAACTTCCGCCGGGCGATGGAGAACTCCATGCTCACGGGCATGCGCGCCATGGACATGGAGTCCCGCATCTCCTACGTGAACCCCGCCTTCTGTGCGATGACGGGCTTCTCGGAAGGCGAGCTGATCGGCCGCAAGCCGCCCTTCCCCTACTGGCCCCCAGACCGCTACGAGGAAAACGCCCGCCTGCTGCAGCAGGAGATCCAGGGCCGCAGCCCGGCCGGCGGCGCCGAGGTGAAGGTGATGCGCAAGGACGGCACCACCTTCGACGCCCGCATGTACGTCTCGCCCCTGATCGATCCCAAGGGCAAGCAGACGGGCTGGATGACCTCGATGACCAACATCACCGAGGCCAAGCGCGTGCGCGACCAGCTCTCCGCCTCGCATGAGCGCTTCACGACCGTGCTGGAGGGCCTCGATGCCGCGGTGTCGGTGCTGTCCGTCCAGCAGGGCGAGCTGCTCTTCGCCAACCGCAGCTACCGGCTGTGGTTCGGCGCGGATCCCAAGGGCCACGCCATGCTGGCCGGCGGGCAGCTGAGCCGCAGCAAGGAGGACCCGGATCACGACGAGGAGGTCGACGACTACTCCGGCCTGCCCGCGCAGCCGCTGATGGAGGTGGGCGCGGACCCGCGCGAGGTCTACATCGACAGCCTGGAGATGTGGTTCGACGTGCGCGCCCGCTACCTGCAGTGGACGGACGGCCGCCTCGCGCAGATGCTGATCGCCACCGACATCACGGCCCGCCGCCGCGCCGAGGAGCAGGCCGCGCAGCAGGCCGAGAAGGCCCAGGTCACGAGCCGCCTGATGACGATGGGCGAGATGGCCTCGAGCGTGGCTCACGAGCTGAACCAGCCGCTGACCGCCATCACGAACTACTGCAACGGCATGGTCTCGCGCGTGCGGGGCGACCAGATCGGCAAGGACGACCTGCTCGCCGCGCTCGAGAAGACGGCCAAGCAGGCGCAGCGGGCCGGGCAGATCATCCACCGCATCCGCAACTTCGTGAAGCGCAGCGAGCCGCAGCGCGCGCCTTCGCAGGCGCATGACATCGTCGAAGACGCCGTCGAACTGGCCGGCATCGAGCTGCGCCGCCGCAACGTGGCCATCCACACCTATGTGGCGCAGCGCCTGCCGACGCTGATGGTCGACCCCATCCTGATCGAGCAGGTGCTGATGAACCTGCTCAAGAACGCCGCCGAGGCCATCGACAACGCCGGGCTGCCGGTCTCGCGCCGCCACATCGAGCTGCGCGTCGTGCCCAAGCACACGCCGGAGCTGGGGGCCAACATCGAGTTCTCGGTGACCGACATGGGCCCGGGTTTACCCGAGGAAGTCATCGTGCGGATGTACGAGGCCTTCTTCTCCACCAAGGCCGATGGCATGGGCATCGGACTAGGGTTATGCCGGTCTATCGTGGAGTCCCACCAGGGCCGGATCCGTGCTGAGAACTTATACAATGGCTCGGCGATCGTGGGGTGCAGGTTCTCCTTCACCATCCCCGTCGAAATCCCGCGCCACGAGGCGCCGGGCACTGCCTCAAACACTGCCGAAACACCATGAGCCTGATTCCGAAGAAGGGTACCGTCTACGTTGTCGATGACGATGAAGCAGTGCGAGATTCCCTGCAATGGCTGCTGGAGGGCAAGGACTACCGCGTGAAGTGCTTCGATTCCGCCGAGTCCTTCTTGAGCCGCTACGACCCCCGCGAAGTCGCCTGCCTGATCACCGACGTGCGCATGGAAGGCATGAGCGGCCTGGACCTGCAGGACAAGCTGCTGGAGCGCAAGAGCCCGCTGCCCGCCGTCTTCATCACCGGCCACGGTGACGTCCCGATGGCCGTGAACACCATGAAGAAGGGCGCGATGGACTTCATCGAGAAGCCCTTCAAGGAAGAGGAGCTGCTGGCCCTCGTCGAGCGCATGCTGGAGCAGGCCCGCGTCGAGTTCTCGCAGCACCAGGCAGCCGCCAGCCGCGACGCCCTGCTGTCCCGCCTGACGACGCGCGAGGCGCAGGTGCTGGAGCGCATCGTCGCCGGCCGCCTGAACAAGCAGATCGCCGACGACCTGGGCATCAGCATCAAGACGGTGGAGGCGCACCGCGCCAACATCATGGAGAAGCTGAACGCCAACACCGTCGCCGACCTGCTCAAGATCGCCCTCGGTGCCTCTGGCCAGCCCAAGGCCTGACCCCCGTCCCATCTCGGAAAAGCCGCTGACGACCCAGCGGCTTTTTGCATTCTCCGGAGCCTTTTCACCCATGACCGCAACTCTCATCGACGGCGTCGCCCTCTCCAAGCAGCTTCGCACGGAGGTGGCGCAGCGCGCCGCCGCCCTCGCCCCTCGAGGCATCAAGCCCGGCCTCGCCGTGATCCTCGTGGGGGACAACCCCGCCAGCCAGGTCTATGTGCGCAACAAGGTGAAGGCCTGCGAGGACGTGGGCTTCCACTCCGTGCTGGAGAAGTACGACGCCGCCATGACCGAGGCCGAGCTGCTGGCCCGCGTCGAGGCGCTGAACAACGATCCGTCCATCCACGGCATCCTGGTGCAGCTGCCCCTGCCCGGCCACATCGACGATCACAAGGTCATCGAGGCCATCTCTCCGCTGAAGGACGTGGACGGCTTCCACGTGGCCTCGGCCGGCGCGCTGATGGTGGGCGAGACCGGCTTCAAGGCCTGCACGCCCTACGGCTGCATGAAGATGCTCGAGAGCATCGGCATGAAGGACCTGCGCGGCAAGCACGCCGTGGTGATCGGCCGCTCCAACATCGTCGGCAAGCCCATGGCCATGATGCTGCTGCAGGCCAACGCCACCGTCACCATCTGCCACAGTGGCACGGCGGACCTGGCGGCCATGACGCGCCAGGCGGATGTGGTCGTGGCCGCCGTGGGCAAGCGCAATGTGCTGACCGCCGACATGATCAAGCCGGGCGCCGTCGTGATCGACGTCGGCATGAACCGCAATGACGAAGGCAAGCTCTGCGGCGACGTCGACTTCGACGGCCTGCTGCCCGTGGCTGGCTACCTGACCCCGGTGCCGGGCGGCGTGGGCCCCATGACCATCACGATGCTGCTGGTCAACACCATGGAATCGGCCGAGCGCGCGGCGGCGGGCCGCTGAGCCCCCGCAGCGTCCAGGGGCGTGCCGGGCCCGCGGGAGCCGGCACGCCCGCCCGCGTACCATCGACACCACCAGAGGCATCTACGCCCAGGGAGATCCCTTGAACAACCCGCTGCTCAGTACCGCCCCCCTGCCCGCCTTCGCGAGCATCCGCCCGGAGCACATCCAGCCGGCGATCACCGAACTGCTGGCCGGCGCGCGCCAGGCCCAGGCCGACGCGACGGCCCCGGCCACGCCCGCGGACTTCGACACCCTGGAGCGTCTCCTGAGCACCGCCACCGAGCGGCTGTCCGTGGCCTGGGGCGCTGTCAGCCACCTCAATGCCGTGGCCAACACGCCCGCGCTGCGCGAGGCCTACAACGCCATGCTGCCCGCGGTGACGGAGTTCTACACGGGCCTGGGCGCGGACGAGACGCTGTTCGCCAAGTACAAGGCCATCCAGCAGACGCAGGGCGCCACACTGAATGCCGCACGGCAGCAGGCGCTGCGCCACTGGATCCGCGACTTCGTGCTCTCCGGCGCCGACCTGCAGGGCGAGGCCAAGACGCGCTTCGCCGCCATCCAGGAGCGGGCCGCCGAGCTGGGCCAGGCCTTCAGCGAGCACGTGATGGACGCCACGGACGGCTGGACGCACTACGCCACCCCCGACGAGATGCAGGGCGTGCCAGACGATGTGCGCGCCCAGACGGCCCAGGCCGCCGAGGCCGACGGCCAGCCCGGCCTGCACAAGATCACGCTGCACTTCCCCTGCTACCTGCCGGTGATGCAGTACGCCAGCCGCCGCCCGCTGCGCGAGCGTGTCTACCGGGCCTATGTCACCCGCGCCAGCGAGCTCGGTGACAAGCCCGAGTGGGACAACAGCGCGCTGATGCAGGAGATGCTGGCCCTGCACCAGGAAGAGGCCCGCCTGCTGGGCTACGCGAACTACGCCGAGGTGTCCCTGGTGCCCAAGATGGCGGAGTCGCCCGCCCAGGTGATGACCTTCCTGCGCGAGCTCGCCGCCAAGGCGCGCCCGCATGCCCAGCGCGACCTCGACGCCCTGCGCGCCTTCGCCCGCGAGCAGCTGGCCGCCGAGTTCCCCGAGGGCGAGCTCAAGGCCTGGGACCAGGCCTACGTCTCCGAGAAGCTGAAGATGGCCCGCTACGCCTTCAGCGACCAGGAGGTGAAGCAATACCTGACCCTCCCGCGCGTGCTCGAAGGCCTCTTCAGCATCCTGGAACGCGTCTTCGGCGTGCGCCTGGTGGCGGACACGGCCGAGGTCTGGCATGAGTCCGTGCGCTTCTACCGCCTCGAGCGCCAGGGGGCCGTCATCGGCCAGGTCTACCTCGACCTCTACGCCCGCACCGGCAAGCGCCCCGGCGCCTGGATGGACGAGGTGCGTGGCCGCTGGCGCCGCCCCGAAGGCACGCTGCAGCTGCCGGTGGCGCACCTGGTGTGCAATTTCGCGTCCCCCGTGGGCGACAAGCCGGCCCTGCTGACCCATGACGACGTCACCACCCTCTTCCACGAGGTCGGCCATGGCCTGCACCATCTGCTGACGCAGGTCGAGGAAGCGGGCGTCTCGGGCATCTCCGGCGTGGAATGGGATGCCGTCGAGCTCCCGAGCCAGTTCATGGAGAACTTCTGCTGGGAGTGGGAGGTGCTGCAGCAGCTCTCCCGCCATGTGGACACCGGCGAGCCCCTGCCCCGCAGCCTCTACGACAAGATGGTCGCGGCCAAGAACTACCAGGCGGGCCTGCAGACGCTGCGCCAGATCGAGTTCGCGTTGTTCGACATGCGCCTGCATGCCGAACCCGGCAGCGAGCAGCGCATCCAGCAGGTGCTGGACGAGGTGCGCGCCGAGATCTCCGTCAACCCGCCGCCCGCCTTCAACCGCTTCCAGCACAGCTTCTCGCACATCTTTGCCGGCGGTTACTCGGCCGGCTACTACAGCTACAAGTGGGCGGAAGTGCTGTCCGCCGATGCCTGGAGCGCCTTCGAGGAAGAAGGCGTGTTCAATCCGGCCGTGGGCCGGCGCTACCTCGAGAACATCCTGGAAGTGGGCGGTTCGCGCGACGCCATGGACAACTTCAAGGCCTTCCGCGGCCGCGAGCCGAGCATCGAGGCGCTGCTGCGCCACCAGGGCATGGCGACCGAAGCCGCCTGAGCTCGGGAAGCGGGGCCGGACGCCGACGACGCGCGCAAGGGCCGTCGGCGCCGGTCATCGAGCACAGCTCGGCGGCGCGGCATCAGGCGCGGCACAAAGCGCTTCGGCGAGGGCCTCGGCAGCGCCCCGGCTCCGAAGGCGGAACTCAGTTCGCCAAATCAGGTCGCCATATCAGGTCGCCAAATCGAGCGCCGTCCCCGGCGCCAGCCCCAGCCGGCGGGCCATGCCGGCGCGCAGCTTGAGCACCGAGCGCGCCTCCTGGCAGCGCACGGTGCGCCAGGGGCGCACGCCCGTGACCACGCGCGCGACCGTGCCGTCGGCGTTCAGGAAGACGGCGTCCACCGCCTGGCGCATCCACCAGGTGGACAGCGTCTTCGTCGGGGCGATCCACAATCCGTAACTCTTGGCCCGCCCGTAGCTGGGCAGGGGCTGGCCGATGGGCCGCAGCCACCAGGGCAGGGTCTTGTGCACGTGATAGGGGGTTGCCTGCCCGTCCACGTGCAGGGCAATCGTCGCCATTCGAAGCTCTCCTCGCTGCATCTCCTCGCCGCCCTGACGCCATGGCTTCGATCCGAGCCGGTGTGCAGCCAGGGACGGCCGCCCGGCAGCCCTCCTCGGCTGCCACATCCCGCAGCAATTGCCTGCGGGTGCGGCAAGATATCGCGCCCACCCCGACTTGTCGGTCACGAGCGGTGTGCACCGGTAAGCATTTGTCGCTCAAGCGGCGAGCCCGGCGATGGCGGCAGCGGGCCGCGCAGGCAGAGCGTCAGGCGCGCTCAACGCTGGATGCGGATGCCTCGCGCCAGCCACTGGGCGCCGCCCAGCAGCGCCGCCATCAGCCACATGGGGGCGGCGTGGATCGTGGCAGCGGCCAGCAGGCCGAAGCCCGCCGGCATGCCCACCGTGGCGGCGTTGATCATCAGCATGCGCAGGCCCAGCGCCTGCCCGTGGGCGTCATGCGGCGTCACGCGGTGCAGCATCGACAGCACCATGGGCTGCACGGAGCCGAGCGCCACGCCCAGCAGCGCGGAGCCCAGCATCAGCCCCGGCGTGCCGGGCAGCCAGGCATAGACCGCCAGCATCAGCATGGCCAGACCCATGGCCCAGCGCAGGGCGCGCAGCTCCTCCACCGCCTCGCCCCAGCGGACGATGGCCAGGCGCACGCCCGTGGCCGCCACGGCGAACGAGGCGAGCACGAGGCCGATGCTGGAGGCGCTCAGGCCCTTGGCATGGCCCACCACCGGCACGACGAAGCTGTGCGCGTCCCAGCAGGCCGAGAGGATGATGTTCACGAACAGCAGGCGACGCAGGGCCTGGAGCTTCAGCAGCTCCCAGGCCGGCCGCTCGCGCGCCGCCTTCGTCTGGGGCGGGGGCGTGTGGCGCGGCACCTGCCGGGCGACGAGCCAGGCCAGCGGCGGCAGCAGCACGGCCAGCGCGAAGGCCCAGCGGAAGCCCGCGTGGTCGATCAGCACGCCGGTCAGGATGGGCGCGATGGCATTGGACAGCGCCGGCCCCAGCGCCACCCAGCTGAAGACCTTCTTGAGCTCGGACGGGCCCGAGGCCATCAGCCCGGCCTCGCGCTGGATGGCCACGGCCGCCACGGCCACGGCGCCGCCGCTCAGCAGGCCGCTCAGCGCGATCGCCCAGAGCTGCATCGAGCCCCAGGCCACCAGCGCGCCCACGCCCGCCATGCAGACGCCGAGGCCCACCGGGCGATGGAAGCCGTGCCGGTCCGCGAGGCGCCCCGCCCACAGGGCCAGGACGATGGGCGCGAGCGCGAAGAGGCTCAGCAGCAGGCCGACGGCCATCTCGCCGTGCCCCTGGCGCAGCACCCACAGGCTGGCGGCCACGCGCGTGACGGACATGCACGCATGCACGGCGATCAGGCTGGCGATGACCCAGGGAAAGGCCGCGCTCAGCGAGGCCTTCGTGGCGGCAGACGCCGCAGGCAAGGCGGGCTCGGGGCCCGTCATGCGGGCTCGTCCTCACCGGCGTCCGCGAGGCCCAGGGCCAGCAGGCGCTGGGTGCTGTCCTCGGGCAGCGCCTCCACGGTCTTGAGCTTGCGCGTCATGGCGCGGGTGCGGACCTCGGCGGCATCGATGGTGTTGCTCGCCTCCTCCAGCTTCTTCTTGGTCTTGGCCAGCACGTCGCCGAACTTGCCGAACTCCGTCTTGACCGCGCCCAGCACCTCCCACACCTCGGCCGAGCGCTTCTCCAGCGCCAGCGTGCGGAAGCCCATCTGCAGGCTGGACAGCGTGGCGAGCAGCGTCGTCGGGCCGACCAGCATCACCTTGTGCTCCCGCTGCAGCGCCTCGACGAGGCCGGGCCGGCGCAGGGCCTCGGCGTAGAGGCCTTCCGTGGGCACGAAGAGCATGCCGAAGTCCGTGGTGTGCGGCGGGCCGATGTACTTCTCGCGGATGGTGCGGGCCTCCAGGCGCAGGCGGGTCTCGATGGCCTTGGCGGCCTGCTCGACGGCGGCGGCGTCCGCACGGTCCTGGGCCTCGAGCAGACGCTCGTAGTCCTCGCGGGGGAACTTGGCGTCGATGGGCAGCCACAGCGGTGCGCCGTCCTCGCGCTGGCCCGGCAGCTTGATGGCGAACTCCACGCGCTCGCTGGAGCCCGGCAGCGTGGCCACGTTGGAGGCGTACTGCTCGGGCGTGAAGACCTGCTCCAGCAGGCCGGCCAGCTGCACCTCGCCGAAGATGCCGCGCGTCTTCACATTGGTCAGCACGCGGTTGAGCGAGCCGACGTCGCGGGCCAGGTTCTGCATCTCGCCCAGACCCTTGTGGACCTGCTCCAGGCGGTCGGCCACCTGCTTGAAGCTCTCGCCGAGGCGCTGCTCCAGCGTGGCATGCAGCTTCTCGTCCACCGTGGCGCGCATCTGCTCGAGCTTCTTCTCGTTGTCCTGCTGGATGGTCTGCAGGCGCTGCTCGACGGTAAGGCGCAGCTCCGCCAGGCGCTGCTCATTGCCCTGCTGCAGCTGCTTGAGCTGCTCGCGCAGGCCCTGTGCGAGCTGGGCCAGGCTCTCGGCCTGCGCCTGGCTGCTGCGCAGCTGGGCCGCGTCCTGCGCCTCGCGCGCGGCCAGGGCCTGCGCCGCGAGCGACTGCGTCGTGGCCTGCAGGCCTTGCGACAGGGCCGTCTGCAGGCTTGCGAGCTGCACGCGCAGGCTGTCGATCTGCTCGTTCTGCGTCCGCACGGCGTCGCCGCTCTGCCCCATCAGCGCCTGCTGGAACTGCGCCAGCTGGCCGAGGGTCTCCTGGCGCAGCGCCGTGCTGCTGCGCTGCAGCTCCTCGCGCAACTCGCGCTCCAGGCGTTCGGTCTGGCGGCCTTGCGCTTCCTGGCCCTGCAGCAGGGCCTGCAGCTGGGGCGATTCCGAGGGCTGGCGCGGGCGCAAGGCCAGCACGAGCAGGACGACGATCAGGGCCAGGCAGGCCAGCAGGAGCAGTTCGGCAAGAGTCATGGCCCGATTGTCTCAGGCACCCGGCTTGCCGGCCGTCCGTCACGGCGGCCGGCGCACCGATCCCCGCCTCGGCGACGCCGCATAAAATCCGGCGCTCACCATGCCGCGCCTCCACAGCCTCCACAGCCTCCAAGACCTCCGGGACCACCTGCGTGCGCTCGGCGCCCTGCCCAAGCACGAACACCGCGTCCTGCGGCTCTGGAGCCAGGCCCTGCCCCAGGCGACCACCAAGCGCCCCATCGAGGACTTCCTGCCCAAGACCCTGCGCGAGGCGCTGCCCGCGCTGGAGGCCGCGCTCGATGCCCTGGCCCGCGTGCAGAGCGAGCATCCTGCCGAGGACGGCTCCAAGCGCCTGCTCGTCGAGCTGGCCGACGGCCAGACGGTCGAGAGCGTGCTGCTGCCGCGGGAGGGTTTGTGCGTCTCCAGCCAGGTCGGCTGCGCGGTGGGCTGCCAGTTCTGCATGACGGGCCGCTCGGGCCTGCTGCGCCAGGTCACCAGCGCCGAGATCGTCGCGCAGGTCGTGCTCGCCCGCCGGCAGCGGCCGGTGAAGAAGGTCGTGTTCATGGGCATGGGCGAGCCGGCCCACAACCTCGAGCACGTGATGGAGGCCATCGAGCTGCTGGGCACCGCGGGCAATGTCGGCCACAAGAGCCTGGTGTTCTCGACGGTGGGCGACCCGCGCGTGTTCGAGCGCCTGCCGCAGGGCCCCGTGAAGCCGGCGCTGGCGCTGTCCCTGCACACGAGCAAGGCGGCGCTGCGCGAGCAGCTGCTGCCGCGCGCACCGCGGCTGACGCCGGAGGAGATCGTGGCCGAGGGCGAGCGCTACGCGCGGCTCAGCGGCTACCCGATCCAGTACCAGTGGACGCTCATCGACGGCGTGAACGACGGCGAGGACGAGCTCGACGGCATCGTGCGCCTGCTCAAGGGCCGCTATGGCGTGCTCAACATGATTCCTTACAACAGCGTGCCCGAGCTGCCCTTCCGGCGTCCGGCGTGGGAGCGCGCGGCCGAGATCGCGCGCCAGCTCCATCGCCGCGGCGTGCTGACCAAGCTGCGCAACTCGGCCGGGCAGGACGTCGACGGCGGCTGCGGCCAGCTGCGGGCCCGCGCGCTGGACGGCACGGCCCCCGTGCGCGTCGTGCGCCGGCCCACGTCGCTGGCCTGAGCGATCAGGCGCCGACGGGGTCGGTGTTCACCATCCAGGGCACGCCGAAGCGGTCCACCAGCATGCCGAAGCCGGGGGACCAGAACGTCTCGCTGAAGGGCATCGTGACCTTGCCGCCCTCGGACAGGGCCTTGAACAGGCGCTCGCCCTCGGCCTTGTCGCGGGCCGGCACCGTGAGGCTGAAACCCTTGTAGCCCTCGAAGGGCATGCCGGGAGGCATGTCCGAGCCCATCAGCGTCAGCCCGCAGGCCTCGATGCGGGCATGCATGATGCGGTCCTTCCACTCGGACGGCGTGGGCGGACATTCGGGGGCTGGCGGTGCCTCGCCGTAGGTGGACCGCATGGTCTTGCGGCCACCGAGGGCGGCGGCGTAGAAATCCAGGGCGGCGTCGCAGCAGCCGTCGAAGCTGAGGTAGGCAATCATGGGAGGCGTCTCCTTCGCAGGGGTGGACAAGAGCAGGCGTGACGCCTGTGTACCCTGAAAGTCAGCGGGGCGTCATCGCAAGACGGGGAACGTCCCCTGGGCAAGGGGCACGCCCGGCCCACGCGCAGGCAATTTCTTCAGTTCAGCGCCGTCTTCATGGCGCCGCCGCTCAGTGCGGCGATGAGGTTGTCCACCGCGAGATCGCACATGGCGCGGCGCGTCGGCAGGGAGGCGCTGGCGATGTGCGGCGTCAGCACCACGTTGCGGCAGGCCAGCAGGTCCGGGTGCACGGCGGGCTCGCCCTCGAACACGTCCAGGCCCGCCGCGGCCAGGCGACCGGCCTGCAGCGCCGCGGCCAGCGCGGCGTCGTCCACGATGCCGCCGCGCGCGACGTTGGTCAGCGTGGCCGTGGGCTTCATCAGCGCCAGGGCCTTCGCGTCCACCAGGTGATGCGCCTCGGGGCTGTAGGGCACGACGATGACGAGGTGGTCGCTCTGGCGCAGCAGCTCGTCCTTGCCCACCCAGCGCGCGCCCAGCGGCTGCTCCAGCTCGGGCGCGAGGCGGCTGCGGTTGTGATAGATCACCGGCATGCCGAAGCCCAGCGCCCCGCGCCGCGCGATGGCCTGCCCGATGCGGCCCATGCCCAGGATGCCCAGGGTGCGGCCATGCAGGTCCGCGCCCACCAGCAGGTCCACATGCCACTGCTTCCACCGGCCCTCGCGCAGGTAGCGCTCGGATTCGCTGATGCGCCGGGCCGCGGCCATCATCAGCGCGAAGCCGAAGTCGGCCGTGGTCTCGGTCAGCACGTCCGGCGCATTGCTCACGCGCACGCCGCGGGCCGTGCAGGCCGCGAGGTCGACGTTGTTGTAGCCCACCGTCATCAGGCAGACGGCGCGCAGCGTGGGGCAGGCGTCCAGCAGCGCGGCGTCGATGCGCTCGGTGCCGGTGGCGAAGACGCCCGCCTTGCCCTGCAGGCGCCGGATCAGCTCCTCGGGCGGCAGCGGCTCATCGCTGTCGGTCTCCTCGACCTCGGCATGCGCGCGCAGCCGCTCGACGATGTCCGGAAAAATGCGGCGGGCCACGAAGACGGCCGGCTTGGTGGAGCTCATGGGACGCCTCAGGTGTCGAGGAAACGGACGAACTCGTCGAGCGAGGCACGCTCGGTCACGAGGCTGTTCTCGATGGCCGCCGGGTCGGCGTAGCCCAGGGCCATGCCGCACACCAGCATCTGCTCGGGGCCGAACTGCAGCTCCTCGGCGATCAGGCGGTGGAACTGCGTGAAGGCCGCCTGCGGGCAGGTGTGCAGGCCGCGGCCGCGGGCGGCGATCATGATGTTTTCCAGGAACATGCCGTAGTCGAGCCAGCTGCCCTGCTGCATCACGCGGTCGATGCTGAAGATCAGCCCGACCGGCGCGTCGAAGAAGCGGTAGTTGCGGCCATGCTGCTCGTGCATGCGGGCCTTGTCGCCCTTGGTGATCTCCAGCAGGCCGTACAGGTCCCAGCCCACCTTGCGGCGGCGGTCGATGTAGGGCGAGACCCACTCGCGCGGGTAGTAGGCGTACTCCTCCTGATGGGTCGACAGCTCCTGCGGATCGTCATAGACCGCCATGATGCGGTCGCTGAGGCGCCGCAGGGCCGCGCCGCTGAGCACATGCACCTGCCAGGGCTGGGTGTTGGTGCCCGAGGGCGCGCGGGCCGCCACGCGCAGGATGTCTTCCAGCGTCTCGCGCGGGACGGGCGTGGGCAGGAAGGCGCGCATCGAATGGCGGGTGCGGATGGCCTCGTCCACGGCCGCCTGGGCCTCGGGGCTGGGTCGATCAAAGACGCTCACGGGGAAAATCCTTCCAGGGCTTGCAGGGCGGTGAGGTAGGCCGCGGGCAGCGCCGGCACGGGGCGGCGCGACGCGCGGTCGACATAGACATGAACGAAATGGCCGCGCGCGGCGCTCAGCGGCGCGCCCTCGGCGAAGAGGCCGATCTCGTAGCGCACGCTGGAGCGGCCGCGGTGCGCGACGCGCAGGCCGGCCTCCACGCGCTGCGGGAAGGCCAGGGACTCGAAGTAGTTGCAGCGCGTCTCCACGACGAGGCCGATCACCTCGCCCCCATGCAGGTCCAGCGCGCCCTGCTCGATGAGGTACTGGTTCACGGCCGTGTCGAAGAGGCTGTAGTAGATGACGTTGTTGAGATGGCCGTAGAGGTCGTTGTCCATCCAGCGCGTGGTGAGCGGCACGAAGCGGGCGAAGGCGCTGCGGGGCTCGGGGCCGGGCCGGTCGTCAGCGCGGGGGGCGGGGGCGGCGTTCGTCATGGGGCCATTGTTCCATCGGCGTCCTGCCAGCGCTGCCACGCACGCGACGCGGCGCGCACGGTCGCGAACTGCACCTCGACCATGGCGGCGAGGTCCGCCCCGTAGCCGCCCGCCATGCTCAGGGCGACGGGCAGGCGGCGCTGCCAGAGCCAGTCCAGCACGCGCGCGTCCCGCGCCTGCAGGCCCGCGGCGGTGAGCTTGAGGCGGCCAAGGCGGTCGCCCTCGTGCGGGTCGGCGCCGGCCAGGTAAAAGGCGAGCCCCGGCGGGTGCGCCTGCAGGCGTTGCGCGACCTCGGCCAGGGCGCCGTCCAGGGCCGCGAGATAGGCCTCGTCACCCGTGCCGTCCGGCAACTCGACATCCAGGCTGCTCGCCTCCTTGCGGAAGGGGAAGTTGCGCGCCCCGTGCAGCGAGAGCGTGAAGACGCTCGGGTCGTCCCGGAAGATGGCCGCCGTGCCGTTGCCCTGGTGCACGTCGAGGTCGATCACCAGCACGCGCAGGCCCGGCCGCAGGCTCCCGTGCGCGCGATGCCACTCGGCCTGCATCAGCCGCGCAGCGACCGCCACATCGTTGAACACGCAATAGCCGCTGCCCTTGTGCGCGTAGGCGTGATGGGTGCCCCCGGCCAGGTTCATGGCCACGCCCTCGGCGAGGGCGGCGCGGGCCGCCGCGATGGTCGCGCCCACGGAGTGCCGGGCGCGCACCGGCATGGCGGGCGACCACGGGAAGCCGATCTCGCGCTGCTCGGCCTCGCTCAGATGGCCGTCCAGCACGCGGGCGATGTAGTCCGGCTCATGCGCGAGCGCGAGCTCGCCCTCGCTCGCCGCCGGCGCGGGGCACAGCCACACCGCGCCGGGCTCGGCCTCGATGCGCTCGCGCAGCAGGCGGTACTTGGCCTGCGGAAAACGGTGCTGCGCCGGCAGATTCAGCGCGTGGGCGTCGGAATGGAAGGCCTGCATGGATCCCGTCGTCGTGCCTGGATTCGTTCTGGATGCCTCCCCCGGCCAGCCGTCGCGCCAAGCAGCTCGGGGTGACAGCGCTGTGAAGACGCCCGCGGATTGTGACCTGCCGCGACATTTGTCCCATTTTGCTGCGGCGCAGCAAAAAGTGCTTGCAAGTCGCCGGCGAGCCCTTCACAATTCAATTCATGTTGCAGTGCAACATTATCGCTGTCACGACGAATCCATCAGGACACCCGCGGGTCGCCCCGCCCAGACTCAGGAGAGCATCATGCTGACTGCAGAACAAATCTTCGCCGCCCACAAGGCCAATGTCGAAACCCTGTTCGGCCTGACCAACAAGGCTTTCGAAGGCGTCGAGAAGCTGGTCGAACTGAACCTGCAGGTGGCCAAGGCCACCCTGGCCGAAGTGGCCGAGAACACCCAGGCCGCCCTGTCGGTGAAGGACGCCCAGGAGCTGCTGGCCCTGCAGACCTCGCTGCTGCAGCCGAGCGCCGAGAAGGCCGCCGCCTACAGCCGCCACCTCTACGACATCGCCACCGCGACCAACGCCGAAGTGGCCAAGGTGGCCGAGGCCCAGTTCGCTGACGTGCAGACCAAGTTCAACAGCGTGGTGGACAACGCCGCCAAGAACGCCCCGGCCGGCACGGAAAATGCCGTGGCTCTGGTGAAGTCCGCCGTGGCCGCCGCCAACAACGCCATCGAGAACATCCAGAAGGCGGCCAAGCAGGCCACCGAAGTGGCCGAAGCCAACTTCCAGGCCGTGACCAACACCGCCGTGAAGGCCTCGCAGACCGGCGCGCGCAGCAAGCGCTCCACCGCCGCCTGAGAGCCGCCGATGGTCAGCGCCCGCCGGCGCTGAAGGGTTGTCTCCTCGGTACCCCGTGGGACTCGGCAGCTTGCCGCGTCACCCAGGTACCCTTGAAGCCCGATGCCCCGCGCATCGGGCTTTTTTTATGCGCCGGCCGGGCGATGCGGGGGGCGCGGCATGGGCGGGAATCTCCCTGTGCGAATGGCGCCGGGCGGCCGGCACGGCGCTGCTAGCATGCGCGCCTGACCATGAACGCGCCTGCCAGCCCTCCCCTGACCGACTGCCCGAACTGCGGCTCGATGCTGGCCCTGCCGCCCGCCCCCTTCTGCGCGCAATGCGGCCAGGAAACCCGCCTGCGGGCGCCGACGCTGATGGAATTCCTGCAGCAGTTCGGCGGCGCCTACATCTCGACGGAAGGCGCGCTGTGGCGCACGCTCAAGCGCCTGCTCGCCCACCCCGGCGCCCTCACCACCGACTACCTCGAGGGCAAGCGCCGCCGGCATGTGCTGCCGCTGCGCCTGTACCTCACCATCAGCGTGCTGACGCTGGCCCTGCTGCAGCTGCTCGGCCAGGCGCCGTTCAGCGCCGAGCGCCAGCAGCACCTGCGCCAAAGCCTGCAGACCGGCACCTATTCCGTCATCGGACTCCCGCCGCTCGTGCTGGCCCTGGAGCATCGCCACTTCACCTGCACCGGCCTGCCGGACGGGTACTGCGCCCGGGCCCGCCTGCGGCTGGAGCAGGACCCGGTGGCCGTGGTGCAGGCCATGCAGGCGGCACCGCAGCAGATCATCAGCACCATGGGCCGGGCGATGTTCGTGCTGCTGCCGGTCTTCGCGCTGCTGCTGAAGCTGCTGCAATGGCGCCGCGACGGCCACGGCCTGCGCTACACCGAGCACCTCGTCTTCGCGCTGCACCTGCACTGCGTCTGGTTCCTGAGCCTGTGGCTGGCCGCCGTGCCCCTGCTGCTGCCACTCGGGGCCCTGGCCAGCCTGGCCTACACCGTGCTGGCGCTGCGCCACGTCTACCGGCGGCCCTGGTGGGGCACGCTCTGGCGCGCCGGCCTGCTGCTGGCCAGCCACCTCGTGCTGCTGTGCGGCATGTTCATCCTCTCGCTGCTGTGGACGGTCATCGCATGAACTGGTTTCGCAAGCAACTGCAGGTGCCGTCCCCGGTGCCGGGCCACTGCGCCAACTGCGGCACGCCGCTGGCCTCGCCGCGGCCGCGTTTCTGCAGCGCCTGCGGCCAGGAGACGGCGATCAAGGCCCCCACGCTGGGCGAGTTTCTCCAGCAGTTCGGCGGCGCCTACTTCTCGACGGAGGGCGCGCTGTGGCGCACGCTGTGGCGCCTGGTGCTGCTGCCGGGGCAGCTGACGCTCGAGTACTGGGCGGGCCGCCGCCGCCATTACGTGCTGCCGCTGCGGCTGTACCTCACCGTCTCGCTCGTGCTGCTGCTGGCGCTGCGCTTCACGCAGCAGCTGGAGTGGACCGTTGAAGGCCCGGCGTCATCTGCATCGGCCGCCTCCGCCGCCAGCGCCCCCGCTGCGGGCCTCCCCAGGTCCCGGCCGCAGGTCGGTGTCGTGATCAGACCGCAGCCGCCCCTGGTGATCGACGAGGGCGACCGCCGGGAGATGACGCTGATCGAGCTCGGCCCCTGGCGCGCGGGCACGCACGGCGGCAAGTTCTACTGCGAGGGGCTGAGCCCGCGCTTCTGCGAGCGCCTCGAGCGCCGGCTCATGGCCGACCAGGCCACGCTGATGCGCGAATTCGCGGACCTGCCCTCCCGGGCGCTGGACCACCTCGGGCAGGCGATGTTCGTCCTGCTGCCGGCGTTCGCGCTGGGGCTCAAGCTCTTCTACGTGGACAAGCGCCGCCGCTACACCGAGCACCTCGTCTTCGCGCTGCACCAGCACGCGTTCTGGTTCGCGATGCTGGCGCTGCTGACGGTGAAGCTCGAGCCCGTGGCCATCTTCTGCGGCATGGCGATCATGGTCCACCCCCTGATCGCCCTGCACCGCGCCTACGGCACCCGCTGGTGGAGCACGCTCCCGCGGGCGCTGGCCCTCATGGTGGCCTACACCGTGAGCCTGGCCGTCGTGCTCGCGGCCATGTTCATCTACCTGTTCGCGTCTTAGCCGCGATCCGCTGGCGCAGCTGCGGCAGCGCGGCCTGCGCGGCCTCGCGCCCAGCCAGGATGCTGCGCTTGCGGGCGGAGAAGTCCGCGCTGCCCACGCCCTCCAGCTTGGGGCGGATGATGACGTCGGCCTCGCGCAGCTCGAAGTTGTTGATCGAGCGGCCCATGATCGAGAAGGTCTGCAGCAGCATGCGCATGGCGTCGCCGGGCGGCTTGGGCTCGGGCGGCTCGGAGATGTCGACCGCGATCACCAGCTCGGCGCCCATCTGCTTGGCATAGCGCACCGGCACCGGCGCGACGAGGCCGCCGTCCACGTACTCGCGCTGGCCGATCTTCACCGGCTGGAAGACGGCCGGCACCGAGCTGGAGGCCCGCACCGCCGCGCCGGTGTCCCCGGTGCGGAAGAGGATGGGCGAGCCGTCGGAGAGGTCGGTCGCGACGATGCCCAGCGGCAGGGGCATCTGCTCGATCAGGCGGTTGCCCGTCTTCTCGCGCACGAAGCGCGCCAGTGCCTCGCCGCGGATCAGGCCGCGCGTGGGGAAGGCCCAATCGGTGATGGCGCCTTCGTCCATGGACTCGGCCATCTGCGCCAGCTCCTTGCCGTTCTTGCCCGCGGCATACATCGACGCGACCAGGCTGCCGGCCGACGTGCCCGCCACGAGGTCCACCTTGATGCCGTTCTCCTCCAGCACCTGGATCACGCCGATGTGCGCGAAGCCCCGCGCCGCGCCGCCGCCCAGGGCCAGGCCGACCTTCGGCGGCTTCGGCGGCGGCAGCGGGACGATGGGATCCACCGGCTGCGCGGGCTGGGCCGGCGGCGGCGTCTCGGGGGCGGCCTGGCGCGTGGGCGCCGTGGCGCAGGCGGCCAGGCCCAGGGCCAGCAGCGCCGCCAGGGCGCCGCGGCGGGTGGCGGCCGGGCGGCCGGGGCGCCCGGGGGCGGCGGGGGTCGGGGAAACAGACGTTCGCATGGCGCGGCATTCTATTGACCTCGTCCGCGCGCCCCGTGACGGCCGCGCCCGCCGGGCCGCTGCCGCCGCGTCCCGCAGACAGGCTGCGGCGCCGGGGCCACGTCTTGCCTGCGGCGCCCGGGGGCGGTGCCACAATGCAGCAGCGCCCGGCTGCGGGGCCGGCGCCCACCCCGGGGAGTCGCACGTGGACGAGTCGGCACAGGTCAGGGAACGCATCGCCGCCATGCTGCGCAGCAGCCCGGTGTTCGGTCCGCTGTCCGATGCCCTGCGCCTGGCTCTGGCGGCCGCCATGCGCCTGCACGCCGTCCCGGGCGGCAGCCCCCTCTTCCACGAGGGCGAGCCGGCGGACAGCATGGCCGTGGTGCTCAGCGGCGGCCTGCGGGCCTGGCGCCAGACGCCGGCCGGCGAGCTGCTGCTCTACAACCAGTTCCACCCGGGCCAGAGCGTGGGCGAGCTGGCCATGATCCTGCAGCAGGCGCGCGCCCAGCACGTCACGGCGCTGCGCGATTCCGTCGTCGCGCTGCTGGACCGGCCGGCCTACGAGGGCCTGCTCCTGCAGCATCCGCTCGAACTGAACCGCGTGATGATCAAGACGGTGGCGGACCGCCTGCGCGGCCCCTCGGACAGCGGGGAGCAGCGGCTGGCGCAGACCTTTCTCGTCGTGCCGCTGGCCCCCGATCCCGCCACCTGCCACGCCGCCGCCGCGCTCGCCCGCCGGCTGAGCGCCGCGCTCGGGCGCCTGGGGCACGCCGGCCACCTGCTGGAGCACGGCCCCGATGCCTCGCTGCAACTGGACGGCCAGCCCTGGCCCCGCGAGCGGCTGCTGGAACTCGACGACAGCCACGACTACCTGGTCTACGAGGCCGACGCCGTCTGCAGCGACTGGACCCGCTACGCCTTCCGCCACGCCGACCAGCTGGTGCTCGTCGGGCGCGCCGGGGCCGACGCCGGGCTGAGCGCCCTCGAGCGGCAGCTGCAGCAGGAGACGGGCTGGTCCCTCAAGCGCCAGCACCTGGCCCTGCTGCATCCGGCCGACGCACGCGAGGCCGAGGCGCCGGAGCCCTGGGCCGGCGGACGGTCCCTGGAGCGCATCTATCCGCTGCGTGAGGGCCAAGACGAGGACGTGGCACGCCTGGCGCGCTTCCTCACCGGCCAGGCCGTGGGGCTCGTGCTGGGCGGCGGCGGGGCCCGCGGCTTCGCGCACCTGGGCGTGCTGCGCGCGCTGCGCGAGGCCGGCGTGCCGGTGGACCTGATCGGCGGCAACAGCATGGGCGCGCTGATCGGCGCCCAGCTGGCCCAGGGGCACGACATCGCCACCGTGCTGGAACAGACGCGCCGCTTCGCCACCGGCGGCGAGCGCCTGACGCTGCCGCTGGTGTCGCTCGTGGGCGGCCGGCGCATCGAGCGGGACCTGCGCGCGCTGTTCGGCGAGCAGCAGATCGAGCGCCTGTGGCGGCCCTTCTTCGCCGCCAGCTGCAACCTGAGCCGCGGCAGCACCACCGTGCTCGACCACGGCCCGCTGTGGCGCGCCGTGCTGGCCAGCAATTCCCCCGCCGGCCTGCTGCCGCCGGTGCTTCACGAGGGCGAGCTGCTCGTGGACGGCGCCATCCTCGAAAACGTGCCCGTGCAGGCGATGCGCGTGCGCCTGGGCACCCCGCTGGAGCGGCGGCGGGGCAACGGGCAGGTCATCGCCATCGACGTCGACGCCCGCGCCGAGCTGCGGGCCGATCCGCAGCTGCACCGGCTGAGCCCGGGCACCCGGCTGCGCGCCCTGCTGCGGCGCGGCGCGCCGGCCGTGCCGGGCATCGCCGACATCCTCTATGCCGCGGGCCACGTCGGCGGGGCCAGCCAGCGCGGCCGCACGATCGCCCAGGCCGATGTCTATCTGCAGCCCGACCTGCGCCGCTACGCGCTGATGGCCTACGCCCGGGCCCAGGAGATCGCCGATGAAGGCTACCGCCATGCACTGGAGCAGATCGAGCAATGGCAAGACCTGACCCCGTCACAACGCTCCCCGAGCCAGCCGGCGCCGGCACACGGATGAGCGAGGCTGCGTCGCTGCCCCTGTCGCTGCCGCTGTCACTGAGCCAGCGCGAGGTCTGGCTCGACCAGCGCGCCTGGCCGGGCAGCGCCCACCTGCACATCGGCGGCTTCGCCTTCCTGCACGGCCCCCTGGACATGGCCCTGCTGCGGCAGTCCCTGCAGCAGCTGGTGCAGGAGCACGAGGCCCTGCGCCTGCAGATCCGCCCCGAGGGCCGGCAGGTCCTGCTCGATCACTTCGGCGCCCCGCTGGAGATCCTGCCGCTGCCGCCCGAGCAGGACCTGCGCGCGGCCATGATCGCGTGGTGGCAGGACGAGTGCCACCAGCGCTTCGACCTCGACGCCGCGCCGCCCTGGCGCTGCGTGCTGCTGACGGACGGGCAGGCGCTGCACGGCCTGTCCATCCGCTTCCATCACCTGGTCATGGACGGCTGGTCCACCCAGCTCTTCATGCAGCGCTGGACGGAACGCTACACGGCGCTGCAGCAGGGCCGGGCCCCGGATCGCCAGACGCCGGGCGACTACCTCGCCTTCATCGAGGGCGGGCAGGACTACCTCGCCGGCCCGGCCTGCGAACGCGATGCCGCCTACTGGGCGGGCCAGTGGCCCGCACTGCACGAGACTGCCCTGCCCCCGCGCCATCCGCTGCGCGCGCCGGACCGGCTGCCCCGCGCCCACGTCGCGCGGCTGCCGGTGCCGCGGGCCGAGCTGCAGCGCCTGCAGTCGCAGCTGCAGGCGCTCGACGCCAGCCTCTTCGACGCCGCACTCGCCGCCATCGCGCTGTACCTGCAGCGCAGCCGGGGCATCGAGCATCTGGCCGTCGGCATGCCCAGCCTCAACCGCAGCGGCGCGCGCTGGCGGCAGACGCTGGGGATGTTCGTGAGCGTGCAGCCGCTGCTGCTGCGCCTGCAGCCCGACATGGCCGTGGGCGCCCTGCTGGCCGAGTGCCGGCACCAGGCGCGCACCGGCCTGCGCCATGCCCGCTATCCGCTCAGCGAGACGGCCCATCGCCTGCAGCTGATGCGCAGCGGGCGCGACAGCCTGCTCGACGTCATGGTGTCCCTGGAGCGGCAGAGCTATGCCCTGGCCTTCGGAGACTGCCGCCTGGAGCAGGCGCGCCAGAGCTTCGCCGAGGAGGCCCGCTATCCGCTGGCGCTCACGCTGTGCGAGTTCGGCGATGCCGCGGAGGTGGAGCTGGTGCTGGAGCTGTCCGAGCGCTGCTTCGAGGCGGACGAGGCCGAGCTGCTGCTGCGCCGCCTGTGGCACCTGATGCGCAGCGTGCCGGCCGCCCTGGCGCAGCCGCTGTCCGCGCCGCCCCTGCTCCCCGAGGACGAGCGCTGGGCGCTGATCCACGGCCTGCACAAGAACCTCGCCAGCACGGAGACGCCGCGCCCGGTCTGGACGCAGTTCACGCGCCAGGCCGGCCTGAATCCGGACGCGACGGCGCTGGTCTGGGACGAGGCGCCGGGCCAGATCGGCTCGATGCGCTACGCCGACCTCGCGCGGCGCAGCGAGCAGCTGCAGCAGGCGCTGCGGGCGGCGGGGCTGATGCCGGGGCACGTGGTGGCCCTGCTGCTGGACCGCAGCCCGGCGCTGCTGGTGTCCCTGCTGGCGGCCTGGCAGTGCGGCGCCTGCGTGCTGCCGCTGTCGACGGAACTGCCGCAGGAGCGGCTGCAGGCGCTGCTGGCGATCGCGCGGCCGGCGCTGCTGCTCGGGCCGGCGGCGGCGGTGCTGCGCTGGTCGGGGCCCGCGCTGCCGGGCATCGCCCTGGACCCGCTGGGCACACTGGTCATGCCCGCGCAGGCCAGCGGGCCCCGCCCTGTCGTCGCCGAGGCGCCGCGCCTGCACGACGCCGCCTACCTGCTCTTCACCTCCGGCTCCACGGGCCTGCCCAAGGGCGTGCGTGTGGGCCACGAGGCCCTGGCGCGGCGCCTGGCATGGCTGGCGCGACGCTGGCACATCGGCCCGCAGGACCGGGCGGTGCAGCAGGTGCAGCCGAGCTTCGACCCCGCCCTCATCGAGCTGCTGCTGCCGCTCATCCAGGGCGGGAGCGTCGCGCTGATGCCGCCGGGGCGCCACCATCCCGAGCGCCTGGCGGCCTTCATGCAGCGGCACCGCGTGAGCTTCTGCGCCCTGGTGCCGTCGAGCCTGGCGGGCCTGCTGGCCGGGCTGCAGGCGCATCCCGTGCCCAGCCTGCGCGTGGCCTGCTGCGGGGGGGAGATCCTCGCGCCCGCGCTCGCCAACCGCTTCCTCGCCGAGACCGGCGCCGCGCTCTACAACGTCTACGGCCCGACCGAGGCCTGCATCTTCGCCAGCGCCTGGCCCTGCGAGCCCTGGCCCGCCACCGAGCCCCTGCCCCTCGGCCCCGCCGTGGACGACTCCCGCATCTACGTGCTCGATGAGCAGCAGCGCCCGCAGCCCTTCGGCGTGACGGGCGAGATCTACCTGGCCGGCCCCACGCTGGCGCTGGGCTACCTCGATGAGCAGGACACCGCGGCGGCCTTCGTGCCGGACCCCTTCCATCCCGGCGAGCGCATGTACCGCAGCGGCGACCGCGGCTGGCTGGACGTGCAGGGCCGCCTGCACTTCGCGGGCCGGCGCGACCGCCAGCTGAAGCTGCGCGGCTACCGACTCGACCTCGGGGACATCGAGGCCGCCTGCCTCAACCTGCCCGGCGTGCACCAGGCGGCGGTGCAGTGCCTCGATACGGGCGACGGGCCGCGCCTGCATGCCTGGCTGGCCGGCCCGCGCCCGCAGGCGGAAGGCGCGCTGGCCGCCCTGCTGCGCCAGCGGCTGCCGGACTACATGGTCCCCGCCACGCTCACGCTGCTGCCGGAGCTGCCGCTGGGCGCCAGCGGCAAGCTGCTGCTCGATCAGCTGCCCGCGCCAGCAAGACCTGACCCCACGCCCGGACCGCAGCCCCCTGCCACGGCGACGGAGGCCGAGCTGCTGACCCTGTGGCAGGCGCATCTGCATCGGGAGACCGTCGGCCTGACCCAGAACTTCTTCGACCTCGGCGGCGACTCCCTGGCCGCGCTGGCCATCCTGGGCGCCATGGAGGACCGTCTCGGGCGGCGACTGCCGCTGCAGCTGATCGTGGACCACCCGAGCATCCGCCAGCTGGCCCTGGCGCTGGACGCCCCGCAGGCGGCCGCGGGCGTGCTGCTGCCCCTGAGCCGCGACATGCAGGCGCCGCGCCTTTATGTGGCGGCGTCCGGGCATGGCGACGTGCTGCGCCTGCAGGCCCTGGCCCGGGCGCTGGAGGGGCGTGTGAGCCTGCTGATGCTGCAGCCGCCGCGCGAGGCGCCCGAGCAGATGCAGGCGCTGGCCGAGATCTACGCCGACGCCATTGCCAGCGAGCAGCCAGCACGCTTCTGGCTGGCCGGCTTCTCGGTGGGCGGGGTCAGCGCGCTGGCCACCACCCGGGTGCTGGAGGCGCGCGGGCTCGCGCCACGGGGCCTCGTGCTGCTGGACAGCATCCACCCCGACGCCGTGCTGGGCGGCACCAGCTCCTGGCGCGCCCTGGGCTGGCTGGTGCGCCGCCTGCACGTGCAGGACCTCAGCATGAACGGCCGCCGCCTGGGCGCGATGTTCGCGGACCCCGGCCTCGTCGCCCAGGTGATGGCCCTGCGCCGGCACCACTGCGAGCCCTGTGACGCCCCGGTGTGGCTGGTGAAGACCACGGGGCTGCTGCGCTGGAGCCGTCTGCTGTTCCAGGGCTGGCAACGGCTCTTCGGCGATCGCCTGCACAGTGCCGTGGTGCGGGGCCTGCACGGGTCGATGTTCGAGCCCGAGCATGTCCAGGCCCTGGCGGACACCCTGGCCGCGCTGCTCATCCGCGGGCGGGCCCCATGACGCGCGCGCCCCGGCCGGACGCCGCCCACACGCCCGCCCACACGCCCGCCCACACGCCCGCCCACAGGTCCGCCCTCACGCCCGCCCTCCTCGCGCGCCTGCTGGGGCTGGTGGCCCTGGCCGCGGGCCTGCTGCTGCTGGCCTGGGCCTGGCGGCAGGAGGAGGTCCAGACCTGGCTGCGCAGCGGTGCGGCGCTGGCGTGGCTGCGCGCGCAGGCCGACGCCCTGGGGCCGCTGGCCGTCTGGCTGCTGATGAGCACCGCGCTGTGCCTCGCCCTGCCGCTGGTGGTGCTGAGCCTGCTCGTGATCGCAGCCTTCGGGCCCGCTTGGGGCATGGCCCTGTGCTTCGCGAGCGCGGGGCTGTCGTCGCTCATCAGCCACCGCATCGGCCACGGGCTCGGCCACGCGCTGCTGCAGCGCCTCGCGGGGCCCCGCGTGCGCCTGCTCAGCGCGGCGCTCGGCCGGCGCGGGCTGCTCGCGGTCGTGCTGATGCGGCTGACGCCGGTGGCGCCGTTTGCGGTGGTCAACATGGTGGCCGGCGCCACCCACATCCGCGCCTGGCAGATGGTGCTCGGCACGTGGATCGGCATGGCGCCCAGCACGCTGGTGATGGGGCTCTTCCTCGACCCCCTGCTGCACCTGCTCGGGCAGCTGGACCTGCCGCGGACGGTCGCGCTGGTCGCGGCGCTGCTCGCGGCGGCCGCGCTCGTGGCCTGGCGCCGACGCCGGGCTCGCCGGCAGGCTCAGCCCGGCGGCCGCTCCTGAACGGGCAGGGACTGCTCGCCCAGCCCGGCGATGCCCAGGCGCAGGTGGTCACCCACCTTCAGGTAGCGCGGCTGCGGCTTGCGCCCCATGCCCACGCCCGGCGGCGTGCCGGTGGAGAGGAGGTCGCCCGGGTAGAGCGTCATGAAGCGGCTGAGGTAGCTCACGAGATGCGCCACGCCGAAGACCATGGTGCGCGTGCTGCCGCGCTGCATGGGCTCGCCGTTGACGTCCAGCCAGAGGGTCAGGTCTTGCGGGTCCGGCACCTCGTCGGCGGTCACCAGCCAGGGGCCGACGGGCCCGAAGGTGTCGCAGCCCTTGCCCTTGTCCCAGGTGCCGCCGCGCTCCAGCTGGAACTCCCTCTCCGACAGGTCGTTGACCACGCAGTAGCCGGCCACGCAGGCCAGCGCCTCGGACTCGGCGACATCGCGGGCCACCCGGCCGATCACCACGCCCAGCTCCACCTCCCAGTCCGTCTTGACCGAGCCGCGCGGCAGCCAGACGGCGTCCCGCGCGCCGATGGTGCAGGACGGCGGCTTCATGAAGAGCACCGGCTCGGCGGGCAGCGGCATGCCGGCCTCGGCCGCGTGGTCGGCGTAGTTCAGCCCGACGCACAGGAACTTGCCCATGCCGCTCCAGGGCACGCCCAGACGCGTGTCGGGCGGCAGCAGCGGCAGGCGGGCGGGGTCGAGGGCGCGCAGGCGGTCGAGGGCCGCGGGGGCCAGCGCGGCGCCGTCCAGCGTCCCGACATGCGCACTCAGGTCCCGCAACTGCCCGTCGGCATCGACCAGACCCGGGCGTTCGGCCCCGGGCGCACCCCAGCGCATCAGCTTCATGCGGACTCCTTGCTTGGAATTGCGGGCCAGTCTACGGCGCGCCGCTGCCGTTCAGGACAGCTTGTAGGTCTGCAGATGGATGCTGGTCTCGGTGGCGCCGATGCCCTTGATGAGGCGCACCCGCTCCAGCACCTCGGCCAGCTCGCCCAGGGTGGCGGCGCGCAGCTCGGCCAGCAGGTCCCAGCGCCCGTTGGTGTCGAAGAGACCCGACACGCCGGGCTCGCCCAGCAGGATGGCGATCACCTCGCGGGTCTTGTTGCCCTCGACGGCAATGCTCATCCAGGCCGTGATGGCGTTGGGCGTGACGTCCGGCCGCAGCTTCACGGTGTAGCCCACGATCACGCCGCTGTCCTCCAGCTTGGCGATGCGGTTGGTGACCGTCCCGCGCGAGACCTTGAGCTTGGCGGCCAGCGTGGCGACGGTGGCGCGGGCGTCCTGGCGCAGGAGGGCCATCAATTGCTGATCGAGGGTGTCCATGGGCGGATTCAGGTGCGTTCAGGGGGAGGTGCCGGCGGCCGCGTCAGCAGATGCGAATTAGCGACATGCATTGGCAATTTTGCCATTTTGCCAATTTCATCTATCGATATGGCAACTTACCTTGAGTTTCTTGTCATTTCTTGCACTTCTTTCTAGCGCGCGGCTTGAGAAGAATCAGGTCCATCAGAACAACGGAGACTTCTCATGGCCATGATGCTGAGCACCCACGACGTGGCGACGATGACCCGGCAGCTGGGCCTGCCCGCGCTGCTGACGCGCCTGGTGGGCTATCTGGAAGCCGACTATCTGCGCTGGCAGGACTTCGACAAGACGCCCCGCGTGGCCGCGCACTCCGAGGACGGCGTGATCGAGCTGATGCCCATCGCCGACCACGAGCTCTACACCTTCAAGTACGTCAACGGTCACCCGCGCAACCACCGCTTCGGCCTGTCCACCGTGATGGCCTTCGGCGCCCTGGCCGATGTCGCCACCGGCACGCCGCAGCTGCTGTCCGAGCTCACCTTGAGCACGGCCCTGCGCACGGCAGCCACCTCCGCGATGGCCGCCCGCCGGCTCGCACGACCCGACGCCCGGTCCATGGCCCTGATCGGCAATGGCGCGCAAAGCGAATTCCAGGCCCTGGCCTTCCACCATCTGCTGGGCATCGAGGAGATCCGTCTCTTCGACATCGACCCGGCGGCCACCGCCAAGCTGATGCGCCATCTCCAATCCGTGCCGGGCCTGCGCCTGGTGGTCTGCAAGAGCACGGCGGAAGCCGTGAAGGGCGCGGACATCGTCACCACCGTCACGGCCGACAAGACCAACGCGACCATCCTCACGCCCGACATGCTGGAGCCCGGCATGCACATCAACGGCGTGGGCGGGGACTGCCCCGGCAAGACCGAGCTGCACCGGGGCGTGCTGGAAGCGGCCCAAGTGTTCGTGGAATTCGAGCCGCAGTCCCGCATCGAGGGCGACATCCAGCAGATGCCGGCGGACTTCCCCGTGACGGAGTTCTGGCGCGTGCTGTCCGGCCAGGCACCGGGCCGTCGCACGGCCGAGGAGATCACGGTGTTCGACTCCGTGGGCTTCGCGCTGGAGGATTTCTCCATGCTGCGCCTGCTGCGCGACGTCGCCCGGGAACTGGGCCTGGGCAGCGAGATCAGCCTCGTGCCGCACTTGGCGGACCCGAAGGACCTGTTCGGCGAGCTGGGCCTGCCCGCGGCGGCGCAGCGCCAGGCCGCCTGAGCGGCGCCCGGCGGACGAGCACATCCCCTCAAACGCGCAAAAAAACGGCCTCCGAGGAGGCCGTTTTTCATGGCAGCGCCGACTTACGCGGCCAGGCTGGCCTTGAAGGCGCGCGCCTCACGGCGCTTGGCCTTGGTGGCCTCCTGACGGTACAGCTCTTCGGCCTCCTGACGCAGCACGACGGCCTTTTCCAGGGCCTGCATGTAGCGTTCCACGGTGTAGGTGGACTCGGACGCGATGTAGACGCTGCGACGACGCGCGGCCTCACCATAGCGGGGCAGCAGCACGGTGAAGCTGCAGTCACGCAGCTTGCCGCGACGCTGGCGCACGATGGGACCGGAGATGCCCACGGGCAGCTCACTCGTCTTGTTGGCGTTGGGTTCGGGCTTGAGGCGGGTCGGAGCGGGGAGCTTGGCGACGCGCTTCAGCAGTTCCTTGGTGGCCGCGGCGAGGGCCCCACCGGCGCCGCCGGGGAACTTGCTGTCGGAGTAGAACTTGGTACCGCCGTAGCGGAGCTGCCAGCCATGGGTGGAGCGGGAATCAATGCGCTGCACGCCCTGCGGAACGGTGAATTGCTCACCTGTATAGATCTGTACTTCTCTCGTTTTCATGAGGTATCCCCAAACAACTGGATAACTCCCTGTGTGTGCCAGTGTAACGGCGATGTGACAGAAGCAGACTTGTGTCGTTAGGAAAGGGGACGCCAGGGCGCCACACTGTCACCTGCGCGACAAGCTTGTGCCGGATCCGGCAGTTGCCGTGCCCGCGGGGCCAATGCCGCCAGTGCCGCCAACGCCTTCCCCTGCGTCGATCCTTAGGCGCCCCTGAAGCGCCTCCCCCGCACCGCCGCGCGCCGTGTACCTTCCTGCACAATGCGCCATCCATCACCGAGAGAAGCTATGCAACGGCGTCAATTCATCGTGAGCGGCAGCGCAGGCCTGTCCGCCCTGGCCCTTCCCGCCCTGAGCCAGGCCCAGGGCCGGCCCGTCGAAGGCCAGCAGTACCTCAAGCTCAGCACCCCGCTGCCCGGCGTCGCGGCGGACGGCGAGGTCATCGAGTTCTTCTCCTACACCTGCCCGCACTGCCACGCCTTCGAGCCGACGCTCGGCCAGTGGGTCGCGCGCAAGCCGGCCAAGGTGCAGTTCCGTCGCGTGCCGGTGGTGATCAACGCCATCGCCAAGGTCACCCAGAAGGTCTACTACGCCCTGGAAGCCATGGGGCAGGTCGAGGCGCTGCATGCGCAGGTCTTCAATGCCGTGCAGGGCGACCTCAGCAAGTTCCAGACGATCGAGAGCGCGCAGGCCGCGCTCGTGAAGATGGGCGTGGACGGCGCGCGGTTCAAGCAGGTCGCGGAGTCCTTTGGCGTGCAGTCCAAGTGCCAGCAGGCCACCAACCTGGCGCAGGCCATCACCAGCCACGGCGTGCCCACGCTGGTCATCAACGGCCGCTGGGTGACCAGCCCGTCCATCGCCAAGGGCTACCCGGAGGCGCTGGCCGCCATCGACCACACCCTGACGCTGCCCCGCGCCTGAGCCCATGACGCATTACGGCGCGCTCATCAAGGAAGTGGGGCGCGGCGCTCGGGGCGCCCGCAGCCTCGATCGCGCGCCCGCCGCGGCCCTGTTCGGGGACATCCTCGACGGCCGCGTGCCGGACATGGAGCTGGGCGCCCTGCTCATCGCCCTGCGCATCAAGGGGGAGAGCTGCGACGAGGTGCTCGGCTTCCACGACGCCCTGCAGGCGCGCACGGCCCGCGTCCGCGTCCCCGAGGGCCCCCGCCTCGTGGTGCTGCCCGCGCTCAACGGCGCGCGCAAGCTGGCCAATCTGATGCCGCTGGTGGCCCTGCTGCTGGCCCGGCGCGGCGTGCCGGTGCTGATCCACGGCCGGCATGACTTCGACAACCGCGTCGATTCCTTCGCCCTGCTGGACGCCCTCGACCTGCCTCGCGCCGGCCATCTGGACGAGGTCGAGCAGCAGCTGCAGTCGCGCCGCGTGGCCGTCGCCCCGCTGCCCCTGCTGTGCCCCGGGCTGGACGCGCTGATGGCGCTGCGCAGCCGGTTGGGCGTGCGCAACAGCGCGCACATCATGGCCAAGCTGCTCGACCCGGCTCCCGGGCGCAGCCTGCGGGTGGTCGCCGTCACCCATCCGGAATACCTCGACAGCATGACCGAGGCCCTCCCCGTGCTGTGCCGTGACAGCGGCGGGCAGGCGCTCCTCATGCGCGCCTGCGAGGGCGAGGCCCATGCCCACCTGCGCCGCAAGGCCTGGATGCGCCGCTTCGGCCCCGACGGCAGCACGGAGCTGCAGACCGGCGAGGACGACCTCGCCCAGCCGCTGTTCGAGCAGGCCGCCACGGCGGACAACGCCGCCCTCATCCGCACCCTGCTCACCCAGGACGCCCCGCTGCCGGCGCGCATCGTCGAGCAGGTGGACGCCCTCGAGGCGCTGGCCCGGGCCTGAGTCCGCTCTCCAGCCGCTCCCGGGCCGAGCCTGCCGCCCGCGGTGTCCGGCCGCCCTTCCCAGTCCTTCCGGGCCTTCCTGGTCCGCGCGTTGGTTACCAACTGTTCCGCCGCGACGCGCCGGACCGCCCATCCGATCCCCCAGCCGCCGCCCTTGCGCCCCCGAGACGACCGGGTGCCAGGGGCGCCGTCGTTTACAAGCGCACACCACCCCGCCGTGGGCCCATTGGCGCATGACGATACAAACCGTCACCCGCGCATCAGGGATTCCCTCTTGTTAAATATTTGTGGTGTACGTCAAATATATCTTCATCAGCAGATGTAGGGAGTTGTGCTACGCAGGACTGCTGATGTGCGGCTCGCTGCCCTCGGCGAGCTGGTGGCACCCGGTCCGGCCGACCGGGTGCCCTCCCCCCTCTAACTGAATCGGAAACGTCCTATGCGAACCCCCACTCTGACGGGGCTTGGCCTCGCCATGTCCTTTTGCCTCACCCTGAGCCTGGCCCATGCCGATGCCGCCGACCGGAGCCCCCAGGGCCCGATGCCGCAGATCCAGGAATCCACCCAGCAGCACGCGCTGCACCGCCACGGCGAGTCGAAGCTGCAGGATGCGAAGGAGCGCCCGCCCGTGTCCGCCGAGCGTTCGCGGCCCCGCGTCGAGACCGCCCGTCGCAACATCCTGAGCGCCGACCGCAAGGCCGCCGCGACCGCCAGCTGTGACGCCTCGCTCTTCACCTCGCGCACCGGCAGCGCCCTCGTCGAGGCCGTGCGCACCAGCACCGCCGACTGCGTCAACGGGCTCTTCAGCCTGCGCGGCACCGAGGCGCAGAAGACCTTCAACGAGAACCAGATGCGCAGCGTCGCAGACGGCCTGCGGACCTACGCAGGCAGTTACGCAGGCAACAACGGCACCGGCCTGCTGCAGCTGATCCTCTTCCTGCGCGCCGGCTACTACGTGCAGTACAACGACGCCGCCTCGGTGGGCACCTACGGCAGCACGCTCAAGACCGCCCTGCGCGGCGCGCTGGACACGCTCTATGCCAACGCCAACATCTTCCTTGCCAACGACGCCAACGGCGAGGTGCTGGCCGAGTCCGTCATCCTGATCGACTCCTCGACCGAGAACGCGCGCTACAGCAGCGTCGTCAAGCGCCTGCTGGGCAGCTACACGACCAGTTGGAACAGCTCGTACTACATGAAGACGGCCGTCAACAACACCTTCACGGTGCTGTGGCGCGGCCATCAGAACGACGACTTCCAGGCGCTGGTGAAGTCCGACGTCTCGCTGCAGACCGCCGTCAGCGATTTCGCCAACCGCAACTGGAGCCTGATCGGCACGCCGGAGAGCTACCTCGTCAGCAATGCCGCCCGGGAGCTCTCGCGCTTCCTGCAGTACCCGACGCTGCTCCCGACCACCCGTCCGCAGGTGCAGGGCCTGATGACCCGCAGTGGCCTGGGCACGCCCAGCCAGGCCATCTGGGTCGGCCTTGCCGACATGACGGACTACTACGACCCGGGCCAGTGCAACACCTACGGCAGCTGCAACTGGAAGCCCCGCGCCGAGGCCGCCATCCTGCCGCTCAAGCAGGTCTGCAGCCCGAGCCTGACGCTGCGCGCGCAGTCCATGAGCGCCGCGGAACTCAACGCCACCTGCACGTCCGTCGTCAACGAGGAAGCCTACTTCCACAACAAGCTGCAGACCGGCCGCGTGCCCGTCGCCAATGACAACAACACCAGCCTCGAACTGGTGATCTTCGACAGCAGCTACGACTACCAGGACTACGCCGGCCCGCTCTTCGGCATCAGCACCAACAACGGCGGCATGTACATCGAGGGCAACCCCGCGCAGGCCGGCAACGTGCCGCGCTTCTATGCCTACGAGGCCGAGTGGGTGAAGCCGAGCTTCGAGGTCTGGAACCTGAACCACGAGTACACCCACTACCTCGACGGCCGCTTCGACATGTACGGCGACTTCAGCGCCGGCATGACGCAGCCCTCCGTCTGGTGGGTCGAGGGCCTCGCCGAGCATGTCTCGTACTGCTATCGCAACGTGCGCTACAGCAACGCCCTCACCGAAGCCGGCACCTACCGCTACGCCCTGAGCACGCTGTTCGACACCACCTACGACAACGCCGACCAGACCCGCATCTACAACTGGGGCTACCTGGCCGTGAGCTTCATGCTGGAGAAGCACCGTGCGGACGTCACCTCGCTGCTGGGCTTCTACCGCAAGGGCGACTGGACCGGCGCGCGCACGCTGCTCAAGAGCACCATCGGCACGCGCTACGACGCCGAGTTCCGCACCTGGCTGGGCCAGGTCGGCACGGCCGGCGTCAACTGCGGCAGCGCCACGTCGCAGGCCCCGGTCGCGTCCTTCAAGACCAGCGTCTCGGGCCTGACCGTGGGCTTCACCGACACCTCGACCGACGCCGACGGCAGCATCGCCAGCCGCGTCTGGAGCTTCGGTGACGGCAGCAGCTCGACCGCCGCCAACCCGAGCAAGACCTACGCCGCCGCCGGCAGCTACACGGTCAAGCTCACGGTGACGGACAACAGCAACCTGAGCACCACCACGAGCCAGGTCGTCACCGTGTCGGCGCCGGCGTCCCTGCCGCCCGTCGCCTCGTTCAAGGTCGGCACCACCGGCCTGACGGCGTACTTCACCGACACCTCGACCGACCCGGACGGCAGCATCGCCAGCCGCCTGTGGGACTTCGGCGACGGCAGCACCTCGACGTATGCCAACCCGGCCAAGACCTACGCGGCCAACGGCACCTACACCGTCAAGCTCAAGGTGACGGACAACAGCGGCCTCTCGACCACGACCTCGCAGTCGGTGACCGTCTCGGGCACCGTGCCCTCCACCTGCCCGACCCGCACCGACAGCATGAGCAACGGCTGCGTGCGCACGGGCCTGGCGGGTGGCGCGGGAGATCTGCAGTACTTCTGGATCTACGTCGACAAGCCCGGCGTCCTGCTGAACATCAGCACCAGCGGTGGCAGCGGCAATGCCGATCTCTACGTCAACACCCAGGGCTGGGCCTCGCCGACGGCGAACAACTACCGGTCCACGAACGCCGGCAACGCCGAGACCGTGACGGTGCCGGTCTACACCCCGGGCTACATCTACCTGACGGTGCACGGCCAGTCGGCCTTCAGCGGCCTGAGCTTGAGCACGCGCTACTGAGCGCCGCTCGGCCCACGAGACGGATCACGCCCTCGGGCGTGAGGAGGAGACGGGCCGGGGCCAACCCGGCCCGATGAAAAAGCGGCGCCATTGCAGGACTGCAGTGGCGCCGCCTACTTTTGGGCTGGCCGCCGCGATGCCAGCCGGACGACGGGCGCTGTCCTTACCGACGTTTCCAATCGATGTTCGGCACGAAGATCCGTTGATCGAAGCTGCCGTCCCAGCGGACCTCGAAGCCCGCGGCGCGCAGCTCGGCGGCAATCAGCGCCCCGACCTCGGGCCCTTCGGTCGACTCCGCGCTCGCGTCCATCGGACCGAAGGCCAGGTACAGCCCCTCACCGCGCACCGCGCGCTCCAGGTCCTGCGAGTGATAGAAGCAGTAGCCGATGACCGCGGCCGGGTCCGGGTGGTCCTGGTAGACCTCGGACACGTCGTCGAACCCGTCGCTCTGGGTGTGGCCGGCGAACTGGAGGGCGATGAGCCCCTTCGCCTCCAGGTTCGAGAAGACGGCGTCCAGGCGGTCGCAGTCGGTCACGGCGGGCCAGGACTGCTGGTCCAGCGCGTGCCGAGCGACCGCGGCGTCCACGGCGGACTGCACCTCGCCGGCGTCCAGCTCGCCCGGCTCGTACATCTCCTCGGTGAGGATCTCGACGATCCGGTCCGGCTCCTCGAAGCCGCCGCGGACGAGGAGGTCGATGTCGTTCAGGACGTCGGGATCGAGTGACATGCGGGGCTCCCTGAAATGGCCGTGAAGTCGATGGAGCTGCCGATGGTAAGTCAGGCAACGAGCGGCCCGGTGCCGACACGCTTCGAAGGCCGCACGCGCAGGGCGGCCGGGCTTGCGGTGATCCGGGTGCCTCGGCATCACAATCCTCCGTTCTTTGACCGCATCTGCCCCCTGGACACGCCGACGTGGACCTGAGTGCGTCAGGCATCCCCTTCATGAGCATCCTCATCCCACCTTCGCATCAACGGCTTGCACTTCGCCGCCCCGACGCCACCTGCACCGCCGCCTACGAGCAGTTCTTCACCGACGGCACCGCTTCAGACGGCTACGGCGGTGCACCGCTGTCCGCGGCCGGCGCCCGCGCGCGGCTCACCCGGGACCGCGAGGCCTGGGAGCGGCAGGGCTTCGGTCTGTGGGCGATCCATGAGCACGGCGCGCCCATCGGCGCCTGCGGCTTCGCCCAGAAGCCCGGATGGCCACGCGAGCTCACTTGGTGGCTCCTGCCCGCCTTCCGGGGGCGCGGCATCGCCTTCGCGGCCTCGCAGGCCGCCCTGGCGCACGCCTACGGCCGCCTCCGCTGGCCCACCGTCGAGACTTACATGAAGGACAGCAACCGTGCCGCGCGAGCCCTCGCGCTGCGCCTGGGTGGGGTGCGGATCGATCGCCCGGTCTTTCCGGACGGCATCGCCCGCGATCTGTTCCGCCTGCCCCCGCCGACGGCAGACGTCTTTATTCCAATTCAACCATAAGCAATCTACGATTCAGTAGTTCCCATATATATAAAGACTTCCTAAAGTCCGCCACCTGAGCTGCCAATGGGGGTAGCCATCGGGAGCACATGTGGACGGACTTGCGATTGCCAGCGGATTCGGCGTCGGCGCCATCGTCGGGATCACCGGCGTGGGCGGCGGCTCGCTGATGACGCCCCTGCTGCTGTCCGTCTTCAAGCTGAACCCCGCCGTCGCCATCGGCACGGACCTGTGGTTCGCGGGCCTGAGCAAGATGTCCGGCTCCGTCGCCCATGCCCGCCATGGCCATGTGCGCTGGGACATCGTCCGCCAGCTGCTGGCCGGCAGCATCCCCGCCTCCATCGCCACCGTGGCCCTGATGCACTTCACGGGCATCACCAAGGGCTGGGCCAGCGCCCTCACCTTCTCCCTGGGCATCGCCCTCTTCCTGACCGCCGTCGTCGTCGCCTTCCGCCCGGCCTGGCAGCAGGTGGGCCTGCGCCTGGAGCGTCACATCCCCGATCACCGCAAGCCCGCGCTGACCGTGCTCAGCGGCCTGGTCCTCGGCGTGCTGGTCTCGCTGTCCTCCATCGGCGCCGGTGCGATCGGCGCGACGCTGATCCTCCTGATCCACCCGCGCCTGCAGGCCCGCTACATCGTGGGCAGCGACATCGCCCACGCGGTGCCGCTGACGCTCGTCGCCGGCCTCGGCCATGCCAGCCTGGGCAACGTCGACTGGGGCCTGCTGGGCTCCCTGCTCATCGGTTCGATCCCCGGCATCTGGCTCGGGGCCCAGGCCACGCGCCGTCTGCCCGACGGGGTCATTCGCAGCCTGCTGTGCGCCTCGCTGCTGATGGCCGGATGGAAAGTGCTCCACTGAATTTCTAAGCTGAACTGACATGTACGCCTACACCGACTTCGACCGCCAGTTCGTCCGCGCCCGCGCCGCGCAGTTCCGCGATCAGCTGGAGCGCAACCTCGCCGGCACGCTCACCGACGACGAATTCCGCCCCCTGCGCCTGCAGAACGGCTGGTACGTGCAACGCCATGCGCCCATGCTGCGCGTGGCCGTGCCCTACGGCGTGATGTCCTCGCGCCAGCTGCGCCAGCTGGCCCGCATCGCCCGTGAGTTCGACCGCGGCTACGGCCACTTCACCACCCGCCAGAACTTGCAGTACAACTGGATCCCGCTGCCCCAGGCGGCCGACGTGATGGACCTGCTGGCCGACGTGGACATGCACGGCATCCAGACCAGCGGCAACTGCATCCGCAACATCACCAGCGACGCCACCGCCGGCGTGGCGCCGGACGAGATCGTCGATCCGCGCCCCTACGCCGAGGTGCTTCGTCAGTGGAGCACGCTGCACCCCGAGTTCGCCTTCCTGCCGCGCAAGTTCAAGATCGCCATCTCCGGCGCCCGCGAGGACCGCGCCGCCATCGCCTGGCATGACATCGGCCTGCAGCTGAAGAAGAACGCGGCCGGCGAGATCGGCTTCGAGGTGCTGGTCGGTGGCGGCATGGGCCGCACGCCGGTGATCGCCACCTCGATCTGCGACTTCCTGCCCTGGAACCAGATCCTCGTCTACATCGAGGCCATCGTGCGCGTCTACAACCGCTACGGTCGCCGCGACAACGCCTACAAGGCCCGCATCAAGATCCTCGTGAAGGCCGAGGGCCAGGCCTTCATCGACGACGTGAACCGCGAGTTCGCGCAGATCCTGCAGGACGATCCGGCCGGCCACGAGCACCTGATTCCGCAGGCCGAGCTGGACCGCGTCGCAGCGAGCTTCGTGGTGCCGGCCGGCGTGGCCGAGGTGCCAGGTCTTGACCTCTTCGCGGGCGTGCAGCCCGGCGCCTACAAGCGCTGGCTGGAGCGCAATGTCCACGGCCACCGCCTGAGCGGCTACCGTGCCGTGACGCTGTCCCTCAAGCGCGTGGGCCAGGCCCCCGGCGACGCGACGGACGCCCAGATGGACGCCGCCGCCCAGCTGGCCGACCAGTTCAGCCACGGCGAGTTGCGCGTCACGCACGACCAGAACCTGCTGCTGCCCTGGGTGCGCGAGAGCGACCTGCCGGCGCTGTTCGAGGCCGCCCGCGCCAACAGCTTCGCCACGCCCAATATCGGCCTGCTGACCGACATGATCGCCTGCCCCGGCGGCGACTTCTGCGCGCTGGCCAACGCCCGCTCCATCCCCGTCGCCGCCGAGATCACCGAGCGCTTCCAGGACCTGGACGAGCAGTACGACATCGGCGACATCGACCTGCACATCAGCGGCTGCATCAACTCCTGCGGCCACCACCACAGCGGCCACATCGGCATCCTGGGCGTCGACAAGGACGGCACCGAGTGGTACCAGATCACGCTGGGCGGCTCGGACGGCTCGACGCTCTCCGGCCCCTGGCAGGCCGGCAAGGTGATCGGCCCCTCCTTCGCCGCCGACGAGGTGGGCGACGTGATCGAGTCCGTCGTCGGCACCTTCAAGCGCGAGCGCCAGGCCGCCGAGCGCTTCATCGACACGGTGCGCCGCGTCGGCATCGAGCCCTTCAAGGCCGCCGCCAACGCCGTCCGTTCCTCCACCGCCGCCCGCTGAAGACCGCAGGAAAGATCGTCATGAAGTTCATCGACCCCCATCACGAGCAATGGCACCGCGTGGACGGCGAGGACGGCCCGCTGCCCCACCCGAGCGCCGCCCCGAACCTGCTGCTGACGCTGGAACAGTGGCACGCCGTGCGCGACACCTGGCCCGCCGACCTGCCCGTGGGCGTGCAGCTCGCGAATGATTTCGACATCGAGGAGCTGGTGGCGGACCTGCCCCGCCTCGCCCTGATCGCGCTGCAGTTCCCGAAGTGGGTGGACGGCCGCGCCTACACGCAGGCCCGCCTACTGCGCGTGCGCTACCGCTTCACGGGCGAGATCCGCGCCGTGGGCGACGTTGTCGTGGACATGCTGCCCCTGCTGGCCCGCACCGGCTTCGACGCCGTGCAGCTGCGCGGGGACCAGCGCCGCGACGCCGCCGAACGCGCGCTGACCTTCTTCCCGGGCCACTACCAAGGCGATGTGAGCGAGCCCCGCCCGCACTTCGCCCAGGTGCTGGCCGGCCAGGCCTGAGGAGCACGGTCATGAGCGACAGCGCCTCCGACGCCGTGTCCTTCCTGCCCCTCGGCAACGCGCCGCAGAGCTCCGCCATCGGCCTCTACGCCCGCGCCACCGCCGGCTTCGACGCCCGCCTGGACGAGACCCGCGCCCTGCTGCGCGAGGCCCATGCCCAGTTCGGCGACGCCCTGCTGCAGTCCAGCAGCCTGGGCGCCGAGGACATGGTCATCACCGCCCTGCTGGCCGAGCTGCAGCTGCCCGTGGCCGTCGCCACGCTGGACACCGGCCGCCTGCACGCCGAGACGCTGGCGCTGATCCCGCGGATCCGCGCGCAGTACGGCATCGAGGTGCAGGTCTTCACGCCGGTGGCCGAGGCCGTCGTGCACTTCGTGAAGACCCGCGGCGCGGACGCCATGTACGAGAGCCTGGCCCTGCGCAAGGAGTGCTGCGGCATCCGCAAGCTGGAGCCGCTGTTGCGCATGCTGGCCGGCCGCAGCGCCTGGATCACGGGCCTGCGCCGCGAGCAGTCCGCCAACCGCGCCGAGGTGCCATTCAGCGAACCGGACGGCCAGGGCCGCACCAAGCTCAACCCGCTGGCCGCCTGGAGCTGGGCCGATGTCTGGCATTTCATCCAGACCCGCGCCGTGCCCTACAACGCCCTGCATGACCAGTTCATGCCCTCCATCGGCTGCGCGCCCTGCACCCGCGCCATCGCCGTCGGCGAGGACTTCCGCGCCGGCCGCTGGTGGTGGGAGGACGAGAACGCCAAGGAATGCGGCCTGCACAAGGCCAAGAGCAATGAAGATCTGAAGTCTGGAGCGACTGCATGAACGCCCCCGTGAACCTGGAACAACTGGTCGCCACCGTCGATCACCGCCACCTCGACCACCTGGAGGAAGAGGCCATCTTCATCCTGCGCGAGGTCGCCGCCGCCTTCGAGCGCCCGGGTCTGCTGTTCTCCAGCGGCAAGGATTCCTGCGTGGTGCTGCGCCTCGCCGAGAAGGCCTTCAAGCAACGCGTCTCGGGCAACGACTTCAAGGGCAAGCTCCCCTTCCCGCTGGTCCACGTGGACACCGGCCACAACTTCCCCGAGGTGATCGAGTTCCGCGACCGCCGCGTGGCGGAGATGGGCGAGCGGCTCGTGGTGGGGCACCTGGAAGACTCGATCAAGAAAGGCACGATCCGCCTGGCGCATCCGCTGGAATCGCGCAACGGCCACCAGACCGTGACGCTGCTGGAGACCATCGAGGAGCACCGTTTCGATGTGCTGATCGGCGGGGCCCGCCGCGACGAGG
>JAYRMR010000046.1:0-41664 GCA_041912595.1 Burkholderiaceae bacterium
GTGGTCGCCACCGCCGTGCCCCCGGTCGTGGAAGAGATCGTCGTGGCTGCCGCTCCGGCCGCCGACGACAAGAAGGGCAAGAAGGGCAAGAAGTAATTCTTCGCCGCCTTGCGCAAGAAGCCCCGCCTCGGCGGGGCTTTTTTTCGTCCGCTGAATCGTTATCCACAGACCTCGGGAGGCCGGCCTCGCCGCACCCGTCCGTCTGCGGACGACGGCCCCAGCGGCTCCCCGGATAATGCACGCCATGATTCGACTCTTTGTTGGCCTGGGCAATCCCGGCCCTGAATACGAGGACACCCGCCACAACGCCGGCTTCTGGTGGATCGACCAGCTGGCGCGGCGCCTCGGTGGCAGCCTGCAGCTCGACAAGAGCTACTACGGCATGGTGGCCCGCATCAACAACGCCCCGGGCACCGACGGCCCGATCTGGCTGCTGCAGCCGCTCACCTTCATGAACCTCTCGGGCAAGTCGGTGGCCGCGCTGGCGCGCTTCTTCAAGATCACGCCCGAAGAGATCCTCGCCATCCACGACGAGCTGGACCTCCCGCCCGGCGAGATGAAGATCAAGCAGGGCGGCGGCACCGGCGGCCACAACGGCCTCAAGGACATGCAGGCCCAGCTGGGCTCCGGCAACTTCTGGCGCCTGCGCCTGGGCATCGGCCACCCCGGCCACAAGGGCGAGGTCGCGGCCTACGTGCTGCGCAAGCCGCCCCTCGACGAGCGCATCGCCGTCGAGCAGAGCATCAGCAAGAGCCTCAATGCCGTCGAGCTGATGCTCAAGGGCGACATGAGCAAGGCCGTCACCCAGATCCACGCCAAGCCCCAGCGGCCGAAGCCGCCGAAGCCTGCAGCGGCGGCCTCGGGCGATGCCGCAGCCGCGCCGGGCCCCGCGCCCGCTTCGGCGTCTGTGCCGCCGCCGCGCCCAGCCTCGCCGGCCGCTGACGGCGGGCCCTCAGCCGCGGCCTTCACGCCTGCACCGGCACCGGCAACTGCACCGGCACCGGCAACTGCGCCGGCCCCTGCCAAGCCCGCAACGGCCAAGCCGCCCGCCTCGGCCCTGGCCGCCGCGCTGGCGTCGGTCCTCGGCAAGGGCAAGACCTGACCCCAGGCGCCGTCCGGTCGACGTCATGAAGCGGATCCCCTGGCCAGCCCCGCATGCGCGATGTGCTCCGTCGGGTCGCACAAGGTGGCACTTCTGGGCGAACTTCTGGGCGCAGTTCTGGGTGCACTTCCGGCGGTACTTTCAGGGGCACGCCGGGCGGCATGCTCGGACGAGCCCACGGCACCCGGCCGGGCAAGGGTGGGCCGCGTGGCTCGGCGGCCTGGTGAGCGTGGGATCGACAAGCGCCGTCTTGATGAGCACCGTCTTGGTAAGCGTCGGATGGATGGGCGCCGGCTTGATGCTCGCGGGCCCGAGCCTCGCCCTCGCCGCAACACCCCCAGCGGCCACGCCGCCCTCGGCGCCCGGCAGCTTCACGCTCTTCCGCTGCGGCCCGGACGGCCGCGAGCTGCGCAACACGCCCTGCCCCCGGGAGACGGCGGCCAGCGAGCTCGTCCGCTTCGCGCCTGACGATGCTGACGCCGCCCGCGCTGCCCACGAGCGCAACCGTCAGGAGGCTCGCCTGCTGGATCGGCAGCGCCAGGAGCGCGAGGCACGCCAGCGACACGAGCAGGAAGCGCTTCAGCAGGCGCCGCAGGCCGGCGCCCTCGGCCCTGCGCCGGCCCACACGGCAGCCACGGCCCACGCGACGGCCTCGCCGCGAAAGTCCGCCAGGCATTCCCGCGGCAAGGCTCCGGAAGAGGCCGGCGCCCGAACCGCCCGGGCCAGCAAGCCCCGCTCACCCACGGCGCCCTCGCCCACCGCATCAACGCCCGAGGGCCAGCGGCGGCGCCCCGGCCCTCCACCCGCGTCTGGCAGCCCGGGTGCGATGGCGCCGTTGGACCGCGCGCTGCCTCAGGCGCTCGAGCAGCGCCCGAGCGCCCCGTCGTGAAGCGCTGATCATGAGGCTCGCCGATGCCGGTGGCGTCGCCGTGGAGGCCGCATCGACCGGTGCGCCCGCATCCGCATCCGCATCCGCATCCGCCCTCGCACCTGCACCTGCATCGGCACCGGCCTCCGCATCCCCGCTCTCCATCGCCGCGGCCGATCGCGCGCTGCGTCCCGTCCGATGGCGGGGTGCGTCCTGGAAGGCTGAGAAGGCTGAGAAGGCCGAAATCTTGACGCCGCTCGCGCGCCCTCGCGGGAGGTGCTTGAGGCCCATCAAGCGGCCGAGCCGAAGGGCATTGGCGGCTGCCGGGGCAGCGTGCACTAGAATGCGCGCTGTTGGTGCTCGCCCGGACCCTTCGGTCAGGGCAGTTAAACGGGAATCAGGAGGGAAGGCTTCCACGAAGTCGACCTAACCTGAGCTGTCCCCGCAACGGTAAGCGGACAAGGCCGAGAGGTCTTCAGTTGCTGCACAGGAATCCACTGGCGCGCCAAGGCGCTGGGAAGGATGCAGGAGCGCGTTCCGCCAGCCCGGATACCGGCCAACGGGTGAGGTGAACGCGCAAGCATCACCTCGTTTTCACAGGAGCCTGCGGGGAAGCTGGCACCTGGAACGCCTCGTTGTCCCTACTTCTCTCATGTCCGCTTCGATTTCGCGTGCTGCACGCCTGCCTTCGGCTGCGCGCCTGTCTGCCACGCTCGCGTCCTTCGCCCCCGCCCTCACCCCCCGCTTCGCCCTGAGCACGATCGCGCTGAGCCTGATGGCCGCCGCCGCCGTGGCCCAGGAGGCCCCCAACAAGCTGGGCCAGGTCCAGGTGACCGCCACCCGCTCCAAGCTCGACCTCAGCCAGGTGCTGGCCGACGTCACCGTGCTGACCCGCGCCGACATCGAACGCCAGGGCTTCGGCAATCTGGTCGATCTGCTGGGCCGCCAGTCCTGCGTCGAACTCGTGCGCAACGGCAATCCCGGCACCAACACCAGCCTCTTCCTGCGCGGTGCCAACACCCAGCACACGCTGCTGCTGGTGGACGGCGTGCGCATGGACACGCAGTCCGGCTCCGGCGGCGCCGCCTGGGAGGCGATTCCCCTGGCCCAGATCGAGCGCGTGGAGATCGTCCGCGGCGCGGCCAGCAGCGTCTACGGCTCCGATGCCGTGGCAGGCGTGATCCAGGTTTTCACCCGCAAGGGCAAGCGCACGCCCACCGTCGAGATCGGCGCTGGCGTCGGCAGCCTGGGTCTGGTCCGTGGTGACTTCAGCATCAGCGGCGCGGCCGGCGATCTGGACTACGCCCTGAGCCTGGCCGAGGAAGTGGCCGACGGCTTCAACATCCGCAAGGTCCTGAACGACCCGGCCTACAACCCGGACATCGACGGCTGGCGCTCGCACAGCGCCAACGCACGGCTGGGCTATCAGCTCGCCAAGGGCCAGCGCCTGGAGCTGGTCAACACCTACAGCGCCCTGGACAGCGCCTACGATGCCGCGGCCAAGCCCAAGCCCGGCGTCGACGACCGCAATGTGCACAACACCCGCGCCACCCGCGGCCTGTGGAGCGCGCAGTGGACGCCGGACTGGCAGACGGAGGCCACGATCGGGGACTCGCGCGAGCGCTACGAGACGCTCACCAACAAGGCCTCGACCTACCTGACCGAGACGCAGGTCCGCCAGTACACCCTGGGCAGCACGATGAAGCTGGCCGCGGGGCAGCTCAACGCCGTGCTGGAGCGCCGCGAGGACAAGCTGGTGAACTCCGGCCTGATGCCCTCGACCGGCGGCCAGGCCAAGCGCCACCAGAACGCCATCGCCGCCAGCTATCTCTACAGCGACGCCGCCGTCGATGCCCAGCTGCACCTGCGTCATGACCAGGACAGCGCCTTCGGGGGCATCAACACCGGCACCGTGGCCGCGGGCTGGCGCTTCCTGCCCGGCTGGCGTGCCTGGGCCAGCGCCGGCACCGCCTTCCGCGCACCGACGCTCTACCAGAGCTTCAGCGAGTACGGTCCCAAGCCCGGCGTGGCGGCACTCAACCCCGAGCGCGGCCGCAATGCCGAGCTGGGCCTGAACTGGAGCCAGGGCGACAGCGAGCTGAGCCTCACCGTCTACAACAACCGCATCCGTGACCTGATCTCCTGGGACAGCGGCTTCGCGGCCAACTGCGTCTCCACCTACGGCGGCTGCTACGGCAACCTCGCCAAGGTGCGCCTGCAGGGCGTGAGCCTGCAGGGCGAGACGCAGCTCTTCGGCCTGCGCGTGCAGGGCGGCGTGGACTTCCAGAATCCGCGCGACCTCGCCACCGACAAACTCCTCGGCCGCCGCGCCAAGAAGCACGGCAATCTGCGCATCGAGAAGACGCTGGACCAGTGGTCCGGCGGCATCCAGCTGCAGGCCCACGGCAGCCGCTTCGACGACAACGCCAACACCAAGCCCCTGGGCGGCTACAGCCTGGTGAACCTGGACGTGGGCTACCGCGTCAACCCGCAGCTGCGCCTGCAGGCCAACCTCGACAACGCCTTCAACAAGGACTACGAGACGGCCAAGGGCTACTCGCAGGCGCCGCGCACGCTGTTCATCGGCCTGCGCTTCACGCCCACGCTGTAAGCCACGCCCGACTTCGCAAACGCCCAGGAGACGCGGCATGAGCAGCCCTCACCACCTGATCGTCGGCGGCCAGCGCAGCGGCAAGTCGCGCCATGCCGAGCGCCTGGCGCTCGACTGGGCGCGCGAGCCGGGGCATGGCGTCTGCGTCATCGCCACGGCCGAGGCCCATGACGACGAGATGCGCGAGCGCATCGCCCGTCACCGGGCCGATCGCCCGGCGGGCTTCGCCACCGTGGAGGCGCCGCTGCAGCTGGCCGAGGCGCTGCAGGCGGCCGCGGCCCCGGAGCGTCTGCTGATCGTGGACTGCCTCACGCTGTGGCTCACCAACTGGCTGATGCCCATGGACGGCCCGCCGCGCCGCGAGGCCTGGAAGGAGGCCTTCGACGCCCTGATGGCCACGCTGCCCACGCTGCCCTCGCCCGTGGTCTTCGTGTCCAACGAGGTGGGCTGGGGCGTGATGCCCCTGGGCCGCGAGGTGCGCGAGTATGCCGACGAGCTGGGCCGCCTGAACCAGGCGGTGGCGAGCCGCTGCGCGCAGCTGACCTTGATGGTGGCGGGGTGGCCCTTGTCAGCCCCTCGCCCAGGTCTGCCGGGCTGAACGCCGGCAGGCCTGGGCGGTCCCCCGAGGGGACGGCCTTGCCAGCGGCGTTGAGCCGCAAGCCGTGCCTCTGAGCATGTGCGGTGCGGTGTGCGTTAAGTGAAAGGCATTGAGATGAAGATGTGGATAGGCAAGACCCGACCCCTCGCCAGCCTGCTGTTGCCGCTGCTGGCAGCGCTGTGCTGGAACGCGGCCTCGGCGGCACCGGTGCAGCTCAAGGATGACCGTGGCCAGAGCGTGACGCTGCCGGACGTGCCGCGGCGCATCGTGAGCCTGCTGCCTTCGCTGACGGAATCCATCTGCACGCTGGGCGAATGCGCGCGGCTGGTGGGCGTGGACCGCTACTCCAACTTCCCGGCCTCCATCCAGTCGCTGCCCAAGCTGGGCGGCATGGACGACACGAGCATCGAGAGCATCGTGGCGCTGCGGCCGGACGTGGTGATGGTGGCCATCTCCTCGCGCCTGACCGATCGCCTGGAAGCCCTGGGGCTCAAGGTCATCGCCCTCGAGCCCAAGACCCATGCGGATGTCCAGCGCGTGCTGGGCAAGGTGGCGCAGGTGCTGGGCAAGCCGCAGGCCGGCACGCAGGTCTGGCAGCACATCGACGACGGCATCCGCGAGGCCGCCGCCAGCCTGCCCCCGGCGGCGCGGCAGCTGAACGTCTACTACGAGGTGGACAGCGCGCCCTACGGCGCCGGCACCAGCTCCTTCATCGGCGAGACCCTCACGCGGCTCGGCGCGAAGAACATCATCCCGGCCGAGCTGGGCCCCTTCCCCAAGCTGAACCCCGAGTACGTGGTGCGCGCCAATCCCCAGGTGATCATGGTCGGCCAGCGCAGCGCCCCGGGCCTGCCGCAACGGCCGGGCTGGAACGGCATCCAGGCCGTGCGCAACCAGCGCATCTGCGTCTGGACGCCGGATGAGTCCGACGTGCTGGTGCGCCCCGGCCCCCGCATGGCCGAGGCCGCCGCGCTGATGGCCCGCTGCCTGCGCCAGGCCGTCGCCGGCCCCGTGCCACTGCCCACCACGCCGTTCAATGCGCCGCCCGGCGGCATGCGCTGAGGCGCACTCGCTCACGGAATGAGCCTCTCATGAAACCCTGGACCCTGCTGCTCCTGCTGCTCCTGATCGCCACGGGCCTGTGCCTGGCCGGCGTGGCCGTGGGCAGCACCGGCTTCTCCTTCAACATCCTCGCCGCCCAGGACGCCATGCAGGAGCAGATCCTGTGGCAGATCCGCTTCCCCCGCTCGGTCGGCTCCCTGCTCGCCGGGGCGCTGCTGGGCCTGGGCGGGGCCATCGCGCAAGGCCTGTTCCGCAATCCGCTGGCCGACCCCTACCTGCTGGGCGCCTCGGCCGGGGCCTCGCTGGGCGTGGCCGTGCTGCTGGTGGCGATCGGCGTGAGCCCGGCCGCGGTGGCGCTGATGCTGCGCATCGGCCTCACGGGCACGGCCTTCATCGGCGCGCTGGCCGGCGTGAGCCTGACTCTGCTGCTGGCGCACGGCGTGGAGCAGTCCATCCGCCTGCTGCTGGCCGGCGTGATCGTGGGCGTGGTGCTCTTCGCCCTGACCTCGCTGCTGACGCTGATGACGCCGGACATCATGCGCCCCATGCAGGCCTTCATGCTGGGCACCAGCGGCTTCCTGAGCTGGGCCTCCGTCTGGGTGCTGGCCCCCGCGCTGCTGCTGTGCCTGATGGGGGCCATCGGCGCGAGCCGCGCCCTGGACGCGCTGACGCTGGGCGAGGCCACCGCGCGCTCGCTGGGCGTGCGCCTGTCCCTCGTCCGCCTCTTCCTGATCGCCGTGCTGGCGCTAGCCACGGGCGCGGCGGTCGCGCAGGCGGGGCTCATCGCCTTCGTGGGCCTCGTCGCGCCGCACCTGGTGCGCAGCCGCGTGCTGTGCACCCATGGCTGGCTGCTGATGCTGTCCGCACTCACCGGCGGCTGCCTGCTGCTGTCGGCCGACATCGTCGCCCGCTGGGTCATCGCCCCCCAGGAGCTGCCCGTGGGCGTGGTCACTTCGCTGCTGGGCGGCGCCTACCTGCTGGTGCTGATGCACCGCGGGCCGCTGTCGGAGAAACGCGCATGAGCCGAGGACTGCACCTGCCTGCCGCCTTCGAGGTCGATCTCCTGGGCCTGAGCCTGCAAGGCCAGCCCGTGCTCAAGGCGCTCTACACCGCCCTGCCCCGCGCGCGCTGGACGGCCATCGTCGGCCCGAACGGTGCGGGCAAGTCCACGCTGCTGCGCGCGATGGCGGCGCTGCTGCCCGCCCAGGGCCGCATCGACTTCCTGGACAAGCCCCTGGGCGACTGGATGCCCAAGGCCCGCGCCCGCGCCTTGTCCTGGCTGGGCCAGAACGAGAGCGGCGGTGACGACCTCAGCGCCTACGAGGTCGTGATGCTCGGCCGCCTGCCGCACCAGGCCTGGCTCTCGCCGCCCTCCGCGGAGGACCACGAGGCCGTCGCGCAGGCCATGCGCCGCACGCAGTGCTGGGACTGGCGCGAGCGCCGCCTGCAGCGCCTCTCCGGCGGCGAGCGGCAGCGCGTGCTGCTGGCCCGCGCGCTCGCCGTGCGCGCCGAGGTGCTGCTGATGGACGAGCCCCTCGCCCACCTGGACCCGCCGCACCAGGCCGACTGGCTGGACTGCGTGCGCGAGCTCGTCGCCCAGGACCGCACCGTGATCAGCGTGCTGCACGAGCTCAACGTCGCGCTGCAGGCCGACGAGCTGGTCGTGATGGCCGACGGCCTGGTCCACCACCAGGGCGCGCCGGGCGACCCCGCCACGCATCGCGCCCTGCAGGCGGTCTTCGACGACCGGCTGCAGATCCTGCAGGTGCAGGGTCAGTGGATCGCCCTGCCCTTCAGCAGCCGCCCGCCGCCGCCGGCCCACGCCGGCGACCTCGCCCCGGTGCTGCCGCTGCGCCGGCCGGCCTGAGGCCGCCGCCGTCCGCCCACCCTCGTCCACCGCCCGCCTCCCATGCCCCGCTGCCCCGCCCTCATGATCAGCGCCCCGGCCTCCGGCCAGGGCAAGACCAGCCTCACCGCCGCCATCGCGGCCCAGGCGCGCCGCCAGGGTCAGCGGGTGCGCGTCTTCAAGACCGGCCCGGACTACCTCGACCCCATGATCCTGGAGCGCGCCAGCGGCGCGCCGGTCTACCAGCTCGACCTCTTCATGGGCGGCCTTGCGCACTGCCAGACGCTGCTCGCCCAGGCCGCCGCAGAGGCCGACCTGATCCTCGTCGAGGGCGTGATGGGCCTCTATGACGGCAAGCCCAGCAGTGCCGATCTGGCGGCCGCCTTCGGCCTGCCGGTGCTGGCGGTGCTCGATGCCTCCGCCATGGCACAGACCTTTGCGGCGCTGGCCACCGGCCTGGCGCGCTACCGCAGCGACGTGCGCGTGGTGGGCGTGGTCGCCAATCGCGTGGGCAGCGACGCTCACGCCCGCATGGTGGCCGAGGGCCTGCCGCCGGACCTGCCGCTTGTCGCCGCCGTGCGCCGCCAGCCCGAGCTGAGCCTGCCGGAGCGCCACCTCGGCCTGGTCCAGGCCCTGGAACTGCCGGGGCTCGAGGCCCAGCTCCAGGCCTGGGCGGATGCCTGGGAGGCCGGCTGCGCGCTGGGTCAGGGCCTGGCCGCCGCGCTGGCGCCGGTGGACTTCACCGCGCCCGCCGCGGCCGACGACGGGCTGCCGCTGGCGGGCCGCCGCGTCGCCGTCGCCCGGGATGCCTGCTTCAGCTTCATCTACCCCGCGAACCTGGACTGCCTGCGTGCGCTGGGCGCCGAGCTGTGCCTGTTCTCGCCCCTGGCCGGCGAGCCGCTGCCCGCGTGCGATGCGCTCTGGCTGCCCGGCGGCTATCCCGAGCTGCATGCCGAGGCCCTGGCCGCCCACCCCAGCTTCTTCGCCGACCTGCGCCGCCACCACGCCGCGGGCAAGCCGCTGCTGGCCGAGTGCGGCGGCCTGCTGGTGCTGATGGAGCAGCTCGTCGACGCCGAGGGCAAGACCTGGCCCCTGGCCGGCCTGCTGCCGGGCACCGCGCGCATGCAGACGCGTCTCTCGGCCCTGGGCCTGCAGGCCATCGACTGGCCCGAAGGCGCGCTGCGCGGGCACAGCTTCCACTACTCGACGCTGGAAACGACGCTGCCGCCAATGGCGCAGGCCACCAATCCCAATGGCGGCAAGACCTGCGAGGCGCTCTACCAGGTCGGGTCTTTGCGGGCCAGCTACATACACCACTACTTCCCCTCCAATGCGCCCGCCGTGGCGCGCTTTCTGCGCGGCTGACACCGCCCCGACCCCATGCTGATCGAAACCGGATTTGCCCAGATCACCCAGGCTCTGCTGTGGCCGGTGCTGATCCTCGTTGCCCTGGGCTTTGTCTATGCCCTGTGGTCGGCCGGCGTCACGCTGATGGACGCCCTGCTGCGCCGCCGCGGCCGCCGCCTGCTGCGGGCCACGCCCGACTGCGGCCTGGAGCAGCTCGAGCTGCAGCTCGTGCGCCAGCTGGAGCCCGCTCGGCTGCTGGGCCGGGTGAGCCCGCTGCTGGGCCTCATCGCGACCATGGTGCCCCTCGGCCCCGCGCTGCAGCAGGTCGCCGCCGGCCAGGGACACCAGGCGCTCGCGGTGTTCGGCTCCGCCTTCTCCGGCGTGGTGCTGGCCATGTCGTCCGCCGCCATCGCCCTCGTCCTCTATTCCGTGCGCCGCCGCTGGTTGCTGGCGGAGCTGCTGGACATCAAGAAGGAACGGGGCTGGGCATGAGCGGTCACCGCCTCCACATCCTCGCCGAGGAGGACGACGATCCCATGCTGTCGGCCGTCAACCTCGTGGACGTGTTCCTCGTCCTCGTCGTCGCCCTGCTGACGGCCGTGGCGCTGCAGCAGCAGTCCCAGGCCGACGAGACCGTGATCCGCCGCGCCGGCGAGCCGGACATGGAGATCGTGGTGCGCAAGAACGGCCAGGAGATCAAGTACCGCGGCAATGGCGGCAGCAGCGAAGGGCAAGGCGTCAAGGCCGGCGTGGCCTACAAGCTGAAGGACGGCAGCGTCATCTACGTCCCTGAACAATGACCCCCCCCTACTGGCTTCGCCAGCCTTGCAGGCCGCACCATGCCAGAGGCATGGTCCCTCGGCAGGCACAAGCGGTGCCCGCTTGTGTCCAGCCTCGGCCCCCCCAGGGGGGCACGCCCGAAGGACCGGCAGAGCCGGATCCTCGGGCGTCGCTTGGCTACTCGTTCTGGTCGTGCCTCCTTTGGCGCCTGCTGCTCCTGGCGATGCTGGCCTGCGCAGCCCCCCTGGCCCAGGCCCAGCTGGTGTGGATCTCGACCGACGTCACGCCCGCGGCCCGCGAGGCGCTGATCGTGCGCGAGGCCCAGGCGGCCGGCCTCACGCTGCAGCGCTGGCAGGTGTCCCTGCAGGCCGAGGCCCTCGCCGACAAGGACCGCCAGGCCCGCCAGCGTCAGTTGCAGAGCCTGATGCAGGCGGCGCGCTGGGTGTGGATCGACGCGCCCCATGCCGTGGCCGAGGCGCGCCTGCGCGGCGTGCTGGCCGACGTGCCCGGCCTGGAGGCGCGCCAGCCGCTGTGGATCCCCGGCGGCGAGCCGCCGGCCACCGAGCGCAGCCTGCGCGCGCTGCTGCAGGCCGGCGGCGCGGCCAACACGCAGGCGGCCCTGCGCGTGCTGAAGGCGCAGGCCGAGGGGCGCTCCATCGAGATGCCCCTCGCCCAGCGCCTGCCCCTGCGCGGCTTCTACCACCCGGACGCCCCGTCCCTGCTGCCGGACGCCGACGCGGCCTGGCACTGGGCCGAGCAGCGAGCACCGGGCGGGGCGATGCAGCGGGTCGTGATCCTGCTGCACCGCTACCACTTCGTCCAGGGCCAGACCGCCTGGCTCGACGCCTGGCTGCGCCAGTTCGAGGCCCAGGGCCTGCAGGCGCTCGCGGCCTTCGCCAGCCCCCTCGACGAGACCCAGTTGCAGGCCCTGCTCGCACCTCACGGCCAGCCCCTGCACCACGTGCTCGTGACGCACACCCTGATGCCCAAGGCCGGCTCGCTGCAGACGCTGTTCGAGCGCTGGGGCCGGCCGGTGCTGGCCACCCTGCCCTTCCGCCAGGGCGACATCGCGCAATGGGACGGCGGCAGCACGGGCCTCGCGCAGAGCGACATCCCCTTCTACCTGGCTCAGCCCGAGAGCGCCGGCCTGATCGACCCGGTGCTGGTCGTGGCCCATCCCGCGGGCGGCGCCGAGCCGCAGCTCATCGAGCGCCAGTCCGCCGCCGTGGTGGCCAAGGCGCGCCGCCTGATCGCGCTGCAGGGCAAGCCCGCGGCGGCCAAGCGCCTGAGCCTCTTCGTCTACAACTACCCCGCCGGAGCGAGCAACTTCGGCGCCAGCTTCCTCAATGTGCCGCGCAGCCTGGAGCAGCTGAGCCAGGGCCTGCAGGCCGCGGGCTATGCCGTCGAACCACGGGACGAGGCGCAGTGGCTGCAAGGGCTGCAGGGCCTGCTGGCGGCCTACTACCCCGGCGCCGACCTCGACGCCCTGCTGCGCAGCGGCCAGGCCGCCGCCCTTCCCGTGGCGGACTACCAGCGCTGGTTCGACGCCCTGCCCGCCGCCGTGCGCCAGCCCATCCTGCAGCGCTGGGGCTCGCCCGCACAGAGCCGCTACGTGCGCCCGCATCAGGGCAGGCCCGTCTTCGTGATCCCGCGCCTGCAGCTGGGCCAGCTGGCCGTGCTGCCCCAGCCGCCGCGCGAGGAGGACCAGCACCTCGGTCGCGACTCGATGCAGCACCGCAGCAAGACGCCGCTGTCCCACCACTACCTGGCCGTCTACCTGTGGGCCCGGCAGGCCGATGCGCTGATCCACTTCGGCACCCACGGCACGCAGGAATGGGCGAACGGCAAGCTGCGCGGCCTGGACGTGCAGGACGATGCCCTGCTGCCGCTGGGCGACGTGCCCGTGATCTACCCCTACATCGTCGACAACCTCGGCGAGGCCCTCACCGCCAAGCGCCGCGGCCGCGCGCTGATGGTGAGCCACCGCACGCCCAGCTTCGCGCCGGCCGGCTTCAACGCCCGCATGGCCCGCATGCACGAGCTGATGCATGAATGGGAGACCGTCGACCCCGGCCCCACGCGCCAGGGCCTCGAGCGGCAGATGGTGGAGCAGTTCGTCGAGCACCAGCTGCACCGCGACCTCGGCTGGACGGCGGAGCAGATCAGCGCCAACTTCCCCGGCTTCCTGGAGCTGCTGCACCCCTATCTGGACCGCCTCGCGCAAAGCTCCCAGCCCCAGGGCCTGGCCGTCTTCGGCCGCGTGCCGGACGAGGCCCAGCGCCGCGGCACCCTGCTGCAGATGCTGCGCGTGCCCTTGATCGAGGCCCTGGGCGAGGACATCGACGAGGCCTTCCTGATCGACTACGAGCGCGTCGCCACCGCCCGCCCGGCGCGCTGGCTGGACCTCGCGCTGAAGGACGCCAAGGCCGCCAGCGAGCTGGACCTGCGCCCCGCCCAGCCCGAGGGTCCGGTGCCCAACCACGCCGCCCGCAAGCCCATCGACAGCGCCGCGCTCTACCAACTCGCCCTGCGCGCCCAGGAGATGGAGCGCCGGCTCACCCACGAGGGCGAGCTGCCGGGCCTGCTAGCCGCGCTGGAGGGCCGTTTCGTGCCCGCGGCCTATGGCGGCGACCCGCTGCGCAATCCCGACAGCCTGCCCACCGGCCGCAACCTCAGCGGCCTGGACCCGGCCCGTTTGCCCACGCCCCAGGCCTACGAGGCCGCCCAGCGGCTCTTCAAGCAGTGGTGGGCCGAGCAGGCCAAGGGCCCGAAGCCGCCGCAGCGTCTGGCCCTCTCGCTGTGGGCCGGCGAGACCCTGCGCCATCAGGGCCTCATGGAAGCCCAGGCCCTGGCCGCGCTGGGCGTCGAGCCCGTGTGGGACGAGAACGGCCGGCCGACGAAGCTGCGCCTCGTTCCGCTGGAGCAGCTGGGCCGCGCCCGCATCGACGTGCTGCTGTCCATCACCGGCTCCTACCGCGACCAGTTCCCCGGCCTGATGAAGCTGCTGGACGAGGCCGTCGCCCTGGCCGCCTCGGCCGCCGAGCAGGAAGGCGACAACGCCATCACCCGCCACAGCCGCGAGGTCGAGCAGGAGCTGCGCAGGCAAGGCATGAAGCCCGCGCAGGCGCGGCAGCTTGCGCAAGCGCGGATGTTCGGCAACAGCGTGGGCGCCTACGGCACGGGCGTGGCCGAGGCGATGCAATCCGATGGACAGAAGCGCGAGGATCCACGTCTGGGGCAACTCTTCCTGCAGAGCATGAGCCAGCCCTATGTGCAGGGCGAGCCGCTGGCGGTTGACGAGCGGACGGCGCGCAGCGCCTTCGCGTCCCAGCTCAAGCGCACGGACGCCGCGCTGATGTCGCGCAGCTCCCACCTCTACGCCATGCTCAGCTCGGACGATCCCTTCCAGTACCTGGGCGGCCTGGCCGCGGCGGCCAAGGCGGCCGGCCGCAAGGAGGCGCTGCAGCTGCACGTGAGCCAGCTGCAGGACGCCGCCGAGCAGCAGACCGAGAGCGCCAGCCGCGCCATCGCCCTGGAGATGCAGGGCCGCTACCTCCACCCCGGCTGGCTCAAGGCCCAGCGCGACGAGGGCTACGCGGGCGCGCTGCAGGTGCTCAAGACGGTGCAGTTCACCCTGGGCTGGCAAAACATGGCCCCCGAGACCGTGCGCCCTGACCACTGGCAGAGCCTCTTCGACGTGCTGGTGCGCGACAAGCACCAGCTGCAGCTGCCGCAATGGCTGGCCCAGCACAAGGAGAGCTACGCGCAGACGCTCGCGGGCCTCGTGCGCGCCGCCGCGCAAGGTCATTGGCAGCCGGATGCCGCCACGCGTCGCGAGCTGGCCCAGCGCTATGCCGAGCTGCGCAGCGCCCGCAGCCGCCCCGACGAGCTGGCCGGCGTGCAGCGCTGGGTGCAAGGCCAGCTGCCCCAGCTGCCCAAGCCGCCCGCCCCGGCGCCGCGCCCTGCCACGCCCAAACCGCACCAGACCCCCGACGCCGTCCCGCCGCCCGTCGTGCGCGGCCTGCAATTGAAGCCCGTGCCCCCGGCGCCGCCCTTGCGCGTCGCGGGCGCCTCGCCGCTGTCCACCGCCCTGGCCTGGGTCCTGATGGGCCTGCTGATGGCCTGCGGCGCCAGCTGGCGCTGGGTCCGTGCGGCGTCCACCTTCAACTCCCCTGGCGCTGCGGCGCTGCCTGCTGTCCGTCCTGCATGAAACTGAACCGAGTCCCGTCCCGCCGTCCCGTCCGCCCGCTGCCCTGGCTGCTGGCGATGTGCGCGCCCGTCGCGCTGAACCTGCATGCGGAGGAGCTGGAGAAGGTCGAGCTGCAGGGCCGGGCCGTGCTGGGCAGCGCGGAGAGCGCCTCGCAGGGCGAGGTCGGCGCCGAGCGCCTGGCCACCAAGCCCCTGCTGCGCCCGGCCGAACTGCTGGAGGCCATGCCGGGGATGATCGTCACCCAGCACAGCGGGGACGGCAAGGCCAACCAGTACTTCCTGCGCGGCTTCAACCTCGACCACGGCAGCGACTTCGCCACGCTGCTGATGGGCATGCCCGTCAACATGGCCAGCCACGCGCACGGCCAGGGCTACATGGACCTGAACTTCCTGATGCCCGAGCTGGTGGACAGCCTGCGCTACCGCAAGGGCGCCTTCGCGGCGGAGGACGGGGACTTCGCCACCACCGGCGCCTCGCGCATCGCCTATGTGCGCGAGCTGGCCCAGCCCTTCGCCGAGCTGGGCCTGGGGCCGCACAACTTCCGCCGCGCGCTGCTGGCCGGCAGCCGCCCGCTGGGCGGTGGCCAGGCGCTCGCGGCCCTGGAGGCCAGCCGCAATGACGGCCCCTGGGACCAGCCCGAGGGCCTGCAGCGGCGCAATGCCGTGCTGCGCTGGTCCAGAGGCGATGAGCGCGACGGCCTCTCGGTGAGCCTGCTGGGCTACACCGCGCACTGGAAGGCCAGCGAGCACGTGCCGCTGCGTGCCATCGAGTCCGGCGAGATCGGCCGCTACGGCACGCTTTCGCCCGACGACGGCGGCATCACCCACCGCCACAGCCTCAGCGTGGACTGGGCCGGCCGCAGCGGTCCCTGGCAGCAGCAGGCCACGGCCTATGTGATCGACTACGGCCTGCAGCTCTACTCCGCGCCCTCCGGCTTCATCAACGGCCCGGACGGCGACCAGCACGAGCAGCTGGACCGCCGCCAGGTGCTGGGCTTCGCCTGGCAGGCCCAGCAGCCGCGCCTGGCCCTGTGGCAAGACCTGGCCCCGGCGCAGTTCAGCTGGGGTCTGCAATGGCGCCAGGATCGCATCGGCACCCTCGGCCTCTACGACACCGTCGACCGCGTCCGCCAGCGCACCGTGCGCGAGGACCGCGTGCGCCAGGACGCCCTGGGCGCCTTCGCCGAGCTGCAGCAGGCGCTGACGCCGGCGTGGCGCGCCGTGCTGAGCGCGCGCTGGGATCGCGTCCAGGCCCGGGTCGAGGCCCTGGGCGGCGAGTTCAACGCCGGCAACGGCGGCACGGCCCGCGACAGCCGCCTCAGCCCGCGCCTGGGCCTCGTGCACCGCTGGAGCACCGAGACCGAGCTCTATGCCCACTGGGGCCGCGGCTTCCGCTCCAACGACGCCCGCGGCGCCACCAGCCGTTTCAACCCGCAGGACGGCAGCGCGCAGGATCCCCTGCCCCTGCTCGCCGGCACGCGCAGCCAGGAGCTGGGCCTGCGCCACCGCTTCGGCCCCGGCTGGCAATCCAGCTGGAGCCTGTGGCAGGCCGACCTCGATTCGGAGCTGGTCTTCGTGGGCGACGAGGGCGTCACCGAGGCGCGCGGTGCCTCCCGCCGCATCGGTCTGGAATGGTCCAACGACATCCGCCTGGGCCGCGACTGGCTGATCGACGCCGACGTCGCCTGGTCCCGCGCCCGCTTCGTCGAGGCCGAGAACGGCGGCCGCCAGGTGCCCAATGCCATCCCGCTGAGCGCCTCGGTCAGCGCCAGCCACGACCCGGGCGGCGCCTGGAGCGCCGGCCTGCGCCTGCGCTACATCGGTCGTTATGCGCTGGAGGAAAGCGGCCGCGAGCGCTCCGGCGGCGCCTTCACCGTCAACGCCAAGCTGGCCTGGCGCCCCGCGCCCGGCTGGGAACTGGGGCTGGACCTGCTCAATCTGCTGAACACGCAGGCGCACGACATCGAGTACTGGGGCAACGCCTGCACCCGGCGCGAGGGCGCGGCGTGCGGAGGCGGCGAGGGGCTGGCCGGCCGCCTCGTCCACCCCATGGAGCCGCGCAGCCTGCGCTTCAGTGTGCGGGTGAGGCTCTGAGCTCGACATGAACGCCCCCCTGCATCACTTCACCGCCGAGCAGGCCGAGGCCGTGCGCGAGACCATCGCCCGGCGCCGCGACTGCCGCCATTTCGTGCCCGGCCCGACGCTGCCCGACGCGCAGCTCGAGCGCCTGCTGCAGGCCGCGCACCAGGCGCCCTCCGTGGGCCTGATGCAGCCCTGGCGCTTCATGCGCCTGTCCACGCCCGCCTGGCGCGAGCGCCTCGCCCCGCTGGTGGAGGCCGAGCGCCAAGCCACCGCGACGGCCCTGGGCGCGCGGGCGGACGAGTTCCTGCGGCTGAAGGTCGAGGGGCTGCGGGATTGCGCCGAACTGCTGGCCCTCATCCTCCCGCCGGACGACGGCACCGTCTTCGGCCGCCGCACGATGCCGCAGGAGATGGCCCTGTGCTCGGCCGGCGCGGCGGTGCAGAACCTCTGGCTCGCCGCCCGCGTGGAGAATCTCGGCCTGGGCTGGGTGTCCATGTTCGAGCCGCAGGCCCTGGCGCGCGTGCTCGAGCTGCCGCCCGGCGCCCGGCCCCTGGGCCTGCTGTGCCTGGGGCCGGTGCCCGCCTTCCACGAACAACCCCTGCTGGAGCAGGCCGGCTGGCGCCAGCGCCGCCCGCTCCAGGACCTGTTGATGAAAGCCCCCGATCATGGAAATTGAAACCCCGCCCGTCGACCGCGAACGCGTCATCCCCACCGCCGAGCGCCGCGGCCTGATCCTCGTCCACACGGGCGACGGCAAGGGCAAGAGCACGGCCGCCTTCGGCCTGGCACTGCGTGCCCACGGCCGCGGCAAGGCCGTGAAGATCTACCAGTTCATGAAGGTGCCCTCGGCCCGCTTCGGCGAGCACCGCCTCTTCGAGCAGCTGGGCGTGCCCATCGAGGGCCTGGGCGACGGCTTCTCCTGGAAGAGCAAGGACCTGGACCACTCCGCCGAGCTGGCCCGCGAAGGCTGGGCCCGCGCCGAGGCGACGATCCGTGCCGGCGAGCACTTCCTCGTGGTGCTGGACGAGATCATGTATCCGCTGCGCTACGGCTGGCTGCCGCTGGAGCCGGTGCTGCAGGTCCTGCGCGAGCGCCCCCCGCACGTGCACGTGGTGCTGACCGGGCGCCGCGCGCCGCAGGAGCTGATCGACCTCGCAGACACGGTCACCGAGATGACCCTGGTCAAGCATCATTTCAAGGCGGGTGTGCCGGCCCAGCGCGGCATCGAGGACTGACCCCGGCGTGATGGAAACGATCTGGCTCTTCCCCGCCGCGATGGCCGTGGCGCTGCTGGCGGACCGCCTCTTCGGCGAACCGCCCGCCTGGGCGCATCCCGTCGTGGCCATGGGCCGCTACCTCGGCGCCTTCAAGCGCGGCCTGCCCGCGCTGGCACCCGGGCTGGCGCTGGCCGCGGGCAGCCTGCTGTGGCTGCTGGGCGCCGTCCTGTCCGTGCTGCCGGCCTGGGGAGTCGAGGCGCTGATCTGGGAAGGCATCCAGCCCTGGCGAAGCCCCCTCCGGTGGGGGATGGCCCTGATTTTCATGGGTCTGATCTTGAAGCCGCTGCTGGCCTGGCGCATGCTGCGCGAGGAGGTGGTGGCCGTGGAACATGCACTGCAGACATCGCTGGAGGACGGCCGGGTCCGGCTGTCGCGCCTCGTGAGCCGGGACACGCGGGGCCTGAGCGCCGCGCAGGTGCGCGAGGCCGCGATCGAGACGCTGGCCGAGAACCTCAACGATTCCGTCGTCGCGCCGCTGTTCTGGTTCGCGGTGGCGGGCCTGCCCGGCGCGGCGCTGTACCGTTTCGCCAACACGGCCGATGCCATGTGGGGCTACCGCGGCCCCTGGGAATGGGCCGGCAAGTGCGCGGCCCGCCTGGACGACCTGCTGTCCTTCCTCCCCGCCCGGATCACCGGCCTGCTGATGCTGCCGGCGGCGCGCTGGCCCGCCCTGTGGCAGCAGGCCCGCCGCACGCCTTCGCCCAACGGGGGCTGGCCCATGGGCGCCATGGCGCTGCACCTGGACCTGTGCCTGGGCAAGCCGGGCGTCTATGTGCTGAACGAGGCCGGCCGCGAGCCGGCCATCGCCGACATTGCGCGCGCCGTCGCCCATGCGCGGCTGACGCTGGGCCTCGCGGCGCTGCTGCTGATGGGGCTGGCGCTGGTCCTGCGCGGAGGCCTGCCATGGTGAAGGCCGGGCCAATGACCTCCTCGATGGCCCCCGCGCCGGCCTCCGGCGTGGACCCGCAACAGGCGCCCCTGATCGAGCACGGTGGCCCCGACGGCGGCCCCGATGTGCAGCACGATTTCTCCAGCAATGCCAGCCCGCTGCCGACGCCGCCCGCCGTGCGCGCGGCCGTGGACGCGGCGGACCGCAGCCGCTACCCCGACCCAGCCTATGCGCAGCTGCGCCACACGCTGGCCGCGCAGCTGGCGCATCCGGCGGAGCTGCTCCTGCCCAGCGCAGGCGGCGCCGAGGCCATCCGCCGGCTGACGCTGTGGGCCGCGCGGCAGGGCCTGCGCCACGTCTGGGTGCCGCAGCCCGGCTTTGGCGAATACGCCGCCGCGGCCGAGGCCCTGGGCCTGCGCGTCCATGCCTACGAGGACCTGCCGGCGCTCGCCCGCGGCCTGTGCGCCCAGGAAGACGGCCTGCCGATGATGAGCCCGGCGCTGGTGTGGGTCTGCGATCCCTGCAATCCGACGGGGGCCAGCCCGCTGCCGGACGCCTGGCAGGCGTTGGGCGACGCGCTGCTCAACAGCGGCTCCGAACTCGCCATCGACCTCGCCTACGAGGAGCTTCGCCTCGATGGCCGCTCCCAGCTGCCGCCGGCCCTGGCCGACCGCGCCTGGCGTCTGCGCTGCCCCAACAAGGCGCTGAGCCTGACGGGCGTCCGCGCCGGCCTGATCGAGGCGCCCCTCGCCGCCGGCGAGGCCGCCGCGCAGCTGCGCCGGCTCGCGCCGAGCTGGGTGCTCTCGGCGGAAGGCGTGGCGCTGCTCTCGCAGGCCTGGCAGCCCGACACCCGGGAGGCCCTGCAGCAGCAGCGCGAGCAGCTGCGGGGCTGGCGGCTCTCGCAGCACAGCGCCCTGCATCGGCACGGCTGGGTGGCGCGGCCGAGCGTCTGCAATTTCTCGCTGTGGCGTCCGCCCTCCGGCACCCACGTTCCCACGCTGCTGCAGGCCCTGCGCCAGCACGGCATCAAGCTGCGCAACGCCACCTCGCTCGGGGCCCCGGGCTGGGTGCGGCTCTCGGTCCAGCGACCGCAGAGCCAGGACGCGCTGCTGCAAGCGCTCATGGACATCGAATGCCTCTGAACAAGACGAACGGGCGCGCACGCGCCGTGATGGTGCTCGGCACGACCAGCGGTGCCGGCAAGAGCTTCCTCGCCACGGCCCTGTGCCGCTGGTATGCGCGGCAGGGCTTCAAGGTGGCGCCGTACAAGGCGCAGAACATGAGCAACAACGCGCGGGTGGTGCCTGTTCACCCCTCGCCTGCGGGTACGCAGTCGGCCCCCCGAGGGGGCACAGCCGGGCTTGGGAGCGGCCCGGCGCCCGGCTGGTCCGGCTGGTCCGGCTGGTCCGGCTTGAGCGGCGGGATGGGCGAGATCGGCTCGGCCCAGTACTTCCAGGCACTGGCCGCGCGCTGCCAGCCCGACGTGCGCATGAACCCGGTGCTGCTCAAGCCGGAGGCGGACACGGCCTCGCAGGTGGTGGTGCTGGGCGAGGTGGACGAGGCGCTCAGCCGTGCGCCCTGGCGCGAGCGCAGCGAGCTGCTGTGGCCGCATGCGCGCGCCGCGCTGCACGCGCTGATGGCCGAGAACGACGTCGTGGTGATCGAGGGCGCGGGCTCGCCGGCCGAGATCAATCTGCATGCCTCCGACTACGTCAACATGCGCACCGCCCGCGAGGTGCAGGCGGCCTGCCTGCTGGCGACGGACATCGACCGCGGCGGCGCCTTCGCGCATCTCTTTGGCACGCACCAGCTGCTGCCGCCCGAGGAGCGCGCGCTGATCCGCGGCTATGTGCTGAACCGCTTCCGGGGGGACGCCCGGCTGCTCGCGCCGGGCCCCGAGATGCTGCAGCAGATGACGGGCGTGCCGACGATGGCCGTGCTGCCCATGTGGCGCCAGCATGGCCTGCCCGAGGAGGACGGCGTGTTCGACGAGCAGAGCACGGGCCAGGGTCTGCGCATCGCCATCGTGGCGTATCCGCGCCTGTCCAACCTCGACGAGTTCCAGCCGCTGCGCCAGGTGCCCGGCGTGCAGCTGGTCTGGGCGCGCGACGCCCGCAGCCTCGCCGGTGCCGACTGGATCATCCTGCCGGGCTCCAAGGCGGTGGCCGCCGACCTCGCCTGGCTGCGCGAACAGCGCCTCGATGCCGCCATCGCCACGCACGCCGCCGCGGGCAAGCCGCTGATGGGCATCTGCGGCGGCCTGCAGATGCTGGGCGAGACGCTGGTGGACCCGCATGGCATCGACGGCAATGCGCCCGGCCTGGGCCTGCTGCCGCTGGTGACGCGCTTCGAGCGCGAGAAGCTGCTGCGGCCCGCCCGCCTGCGCTTCGGGCCGGCCCTCGCGGCGCCCTGGCAGGCACTGCAAGACCTGACCCTCGAGGGCTACGAGATTCACCATGGCCGCACCGTCCAGCACCCGTCGCTGGCGGCCGCGACCGAGATCCTGCACGAGCAGGACGGCAGCGTGGTGGGCTGGCAGCAGTCGAACGTGCTGGGGCTCTATGCCCACGGCCTGTTCGAGCAGCCGGCCCTGCTGAAGGCCCTGTTCGGGGTCGAAGGAGGAGGGTTGGAGCCGGTGTTCGAAGGCCTTGCGGACTATGTGGACCGCCACTTCGCGCCGGGTGCCCTGATGCAATTGCTGGAACCCTCCGCATGACCCACTCAACGCCCCTTCCCGCCGCACCCCCCGTCCCTGACGCGCCGCAGCGCATCGCCTGCCTGTCCACCGAGGCCGTGGAAGTGCTCTACCGCCTCGGCGCCCAGGACCGCGTGGCCGGCATCTCCGGCTACAGCGTCCATCCGCCCGAGGCCCGTGCGGAGAAGCCCAAGATCAGCGGTTTCTCGAGCATGAAGCTGGAGCGCATCCTCGCCGTGCAGCCGGACCTCGTGATCGGCTTCTCGGACCTGCAGAAGCCGCTGCTCGCCGAGTGCGAGGCCGCGGGCCTGCCGACGCTGTGGTTCGACCAGCGCAACATCGCCGGCATCCACGCCATGGTGCGCCGCCTGGCCGCGCTCGTGCAGCGCGAGGCCGAGGGCGAGCAGCTCTGCGCCCACCTCGTCGCCCAGGAGCAGCGCCTCGCCGAGGAGGCCGCAGCCCTGCCCTGGCGGCCGCGCGTCTTCTTCGAGGAATGGGACGAGCCGCTCATCTGCGGCATCGGCTGGGTGAGCGAGATCATCGAGCTGTGCGGCGGCCATGACGTCTTCGCCGACCGCGCCCGCGCCGGCTTCGCCAAGCAGCGCATCGTGAGCCACGACGAGGTGCTCGCGCGCGAGCCGCAGCTCATCCTCGGCTCCTGGTGCGGCAAGAAGTTCGTGCCCGAGAAGGTCCTCGCCCGCCCCGGTTTCGACGGCCTGGGCGCCCGGCTGGCGGAGATCAAGTCCGCCGACATCCTGGCCCCCGGCCTGGCCGCTCTGGAGCGCGGTGCGCCCCAGGTCCTGGCCGCCATCCGATCCACCGTCCTGCAACAGACGCCCAGCAAGCACCCGACCCTTTCCTGATGATGATGAACGACCTGATCCCGACCCTTCCCAGCCTCCACGATGCCGCCCTCGCCGAGCGGCTGCAGGCCCGCATCGACAGCAAGACCAAGCCCCTCGGCTCGCTCGGCCAGCTCGAGACGCTGATGCAGCGCCTGGGCCTGATCCTCGGCACCGAGACCCCGCAGCTGAAGCAGCCGCAGCTCATGGTGTTCGCGGGCGATCATGGCCTGGCGGCGCGCGGCGTGTCGGCCTATCCGTCCGACGTCACCTGGCAGATGGTCGAGAACTTCCTGGCCGGCGGGGCCGCGGTGAGCGTGCTGGCGCGTCAGCACGGCCTGGCCCTGAGCGTCGTGGACGCCGGCGTGCGGCACGACTTCGCGCCGCGCCCCGGCCTGATCCAGGCCAAGGTCGCCGCCGGGACCGCCGACGCCCTGGAGCAGCCCGCGATGACGGCCGACCAGTGCGCCACCGCCGTCGGCGCCGGCCGCGAGCTGCTGGCCGCGCAGCCCGGCAACGTGCTGATCCTCGGCGAGATGGGCATCGGCAACACCTCCGCCGCGGCGCTGCTGCTGGCCCGTCTGGCGGACCTGCCCATCGCCGACTGCGTGGGCCGGGGGACAGGTCTTGACAACGCCCAGCTCGCCCGCAAGACGGAGATCCTCGGCCAGGTGCTGGCCCGCCATCCGGACGCCCGCACGCCGCTGGCGGCGCTGCAGGCCTTCGGCGGCTTCGAGATCGCGATGATGGTCGGCGCCGTGCTGCAGGCGGCCCTGGAACGCCGCGTCATCGTGGTCGACGGCTTCATCACCAGCAGCGCCGTGCTCGTGGCCGCGCGCCTGCAGCCGGCCGTGCTGGAGCGCTGCGTCTTCGCCCATCGCTCCAACGAGCAGGCCCACCGCCTGATGCTGGAACAGATGCAGGCGCAGCCGCTGCTGGACCTGGGCCTGCGCCTGGGCGAGGGCTCGGGTGCCGCGCTGGCCTGGCCGCTGCTGGAGTCGGCCTGCCGCATCCTGGCCGAGATGGCCAGCTTCGCCTCCGCCGGGGTCAGCGAACGGCAGGACTGACACGCGGGCCGCGGCCCTTTTCGTGACCTCCTGCACACCCGGGCGCGGCCGGATGCGGCAGCGCCCCCGAAGGCCGGGACAGCCGCCGCTGCCCGGCCGCTGTTTTGCCTCTTCCCTGCCACAGCGCCGCGCCGGGGGCGCCCCACAAGGGCAAGACTTGCCACCATAATGAGCCCAGCCTCTGCACATGGGAGCAAGCAATGTCCGACTTGGTGTTTGCTGACGAACTTCCTGAGGAATTGCCTCAAGGACGCGCGAAAGCAATCGACCCCTGGGTGGTGATGATCGTCGACGACGATCCCGCGGTTCATCAGGTGACGCAACTGGTCATGGCGGACTTCGAGTTCGCCGGCCGCCGCCTGCAATTCCTGGACGCCTACAGCGCCACCGAGGCCCGGGAGCTCCTGCAGGCCCGCCAGGACATCGCGCTCGTGCTGCTGGACGTCGTGATGGAGTCCGAGCATGCCGGCCTCGACCTCGCCCGCTACATCCGCGAGGAGCTCGAGAACCACCATGTGCGCATCGTGCTGCGCACCGGGCAGCCGGGCCAGGCGCCCGAAGAGCATGTCATCAAGACCTACGACATCAACGACTACAAGGAGAAGACCGAGCTCACCAAGCGCAAGCTGATCACGGTCTTCTACTCGGCGCTGCGGTCCTACCGGGACATCATGATCATCGATCAGTCGCGCCAGGCCCTGCGCCGCTCGATCGACGCCATCACCCGCATCTACGACAGCCAGAACCTGCGCCGCTTCGCCTCGGCCGTGCTGGAGCAGGTGGCGCACCTGCTGGGCTATGAGGCCCAGGGCCTCTGCGCCAGCCGCATCTCGGCCTATGCCGCCTCGCATATCGAGGGCCGCCTGAAGGTGCTGGCCGCGACGTCCGAGTATTCCAAGCTGCTGGTCGACGAAGAGGTCGACAGCCTGCCGGAAGAGGTCAGGGTCTCGCTGGACAAGGCCCTGCATGACCAGCAGAGCCATTTCGAGGACCTCTGCTTCGTCGGCTACTACCGCACGAGCAGCGGCAACGAGAGCCTGCTGTACATGGTCTTCTCCGAGCCCGTGGACGCCGAGGCGCGCGAGCTGCTGGAGATCTTCTGCGCCAACGTCGCCATCACCTACGAGAGCCTGCTGCTGCGCGAGGAGATCGCCGACACCCAGCGCTCCACCGTCTACATCATCGGCGAGGCCGTCGAGAAGCGTTCCAAGGAAACCGGCGCGCACGTGCGCCGCGTCGGCGAGCTCGCGGCCCTGCTGGCGGAGCTCGTCGGCATGAAGGCGGGCGACATCGAATTCATGCGGCAGGCCGCGCCGCTGCATGACGTCGGCAAGATCGGCATCCCGGATCGCGTGCTGAACAAGCCCGGCAAACTCGACGCCGAGGAGTGGGAGGTCATGCAGACCCACGCGCGCATCGGCTACGAGCTGCTCAGCAAGTCCGACAAGCGCATCCTGCAGCTGGGCGCCATCATCGCGCACGAGCACCACGAGCGCTGGGACGGCCAGGGCTACCCGCGCGGCCTGGCCGGCGAGCAGATCCACGTGGCCGGCCGCATCGTGGCGCTGGTGGACGTCTTCGATGCCCTCGTGAGCGACCGCTGCTACAAGAAGGCCTGGGGCTTCGACGAGGCGCTGGCCTACATCCGGGAGCAGGCCGGGACGCAGTTCGATCCCAAGCTGGTGGAGCTCCTGCTGGGCCATCTGGACGCCGTCCAGGACATCTACCAGCGACTGCCGGACCGCGCCTGAGCCCCGCCATGACCCCCCGCACGCCGGAGCCGAACATCGAGCAGGCGCTGCGCGCGCTGAACCTCGCCATGGGCCCACTGCACGGGACCGCGCTCTTCGAGGCCGTCACGCGCAGCCTCGCCACGGAGCTGGGCGTGCACGCCTGCTTCATCGGCACGATCCGGGCGGCGCCCCAGGGCCTGCGGGCCGAGCTGCTGGCCTTCTGGCAGGGCGACGACTGGGCGGCCCCCTTCGACTACGCGCTCCAGGGCACGCCCTGCCGCAACGTCGCGGACGGTGCGGTCTGCTACCACGCCAGCGGCGTGCAGCAGGCCTACCCGACGGACACGCTGCTGGTCGAGATGGGCATTCACAGCTACCTGGGGCTGCCGCTCGTCGATGCCGAGAACCACGTCATCGGCCTGCTCGCCGTCCTCGACCAGGCGGCCATCCCCTGGGAGCGCCGCCTCTTCGCGCTCGAGCTCATGCAGGCCCTGGCCGGCCGCTGCAGCGCCGAGCTGCTGAACCTGCTGGCCCGCGAGCACGAGCAGCAGCTGCTCGTCGAGCACGGCGAGCGCGAGCTGCGCGCCACCGGCCGCCTGATCGAGCAGGAGCGCATGGCCGCGCTGGGCAGCCTCGTGGCCGGCATGACGCACGACATCGCCTCACCCATCGGCGTCGCCGTCACCGCCTGCTCCGGGCTCGATGAGTTCGCCGAGCGCCTGCTGACGGGCCTCAAGGCCGGACGCCTGACCGCCGCCGAGGCCGCCGATCTGGCCCAACGCATCGCCGGCGCCAGCCAGCTGGCCGGCGCCCATCTGCGTCGCGCCTCGGACATGCTCTCGGGCTTCAAGACCTACGCGGCCGACCAGGCCCAGCAGAAGGTCTCCGCCTTCGATCTCTGCGACTACCTGCGCAACATCCTTCGCGTGCATGGCGCGCTGCTCAAGGGCGCCCGCGCGCGGCTGGAGCTCGACCTGCCGCCGGCCGCGCCGGTGGTGATGTGCGGCGGGCAGCTGTCGCAGCTGCTGGCCAAGCTCCTGCGCAACAGCTGCGCCCATGCCTTCGAGGGCATCGGGGACCGCCGCATCCAGCTGCAGGTGCAGATCGACGGCGACTGGGCCCGCCTGCTCTACCGGGACAACGGCCGCGGCCTGCCCCCCGCGCTGCGGGAGCCGCTGCTGCAGGGCTGGGAGGCCGTGCAGAACCCGGGGCTGGGCCTGCACCTCGTGGCGCAGCTGTGCCAGATGATGCAGGGCCGCATCCGCCTGGACCCGGACCCGCGCCCGGGCACCGGCTTTATCATCGAGCTCCCCCTGAACCCGCCCGAGCAGGGCTGAGCGCCCCGGCCTCGGCCCGGCGCCCCGGCCCCCTCCCGCATGCGCCGCCTGCTGCACGAACTCCGCCTCTTCCTCATCGCCCTGCAGTTCTTCACCCGCGTGCCGATCCCGGCCTGGGTGGGCTTCGAGCCCGCATGGCTGCAGCAGTGCGCACGCTACTTTCCGGCGGTCGGTGCGGTCGTGGGGCTCTTCAGCGCCGGCGTCTTCGGCCTCGCGCTGTTCCTGTTCCCGTCGACGATCGCAGCGCTGCTCGCCATCGCGTCCAGCGTGTGGCTCACGGGTGGCTTCCACGAGGACGGCTGGGCGGACACCTGCGATGGGCTGGGCGGCGCCGTCAGCCGCGAGAAGGCCCTGCTGATCATGAAGGACTCGCGCCTGGGCAGCTACGGCGCGCTCGGGCTCATCCTTCTGCTGGGCCTCAAGGCGGCCACGCTGGCGGCACTGGCGGAGCACGCGCCGCTGCTCGCGGTGCTGCTGCTGTTCTGGGGCCACATGGCCTCGCGTCTGGCACCCCTGCTGCTGATGCGCACGCTGCCCTACGCCGGTGACGCCGAGCATGCCAAGGCCAAACCGCTGGCCACGCAGATCGGCGGTGCCTCGCTGGCCGCCGCCGCGCTGATGGCCGTCACACTCACGCTGCCCCTGCTGTGCGGCCCCTGGCCCCTGCGCGACCTGCTCCTGATGATCGGCACCCAGCTCGGCGTGGCGGCGCTGGTGCTGCTGTGGATGCACCGCTGGCTGCGCCGCCGCCTCGGGGGCTACACGGGCGACAACCTCGGCGCCAGCCAGCAGCTCAGCGAGCTCGCCCTCCTGCTCGCGGCGCTGGCCCTGCTGCCGCACCTCGGGCCGGCCGGCGCATGAGGGGCGCCCTCACCGTCTGGCGTCACCCGCGTCCCGAGGGGGTGCAGGGCCGCTGCATCGGCGGGCGCAGCGATGTGCCCGTGCACTGGCGCCGCGCCAAGCGTCTGGCCCGGCGCATCCAGGCCCATGCGCGCCGGCACCGGCTGCCGCACGAGATCTGGACCTCGCCGCTCCAACGCTGCGCCGACGTCGGCCGCTGGCTGCGGCGCTGGGGCTGGCAGCATCGCATCGACAGCAACCTACGAGAGATCGACTTCGGCGCCTGGGACGGACAGCCGTGGAGTGCGATCGACAAGGCCGAGATCGATGCGTGGGTCGCGGACTTCCCTGGCTTCTCGCCGTCCGGGGGCGAATCCCTCAACGCCCTGCTCGCCCGTGTAGGCGCCTGTGCGCTGCCTGCCGGCGCCCTGGTCGTCAGCCACGGCGGCTGGATGCTGGCGAGGCGGTGGCTGAGGCAGTCGCCAGGTCAGGTGCCCGATGCCGGCTCATGGCCCAGCCCACCGCGATATGGCGCCGTGAACATCGATCTCCAGCCCTACGACCAAGCGCCTGCGGGGAAGGCCGAAACTCGCTCCCGCGGCTAGCCCTTGCAATCCGCGTGCGCGCGGCGGCCCGTCGCCCTCGAACCGCCCCCTCGGCGTCGAGCCTGAGGTTGCAAATCGCACAGGACGAGCCGCAGCCCATTTAAGACACTCCTTTGGTGTGTTATTTGTTTTCTTCCACTCAGGGAGGAAACATGCACATCAAGCACTGGGCAGGCGCGCTGGCGCTCTGCATCGGCACACAGGTTCTGGCCTTGCCCAAGGACGGCACGGTCACCCCGCAGGAGCTGGTCTACAAGGGCGAAGACCGCAGTCTGGTCATCAACTTCCTCGGGCGCGACTCCACCCTCTACAAGGAAACCAACGGCAGCGGCCGTTTCTACCTCGATCAGGGCTTCGCGGCCAGCCGGGCCTTCTACTTCAAGCTCGAGTCCGCCTTGCGAGAGCGGGTCAACGCGGAGGCGGCGGCCCAGGGCATCACCATCATCCAGCCCTTGAATCTCTACGGCGACATGACCCTGACGGCGAAGGGCACCGATCAAGGCAAGCTGGCCCTGGGCGCCAGCGGCATGCGGGTCAAGTTTGCGGGCCAGGCGTCCGGCAGCTATGGCCCCTTGAGCGTGACCTGCAAGGCCTTCGTCCACCTGTTCGACATCAGGCTGGAGGCGCTCCACGACCCGTTCACGGGGGTCTCCGAGTCCGGCAAGGTGTCGGCACAGACTTCCCACACCACGGCCTGCACCACCAATCTCGATGGCATCCCGGTGCTTGGCGACTTCATCCAATCGCTGGCGAATCGGCTGGTCGCCAACAAGGCGGACCAGCTGCTGCCGGCGGTCATCTCCGCGCCGTTCAGCATCGACGAGGCCTCGCCGCTCTTCGCCTTCATCAACAGGATCCAGCCGGGCACGCTGATGCTTGGCACGACCGACGTCGGGATGTACGTGAAGAACAACTTCAGCAAGCTGTACATCGATCGGGGCATCACGATCTACATCGCCTCGCCACGCCCCTACTACGACCGGCTCCCGCTGCCCCAGACGCCTCGCGACGTCACCATCAGCGAGACCAAGTTCTCGGCGACCTTCAGCGATCCCAACGGCAGCATCAGCCTGAAGGTCAATGCGGACCAGTTCTACCGCTGGGAAAACTTCCTCGGTCCGTATTCCCCGCCGGCCTACGAGCGCTGAGATCCGACGGCCCTCTCGTCGCACTGGACGCCTTGGGAAGGGCGTCCCACGGCCCGACGCAGGCGCATCCGACGCCTGCCCGGGAGGTGCGCGGCGGCTCAGGCCGCCTGCGTCAGCCGCACGAACTTCTGCATCAGCGTCTCGCGGCTCTCGACGTGGTCCGGGTTGACGGGAATGCAGGCCACCGGGCACAGCTGCACGCACTGCGGCTCATCGAAATGGCCCACGCACTCGGTGCACTTGCCGGGGTCGATCTGGTAGAACTCCTCGCCCATCGAGATCGCCTCGTTGGGGCATTCGGGCTCGCAGACGTCGCAGTTGATGCATTCGTCCGTGATCATCAGTGCCATGTCTTGCTCCTGCCTTCGTCCGGCGCTCAGCCCAGCTTGCCCACGCGGGCCGCGAGGCGCGCGCTGACGGAGGGCGAGACGAACTGCGACACGTCCCCGCCCAGCTTCGCGATCTCGCGCACAAAGGTGCCGGAGACGAACTGGTACTGGTCCGAGGGCGTCAGGAACACGGTCTCGACGTCCGGCATCAGCTTGCGGTTCATGCCGGCCATCTGGAATTCGTAGTCGAAGTCGCTCACGGCGCGCAGGCCGCGCACGACCACCTTGCCGCCGTGCTGCTGCACGAAGTCGCGCAGCAGGCCGCGGAAGGCGATCACCTCGACGTTCGGATAGCGGGCCGCCACCTCGCGGGCGATCTCCAGGCGCTCGTCCGGCGAGAACAGCGTGTTCTTGTGATGGCCGGCGGCCACCGCCAGGATCAGGCGTTCGAAGAGTTGGCTGGCGCGGCGCATCAGGTCCTCATGCCCGAGGGTCATGGGATCGAAGGTGCCGGGATAGACGGCGGTCAGCACGGTGGCAGTGGTCAACACAGGCTCCTGGCCGTCGCGAGGTCAAGGGGGCTGGCTGCAAGGGATCCGGGGGCGACGGCGTCGGGATTATCCCTCGCCCCCGTGTCTTCGCCGGCGGCGGGGATTCCTCCTGCCGGCATGCGGCTCGCCCGCGTCATCCGGCACCGTCGGCATACCCGGCTTACCGGGCCCGCCCCGGACCGATCAGCCCTCGCGGCGGAACAGCGCGTAATGCACCGCGCCCGCCTTGCCGCCGCGGTGCGGCAGCAGGCCCAGCTCGGGCGCGGGCGTCAGCGGCTCGGGCGACTCCACGTAGAGATAGCCCCCCGGCACCACCAGCGGGGCGGCGGCTCGCAGGGCGGGTTCGAAGAGACCGGCGTCGAAGGGCGGGTCCAGCATGACCAGCTCGAAGCGGGCCGGCGCGCTGCGGGCCATCCAGGCCAGGGCGTCCGTCGATTCCACGCGCAGGGTCTCGGCCTTAAGCCGCGCCTTGGAGGCGTTGAGGCTGCGGGCCAATTCGGCGTCGCGTTCCAGCAGCAGCACCTCGCTGGCGCCGCGCGAGGCGGCCTCGAAGCCCAGGGCGCCGCTGCCCGCGAAGGCATCCAGCACGCGCCAGCCGTTCAGGTCCTGGCCGAGCCAGTTGAACAGCGTTTCACGCACGCGGTCCGGCGTCGGGCGCAAGCCGGGCTTGTGCGCCACGGGCAGCTTGGAGCGCTTCCATTGGCCGCCGATGATGCGGACTTCGGCGGGCGCAAGGCGAGGCGCGCCCGGGGGCTTGCCGCGGGCAGGCGCGGGGGCAGCGGCGTCGGTCCGACCGCGGGACTTCACTGGCGCACCTCGATCCCTCGCGAAGCCATCAACGCCTTCGCCTCACCCACCGTGTGCTGGCCGTAGTGGAAGATGCTCGCCGCCAGCACCGCATCGGCGCCGCCGATCTGGATGCCGTCGACCAGGTGCTCCAGCGTGCCCACGCCGCCCGAGGCGATCACGGGCACGGGCACGGCGTCGCTGACGGCGCGGGTGAGAGGCAGGTCGAAGCCGATCTTGGTGCCGTCGCGGTCCATGCTGGTCAGCAGGATCTCGCCGGCGCCGAACTCGGCCATCTGGCGCGCCCACTGCAGGGCATCGAGCCCCGTGTTCTTGCGGCCGCCATGGGTGTAGACGTCCCAGCCCTCGCCGCGCGCGGCCAGGTCATCGCCCTGACGACGCTTGGCGTCGATGGCCACGACGATGCACTGCGAGCCGTACTTGTCGGAGGCATCGCGAATCAGCTGCGGGTTCGCGACCGCCGCCGAATTGAAGCTGACCTTGTCCGCCCCCGCATTCAGCAGGCGCCGCACATCCGCCACCGCGCGCACGCCGCCGCCCACGGTCAGCGGGATGAAGACCTGCGAGGCCACGGCCTCGATGATGTGCAGGATCAGGTCCCGGCCGTCGCTGGTGGCGGTGATGTCCAGGAAGGTGAGCTCGTCGGCGCCCTGCTCGTTGTAGCGGGCGGCAATCTCCACCGGGTCGCCGGCATCGCGCAGGGACTCGAAGTTGACGCCCTTCACCACGCGACCACCGGTCACGTCCAGGCAGGGAATGATGCGTTTGGCCAGCATGGCGCGGGTCCTTCAAGAACAAGGGCCGCTGCGCGAGCGGCCCCTTGATGGCAGGTGGGGAGCGATCAGGCCTGGGCTTCGGAGAGCTCGTCCGCGCGCTTCTGCGCGGCGGCGAGATCGAGGTCGCCCGTGTAGATGGCGCGGCCGCAGATCACGCCCTCGACCCCCTCGCCCTCGACGGCGCACAGGGCCTCGATGTCGCGGAGGTTCGAGAGGCCGCCCGAGGCGATCACCGGGATGGACAGGGCCTGCGCGAGCTTGACCGTGGCCTCGATGTTCACGCCGCTGAGCATGCCGTCGCGGCCGATGTCCGTGTAGATCACGCCCTCGATGCCGTAGTCCTCGAACTTGCGGGCGAGGTCGACCACCTCGTGGCCGGTGAGCTTGCTCCAGCCGTCGGTGGCGACCTTGCCGTCCTTGGCATCCAGGCCCACGATGATGTGGCCGCCGAAGGCCGAGCAGGCGTCCTTCAGGAAGCCCGGGTTCTTCACCGCGGCGGTGCCGATGATCACGTAGGACAGGCCGTCGTCCAGGTAGCGCTCGATGGTGTCGAGGTCCCGGATGCCGCCGCCCAGCTGGATGGGGATCTCGTCCCCGACCTCGCGGATGATGGCCTTGATGGCCGCCTCGTTCACCGGTTTGCCCGCGAAGGCGCCGTTGAGGTCCACCAGGTGCAGGCGCCGGGCGCCGGCGTCGACCCAGCGTCGCGCCATGGCCGCGGGGTCCTCACCGAAGGTGGTGGAGGCGTTCATGTCGCCTTGTTGCAGGCGGACGCATTTGCCGTCTTTCAGGTCAATGGCAGGAATCAGCAGCATGGCCGAAGTGCAGGTGGTGGGAGAAAGTTGAAGGGAAATCCGGGGCGGGGAAAAGCGGCGCTCGTGCAGGGGCGGGAGACGGGGGGCGTCCTCATGGCGTCCAGTGCAGGAAGTTGCGGTACAGGGCAAGGCCCAGCGCGGCGCTTTTCTCGGGGTGGAATTGGGTGGCGAAAATATTATCCCGGGCCACGGCGCAGGTAAAGCGCTCGCCGTATTCCGTCTCGGCGGCACTGTGGGCGGGCGCCGTCGGCGTGGTGTAGTAGCTGTGCACGAAGTAGAACCACGCGCCATCCGGCACGCCGGCGAACACCGGATGCGGGCGCGTCTGGAACACGCGGTTCCAGCCCATCTGCGGCACCTTGTAGCGGCTGCCGTCGGGCTGCAGGCGACCTTCGAGGCGGAAGCGCTTCACCTGGCCGGGGATCAGCCCGAGGCCCGGGGTGTCCTGCTCCTCGCTGTGGTCCAGCAGCATCTGCATGCCCACGCACACGCCCATCAGCGGCTTGCGGGCCGCGGCGTCCAGCACGGCCTCCTGCAGGCCCGAATCGCGCAGCTCGCGCATGCAGTCGCGCATGGCGCCCTGCCCCGGCAGCACCACGCGCTCGGCGGCGTAGACCTCCTCCGGCTTCGAGGTGATCAGCACCTCCACGCCCTGGCCCTCGGCGGCGTGGATCACCGCCTGAGACACCGAGCGCAGATTGCCCATGCCGTAATCCACGACGGCCACAGTCCTTGTCATCGCACTTGCTCCATCCCAGCCCTTGCATCACCCGGTGCCCGGCCACATCTCGGTCCAGCGGAGTCCGGGGATCCGGCTTTGCCGGGCCCTCGGACTCGCCCCCTCGAGGGGGCGCGCGCAGCGCGTAGGGGGTGGGTCATCATCACAGGGTTCCTTTGGTCGAGGGAATGATGCCCGCCGACCGCGGATCCAGCGTCATCGCCATGCGCAGGGCGCGGCCGAAGGCCTTGAACATCGTCTCGCACTGGTGGTGGGCGTTGTGGCCCTTGAGGTTGTCCACGTGCAGGCTCACCAGGGCGTGGTTGACGAAGCCCTGGAAGAACTCGTAGGTCAGCTGGGTGTCGAAGGCGCCGATGCTGCCGGCGGTGAACTTGACGTCCATCGCGAGCCCCGGGCGGCCCGAGAAATCCACCACCACACGCGACAGCGCCTCGTCCAGCGGGACGTAGCTGTGGCCGTAGCGGGTGAGGCCCTTCTTGTCGCCGATGGCCTGCGCCACCGCCATGCCCAGCGTGATGCCGACGTCCTCGACCGTGTGGTGGCCGTCGATGTGCAGGTCGCCCCGGGCCTCGATCTCGAGGTCGACGAGGCCATGGCGGGCGATCTGGTCCAGCATGTGGTCGAAGAAGCCGATGCCGGTGGACAGCTTGGCCTCCCCGGTGCCGTCGAGGTTCACGCGGACGCGGATCTGCGTCTCCTTGGTGTCGCGGCGGACTTCGGCGATGCGCGGTGCGGTGCTCATGGTCGTGACTCGTTCGGGCTCAGGATGGGTTCAGGACAGGGTCAGGGCGGCCAGCGTGGCCTGCAGGGCGCTCAGCATCGCCTGGTTCTCGTCGGGCGTGCCGATGGTGATGCGCAGGCACTGCTGCAGCAGCGGGTGCAGGCCGGAGACGTTCTTGATCAGCACGCCGCGGGCCTTGAGCCCCGCGAACACCGCAGCGGCATCGGGCACGCGCACCAGCAGCATATTGCCCTGACTCGGGAAGACGTGCACGCCCGGCAGCGGCTGCAAGGCGGCGCGCAGGCGCTCGCGCTCGGCGCGCAGCGCGGCGGCCTGCTCGGCATAGACCGCCTCGTGCTCCAGCGCGAAGAGCGCGGCCTCGGCATTGAGCACGCTGACGTTGAAGGGCGGACGCAGCTTCTCGATCTCGTTCACCAGCTCGCGCCGGCCCAGCAGGTAGCCGATGCGCACGCCGGCCAGGCCGAACTTGCTCATGGTGCGCATCACGAGCACCCGCGGGTGCCGCTGCATCAGGCCCATGGCGTCGCGCTCGGCGAAGGGCTGGTAGGCCTCGTCCAGCACGACCAGCCCCGGCGCGGCCTCGACGAGGCGCTCGATCACGCCCTCGTCCCACAGATTGCCCGTGGGGTTGTTCGGGTGCGAGAGGTACAGCAGCGCGGGCTTCTCGCGGGCGATGGCGTCGAGCATCGCCGCCTCGTCCAGCTCGAAGTCCGGTCGCAGCGGCACGCCGACGAAGCGCAGGTGCTGGTACTGGGCGGAGATGCCGTACATCACGAAGCTCGGCAGCGGCGACATGACCACCGCGCCCGGCCGCGCCACGGCGAGGCTCAGCAGCGAGATCAGCTCGTCGGACCCATTGCCCAGGGTGATGCCGAAGCCCTCCGCCGGCAGCTTCGCGTGGCGGGCCAGCGCGGCGGCCAGCTGCTGCGTGCCCTCGGCCGGGTAGCGGTTCAGGGCCACCTGACCCAGGCGCTCGCCGAGCTGCCGCTGCAGGGCCTCGGGCAGGCGGTAGGGGTTCTCCATCACGTCCAGCTTCACGAAGCCGGCGCCGGACTGCACCGGGTAGGCCTGGGTCTGGCGGACGTCCTCGCGGATGCAGGACAGGGCTTGGTTCAGTGCGTCCATGGCGGCTGGCGGGGTCAGGTCTTGCTGGCGCCGGACAGCGCGTCCGGTGCGGCTTGCAGGGGATTCAGGATCTGCACGCTGTCCAGCTGCAGGCCATGCGCCAGCTCCAGGCTCAGCAGCAGCTCGCAGCCCTGCGCCTTGGCGGCGGCCACGACGAGGGCGTCCATGTAGGCGAGGCCGAAGCGGCTCTCGATGGACCAGGCGCTCTCGACGGTGGCGTGGTCGATCGCCCAGGGCTGCCAACGCTGGTAGCGGCGCACCTCGGCGCGGGCGTCGCCGTTGGGCATGGGCGGCTGCAGGCGGGTGGTGACGAGGCGGTAGAAGTCGTTCAGCACCTGCGTCGAGACGCGGCCGGCGCGACGCTGCCAGAGCGCCCGCAGCCAGGCCAGGGCCTGCGCCTGCTCGGCGGGGCGGGCGCCGTCTTCGCTGAGGATCAGCACCGAGGTGTCGACGAAGACCAGCGGCGCGGCGCTCACAGGCTGCCTCGCGGGGGATAGGCCTGGCCGTCGCTCGCCCAGCTGCGCTCGCGGTGCAGCCAGTCCTGCATGGCGCGCTCGTAGGCGTCGTCATGCCGCATCTTCTCGGCCAGGAGCTCACCGACCAGGCGGGACACGCTGGTATTGCGGCGCGCCGCCTCCAGCCGGGCCCATTCGGCCACGCGGTCTTCCATGGTCACGGTGACGTTCTTCATGAGTCGAAGCCTAACACGAAGTTCGTGTTGCACGAAGTTCGTGTCGTCAACAAACCCTTCGCGGCGACGGTATCGGGCCGTTCCGCCGGCGCTCAGGCGGTCTTGAAGCCCGCCACCGCGGCGCTCAGGTTGGACGCCTGGTCCCGCAGCGACTCCGCCGCCGCGCTGGACTGCTCGACCAGGGCGGCGTTCTGCTGGGTCACCTCGTCCAGGCGGTTCACGGCCTGCCCCACCTCGGACAGGCTGATGCTCTGCTCCTGCGTGGCGCGGCTGACGTCCTCGATGATGTGGCTCACGCGCTGCACGGCCTGCACCAGCTCGTGCATGGTCTGCCCCGCCTCCGCCACGAGGCGCGTGCCAGCGTCGACCTTGTCCACCGAGGTGCCGATCAGCGCCTTGATCTCGCGCGCGGCCTCGGCGCTGCGCTGCGCCAGGGACCGCACCTCGCTCGCCACCACGGCGAAGCCTCGGCCCTGCTCGCCCGCGCGCGCCGCCTCGACGGCGGCATTGAGCGCCAGGATGTTGGTCTGGAAGGCAATGCCGTCGATCACGCCGATGATGTCGCTGATCTTGCGCGAACTGGTGTTGATCTCCTCCATCGTGCCCACCACGCGCCCCACGACCTCCCCGCCCTGCTCCGCCACCTGGCTGGCATCGCGGGCCAGGCTGCTGGCCTGGCGCGTGGCGTCGGCGTTCTGGCGCACGGTCTCGCCCAGCGTCTGCATGGTCGCGGAGGTCTCCTCCAGGCTGGAGGCCATCTGCTCCGTGCGGGCCGAGAGGTCGCTGGAGCCCGCCGCCACCTCGTTGCTGGACATGGCGATGCTCTCCGCGCTGGTGCGCACCGCCCCGATGGATCGGTTCAGCGCGCTGCGCATGTCCTCGAGCGCGGACGCGAGGCGGCCGAACTCGTCGCGCCGCGAGGTGTCCACGGTCACACCCAGGTCCCCGCCGGCCACGCGCTCGGCGACACCCACCATGCGCTGCAGCGGATCCACGGTGTTGCGGGTCAGGAACCAGGCCACCAGGCCGCCCGCGCCCAGTTGCAGCACCAGCAGCACCATCAGGGTGAGCCGCACGCTGTCATAGGTGCCCTTGGCCTCGGCATAGCTCGCCGCCGCGCCGTCCTCGTTGATCTTGACGACCCGGGCCAGCGCCGCCGAGGCCTCGAGCATCGTCTTCAGCGAGTCCCCGACCACCGTCGCCTGGTACTCCGCCCGGTTGCCGGCCTTGCGCTGCTCGATCAGCCGATCCTGCGTCGCCAGATAGGCATCGATCCGGGTCTTCGCCTCCTTCCAGGCTGCCTCTTCCTCGGGGCTGGAAATCATCGAGATGTAGGTGCCCTCCAGCTGCTTGAAGTCCTTGTCGCGCTGGGACTTGATCGACTCCATGACGCTCTGCACCTCGGCCACGGTCTCGACGATGCACATGCGCATCTCGAGCCGCCGGATTTCCTGCACCTTGTCCTCGATGGCGCCAATGGCCTTGATGCTGGGCATCCAGTTGGTCGCGAAGTCACTGACATTCGCCTGGATCAGCCCCAGCCTGGAAATCGCCAGCAGGCCGAGCAGCCCCGACATCAGCAGCACGGCCGCAAAACCCAGGCCGATGCGCATCCCCACCTTCATGTCCGACAGCCTCATCACGAGTCTCCACGGGTTGGTGACGGGCCATCCTAGGTCAAACGGCCGGCATCCGGGAGTCCCTCGTCCCATGAAAAAGCCCGGCAGGGCCGGGCTTTTTCATCGGAAAACGACAGCGTGCGGGCGCCGCGCGGCCCCTCACTTCAGCCGGTATTCTGCCGCCAGCGCATGCCCCTGCAGCCCCTCGCCATAGGCCAGCGTCGCCGCGATGGGCCCGAGCTTCTGGGCGCCGGCCTCGCTGACCTCGATCAGGCTGCTGCGCTTCTGGAAGTCGTAGACGCCCAGCGGCGACGAGAAGCGCGCGGTCCCCGAAGTGGGCAGCACATGATTCGGGCCGGCGCAGTAGTCGCCCAGCGATTCGCTCGTGTAGGCCCCCAGGAAAATGGCGCCGGCGTGGCGCAGCAGCGGCTCCCAGCGGTGGGGTTCGCTGCTGGAGACCTCCAGGTGCTCCGGCGCGATGCGGTTGCTGATCTCGCAGGCCTCGTCCATGGAGCGCGTCAGGATCAGCGCACCACGGCCCTCCAGCGAGGCCCGGATCACGGCCTGGCGCGGCATGCTCGGCAGCAGGCGCTCGATGGCCTCGCGGACCTGCGCGATGTAGGCGGCATCCGGGCACAGCAGGAGGCTCTGCGCCAGCTCGTCGTGCTCGGCCTGGCTGAAGAGGTCCATGGCGACCCAGTCCGGCGGCGTGCTGCCGTCGGCCAGCACGAGGATCTCGCTCGGGCCGGCGATCATGTCGATGCCGACCTGGCCGAACACGTGCTTCTTGGCGCTCGCCACGTAGGCATTGCCGGGGCCGGTGATCTTGTCCACGCGCGGCACGGTGGCGGTGCCATAGGCCAGCGCCGCCACGGCCTGCGCACCGCCGATGGTGAAGGCGCGGTGCACGCCGGCCACGTAGGCGGCGGCCAGCACCAGGGCGTTCTTCTCGCCGCCCGGGGTGGGGACGACCATGATGATTTCGGGCACGCCGGCGACCTGCGCCGGGATGGCGTTCATCAGCACGCTGCTCGGATAGGCCGCCTTGCCGCCGGGCACGTAGATGCCGACGCGGTCCAGCGGGGTCACCTTTTGCCCCAGCAGCGTGCCGTCCTCGTCGCGGTAACTCCAGCTCTCGCCGCAGGCGGCCTTCTGGCGCTCGTGGTAGCTGCGCACGCGGCGGGCGGCGGCCTCCAGGGCCTCGCGCTGCACGGCGGGCAGGCCGTCGAAGGCCGCCTTCAGTTCCTCGCGCGTCAGCTCCAGCGCGCCCAGGGTCGGGGCGTCGAGGCGGTCGAAGCGGGCGGTGTACTCGAGCACGGCGGCATCGCCGCGGGCGCGGACATCCGCCAGGATCTCGGCCACGCGGGTCTCGATGGCGGCGTCGGTGTCCGCGGACCAGTGCAGCACGCGCTGGAACTCGGCCTCGAAGTCGGCGTCTTGCGTGTTCAGTTGTCGCAGCTTGAGCATCTCGGGTCCCTCACGCAGCAGGCGTTGCCGACGCGAAGGCGTCGATCAGCTGGCGCAGCGCGTCGCGCTTGAGTTTCAGCGCCGCCTGGTTGACGACGAGGCGCGAGGAGATCTCCATGATGTGCTCCACCTCCACCAGGCGGTTGGCCTTGAGCGTGCTGCCCGTGGAGACCAGATCGACGATGGCATCGGCCAAGCCGGTCAGCGGCGCGAGCTCCATGGAGCCGTAGAGCTTGATCAGGTCCACGTGCACACCCTTGTCCGCGAAGTGCTGGCGGGCGATCTCGGTGTACTTGGTGGCCACGCGGATGCGCGAGCCCTGCTTCACCGCGGCGGCGTAGTCGAAATCGTCGCGCGTGGCGACGCTCATGCGGCAGCGCGCGATGCGCAGGTCCAGCGGCTGGTAGAGGCCCGCGCCGCCGTGCTCGATCAGCACGTCACGGCCGGCCACGCCGAGGTCGGCGCCGCCGTACTGGACGTAGGTGGGGACGTCCGTCGCGCGCACCAGCACGACGCGCACGTCGGGCCGGTTGGTCGGGAGGATCAGCTTGCGGGAGGTCTCGGGGTCCTCGAGCACCTCGATGCCGGCGGCCTTCAGCAGCGGCAGGGTCTCTTCGAAGATGCGTCCCTTGGAGAGGGCCAGGGTGATCATGCGTGCGTCCTTGGAGGTCTCAGTGTCTGGACTCGGCGGACGGCAGCGGGATCACCGGGAGCGGCATCTCACCGCCACCCGCCCGGTATCAGGCGGATGGGGTGTCAGGGATGGTGATGGCCGGCCGCGGCCGGCTCGCCGGCGTGCTCGGCAGGCGTCAGCGTCTTCATGGACAGCGCGTGGATCTGCTCGCGCATGCGCTCGCCCAGCGCCTTGTAGACGCGCTGGTGGCGGCGGACGCGGGTCAGCCCCTCGAACTCCACCGAGACGATGGTGGCGAAGAAATGGCGGCCGTCACCCTCCACCTGCAGCAGCTGGCAGGGGAGTCCGTCGGCAATGTATTGCTGAACTTCAGCGGGAGTGGGATCGGCCATGATGGGCGGGATTCTACCGAGACGCAGACCGCCCCGGCCAGACCGGGGCTTCTGCAGTGGCGCAGCGGGGCTTCGCGGGCCCCGGCGCGGACGTCAGCCGCGGATCTTGTAGCCCCGCTTGAGCAGGGTCAGCGCGATGCCGGACACCCCGAGGAAGCTCGCCCCGACGACGGCGAGGCTCAGCCAGGGCGAGACGTCGCTCACGCCGAAGAAGCCGTGGCGGAAGCCGTCGATCATGTAGAAGAACGGATTCAGGTGGCTCACGCCCTGCCAGAAGGCCGGCAGCGAATGCACCGAATAGAACACGCCCGACAGAAAGGTCATGGGCATGATGATGAAGTTCTGGAAGGCCGCCATCTGGTCGAACTTCTCGGCCCACAGGCCCGCGATCAGGCCCAGGGCGCCGAGCATGCCCGCGCCCAGCAGCGCGAAGACCAGCGCCCACAGCGGCTGCGCGAGGCCCGGCGGCGCGAACCACGCCGTCACCACGAACACGCCCACGCCCACCGCCAGGCCGCGCACCACCGAGGCTCCGACGTAGGCCAGGAACCAGGCCCAGTGGGACAGCGGCGTGAGCAGCACGAAGACGAGGTTGCCCGTGATCTTGCTCTGGATCAACGAGGACGAGCTGTTGGCGAACGAGTTCTGCAGCACGCTCATCATCACCAGGCCGGGGATCAGGAAGGCGGTGTAGGCCACATGGCCGTAGACCTTCACGTGGTCCTCCAGCACGTGGCCGAAGATCAGCAGGTACAGCACGGCGGTCAGCACCGGCGCGGCCACGGTCTGGAAGCTCACCTTCCAGAAGCGCAGCACTTCCTTGTAGAACAGCGTGCGCGCGCCTTCGAGTCGGATGCCGCTCATGCCTGAGCCCCCTGCATGATTTCCAGGAACACGTCCTCGAGGTCGGCTCGGCCGATCTCCAGGTCCTCCACCGGCACGCCGGCGCCGCGCAGGCGGGCCAGCACGCTCTCGACCTCGGCCGCGTCGTGCGCCTTGATCTGCACGATCCGGCCTGTCACGCGGGCGATCGGGGCCAGGTCTTGCGGCAGCGCGGCGTCCGTCTTGAACCGCAGCATCGTCGAGGCCTTGCCGGCGAGCAGGTTGCTCGTGCGGTCCAGGGCCACGATGCGGCCGGTCTTGAGCATGGCGATGCGGTGGCACAGGGCCTCCGCCTCTTCCAGGTAGTGGGTGGTCAGCAGGACGGTGTGCCCTTCCTTGTTGAGCCGGGCGATGAAGGCCCACAGCGTCTGGCGCAGCTCGACGTCCACGCCCGCGGTGGGCTCGTCCAGCACGATCACCGGCGGGCGGTGCACGAGGGCCTGCGCGACCAGCACGCGGCGCTTCATGCCGCCCGAGAGCTGGCGCATGTTGGCGTGGGCCTTGTCGGCGAGGCCGAGGTTCTCGAGCAGCTCGTCGATCCAGGCGCCGTTGTGGCGCACGCCGAAGTAGCCGCTCTGGATCTCGAGCGCCTCGCGCACCGAGAAGAACGGGTCGAAGACCAGCTCCTGCGGCACGATGCCTAGGCACTTGCGGGCGGCGGCGTAGTCGTCGACGACGTCATGGCCGAGCACGCGCACGCGCCCGCTGCTGGCCCGGGACAGGCCGGCCAGGATGGAGATGAGGCTGGTCTTGCCGGCGCCGTTGGGGCCGAGCAGGCCGAAGAACTCGCCGGCTTGGATATCGAAGGAGACCTGGTCCAGGGCCTTCACCTGGCCGCCGCGGTAGGTCTTGGAGACCGCCTCGAAGCGCAGGGCCGGGTGCTCGCCGCCGCTCGGGGCGGCCGCTGCAGGGGTGGGGCTTTGCATGGCGAAGGATTGTAGGGAGCGTGCCAAATTCCTGCCGGCGCTGGAGCCAAACCCCTAGAGTCGGGACTCTTCTTGGTGCCAGAATCGGCTGAGACAGCCACCACAAGCAATCCATGGCCACCAAGAAGCCGCGGCGCACCGCAGAACGCATCCTCGAAGTCACGCTGGACCTGTTCAACCGCTTCGGTGAACCCAACGTCTCGACCACGCTCATCTCGGCCGAGCTCAACA
>JAYRMR010000047.1:0-38506 GCA_041912595.1 Burkholderiaceae bacterium
CCATCAACAACGATGCGACCTACGAGGGCTCGGAGAGCTTCACGCTGTCCACGGGTGCCATCACCGGCTCCGTGACCAACGCCTCGGGCGCAACGGGCACCGGCACCATCAAGGACGATGGCAGCAGCACCAACGTCTTCAATCCGGGCGATCACACCGCCACGCCTTCGACGGGTCCTGCCAATGACGACCGGCCAGTTCCCACCGTGGCGGTCAACAACGTCACCGTCAGTGAGGCTTCGCCTTACGCCGTGTTCGAAGTGACGCTGAGCCAGGCTGGCGTCGGTGCCATCAGCTTCACGCCCTCGCTGAGCAGCAGCTCGGCCACCGTTGGCACCGACACCGGCTCATCAATCGAGTACTACGACGGCAGCAACTGGGTCTCCGCCTCCGGCGGCATCACGCTCGCCGCGGGCACGACGTCCGTGCTGGTGCGCACGTCCATCACCAACGATGCCACGTACGAAGGTTCGGAGAGCTTCACGCTGTCCACCGGCGCCATCACCGGCTCGGTGAGCAACGCGGGTGGTGCGAGCGGCACCGGCACCATCAAAGACGATGGCAGCAGCACCAACGTCTTCAACGCAGGCGATCACACCGCCACGCCTTCGACGGGTCCAGCCAATGACGACCGGCCAGTTCCCACCGTGGCGGTCAACAACGTCACCGTCAGCGAGGCTTCGCCTTACGCGGTGTTCGAGGTGACGCTGAGCCAGGCTGGCGCGAGCGCCATCAGCTTCACGCCGACGCTGGGCAGCAGCTCCGCGACGGTTGGGACCGACACCGGCTCGTCGATCGAGTACTACGACGGCAACAACTGGGTCTCCGCATCCGGCGGCATCACGCTCGCCGCGGGCACCACCTCCGTGCTGGTGCGGACCGCCATCAGCAATGACGCCGCCTACGAAGGATCTGAAAGCTTCACTCTCTCGACCGGCACGATCACCGGCAGGGTGAGCAACGCCGCGGGCGCCAGCGGCACCGGCACGATCAAGGACGACGGTTCGAGCACCAACGTCTTCAACGCAGGCGATCACAGCGCCACGCCCTCGACCGGCGCGGCCAATGACGACCGCCCCGCGCCGGTCCTGACGCCGCCCACGCCCGCCGACCCCGTGGTCGCGGCGCCAAGCCCCGCGCCGGCCCCTGCGCCCAGCCCGGTGCCCGCCCCCGCGCCCAGCGTCGCCAGCGCCCTGCCGGCGCCGGTGTTCGCCGTGGTGGCCAAGACCGGCATCGAGGTGGCCGACACCGCCGCACGCGACAGCGCGCCCACCACGATCGTGGATACCCGCACGCAGGCCAGCGGCTTCCAGATCGCCGTGGTCGAGGCCCCGCAGCCGCGCCTGGCCGTCTTCCAGTCCATCACCGACCAGTTCGTCGAGAACCGCCAGCCCAGCGCCTTCACCCTGCCCTTCGACACCTTCGTGCACACCAAGGCCGAGGCCGTCGTCCAGCTGAGCGCCGTGCAGGCGGATGGTCGTGCCCTGCCGGCCTGGGCGCGATTCGATGCGCGTGCGGGGACCTTCCAGCTCACGCCGCCGGCAGAATTCGAGGGGGATGTGCAGATCATGGTGATCGCGCGGGACAATGAAGGCCGGGAGGCTCGGACGATGTTCAAGTTCCATGTCGGGAAGCCGCGTGCCCTGCCGGGCCGCCTCAGCTTCAGTGAGCAGCTGCGGCAGGCGGCCGGCGACCGGCTGCGGCAAGCCGCGCGCGCCGCATGAACGCAGGCGGCTCGCGGCAGGACGCCCTGCTGACGCTCGGCGCGCTGGCCGCCCAGGCCGGCAGCGAGCGCGAGCTGGCCTTTCTGCTGGTCAACGACAGCGTCTCGCTGCTGCCCTACCGCCAGTCGGTGCTGTGGAGCCCCGACCTCACCGTCGACACTCTCTCCGGCGTGCTGAATGTCGATCGGCAGGCGCCGTACGTCATCTGGCTCGAGCAGCTGGCCCGCGCGCTGGCCGACGGCCCCGCGGGCCCGCGTCGTGTGACCACCGAGGACGTTCTCCCCGCGCTGGCGGCGGACTGGTCGCAATGGTGGCCGGCCCACGCCCTGTGGCTGCCCCCTGGCGACGGGCCCGCCGAGACGGGTGCCCAGCCCCGCTTCCTGCTCGCCCGCGAGACGCCCTTTACCGACGAGGAGGTGGCCCTCCTCAGCCTCTGGTGGTCGATGTGGCGGACGGCCTGGCGCGCCGCCGGCGGCGCGCCCCGCAGCTGGCGCGACTGGTGGCGGGTGCGCCCGCGCCCGGCCCGCGCACCGGTCGAAGGACGGCCCTGGCACCGGCGCTGGCGCTGGGCACTGGGCGCCGTCGCCGTCGCGCTGCTGCCCGTGCGCCTGACCACGCTGGTGCCCGGCGAGCTGGTGCCCGCGCGCTCCACGGCTCTGCGCGCGCCGCTGGACGGCGTGATCGCCAGCGTCGCGGTGCAGCCCAACCAGGCGGTCAGCGAAGGTCAGCTGCTGCTGAGCTATGACGACGCGCTGCTGCAAAGCCGCCTGGAGGTCGCACGGCAAAGCCTGCAGCAGGCCGAGATCGAATACCGCCAGGCCACGCAGCAGGCGCTGAGCGACGCCCGCGCCAAGTCCCAGCTCGCCCAGCTCACCGGCAAGATCGGCGAGAAGCGCGCCGAGCTGGCCTACCTCGAGACCTCGACGGGCCGCTCCCGCCTGCTCGCCCCGCACGCGGGCGTGGTGCTGATCGACGATCCCTCCGAGTGGTCCGGCCGCTCCGTGGCCGTGGGCGATCCCCTCCTGCGCCTGGCCGAACCCGGCGCGATCGAGGTGGAGGCCTGGGTGCCGCTGGCCGACGCGCTGCCGCTGGAGGAAGGCGCCCCGGTGCGCCTCTACCTCAATGCCAGCCCGCTCGATCCGGTCGAGGCGCGGCTGCGCTACATGGCCTTCGAGGCCGTGCCGCGGCCCGATGGCGTCTATGCCTACCGCGTCCGCGCGCGCCTCGAAGCGCCAACCACGCATCGGCTCGGGCTCAAGGGCATGGCCAAGCTCAGCGGCCCCTGGGTCCCGCTGGCCTACTGGGCCCTGCGCCGGCCGCTGGCGGCCCTGCGGGTGACGCTGGGGATCTGAGCATGCCGAATGCCGACTGGCCCCTGCTGCGCGAAGAGCTGGCCCTCCTGCCCGGCCCGGTGCTGCCGGACGGCCAGCCCAGCTGGACGCTGCACGATCCCGTCCGCAACCAGTTCTTCCGGCTGGACTGGGCCAGCTTCGAGATCCTGCAGCGCTGGTGGATGGGCGATGCAGCGCTAATCCAGGCCGACATCGAAAGCCACACGACCCTGCAGCTGTCGCCGCAGGATGTGGCGGGCATGGCCGAGTTCGTCGCCCAGCACCAGCTGCAGCAGCTCCGGCCGGGGCAGTCCGCGCGTCTCGCCAGGCACTGGAACCAGGCCCGCGGCACGGTCTGGCAATGGCTGCTGCACCACTACCTCTTCATCCGCATCCCGCTGTGGAAGCCCGATGCCTGGCTGGCGCGCGGCCTGCCGCTGGCCCGGCGCTTCGTGTCCCCGGGTTTTCTGTGGGCCACGCTGGCCGCCCTGCTCTTCGGCCTCGTGCAGGTGGGCAGTCAGTGGAGCGCCTTCAGCAACACGCTCACCGACCTGTTCAGCTGGCAGGGCCTCGCCGCCTATGGGCTGGCCGTGTTCGTGACCAAGCTGCTGCACGAGCTCGGCCATGCCTTCACCGCCCGGCACTTCGGGTGCCGGGTGCCGCAAATGGGCGTGGCCCTGCTGGTGATGTGGCCGGTGGCCTATACCGACACCAACGAGAGCTGGAAGCTCACGGACGCGCGCCAGCGCTTGTGGATCGCCAGCGCCGGCATCCTCACCGAGCTGGTGATCGCCGCCTGGTGCACCGCGCTGTGGGCCGTGCTGCCCGACGGCGCATGGCGATCGGCGGCCTTCGTGCTGGCCACCACCAGCTGGATTGCGACCGTCGCCATCAATGCCAGCCCCTTCATGCGCTTCGATGGCTACTTCATCCTTTCTGATGCGCTGGACCTCCCAAACCTGCATGCGCGGGCCTTCGCGCTGGCCCGCTGGCAGCTGCGCGAGCGCCTGTTCGGCCTGGGCGATCCCCCGCCGGAGCACTTCCGCCCGCTCCTGCATCGCGGCCTGCTGGCCTTCGCCTGGCTGACCTGGCTGTACCGGCTGGGGCTGTTCCTCGGCATCGCGCTGCTGGTCTACCACCAGTTCTTCAAGCTGCTGGGGACGCTGCTGTTCCTCGTCGAAATCGGCTGGTTCGTGCTGGCGCCGCTGCGCAGCGAATGGCGCGTGTGGCGCCAGTTGTGGCCCCGCATCCGCGCGGCCGGGCGCTGGCGCCTGCCGGCGGTGGGCGGCGGGCTGCTCGTGCTGCTCTTGTTCGTGCCCTGGCCCAAGGTGGACACCGCCACGGCGCTGCTGCGCCCCGAGCAAGTGTGGGTCGCACAGACCCCGGCGGCGGCGCAGCTGCTGGAGGCGCCGCCGGTCTCGGGCACCGAGGTGACGGCCGGCCAGCGGCTCTACCGCCTGTCGGCCCCGACGCAGCAGATGCGCCGCGAGGCCCTGCAGGCGCGCATCGAGCGTCTGCAATGGCAGGCCGGCGTCTCCGGCTTCGACGCCGAGAGCCGCCAGCACCTGCTCAGTGACCAGGAAGGCCTGCAGGCGGCGCAGGCCGAGCTGGCCGCCCTGGAGGCGGAGGCGGCGCTCTACGCGCCCCTGGCGCCCTTCGCCGGCCGCTGGCATGCCGCCAGCACCGAGCTGGACGGCCAGCCCTGGCTGGGCGCACGCCAGCGCCTGGGCACGCTCGTGGCGCGGGACACGCGCTGGCTGGTCGAGACCTGGGTCGACGAGGACACCGCGCGACGCCTGCAGCCCGGCGCCGCCGGCCGATTCATGCTGGACGGCCAGGGCGACCGGAGCCTGCGGTTGAAGCTGCTCTCCATCGACGCCCAGCCCAGCCGGCTGCTGAGCCGGCCCGAGCTGGCGGCGCCTCACGGCGGCCACCTGCTGGCGCGGGAAAAGGGAGGGCAGACCTATGCGGAGACGCCCGTCTTCCACCTGCTGCTCGTGGTGGAAGAGGACCCGGGCCCGCTCGCCGGCCACACCTGGCGCGGCTGGGTGTCCATCGACAGCCCCTGGGAAGCGCCGGCCGCCCGCTATGTGCGCCAGCTCGGCGTGGTGCTGCTGCGCGAGCTCTCGTTCTGAGGGCCTCGCCGCGCGAACGGCCCGCGGGGGTCAGTGCTTGCCCGTCGACCCGAACCCGCCCTCACCGCGGTCGCTCATACCGAACTCGTCCACCACGCGGAACTGCGCCTGCACCACCGGCACGATGACCAGCTGGGCGATGCGCTCCATGGGCTGGATCACGAAGGCCGTCTGGCTGCGGTTCCAGACGCTGACCATGAGCTGGCCCTGGTAGTCCGAATCGATCAGGCCCACGAGATTGCCCAGCACGACGCCGTGCTTGTGGCCGAGGCCCGAGCGCGGCAGGATCACGGCGGCCAGGCCCGGGTCGGCGATGTGGATGGCCAGGCCCGTGGGCACCAGAAAGGTCTGGCCGGGCTCCAGGGTCACGGCGGCGTCCAGGCAGGCGCGCAGGTCCAGGCCGGCCGAGCCGGGCGTGGCGTAGGCCGGCAGCTGCTCGGCCATGCGGGCGTCGAGGACTTTGAGATCGATGGTGCTCATGGGGATCGGAAGAGGAGTTCAGACGGGGTCAGGTCTTGCGGCCTGACCCGCAGGGAGGGCGGCATCAGCCGAGGCGGCGGGCGATCTCGGCCACGAGCTGGCGGGCGAGCGCGAGCTTGCCGGCACGCGGCAACTCCGTCTCACGATCGGCCTCGACCAGCACGAGGCTGTTGTCGTCCTTGCCGAAGGTGGCCGGGCCAAGATTGCCCACGACGAGCGGCAGCTTCTTGCGCAGCAGCTTCTCGCGGGCGTGCTTGACGAGGTCCTGGCTCTCGGCCGCGAAGCCCACGCAGTACGGCGCGTCGGGCAGCGCGGCCACGGTGGCGAGGATGTCGGCGTTCTCGGTCAGCTCGAAGGTCGGGGCGCTCTTCTTGCCGTCCTTCTTGATCTTGTGCTCGTTGAGTTGCGCCGGGCGCCAGTCGGCCACGGCGGCCGTCGCCACGAAGACCTCGTGCTGCGGCGCGCGCGGCAGCACGGCCTCCAGCATCTGCTGCGCGCTCGTGACGTCGATGCGGCGCACGCCCGCGGGCGTGGGCAGGTGCACCGGGCCGGCGATCAGCGTGACCTCGGCGCCGGCTTCGGCCGCCGCGCGGGCGATGGCAAAGCCCATCTTGCCGCTGGAGAGGTTGGTGATGCCGCGCACCGGGTCGATGGCCTCGAAGGTCGGACCGGCGGTGATCAGGAGGCGGCGGCCCTGCAGCAGCTTGGGCTGGAAGTGCGCGATGACGGCGTCCAGCAGCTGCTGGGGCTCCAGCATGCGACCGTCGCCCACCTCGCCGCAGGCCTGGTCGCCATGGCCGGGGCCCAGCACCTGGGCGCCATCCGCCTGCAGCTGCGCGATGTTGCGCTGCGTGGCCGGGTGGGTCCACATCTCGCGGTTCATGGCCGGCGCGACGAGCAGGCCGCAGCGCTCGCGCGGGCGCGCCAGCGCGGTGAGCGAGAGCAGCTCGTCCGCGCGGCCCTGCACCAGGCGGGCGATCATATCGGCGCTGGCGGGCGCGAGCAGCATCACGTCGGCCTCGCGGCTGAGGTTGATGTGCGCCATGTTGTTGGGCTCGCGGGCGTCCCACTGGCTGGTGTAGACCGGCCGGTTCGAGAGCGCCTGCATCGTGACCGGCGTGATGAAGGCCTCGGCGGCCTCGCTCATCATGACCTGCACGGTGGCGCCGGCCTTCACGAGCAGACGGGTGAGTTCGGCGACCTTGTAGCAGGCCACGCCACCGGAGAGCGCCAGCAGCACCTGCTTGCCGGCGAGTGGGAGTGCGTCAGACATGAACGGGGACTCTATCAGCCGGGGCGCACCAGCGCTTCAGCGTTTCTTGAAGACCAGATCCCAGACGCCGTGGCCCAGCTTCAGGCCGCGGTTCTCGAACTTGGTGAGGGGGCGGTAGGCCGGCTTCTCGGCGTAGCCCTCGGCCGTGTTCTGCAGCAGCGGCTCGGCGCTCAGCACCTCGAGCATCTGCTCGGCGTAGGGCTGCCAGTCGGTCGCGCAGTGCAGGTAGCCGCCCGGGGCCAGGTGCTCGATCAGCTTGGCCACGAAGGGCGTCTGGATCAGGCGGCGCTTGTTGTGGCGCTTCTTGTGCCAGGGGTCGGGGAAGAAGATGTGGATGCCGGCCAGGCTGGCCTTGGGGATCATCTGCTCCAGCACCTCGACGGCGTCGTGCTGGAAGATGCGGATGTTGGAGATCTCGCCCTCGCCGATCAGCTTGAGCAGCGCGCCCACGCCGGGCTCGTGCACCTCGCAGCCGATGAAATCGTGGTCGGCCAGGGTCTGGGCGATCTGTGCGGTGGCGCCGCCCATGCCGAAGCCGATCTCGAGCACCACCGGCGCCCGGCGGCCGAAGACGGCCTCGTAGTTCAGCGGCGTGGCCGGCTGGTAGGGCAGCACGTAGCGCGGGCCCAGCTCGGCCAGCGCCTTGATCTGGCCCGTGCCCATGCGGCCGGCGCGCACGACGAAGCTCTTGATGGCGCGGCGCGGGGCCTCGCCGTCGGCGGACGTGGCGTCAGGGGAATCGGGGGGCGTGAGGTCAGGCGGCGTGGTCATGGGAATTTCCGGGCGAAGGGCCGGGATTTTACCGGCGCCCCGCCCGAACGCCGCACGGCCTGTCAGCCGATCACGTCCATCACGATGGGCGCGGCGGACACGGCGGTGCCCGGCTCGGCCAGCGTCACCGCCGCCTGGTAGGCCGCGATCACGCGCTCGGCCTGGGCCTCGTCGGCCGCATGCACCAGGGCCAGCGGCTCGCCCGCGGCGAGCGAGGCGCCCACATGGCGGACGGCGGAGAGGCCGACGCGGAAGTCGATGGCATCGCTGGCCACGCGGCGGCCGCCGCCCATCTCGACGATCAGCAGGCCGATGTCGCGGGTCTTCATGGCCGACAGCACGCCGGCGCGCGGCGCGGGAATGGCCTTGATCACCGGGGCCGCCGGCAGGTAGGCCTGCGGGCGCTCCATCAGATCGGCCGGGCCGCCGAGGGCCACGACCATCTGCGCGAACTTCTCGGCGGCGGCGCCGCTGTCCAGGGCCTGCTGCAGGCGGGCGCGGCCGGCGGCGGCATCGGCGGCCAGGCCACCGATCACCAGCATCTCGGCGGCCAGCGCGAGCGTGACCTCATGCAGGCGCGACTCCTGACGCTCGCCCTTCAGATAGGCGATGGTCTCGGCGATCTCCAGCGCATTGCCCACCTCGTCGCCCAGCACCTCGTTCATGTCGGTGATGAGCGCCCGGGTCTTGAGGCCGGCGCCACCGGCCACGGCGACGATGCTCTCGGCCAGCTCCCGCGCAAAGGCGGGCGTGCTGGCGAAGGCGCCGTTGCCGCACTTGATGTCCATGGACAGGCCCTGCAGGCCCGCCGCCAGCTTCTTGGACAGGATGGAGGCGGTGATCAGCGGCACGCTCTCGACCGTGGCGGTGACGTCCCGCGTGGCGTAGAAGCGCTTGTCGGCCGGGGCGAGATCGCCCGTCTGGCCGATGATGGCGCAGCCCAGCTCGCGCACGATGCGGTCGAAGCGGGCCGGGTCGGGCGTGGTCGTGTAGCCGGGGATCGCTTCGAGCTTGTCCACCGTGCCGCCCGTGTGGCCGAGGCCGCGCCCGGCGATCATCGGCACATAGCCACCGCAGGCCGCGACCATGGGCGCGAGCATCAGGCTGACCTTGTCGCCCACGCCGCCGCTGGAGTGCTTGTCCAGCACCGGGCCGGGCATGTCCGGCCACTGCATCACGCGGCCCGAGTGCATCATCGCGCGGGTCAGGTGCACGGCCTCCTCGCGGCCCATGCCGCGAAGGAACACCGCCATGCCGAGCGCGGCCACCTGGCCCTCGCTCCAGCTGCCGTCGGTGAGGCCCTTCACGAAGGACTGGATCTGGGCCTCGTCAAGGGCGTGGCCGTCGCGCTTGGCGCGGATGATTTCTTGGGCGAGCATGGTCGGGATTCAGTAGACGGAGGTGACGGCCTGCGAGGCCTGGCCGGACAGCACGGCCTCGATGTCCTTGAGCAGGCCGCTGGCGCCGAAGCGGAAGCGGCGCGGCTGCAGGGCGTCGGCGCCGAGGACGTCGGCCGCCTGCTGCAGATAGGCCTGGGCGTCGGCCACGGAGCGGATGCCGCCCGAGGCCTTGAAGCCCGCCGCGGCCATGCCCGATGCCGCGATCTCGCGCAGCATCACGCGGGCCGCCTCGGGCGTGGCGGAGACGGGCGTCTTGCCGGTGCTGGTCTTGACGAAGTCGGCGCCGGCGGCGAGGGACACGCGCGTCGCCTCGGCGATCAGCTCGGGGTCGGTCAGCTCGCCGGACTCGATGATGACCTTGAGCGTCAGCGGGCGGCTGGCGTGGCGCACCTCGGCGAGGAACTCCTCCACCTCGCTGCGCTGGCCGGCCTGCAGGGCACGCCAGGGCAGCACCACATCGACCTCGTCGCCACCAGCCTGCGCGATGGTCTCGATGTCGGCGATGGCGCGGGCGAGGTCGAGCGCCCCGTCCGGGAAATCGGCCACGGCGGCGACCTTGATCTCGGCCGGCAGCATGGCGCGGGCCTGGGCGACGAAGCGCGGCCACACGCACACGGCGGCCACGGGGCCGAACGGCGTCTGGGCGCGCTCGCACAGCGCGGTGACGTCGGCGGCGGTGTCAGCGTCGTTGAGGCTGGTGAGGTCCAGGCACTGCAGGGCCAGGCGCGCGGCCTGGACGAGGTCCAGGCGGTCGGTTGTCGTTGTCATGCGGGTCTCCCCGGGCGACCCCAGGGCCGCCCGTCTTGGCACTCAGGCCTGGATGGATGCGAGCGTGGCCATGCCGGCCACGACCTGGGCCAGGAAGGCCGCGGCGCGGGCGCCGGAGGCCTGGGCCTGCTGCAGCGTCAGCGCGTGCGTCAGGGCCTCGTCGGACAGGCCGGCGGCCATGTTGGTCATCAGGGCCAGGCCCATCACGCGCAGGCCGGCGTGGCGGGCGAGGATGGTCTCGGGCACGGTGCTCATGCCCACGGCGTCGGCGCCCCAGGCGGAGAACATGCGGATCTCGGCCGGCGTCTCGAACTGTGGGCCCAGGGCCCAGCAGTACACGCCCTCGCCCACGATCAGGTTCTCGGCCTTGGCCACGGTCTTGGCGTGCTGGCGCAGCTCGGCGTCATAGGCGGCGCTCATGTCCACGAAGCGCTCGCTGCCGGGCTCGCCGACGATGGGCGAGCGCTGCGGGGCGTTGATGTGGTCCGAGATCAGCATCAGGCTGCCCGGCGGCATGTGCGGGCGCAGCGAACCCGAGGCATTGGTCTGCACCAGCACCTTCACGCCCCAGGCCTTGAGGCTGCGCAGCGCGCCGGCCATGCCGGTGCAGTCGCCGCTCTCGTAGGTATGGGCGCGGCCGCGCAGCATGATGACGCGCTGCGCGCCCATGGTGCCGACGACGACCTCGTTCACATGGCCCTCGACCTTGGGCTGCGGGAAGGCCGGCAGCTCGGCATAGGACAGGTGCTGCGCGCCCTGCACCTGGTCCACGGCGCCGGCCCAGCCGGAGCCCAGCACCACGGCCACTTCGGGCGCGGCGCCGAAGCGGGCCTGCAGCGTGGCGACGCTGGCGTCGATCTTGGGATTGAGGGTGTTGCGGTCGATCATGGTTCTTCTCCGTGTGTCGTGTGTCCTGGCGCGACGGGCGCTCAGAACTTCAGGTGGTCGGGGCCGAAGCTGGCGGGCAGCAGCTGCTCCAGCGTCCAGTGGGCCTTGATGCCCGTCGGGTCCGCGGCGATCACGATCAGATCGCCGTCATTGAACTCGCGCAGCTTCTGGCGGCAGCCGCCGCAGGGCGTGATGATCTCGGGGCCGGGCCCCATCACCAGCACCGCCCGGGCCTGCCGGCCGCCGGCCATGACCATGGCGCCGAGCGCCGTCGTCTCGGCACACCAGCTTTGCGGGTAGGCGGCGTTCTCGATGTTGCAGCCCGCGTGCACGCGGCCGTGCTCATCGAGCACCGCGGCGCCCACGGCGTACTTCGAGTACGGCGAATGCGAGTGGGTCCGGGCGCCGGCGGCGGCAGACAGCAGTTGCTGCAGCAGCGCGTCGTTCAGGGGCAGCATGGACATTCCTTCCGGTGCCGAGGCGGGGCGTCGCGCCCTCGCGCTCAGCGTTCTTTGACGTAGGGGCGGCCCAGCGCCTTGGGCGCCAGGGCCTGGCCGATGAAGCCGGCCAGCAGGATCACGGTCAGGAGGTAGGGCAAGGCCTGGATGGCCTGGACCGGCACCTCGCCGATGCCCGGCAGCTTCACGCCTTGCAGGCGAATGGCGACGGCGTCGAGGAAACCGAACAGCAGGCAGGCCGCGGCGGTGGGCAGCGGCTTCCACTTGCCGAAGATCATCGCGGCCAGGGCGATGTAGCCGCGGCCGGCCGTCATATTGGGCGCGAAGGAGGCGTTCTGGGCCAGCGTCAGGTAGCAGCCGGCCAGGCCGCACAGCAGGCCGTTGAGCGCCAGCGCGCCATAGCGCAGGCCCTTCACCGACACGCCCGCCGCCTCGACCATCGCCGGGTTCTCGCCCACGGCGCGCAGGCGCAGACCCGGGCGGGTGCGCTCGAGGAAATACCAGACGGCGAACACCAGCGCGAAGGCCGCATACACGAGGCCGTTGTGGCTCAGCAGGCCGTGACCGAAGACGGAGGCGAACCACTGCCCTTCGGCGGGCTCGGCAAAGCCCGGCACGAGGCCATGCAGGCGGACCTCGGGCGACACCGGCGGCGTCTGCCCGCCCTGCGCAAACCAGGCGATGCCCAGCACCACGGTCAGACCGGCGGACACCATGTTGATGGCCACGCCCGAGACGACCTGGTCCCCGCGATGGCTGACGCAGGCGAAGCCGTGCACCATCGACCAGGCGCAGGCCACCAGCAGCGCGGCCCCGACGGCCAGCAGCGTGGAGCCGCTCAAGGCCCCGACGGCCGCCGCGGCAAAGGCGGCGGACAGCATCTTGCCCTCGAGGCCCAGGTCCACCACGCCCGAACGCTCGGACAGCAGGCCGGCCAGGGCGGCCAGCAGCAGCGGTGTCGTGACGCGCAGCGTCGAGGCGATCACCGAACCGATCAGCACTTCATCCATGTTGGGCCTCCTTGCGCTTGAAGGCGGCGTAGATCCGGGCAAACAGCGGCGCCGACACCATGGCCATCGCACCGGCGAACAGCACGATCAGGCCCTGCACCGTCACGACCATCTCGCGGGAGAAGCCGGGCACCTCGAAGGACACCTCGACCCCGCCCTGGTAGAGCACACCGAAGAGCAGCGAGGCCATCACGATGCCGACGGGGTGGTTGCGCCCCATCAGCGACACGGCGATGCCGGTGAAGCCGGCGCCGGCCACGAAGTCGAGCGTGAGCTTGCCCTGCACGCCGGAGATCTCGTTGATGGCCATCAGGCCGGCCAGTGCGCCGGAGACGCCCATGGCCACGAGCACCTGCAGGCGCGGGCGGATGCCGGCGTAGTGCGCGGCCTCGGGCGCGGAGCCCACCGCGCGCAGCCGGTAGCCGGCGCGGCTCTTCCACAGGAACCACCAGACGAAGACGCAGGCCAGCAGCGAGAGCACGAGGCTCAGGTTCACGGGGGACGAGGGCCATTCCAGGCCAAGCTTCTCGGCCAGGGCATGCAGCGTGGGCATGCGGGCGCTGTCCGCGAACTCCAGGCTCTCGGGGGACATGGAGCCCGTGGGGCGCAGCCAGTTGACCAGCAGGTACACGTTCAGGCTCGTGGCCAGGAAGTTGAACATGATGGTCGTGATGACGATGTGGCTGCCGCGCCAGGCCTGCAGATAGGCCGGCACCGCCGCCCAGGCCGCGCCGAACAGCGCGGCGCCGAGCACCAGGAGCGGCAGCATCACGGCCGCCGGGAGCCGGGGCGAGAGCCACAGCGCCAGCAGCGCGACGCCCAGGCCGCCGAAGGTCGCCTGCCCTTCCCCGCCGATGTTGAACAGCCCGCCATGGAAGGCGACGGCCACGGCCAGGCCGGTGAAGATGAAGGTCGTCGTGTAGTACAGCGTGTAGCCCAGGCCGCGGCCGCTGCCCAGGGCGCCCTCGACCAGCACCGAGAAGGTCTGCGCGGGGCTCTGGTGGATGGCCAGCACGACGAGCGCGGCCACGCCCAGCGCGACCACGAGATTCCACAGGGGCAGCAGCACCAGGTCCATCCAGCGCGGCAGGGTCAACGATTGCGCGCTCATGCCTGCGCCTCCTCGGGCTGGGCCGTCATCAGGAGGCCCAGTGTCTTTTCATTGCAGTCGGCGATGGCCAGCTCGCCGGTCACGCGGCCGGCGTTCATCACCACCACGCGGTCGGCCAGGGCCAGGATCTCGTCCAGCTCGCTGGAGACCAGCAGCACGGCGCAGCCCTCGTCACGCAGGCGGCGCAGCTGGCCGTGGATGAACTCGATGGCGCCGATGTCCACGCCGCGCGTGGGCTGGCCCACCAGCAGCACGGCCGGCTTCTGCGCGATCTCGCGGGCGAGGATCAGCTTCTGCTGGTTGCCGCCGGAGAACTTGCTGGAGCCCAGCATCGGGTCGCGCGGGCGGACGTCGAAGCGCTCCATGAACGCGCCCGTCTGGGCCTTCATGTGCGACTGGTTCATGCCCAGGCCGAGCGGGCCAGCGCGGTACTGGGCCTGCTCGTGGTAGCCGAGCGCCGCCGTCTCCCAGGCGGGGAAGCTCATCACCATGCCGCACAGATGGCGGTCCTCGGGCACGTGCGCCGTCTGCAGCGCGCGCGCCTCCGAGGGCGTCATCCAGGCGCCGGGCTCGAAGGACTGCCCGGCCACGGTCAGCAGGCCCTCGTCGGGCGCCTGCATGCCGGACAGCAGCGCCAGCAGCTCGCTCTGGCCATTGCCCGAGACCCCGGCCACGCCGACGATCTCGCCCGCACGCAGCTGCAGGTCCACGCCCTTGAGCGTGAGCACGCCCTGCTCGTTGCGGACCTTCAGGCCCCGCGCCTGCAGGCGGACGTCACCGGCCTTCGCCACCTCGGCCTCCCCGCGGCCCAGCGTGACCTTGCGGCCCACCATGGACTCGGCGAGATCCTCGGGGCTCGTGTCCCCGATGGCGACGGTCTTCACCACCTGGCCGGCGCGCATCACCGTGACGGCGTCGCACAGCGCCATCACTTCCTTGAGCTTGTGCGTGATCAGCAGGATGGTCGTGCCCATGGCGCGCAGCTGGCGCAGGGTCACGAAGAGCTGCTCGGTCTCCTGGGGCGTCAGCACCGCGGTGGGCTCGTCCAAGATCAGGATGCGGGCGCCGCGGTACAGGGCCTTGAGGATCTCCAGGCGCTGCAGCTCGCCCACCGGCAGATCGCCCACCCGTGCGTCGAGGCGCACCTGCAGGCCGGTCTCGCGCATCAGCGACTCCAGCTTCGCGCGGGCCGCCTTCTTGGCACCGCCGAGGAAGAAGCCGCCCTCGGCGCCCAGCATGACGTTGTCCAGGCAGGACAGCGTCTCGACCAGCATGAAGTGCTGGTGGACCATGCCGATGCCCTGGGCGATCGCGACCTGCGAGTCCGGGATCTGCACGCGCTGGCCGTGGATCTCGATGTGCCCCTCGTCGGCCTGGTAGTAGCCGTAGAGGATGGCCATCAGCGTGGACTTGCCGGCGCCGTTCTCGCCGACGATGCCGTGGACGCTGCCTGCCGCGATGCTGAAGCTGACGCCGCGGTTGGCCTGCACGGCTCCGAAGCGCTTGGAGATCTCGCAGAGGCGGACCGCCGGCTGGGCGGTGCTCATGGGAGCTGTCATGGGTGGAAGGGGCATGTGGCGCTGGGCGGGCGCCACACCGGACGCCCCGCGATTTCCAGGCGGCAGACCCGACCGGGGTCAGGTCTTGCCGCGGGGGCTCATCAGTACTTGCAGGCGTTGTCGGCCATGTAGTCGGCGACCTTGATCTTGCCGGCGATGATGTCCGCCTTGTAGGCCTCGACCTTGGCCTTGATCGCCGAGCTGATCAGCTTGGCGTTGTGCTGGTCGACGGCGTACTCGACGCCGTTCTCGGCCAGGCCCAGGATCTGGATGCCGGGCTTCCATTCCTTCAGCACGTTGTAGACGGCGACGTCCACGCGCTTGACCATGGAGCTCAGCATGGTGCCGGGCTGGAGATGGTTCTGGTTGCTGTCCACGCCGATGGCGAACTTGCCGGCGTCCTTGGCCGCCTGGTAGACGCCCACGCCGGTGCCACCGGCCGCGGCGAAGACCACGTCCACGCCCTTGGCGAACTGGGCCTTGGCCAGCTCACCGCCGCGGGTCGGGTCGTTCCAGGCGGTGGCCGTGGTGCCGGTCATGTTGGCCTGGATGTCGACCTTGGGATTGGCCGCCTTGGCGCCCTGCTCGTAGCCGCACTGGAACTTGCGGATCAGCGGGATGTCCATGCCGCCGACGAAGCCGACCTTGCCGGTCTTGCTGGTCAGCGCGGCCAGCGCGCCGATCAGGAAGCTGCCTTCGTGCTCCTTGAAGACGACGGCCTGCACATTGGGCAGGTTGACCTTCTCGTCGATGATGACGAACTTGGTCTTCGGGAAGTCCTTGGCGACCTGCTGCAGGGCCGAGGCCTGGGCGAAGCCCACGGAGATGATGGGGCTGGCGCCGCGCTCGGCCATGCGGCGGATGGCCTGGGCGCGCTGCGTGTCGTTGCTGATCTCGAACTCGAGGTAGGGCTTGCCCGTCTCGGCCTTCCAGCGCTCGATGCCGCGGTAGGCGGCCTCGTTGAAGCTCTTGTCGAACTTGCCGCCCATGTCGAAGATGACGGCCGGCTGCTGGGCCTGCGCGGTGGTGGCGGCCAGGGTCAGCGCGGCAAGGGCCGTCGCGGCGAAAGCGTGCATGGTCTTCATGGTGGGCAATTCCATCTCGACAGAACAGACAACAGACAAAGGAAGAACGGCGGGTCGGCGGCATCAGCCTCGGCTGCAGCCGGGCGACCTGCCCGACGCTGCCAGCATGGCAACGCCAGCGCATTCTAGAAAGCGGGAGTGTATCGGCGAATGAGGAAAACGCTAAACGTTTGCGCGCCCGCATTTTCCAGCAGAAGACCACGGCCGGACGAGCACGCCGGCGGGCCGCCGAACCCGCCATCCCGCCCCGCCCATCCCGCCTTCTCACCCGCGTGACAGGCCTTCTGCCACGGCTTCCACGGCTCCCGAGCGGACGCGGCCCCCTGCCCGCCCACGGGCATCCGCACGGGCGCCTGGCCGACGGCGCGGGCCCTCGGCGCCCGGGTCAGCACCGCCTGGAGTGGCGCCCCTACAAAAATTCACGCGCCGAATTTGAGATGGCTCAAGACACTCGCACTAAATGCGATTCTTTCTCATTTAGAATGAGCCATCCTCTTGCAGAGCCCAGCTCGCGTCAGACACCATGATTGCAGCCCCGTCCTTCACGCTGGCCCAGGCCGGCATCGGCCAGGCCCACCGGGTCAAGTCCCTGCACGCGCCGGCCCACGCGCCGGAGTGGCCGCAATGGCTGGAGGAGATCGGCTTCGTCAGCGGCGAGCACGTCTCGGTGCTGGCCAAGGGCCTGCCGGGCGCGGATCCGCTGGTCGTGCGCATCGGGCAGTCCACCTTCGCCCTGCGCCGCGCCGAGGCCGACTGCATCGAGCTCGCCCTTCCCCACGAAGCGCCTGAACTGACGAGCACGCCTGCCCTGGGCCAGCAAGCCCTGGCATGAGCGATTTCCCACTGTCCCCCGGGGCGTCCTCCCGCCTGCCGGGACCGCTGGCCTCGCTGAAGGTGTCCTGATGAGCGAAGCCGTCATCCACGTCCATCCGGCCGGGCCGCTGCTGGCCCTCGTCGGCAATCCGAACTGCGGCAAGACCGCCCTCTTCAACCGCCTCACCGGCAGCCGCCAGAAGGTGGCGAACTACGCCGGCGTGACCGTCGAGCGCAAGGAGGGCCGCGTGCAGACGCCGCAGGGCAAGACCCTGCGCCTGCTCGACCTGCCCGGCACCTACAGCCTCTACCCGCGCTCGCCGGACGAGCGCGTCACCTGCGACGTGCTCGCGGGCCGCGCCGTCGGCGAGAAGCGGCCGGACCTCGTCGTGTGCGTGCTCGACGCCACCAATCTGCGCCGCAACCTGCGCCTGGTGCTGGCCGTGCAGCGCCTGGGCCTGCCCTGCGTCGTGGCCCTGAACATGGCCGATCTCGCCGCGAAACGCGGCCTGCACATCGACACCGACAAGCTCTCGCGAGCACTGGGCGTGCCCGTGCTGCGCACCGTGGCCACGAAGGGCGAAGGCCTGGACGAGCTGCGCACGCTGCTGGGTCAGCGGGACCACTGGCCCGAGGTGCCGCCCCAGGGCGACCCCAGCACCGACCCGCAGGACCAGGCCCGCGTCAACGCCCTGCTGCATGAGCTGGGCCTCGACCAGCAGACCCCCGAGCTGCCCAGCGACCAGTTGGACCGCTTCGTGCTGCACCCGGTCGTCGGCCCGCTGCTGCTGGCCGTGCTGCTGTTCTTCCTCTTCCAGGCCGTGTTCAGCTGGGCCGAGCCGCCCAAGGACCTGATCGAGTCGTCCATCGCCTGGCTGGGCGCCGAGGTGGGCGGGCTGATGCCGGAGAGCTGGCTGCGCAGCCTGATCGTCGACGGCCTCATCGCCGGCGTCGGCGGGGTGCTGGTCTTCCTGCCCCAGATCCTGATCCTCTTCTTCTTCATCCTCCTGCTGGAGGAGTCCGGCTACCTGCCGCGAGCCGCCTTCCTGCTGGACCGGCTGATGGGCAGCGTGGGTCTCTCGGGCCGCAGCTTCATCCCGCTGCTGTCGAGCTTCGCCTGCGCCATCCCGGGCATCATGGCCACCCGCTCGATCGCCAATCCGCGCGACCGCCTCGTGACCATCCTGATCGCGCCGATGATGACGTGCTCGGCGCGGCTGCCGGTGTACGCCCTGCTAATCGGTGCCTTCGTCCCGCAGCGCACGCTGTGGGGCGGCATCCAGATGCAGGGGCTGGTGCTCTTCGTGCTGTACCTGGCCGGCATCCTGGGCGCCATGGCGGTGGCCTGGGTGCTCAAGCGCTTCACCAGCGGCCAGCAGACGCGCCCGCTGATGATGGAGCTGCCCAGCTACCACTGGCCGCACCCGCGCAACATCGCCATCGGGCTGTGGCAGCGCGCGGTGATCTTCCTGCGCCGGGTGGGCGGCATCATCCTCGTGCTGACGATGCTGCTGTGGCTGCTCGCCAGCTTCCCCGGGCCGCCGGACGGCGCCACGGGCCCGGCCATCCAGTACAGCTTCGCCGGCATGCTGGGCCGCGGCCTCGCCGTGATCTTCGAGCCCATCGGCTTCAACTGGCAGATCAGCCTGGCGCTGGTCCCGGGCCTCGCGGCGCGGGAGATCGCCGTCAGCGCCCTGGGCACGGTCTACGCCCTGGCCGCCACGGGCGAGGACACCGCGCAGGCGCTGGCCCCGCTCATCGCCGAGAGCTGGTCCCTGCCCACCGCCTTCTCGCTGCTGGCCTGGTTCGTCTTCGCGCCACAGTGCGTGGCCACGCTCGCCGCCGTCCGCCGCGAGACCGGCGGCATGAAGATCCCGCTGATCATGGTGACCTACCTGTTCGGGCTGGCCTATCTGGCGTCGTACATCACTTACCACGTCGCCAAGCTCTGGTGGTAGACCGGACCGGGTGCCTCCTGAGCCCGGCGCCCGCCTCACCTGCGATGTCCGGACGCTTCCGGACCGCGCACCTGCGCCTCCGAATCCCGTGCGCTGGACATGGGCGCCCACACGCTCGAGGCCACGGCCTTCATCGCTTATGCTTCCGGGCCCACCCCACTCAGGAATCGGCCCGATGAAACATGCCCTGCTGTCGCTGATGGCTGCCCTGATCCCGGCACTGGCCGTCGCGGACGCGAGCGACAGCAGTTGCCCGGGCGTTCTCTACGACGCCGTGGAACGACATCTCGGGATCGACAATTTCGGACCTGCCCAAGCCGGTGGAACCATCGTCGCCGAAGCCTGCAAGCCTCTGCCGCACGACCCATCGCGACTATTGGCTGTTTTCGCCTACAACACCGGTGTCGACTACGAGAAATCGCTGGTGCTTGCCTTGATCGATAGGCAGACGCTGCGCGTCGTCGCGGACCATCGAGGCTCCATAGGCGAAGACGCGGTGACGGCGGTCGGAGAAGGCAGCCTCGGGCTGGACACGGCCCCCTACCAACTGGCCCCGGGCCTGCGAGCCTTCGGGGTCCGCTTCACCAGCTCGGCAATCGGCCCCAGTTGCGCGGATGGGGCTGAATGGGACGAACTGACGCTCTTCATTCCACACAAGAAGGACCAGCTGCTCCCCGTGATGCGCCTACCCATGCAGTTTCAGCAGGCCTTGAGAGGCTGCCTTGGCAAACCCACCGGGCATGACGTCTGGGAGAAGGGAAAGCGAACGATCTCGGTGGCGAGCACAAGAAGCCATGGATTGGCGGATCTGCTCATCACGGAAACCATCACCACGGATGGGAACGTCGACCTGGTGCAGGCGGGCGTCAAGACCGGGACGAGGACGCGCCGCTATCTGCTGAAGTACGACGGGCAGGTCTATCGCTGAGAACCTCCGACCTCAGCCGTCGCTCTGGCTGGCTTGCCGTGGCCTGCCGCTCAAACACGGCAGCTCAACCGCTGCGACTCCATCGCTGACGCTCGACACGCCACGCCTGTTGCGTTGAGGCACGTGCTCCTACACCAGGCCGCGGGACGACAAGTGCCGGCCCCAAGGGTCGTGAGCGCCTGAGCGAAGCTGCTGGCCGATCAAGGATGCGCTCGCAGCGCCACGGGGCAGCGCGCGAACGCAGCTGCATCCGTAAGGGACCGTCACGCCGCCCATGAAAAATGCCCCTCGGCCTTGACGGCCCAGGGGCATTCCTGTTCAGCGGGCCTGGCGCAGCGGCGCCGTGTCGCTCAGCGGTTCGCCTCCGCCAGCAGCTTCTCGACCTCGCTCTGCTGCGCGAAGCCCTTGCCGAGCTTGGTGAGCTGCTGCAGCTCCTGGCGAGCCGCGGCCTTGTCACCGGCGGTGAGGAGGAAGCGGGCCAGGGCCAGGCGGTAGGCCGGCACGTCCGGGGCCAGCTGGACGACCTTGCGCTGGACCTCCAGGGCCTTGGCCGGCTGGCCTTCGGCCGCCAGGGCACCGGCGTAGGTGTCCATCACGGCGGGCTGCTCGGGCGCCAGGGCCAGCGCCTTCTGGGCCAGCTCCACACCGCCCGGCTTCTTCTGCGTCGTCAGCAGCCAGGCCAGGTTGTTCAGCGCCCCGACGAGGTCCTGGCGCTTGGCCAGCAGGCCGCGGTAGAGCTTCTCGGCCGCCGGAAGGTCGTTGGTGGCCAGCGCCAGATCGGCCAGGTAGAGGCCGAAGGTGATGTCGTCCGGATGGCTCTTGAGCCAGCTGTCGGCGAAGGCATCGGCCTCGGCGCTGCGACGCACCTTGCGCAACAGGGCATGCAGGCGCAGGGGGGACTCGCCGGGGTTCTCGAGGGCCAGGGCCTTGCGCATCGAGGCCAGGGCCGGCTCGGTCTCGCCCAGCTCCTGCTGCACGATGCCTTCGGCTAGATAGCCCGCCGCGGCCTTGGGATGCCGGGACTGCAGATCCTTGGCCAGCGCCAGCGCCTCCTTCGGGCGCTTGAGCTGCAGCTCGACCTGGATCGCCATGGCCCGGGCCTGGAGGTCATCCGGGCGAAGGTCCAGCACCTTCTTCAGCTCGCGCTGGGCGGCCGTGAAGTCCTTGTTGACGATCTGGACGCCGGCCGTGCCCATCTGGCCCACGCCGGATTCCGGGGCGAGCGAGGTGATCTTGCCGAAGGTGCTCAGCGCCTGCCCGTTCTCCCCCGCCAGCATCTGGGCCCGCGCGAGGCGCTCCATGAGCTCGATGTTGTTGGGAATGGCCGCGACGGCCGCCTGCGCCGTGCTGAGCGTCAGCTTGACGTCGCGCCCCGCCAGCAGCACGTCCAGCTGCATCTGGCGCGCCAGGGCGTCATTGGGATCGACGCGCACCGCGTCGTTGAGCGACTTCAGCACCTGCTCATGAGGCTTGCCCAGCTGGGCGTCCAGCTCGGCCAGCGCGCGCAGGGCCTGGGAGTTCTTGGGGTTGTCCTTGATGTAGGCCTCCAGGCGCGCCCGCCCCTGGTCCGGCTTCTTCTCGTTGACGTCGATGGTCACGAGGCCGCCGACGGCCAGCAGCAGCTTGGGGTCCTTCTTGAGCACGGCCTCGAAGGACTTGCGAGCCTCCACCAGATTGCCCTGGACCAGCTGCACGCGCCCGCGCAGCAGCGGCACGTCGATCGAGTCGGGCTGCTTGCGCTCGAGGCTGTCGATGGCCTTGAGCGCGGCGGCGTAGTCCCGGCGGCCGGCCAGCGCGCTGATGAGGGCGAGGTCGACGCCCGTGCCCTTGTCCTGGGCGGCGATGGTGTTCAGCTCCGCCACGGCCGCATCGGAGCCGCCGCTGCCCAGCTGGCCGATGGCCAGGGCTGCACGGTAGCGCTGGTCATCGGGGCGCAGGCTGGCGGCGCGCTTGAAGTAGTCCTCGGCCTGCTTCTGCTCGCCCTGCAGCATGGCCGCCTGGCCGGCCAGCGCCAGCGCTTCGCTGTCCTTGCTGCCGCTCTCCAGCAGGGGCTTGAGCGCCGCGAGCGCCTTGGCCGGCTGGCGCAGCTTGATCAGGGCCTGGGCATGCTGGTAGCGCAGCTGCGAGGACTGGGGGGCCAGCTGCACCGCCTTGGCGGCCAGGGCCTCCGCCTCGCTGTAGTTGCCGAGCTTCGCCTCGGCCATGGCGGCCAGGCTCAGCAGGCCCAGGTGCTCGGGCGCGGCGCGGCGCAAGGCCTGCACCAGCTCCTTGGCCCGGCTGTAGTTGCCGGCGGCCATCTCGACCTTGGCCTCGAGCAGCGCCGTGCGCCCCCCGGGGGCCCCGGCCTTCTTCATGGCCGCCAGCTGCTGGCGGGCGCCCTCGATGTCATTGCGCGCGAGGGCCTGGCCGATCAGGGCGTCGTGGGCGTCGTACTGGTCCGGCTTCACGGTCAGCAGCTGCTTGAACGTGGCCATGGCGGCCTCGGGCTCGTTCAGGGCGCGCAGCTGCAGCTGGGCCTTGAAGAGCAGCGCGTTCGCGGACTTGGGATTGGTCTTGAGCAGCTCATCCAGGCGCTGGACGGCCTCGGTGAAGGCCTGCTGGCTGGAGAGGATCCGCGCCTGGGCGAGGACCGCCTGCTCCGAGCCGGGGGCGCCGGCCACGGCGGCCTCGGCCAGCTGACGCGCACGGTCGCGGTCGCCGGTGCCGAGGGCGGCGGCACTCAGCTGCGCATCCAGCGAGGCCTGCGCCGCCTTGTCGGCCAGCTTCGTGCTGCCGTAGTCGCTCAGGACCTTCTTGAGCTGCCCCTGGGTCAGCATCACCTGCACCAGCAGCGGGACCACCTGCTCCTGCGGGTACTTGTATTCGAGGGCGCGGCGCAGCTCGATCTCGGCATTCACCACCTCGCCGTTGTCCAGCAGCGCCTTGCCCAGCAGGAAGCGGCCTTCCGGGTTCGCCGGGTTCTTCTGGAGGAGGTTCTTCAGCTCGATGGTGGCCGTCTTGGCGTCCTGCTGCTGCAGGGCCGTCTTGGCGGAGGCCATCATCTCTTCCTCGCTCTTGCCCCCGCAGGCAGCCAGCAGGCTGACGCTCAGGACCAGGGGAAGGCTCAGTCGGCGGGCACGCAGTTTCAAGGCAAAGTCTCCGGTGGTGTGGGGCGGGATGATGCCCCCAAGCGAGAGCAAATGCAGCAGGGACACCCCCACATTCCCAGGGGGCCGCTCCTGCCGGGGGGGCAGTGTTCGGGGTGTTGGCCGCGACGCCAGGGCGGCGCGGCCGTCAGCGACGCCAGGGCGGCGCGGCCGTCAGCGACGCGTGAGCCGGACACGCCCGCCAGCCTGATTTCCGGCCAGGGCCCCCCGCGCGGGCTCACAGCGGCGGCGCGATGGACTCGGCGTAGTCGTAGAGCGCACCGAGGATCTCCTGGCTGCGCTCGTCCTCGGCCTGCTCGGCCGCCTCGCCCAGGGCATCGATGCGCTCGAAGAACTGCGGCAGGCTCAGCGCCCCGCCCTCACCCTCGTGCAGGCGCGCCGCGCAATGCTGCAGCCAGCGGGCCTGCTCGGCCTCGCTCAGCGAGCCGGGGAAGTTGCGGGCGCGGTAGCGGAAGAGCAGCTCCTCGAGCCGGCCATCCTCGAAGGCGATGCGCCCGGCGCCCACGCGCTCGGCCAGCGCCGGGCCGTCGAGCGTGCGCAGGCGCTGGAGCTGGCGGCGGTCCTCGGCGCCGACGAAGCCGCCGTAGAGGTCCTCGTCGACGTCCTGGGGCGGCAGCGCCTCCCGCTGGTAGACGCGCGCCCACAGGCCGGCGAGCGCCGCGGCCTTCTCGGCCAGCAGCGCGGCGTGGGCCAGGCACTGCGCCTTGTCCAGGCCCCAGCGCTGGGCCTGGGCGTCGTTCACCGTGGCGAGGTTGCCGATCACCACGGGGGACTTGTTGACGTGGATCGTCTTGACCGGCAGGCGCGTCTGGCCTTCCGGCAGGTCCGCCTGGCGGGTGAACAGCCGGGCGCGGACGGCCTCGGCATCGAGGCCGAAGAGCTCGGACGGGTCATGGGCGAGATCCCAGACGATGAGCTCGTTCTTGTTGGTCGGGTGGGCGGCCAGCGGCCACACGAGCGCAAGGCAGCCGCGTTCCACGCCGTACATGCCGGAGATGTGCCAGAACGGCCGCTGCACGCCGATCTCGGCCCACACCGCGTCCTTGCGGCGCAGCTTGAGGCAGAAGTCGAAGAGGCGGGGCTGGCGCTCGCGCACGAGGCGCGCCAGGGCGATCGTGGCCCGCACGTCCGAGACGGCGTCGTGCGCCTGCTCGTGCGCGAGGCCGTTGGCGCGGCTGAGGTCCTCCAGCTTGAAGGAGACGCGGCCGTCCTCGTGGCGCGGCCACTCGATGCCGTCGGGGCGCAGGGCGTAGGTGCAGCGCAGGACGTCGAGCAGGTCCCAGCGGCCGCACTCGTTCTGCCATTCGCGGGCGTAGGGGTCGATGAGGTTGCGCCAGAAGAGGAAGCGGGTCACCTCGTCATCGAAGCGCAGGGTGTTGTAGCCCACGCCCACCGTGCCGGGCTGGGCGAGCGCGGCCTCGATGCGGACGGCGAACTCGCGCTCCGGCAGCCCTTCAGCCTGGCACTGCTGCGGCAGGATGCCGGTCAGCAGGCAGGCCTCGGGGTCCGGCAGGTAGTCCGGCGCGGGCTGGCAGTAGAGGGCCAGGGGCTCGCCGATCTCGTTCAGCTCGGCGTCCGTGCGGATGCCGGCGAACTGGGCGGGGCGGTCGTGGCGGGGTACGCGACCGAAGGTCTCGTAGTCGTGCCAGAAGAAGGTCATCGATTGCATGGCCGCCACGATACCTGAAGCCCGGCCGCCGCCGGGCGCCGGGCATCAGGAAGACGGGGGAAGGTGCTGCGCGAGGAAGCGGTCCAGCTCCTCGAAGACCTGCCGCCGCTGGGCCGGGTTCAGGATGCTGTGCCCGCCCTGCTCCAGCGTGACCATCTTCACCGGCTTCCCGCTGGCCTGCAGCGCCGCCAGCATCCATTTCGAGTGGTCGTAGGGCACGACGAGGTCGGCCGTGCCATGGACCAGCACGACCGGCACCGTGATGCGCGCGGCCTGGGTCACGGGCGAGGTCGCGGCGAGGCGCTCGCGGTCCGTGACGGCATCGCCCACCTGCAGCTTGACGCTCTCCCGCCCCCAGCGCCCGTCGTCCGAGGCCATGCGCACGAGGTCGGTGACCGGCGCCATGGCGAAGGCGGCGCGGTACAGCGAGGGCGTCTTCGCGACGCCCATCAGCGCCGCGTAGCCGCCATAGCTAGCACCGACGATGACCACGCGCGCCGGATCCACCCATTGCTGGCGGACGAGCTCGCGCACGCCGTCCTCGAGGTCGTCCTGCATCTCGAGGCCCCAGCGGCGCAACCCGGCCTCCAGGTGCTTTTGGCCGTAGCCGGTGGAGCCGCGGTAGTTGAGCTGCATGACCAGGCAGCCGCGGTCCGCCATGAAGGCCGCCCAGATGTCCATCAGGATCGTGTCCCGCGCCTGCGGGCCGCCATGCGGGAAGACAACCAGCGGCAGCTGCTTCGCCCCGCGCCGGCCCGGCGGCCAGGTCAGGAAGGCCTCCATCGGCAGGCCGTCCCGCGCCGTGACGCTGTGGACGGTGCGCTCGCCGAGGGGGATGTCCTCCAGGTCCGGATAGAAGGGCGCCAGGAGCGCCATGGTCGGCTGCTCTCCCAGCTGGGCGGTATAGACGGCGCCCGGCGCGTCGGCGGCCAGGGAGGTGACGACGAAGGTCCGGCCGTCCTTGCTCGCGTCGTAGATGGAGTTGGCGCGGCCCGGCAGCGCCTCGTCCAGGTCCCGCTGCCAGGCGATGTAGCGGGGATCCCAGTAGCTGCGGCTGGAGTCGCCCAGCATCAGCGAGGACACGCCCACGGCCTCGCCCCGGGCGTCCCGCACGAGGTAGCCGTTGAGGTCGCGGTCCGCCAGCGCCAGCTTGAGCTTCGGTTGGGGCTGCGGCTCGCGCAGGTCCATCGTGAAGATGGCGCGCAGGCCCTCGTGGTTCTTCGCCACGTAGAGCACGTTCGGGTCCAGCCCGAAGCCCAGCGGCTGGAGATTCGTGGCGTCGAAGGGCCGGTTGCGGCGGATGGCGCGCCAGTTGGAGGACTCGACATCGCTCACCAGGATGTCCACGGCGTCGTCCTCCTCCCAGCGGAAGGCCACGCGCGGGCGCATCTGGCGGTCGACGAGCCAGCCCCGCACGCCCGTCTTGGACGGCGCATGGAAGCTGCGCTGGCCGGTGTAGGCATCCACCTTGTACAGGACCTTGTCGGCACTGTGCTCCGAGGAGTTCAGGGCCACCAGCAGGTGACGCCCGTCATCCATGAAGGCCACGACGTGGTCCTGGGCCGTGTTGTATTTGAGGATGCCGGCGACGCCGCCGCGGTCCTTCAGCAGATTGACGAGCTTGCCGCCGTCGGGGTCGAGGCCCACCAGGCGGCGCTCGTCGACGTCGATGTTGCCCCAGCCCTCGTAGTAGCGCTTGAAGGGGAAGCTCAGGCTGAGGACCAGCCGGTCATTGGAGATCCACTCGATCCAGTTGATCTGGAACTCGAGGTTGTCGGTGGACAGTGCCACCTTCATCTCGCCGCCCGTCAGCGCGCGGGTGACCAGCAGCGTGCGGTTCTCGTTGTGCAGCAGCGTGGCGATGCGCTGGCCGTCCGGCGACAGCGCCATGCCGGTCATCAGCGGCCGCCGGGCGAAGGCGCTCGCCGGCGTGCGGGGCCGCCCCGCCGGGGGGGTTGCCGCCAGCACGGCGCCCCACGGGCTTCCCATCAGCGTGCCGCCCATTCCGGCCGCCAACATCCAGTCTCGACGTTTCATTGCCATCCTCCCTGTCCGGTCTCTCCGACGGGCATGTCTGGCCGGCTTGTGCCGCCGGTCCTCGGTCCCGTGGTGACCGCAGACATCCCTCCTGGCGGCGCAGCATAATCGAAGCCCCTTGCCGCCCAAGTCGGCATTCCCCCTGATACCCCGCATGCCCAACGACAGCCCCGCCACGCCCTCCGCCCCCCGCCCCGCCCCCCGTTGGCGCCGGCCGCTCCTGTGGGCTGGCGCATGCGTCCTGGCCCTGCTGATGCTGCTGGGCGTGGCGGCCGCCTTCATCTACCCCTCGCTGCCCTCGCTGGACAAGCTCACCGACTACCAGCCCAAGCAGCCGCTGCGCATCTACACCTCGGACGGCGTGCTGATCGGCGAGTTCGGCGCGGAGCGGCGCACCTACCTGCCGCTGAAGGACATTCCCAAGCGCATGCAGGACGCGCTGCTGGCGGTCGAGGATTCGGCCTTCTACGAACACGGCGGCATCAGCTACACGGGCATCCTGCGCGCCGTGGCGAGCAATGCCGTCAGCAGCCGCAAGCAGGGCGCGTCGACCATCACCCAGCAGCTAGCGCGGGACCTCTACCTCACCAAGCGCCAGCTCTACAGCCGCAAGTTCATCGAGATGCTGCTGGCCCTGAAGATCGAGAGCCAGCTGCCCAAGGAGAAGATCCTCGAGGTCTACATGAACCAGATCTACCTGGGTCAGAAGGCCTACGGCTTCGAGGCCGCCGCGCAGACCTACTTCGGCAAGTCCCTCCGGGACCTCGACGTGGCGGAGACCGCCATGCTCGCGGGCCTGCCGCAGAACCCGGCCTATGCCAATCCGGTGGCCAACTTCCAGCGCGCCAAGCGCCGCCAGCTGCTCGTGCTGGAGCGGCTCAAGGACACCGGCGTGATCACGCCCGAGGAGTTCGACCGCGCCCGCGACGAGAAGCTGCACATCCGCAGCAGCCAGGACGAGCGCCTGCATGGCGAGTACGTCGCCGAGCTCGTCCGGCAGCAGCTCTTCGCGCAGTACGGCGAGGACGCCTACACGCTGGGCCTGAAGGTCTACACGACGCTGATCGCCGACCAGCAGCAGGCGGCCTACCGCGGCCTGCGCAAGACGCTGCTGGAGTACGAGCGCCGCCGCCCCTGGCGCGGCCCGGAAGGTTTCGTGGAGCTGCCGGACGACGCGGCGGACGAGGACGCCGCCATCGCCCAGGCGCTGGCCGAGCACCCGGACAACGACGAGCTGCGCGCCGCCGTGGTCACCAAGATCGCGGGCGGCAAGCTCGTGGCGGCGCTGCAGAGCGGGGACGAGGTCGTGATCAGCGGGGACGGCCTGCGGGCGCTGGGCAATGCGCTGTCCGACAAGGCCCGCCACGAGCTGCAGGTGCGGCGCGGCTCGATCCTGCGCGTGCTGCGCGGTGCGCCCACCAAGGAGGCGCCGCAGGGTGCCTGGGCCGTGACGCAATCGCCCGAGGCCGAGGGCGCGCTCGTGGCCATGGCGCCGGACAGCGGCGAGGTCCGGGCCCTCGTGGGCGGCTTCGACTTCAGTCGCAACAAGTTCAACCACGCCACGCAGGCCTTCCGCCAGCCGGGGTCCAGCTTCAAGCCCATCGTCTACTCCGCCGCGCTGGAGCTGGGCGTGACGCCCAACACGCTGATCAACGACGCCCCGATCGTCTACGACCACTGGGAGCCCCACAACTCCGACGGCACCTTCGACGGCCCGATGTCCATGCGCACGGCGCTCGCCAAGTCCAAGAACATGGTGACGATCCGCCTGCTGGAGCAGGTTAGCCCGGCGCGCGCGCGCCAGTGGGCGGGCCGCTTCGGCCTCGACGTGGACCGCCAGCCCGACAACCTCACCCTGGCCCTGGGCTCCGGCGCCGTGACGCCCATGCAGATGGCGGGCGCCTACGGCGTGTTCGCCAACGGCGGGCAGCTGCGCAAGCCGGTGATCGTCCAGCGCGTGCTCGATGCCAAGGGCCAGGTCCTGTTCCAGGCGGCCACCGTGGAGGACGGCGAGCCCGTCATCTCCGCCCGCAACGCCTTCGTGGTGAGCAGCCTGCTGCAGGAGGTCACGACGCGCGGCACCGCGGCCCGCGCCGCCGCCCAGCTGCGCCGCACCGACCTCTACGGCAAGACCGGCACCACCAACGACTCCGTGGACGCCTGGTTTGCCGGCTTCCACCCCAAGGTCGCGGCCGTGGTGTGGATCGGCTATGACAACCCGCGCAGCCTGGGCGATCGGGAAAGCGGGGGCGGCCTCGCCCTGCCCGCCTGGATCAGCTTCATGGAGGTCGCGCTGCGCGGCGTGCCGCCCTCGGACCTGCAGCCGCCCAGCGAGGGGCTGGTCCGCGAAGGCTCGGAGTGGGTGTTCGAGGAATTCGCGGGCGCGGCCGGCATCCAGCAGATCGGCGTGAACGCTGATGCCCTCTCGCCCGCGGCCTCGTCCCCCGCCTCAGCACCCGCCAGCTCGCCGCCCTGAGTTCGGGCGGAGCTCGGACGGAGTCGGGCTGAGCTCAGCCTTGGGCGGTCCAGGCAAGACCTGGCACCGCTCCGCCGAGGCGGCGCGCGCCCGGTCGGTTCAGGGCTGGATCACGGCCGGTTCGGCGCGCTCGGTCCCATGCGCTGGAGCGTGCCGCCTTCCAGCCAGCGCTGCACGGCCTGGACCTCCGCCGCGGCATCGCCCGCCGAATGCAGCTCCGGCAGCAGGATGTCGGGCAGCACGCCGAGCGTGTCCACCGGCAACTGCGGCAGGCGCAGGCTGCGCGAGGTGGCGTACCAGAGATCGCGGCGGCCGGACGGCAGCGCATAGGGGCGCATGTTGCTGTAGTCCAGCGCGCCGAAGCTGGGGCGCCCCAGCAGCTTCACGCCGAAGCCCTGACGCGCCGTCAGCAGGAATTGCTCGCAGGAGCTGCCGCAGTCCTTGTCCATGAGCACGGCGACCTTCTGCGGCCGGCGCTTCTCCGCGGCCGGGCCGCGCTCGAAGACGAAGCGCTCCGCCTGGACCCGTGCCCAGCTGCCCGCCGGCACTGCGCGCAAGGCCGCCAGCACCGACTGCGCGAACTGCGCGCAGGACGCGTCGCCCGGGGCATAGCGAGCGCAGATCTGCTCGTGCGCGCGCTGGTTGGCCGGCGTGGCCAGCCATTCGACGCCCACGTTCACCGGCTGTTCGGCGCCCAGCCAGGGCAGGAGCGGCGCATAGCTGCTGTCGGCACCGCCGTCGTTGTCCCGCACGTCGATGATCCAGTTCGGGCGGCTCAGCAGCACGGCCCGCTGCTTGCGCAGCAAGGCTTCCAGGGCGGCGCGATGGGGCGGCGAGAAGCTGGGCAGATGGATCAGCAGCGTCCGCGCGGACAGCACGCGCAAGGTGGGCTGGCGTGCCGCGCTGGCGACGTCCGGCAGCGCCGAGGGGGCGGCGGGCGCGCTGCTCGTCGGCGCCGCGGCGGGCGCCTCGGCGGCGGGGCTGGCGCTGATCCATAGATGGCCCTTGCGCCACAGCTTCACATAGCTGTTGAGCAGGGCCAGGCAGGCCTTGTCGTCGGCGATCTGCGCGGCATCGGCGCGCGCCCGCAGCAGGGCCGCCGCCAGGGCCGGTTCGCCGCGCTGGGTCAGCAGGTCGCGGGCACCGGCGTCGTTCTCCATGAGGAAGCCGGGCACGGCTTCCAGGTCCTTGGTGCAGGCATCACCGGCGGACAGGGCGGCGGCCGTGGGGGTCGAGACGGAAGCCGCCATCGGCGCCGCCGCGGATTGCGCCAGGGCCGTCACCGCGCCGCCGCTGCCCAGCGCGAGGGCCAGCGCGAGGGCCAGCCGCCGGGGCGCGCCCAAGCCCAAGCCCACGCCCAAACCCCTGCATGCCGCGCGCCGCCCGGGCCTTGCCTTCGTCACCTGCCTCATGCTCCCTCCTCCCCGCGCCCGCCTGTGCGGCCCGGCGCGGCCTGTCATGGTCGTTTGCCGCGGCGCCGTCCACCGGCGGCGGTGCCGTCATTCCCTCAGGCCCGGGCGGCCCCGTTCGTCGCGGGGCTTCACCGCCGGTGCCGTTCTCAGCGCTTGCGCACCACCAGGCTGCCCACCGAGTAGCCAGCCCCGAAGGAGCAGATCACGCCGGCGTCGCCGCTGGCGAGATCGCCGCGGTGGCGGTGGAAGGCAATGATGGAGCCGGCCGATGCCGTGTTGGCGAACTCATCCAGGATCAGCGGCGCCACTTCCGAGCCGGCCTCGCCGCCCACGAGCTTCTTGACGATCAACTGGTTCATGCCGAGGTTGGCCTGGTGCAGCCAGTAGCGGCGCACGGCCGTCGTCTCGAGGCCGAGCTCGCCGAGATGGGCCTCGATGTGCGCGGCGGCCACGGGCACGACTTCCTTGAACACCTTGCGGCCCTCCTGGCGGAAGGTCTTGTCGCGGGCCAGCGGGTCGCTGTCCTCGCTGCGGTTCATGAAGCCGAAGTTGTTGCGGATGTTGTTGGAGAACTGCGTGGCCAGCTTGCTGCCGAGCACTTCCCACTGCTCCGCGCCCACGGCGTCCTCGGCGCGCTCGACGAGCAGCGCCGTGCACACGTCACCGAAGATGAAGTGGCAGTCCCGGTCCTTCCATTCCAGGTGGGCCGAGGTGATTTCCGGGTTCACCACCAGCACGCAGCGCGAGGCGCCGCTGCGCACGGCGTTCCAGGCCTGCTCCAGCGCGAAGGTGGCGGAGGAGCAGGCGACGTTCATGTCGAAGCCGTAGCCGCCGGCGCCCAGGGCCTGCTGGATCTCGATGGCCATGGCCGGGTAGGCCCGCTGCATATTGGCCGCGGCGCAGATGACCATGTCCACGTCCTTGCCCTCGCGGCCGGCGGAGGCCAGGGCCTGGCGGGCGGCATCGACGGCGATCTCCGCCATCAGCGAGAGCTCGTCGTCCGCGCGCTCCGCGAAGCGGGGGTACATGCGGGCGGGGTCCAGCACGCCGTCCTTCTCGAGAACGTAGCGCTGCTTGATGCCGGACGCCTTCTCGATGAACTCCACGCTGGAATGGCACAGCGGCTGCACGGTGCCGGCCGCGATCGCCTCGGCCTGCTCGGCGTTGTGGCGGTCCACGTAGGCATTGAAGGCCTCGACCAGTTCGGCGTTGGTGATGGTGTGCGGCGGCTGGTAAAGGCCGGTGCCGCTGATGACAACTGCATGCATGGACAGATCCTGTGGGCGGCGCCTCGTGGCGCCTGCTGAAGCGGGCAAGTGTAGCGAGCGGGCCCGGCGGCTCCATTGGCGGCTTCCCCCAGAAGCACTTGCACGGGGCGGCGGCATTCCGCGTAGAATCAATCACCGGGCCCAAATTTTGGCGCCCGGTTTTTTGTGCCCGCACCTTGCCCTGCCGCAAGGCGTCGCGGGTCCACAGAAGCTGACCGGGACTCCAAGTCAAGCGCTCGCAGCCGAGGCCGTGCACTGCACCAACGCACGCCGCAATGCGAAACCCTTGAACCATGGAAATCTTCGACTACGACAACATCCTTCTCCTGCCGCGCAAGTGCCGCGTGGAGAGCCGCGCCGAATGCGACACCTCGATCGAGTTCGGCCCGCGCCGCTTCAAGCTGCCGGTCGTGCCGGCCAATATGAAGACGGTGGTGGATGAGCGCATCACCGAGTGGCTGGCCGCCAACGGCTACTTCTACGTGATGCACCGCTTCGACCTCGACGCCATCGCCTACGCCCGCACGATGCGCGACAAGGGCCTGTTCGTCTCGATCAGCTCGGGCGTCAAGGACGCGGACTACGCGCTGATCGACCGTCTGGCCGCCGAGGGCCTGGGCGCCGACTACATCACCATCGACATCGCCCACGGCCATGCCGACAGCGTGCAGCGCATGATCGCCCACATCAAACACAAGCTGCCGGACACCTTCGTGATCGCCGGCAACGTGGGCACGCCCGAGGGCGTGATCGACCTGGAGAACTGGGGCGCGGACGCCACCAAGGTCGGCATCGGCCCGGGCAAGGTCTGCATCACGCGGCTCAAGACCGGCTTCGGCACGGGTGGCTGGCAGCTCTCGGCGCTCAAATGGTGCGCCCGCGTGGCCACGAAGCCCATCATTGCCGACGGCGGCATCCGCCATCACGGCGACATCGCCAAGAGCGTGCGCTTCGGCGCCTCGATGGTGATGGTCGGCTCGCTCTTCGCGGGCCACGAGGAGTCGCCCGGCAACACAGTCGAGGTCGAAGGCAAGCTCTACAAGGAGTACTACGGCTCGGCCTCGGACTTCAACAAGGGCGAGTACAAGCACGTCGAGGGCAAGCGCATCCTCGAACCGGTGAAGGGCCGCTTCGCCGACACCGTCCGCGAGATGCAGGAGGACCTGCAGAGCTCCATCTCCTATGCCGGCGGCCGCCAGCTGGGCGATCTGCGCAAGGTGAACTACGTGATCCTCGGCGGCGAGAACGCGGGCGAGCACCTGTTCATGTGACGCGACGGCAGCGCCGGCGGGGCCCGCCCCGCGGGGCGCCGCGCCGGTCGGTGGCGATCCGCCCGCCCCCCCATTGGGGTGTGGCCAGAAGCCGGGGGGCGCTTCGCGCTGCCCTGACAATCGCGGCTCGCCACCGAGCCCCTGCCGAGCTCCCGAAAGACGCCCCTACATGACCCCAGCCCAGCCCAGCTCCCCGCCAGCGGCGCACATCGACTACCTGGACGGCTGGCGGGGTCTGGCCATCCTGCTGGTGCTGCAGTCCCATTTCCTGCCGGTGAAGGCCTGGGACTCCGGGGCCCTGGGGGTGGACCTGTTCTTCGTGCTGTCCGGCTGGCTGATGGCGGGCATGCTCTTCATCAAGCGCCAGCCACTGCCGATCTTCTTCAAGCGCCGGATCAGCCGCATCGTGCCGGGCTTCTTCACCTTCGTGCTGCTCGTCTATGCGATGACCGCCTGGTGCGGCGCCTGGCCGGGGATCGGGGACCTGCTGGCCTCGCTCCTTTTCCTGCGCACCTACCTGCCCGCCGATGCCCACATCTGGGGCAGCGCCGTACCGATCGGGCACCTGTGGTCGCTCAATGCGGAGGAGCACAGCTATCTCTACATGGCCCTGCTCGTGCTCCTGCCCTTCGCGCGCCGCCGCGAGCACTGGGCCCTGCTGCTCACCGGCCTGGCCGGCCTGGTCGTGGCCTATGTCTATGTCCGCGCCGGCCGCCAGGCGCCGCCCTGGGGGCGCCTCGGGACGGAGGTCGCCGCGGCCCCGCTGATGCTCAGCGCCGGCTACCGGCTGCTGCGGGAGCGGCACCCGGGCGCGTCGGCCGGATGGATCACGCCCGTGGCCACGCTGCTCGCGGCGCTGTGCTACGTGAAGGGGGCGCACTGGTCGGCCCGGACCTTCGCGGCCCCCCTGCTCCTGGCCATCGCCATGAACCACCTGGCGCAGGCCGGCCCGTGGCTGCAGCGGGCGCTCTCGACGCCCTGGCTGCGGCAATGCGGGCTCTACTCCTTCTCGCTCTACCTCTGGCAGCAGGTCTTCTATGTGAGCCGAGCCGCCATGCCCTTCGGCCCGTTCGGGGCGCTCGCCCTCGTCGCCCTGGCCGGCTGGTGCAGCTACCGGCTGGTCGAGCTGCCGGCCCGCCGCTACCTGAACGAGCGCTGGTAGGCCCCGAGGCGCAGCCCACCCGTTCGTGTCGGGATGAAAGAGGTGTGGCAGAACTCGCGGTGACTGCATCAAGCCGTGAGAAACGCCCCCCTGCATCGTGGGGGGCATCGGTGGACAGGCCCGCGCCGATCTCCACAATGCGCGCTTCCACTTTGGGGGCCCGGACGACGGGCCCATGACATGCGCACGTCTTCCCCACGCCCGGACTTTCGTCGAGACATCAATGGCCTGCGCGCCTGGGCCGTGATGTCCGTCGTGCTCTACCACCTGGGCTTCCCGGGTCTGCAGGGCGGTTTCGTGGGCGTCGATGCCTTCTTCGTCATCTCCGGCTTCCTGATGACGGGACTGCTGCTCAAGGGGCTCGATGCCGGCCACGTCCGGGTCGGCGCCTTCCTGCTGGCCCGCGCCCGGCGCATCTTGCCGGCCCTGCTGCTGCTGTGCCTGACGCTGCTGGTGCTGGGGGCCGGCGTGCTGCTGCCGCTGGACTACAAGCAGCTGGCCTCGCACAGCCTCGCCACCCTGGCCTTCCTGTCCAACCACAAGTACTGGGGCGAAGCGGGCTACTTCGATGCAAGCTCGCACGAGAAATGGCTGCTGCACAGCTGGTCGCTGTCCGTCGAGTGGCAGTTCTACCTGCTGCTGCCCTGCCTCTTCTTCGCGGCCTGGAAGCTGGGGCTGGGGCGCCGGGCCCTGTGGCGCGTGCTCGGCGGGCTCCTGGCCGCCAGCCTGGCGCTCTCGGTCTGGCTGAGCCATCGGGATCCCACGGCGGCCTACTACGGCCTGCACAGCCGGGCCTGGGAGCTGCTGCTCGGTGGCCTGCTGCACGCGCTGCCCGCTTCCGCGTCCCTGGGCCCGCGCGGGCGCCGGCTGCTGGAGGCGGCGGGCTTCGGCCTACTGGTCGGCAGCATGCTGCTGATCAACGGCCGGCTCCCCTGGCCGGGGCTGCCCGCCCTGCTGCCCACCCTTGGCACTGCCGGCGTGCTGCTGGCCGGCCGGCAGGACTCCTGGCTGACGGCACCGGCCCTGATGCAGTACCTCGGCAGCCGCTCCTACTCGATCTATCTCTGGCACTGGCCGGCCTGCGTGCTGCTGAACTACCTGGGGCTCGGCCACCAGCCCGGCCCGCAGCTGGCCGCCTTCGCCGGCATGCTGCTGATGAGCGAGCTGTCCTGGCGCTTCGCCGAGCAGTCGGCGGGCCGCTGGCTGAGCGCCCGGGCGCCCGGACCGGCCTGGCGCGGCCTCGCCCTGGGCACGGCGGCCCCTGTCGCGCTCGCCGCCGGGCTGTGGCTGGCCCAGGGCTGGCCGGGCCGTTTTGACGCCGAGGCCGAGGCCATCGCCGCCACCGACGCCCTCCCGCCGCCGGCCGTGCGCGCCTGCCATGTGCACGAGGGGCCGCGCTCGCCGCTGTGCCGCCATGGCGATGGCCCGCCGGCGGTGGTGCTGGTGGGCGACAGCCACGCCTCCGCCCTGGTGCCGGCCGTGCAGGCCGCGCTGCCACCCGGCCGCTCGGTGATGCAGATGAGCTACTCTGCCTGCCCCTATGTGCAGGACGCGCGCTTCCAGACGCCCCGGACGTCCGCCGCCTACGACTGCGCCGGCTACAACCGCTGGGTGCGCGAGACCCTGCGCGCCCTGCCGCCCGAGGTCGGCGTGATCCTGGTGTCGCGCTACGCCCTGCGGGCCTTCGGCGCCAACGAGTTCTCGCAGGAGGAGCAGGTGCCCGGCATCGAGCTCCCCGCCCTCGGCCCCGCGGACCCCGACCGCCTGGGCCATTTCGCCGCGCAGATCGTCAAGGACAGCTGCGAGCTGGCGGCCGAGCGCCCGGTCTGGATGGTCCGCCCGATCCCCGAGATCGGCCAGCACGTGCCGCGGCTGATGTCCCGGCGCATGGCCCTGGGGCAGGACGCCGAGCTCGGCCTGCCCTGGTCCAGCTACCTGGCGCGCAACGGCTGGGTGTGGCGAGCGCAGGACGAGGCCCGGCAGCGCTGCGGTGTCCGGCTGATCGACCCCACCGCGCCGCTGTGCGATGGCCAGCGCTGCATCACCAGCGCGCAGGGCCGGCCGCTCTACGCGGACGACAACCACCTGAGCGAAGACGGTGTCGCCCGCCTCGTGCCGATGTTCACGGCGGCGCTCCAGGACCCGCCGACCGCCGCGGGAAGGCCTCATCCCCTCGAAATCCCCAGCACAAGCCACTGAGCCTGTCGCCTGTCAACTTTTGCAAAAACGCCGGATTGCGTCAGCTTGATGCAGTCCGGCGTCGTCTTTTTGCAGCTTCTGCTGGGAATTCACCGCTAGCCAGCTCCGCCACGCACTCCAACAATAAAACGAACGGTCGTGCTATTTCCAAGCCAAGGCCGTGTCAACAAGACTGGAGACAAGCATGCGGAGTTGGAGACTCTCGGGGGCCCCTGCGCCCTCTTCGCGGGCGAGTTCACGCCCCTTCGCCGGACGGCTGATCAGCGCTGCGCTTGGACTGGGATGCGGCCTCGGGCTGAGCCTGGCCAGCCTCGGCGCCCACGCCCTCGGCTGCCGGACCGCAACGCCCGCCGAGGCGGCGGTCTACACCCTGCCCCAGCTGATGCCGGGCGTCACGTCCCCGCGGGACGGCACCTGCTTCATCGGCGGGCTGAAGGTCCCCGGCAGCGACGGCACGCTGCTCAGCGCCAATGTGTTCCTGCCGCGCCAGGACCCGAACGGCGCCAAGGCCCCGGGCGTGATGTTCATCAGCAGCTGGGCCGCGGCGGACTTCTTCGAGTACGTCGGGCAGCAGCAGCGCCTGGCCCAGCAGGGCTATGTCGCCTTCGCCTACACGGCGCGCGGCTTCTGGGGCTCCGAGGGCACCGTCGGCGTGGCCGGTCCCGCCGACGTGGCGGACGCCTCCGCCATGCTGGACTGGATCAGCGCCAACACCCCCGCAGACCCGCAGCGCCTGGCGTCCGCCGGCATTTCCTACGGCGCCGGCCTCTCGCTGCTGGCAGCCGCGAAGGACAGCCGCATCAAGGCCGTGGTGGCCATGTCCGGCTGGGCGGCGCTGATCGAGCAGATGTACCGCAACGAGGTGCCCAACCCGATCTGGCTGGACATCCTGCAGCTCTCCGGGCAGCTGACGGGCCGCCTGGACCCGCTGGTCGCGAACTACAACAGCCTGCTGCAGAACCCCGACACGCCGGCGGCGAAGATCAGTGAGATCGCCACCTGGGCCTGGGCCCGCTCGCCCAGCAGCGGGCTGCCGCAGCTCAATGCCCGCCAGGTGCCGGTCATGCTGGTGAAGAACTGGCAGGACGACATGTTCTCGCCCAACTCCAGCATGGCCCTCTTCGCCCAGCTCACCGGGCCGAAGAAGCTGCTGCTGCAAAGCGGCATCCACGCCTCCGCCGAGCTGCCCGGCGCGGTGCTGGGCGTGGACCAGCACCTCTGGACGCAGGCCCAGCGCTGGCTGGCCCGCTGGCTGAAGGGCGAGGCCAACGGCATCGACACCGAGCCCCAGGTCGATCTGCAGCCCAAGTTCCAGGGCTACCGCGAGCTGCTGTCCACCTGGCCTGCCCCCGAGCTGACGACCCAGGCGCTGTACCTGCAGCCGCGCGGCGCCGTGCGCTGGGACTGGCGCTGCGTCTGCACCCGGGGCTGGACGGGCGGCCTGGGCAGCGCCCCCAGCGGCGACACCGTGAGCGATCGCATCGGCAATGCCCTGGACACCACCGCCAGCAGCGGCCCGCTGCCGGTGCTCTCGCCGCTGATGGAGAGCGTGGGCCTGCCGGTGATCAACCACCAGGCAACCATCCTGTGGGGCAACGGCATCCGCTACGAGGGGGACTGGCTCAGGAGCCCGCTCAAGCTGCGCGGCATCCCGAGCCTGCAGCTGCGCGTCAAGCCGTCCCAGGCGCGCGGCATGGTCGTGGCCTACCTCTACGACGTGGACGCCGCCGGCTTCGGCACGCTGATCACCCACGGCGCCCGCGCCTGGCACCAGGCGCAGCCCGGCCAGGCGATGAACCTGGGGCTGGACCTCGTCGCCACGGCCTATGACGCGCCCGCCGGCCACTACCTGGCCCTGGTGCTGGACACGCAGGACCCGCTCTACGGCAAGCCGGTGCGCGCCGGCGAGTCCTTCGAGTTCAGCCTGGAGTTCGCGCCCGGGCAGACGCAACGCCTGACCCTGCAGTCGCGCTGAAGCGCCCGCAGCCTCCATGGATCCCCATGGAGCACCATGGAGCACCGCCCCCAGGATTCAGCGCCTGGGGGCGCCAAGGTGGCCCCTACAATCGGGCAACCCCTGATTCCTGCCGACGGGGCGCCTCCGCGAGGAGACGCCCCGCGGCCATTTCAAGCAGCAAAGCGCGTCATGACCGAACTTGCCAAGTCCTTCGCGC
>JAYRMR010000048.1:0-36796 GCA_041912595.1 Burkholderiaceae bacterium
GCTACTGCGCGGCTGCCTGGCGTCGTTGGGCGGTGCTCGGGATCCTCACGTAGCGCTGCTACGTTCCGGTCCCTGCGCTCCGTCCGCCTAGCCAGCCAGCCGCTCGCTACGCGCTTCCTTGGCGCCGACTGAGCGCCAGGAAGCCGCCAATGCAAACCCCAAGAATTTCGGAGAAATCAACATGGCAGCAAAAGACGTGGTCTTTGGTTCCGACGCCCGTGCCCGCATGGTCGAAGGCGTGAATGTCCTGGCGAACGCCGTCAAGGTCACCCTGGGCCCCAAGGGCCGCAACGTGGTGCTGGAGCGCTCCTTCGGCGCCCCGACCGTGACCAAGGACGGTGTGTCCGTGGCCAAGGAAATCGAGCTGAAGGACAAGCTGCAGAACATGGGCGCCCAGATGGTCAAGGAAGTCGCTTCCAAGACCTCGGACAACGCCGGTGACGGCACCACCACCGCCACCGTGCTGGCCCAGGCCATCGTGCGCGAAGGCATGAAGTACGTGGCCGCCGGCATGAACCCGATGGACCTGAAGCGCGGTATCGACCGCGCCGTGGCCGCTCTGGTCGTGCAACTGAAGTCGGCCTCCAAGGCCACCACCACCTCCAAGGAAATCGCCCAGGTCGGCACCATCTCGGCCAACAGCGACTCCGACGTGGGCGAGATCATCGCCTCCGCCATGGACAAGGTCGGCAAGGAAGGCGTCATCACCGTTGAAGACGGCAAGAGCCTGAACAACGAGCTGGACGTCGTCGAAGGCATGCAGTTCGACCGCGGCTACCTGTCGCCCTACTTCATCAACAACCCGGAAAAGCAAGCCGCGATCCTGGACAACCCGTTCGTGCTGCTGTTCGACAAGAAGATCAGCAACATCCGCGACCTGCTGCCCACGCTGGAAGCCGTGGCCAAGGCCGGCCGTCCGCTGCTGATCATCGCTGAAGACGTCGAGGGCGAAGCCCTGGCCACCCTGGTGGTGAACACCATCCGCGGCATCCTGAAGGTCGTGGCCGTCAAGGCTCCGGGCTTCGGCGACCGTCGCAAGGCCATGCTGGAAGACATCGCCATCCTGACCGGTGGCAAGGTCATCGCCGAAGAAGTGGGCCTGAGCCTCGAGAAGGTGACCCTGGCTGACCTGGGTCAGGCCAAGCGCGTCGAAGTGGGCAAGGAAAACACCACCCTCATCGACGGCAACGGCGCTGCCGCTGACATCGAAGCCCGCGTCAAGCAGATCCGCATCCAGATCGAGGAAGCCACCAGCGACTACGACCGCGAGAAGCTGCAAGAGCGCGTGGCCAAGCTGGCCGGCGGCGTGGCCGTCATCAAGGTCGGTGCTGCCACCGAAGTCGAGATGAAGGAAAAGAAGGCCCGCGTGGAAGACGCCCTGCACGCCACGCGCGCTGCGGTGGAAGAAGGCATCGTGGCCGGTGGTGGCGTGGCCCTGCTGCGCGCCCGTCAGACCGCTGGCACCATCAAGGGTGACAACGCTGACCAGGACGCCGGCATCAAGCTGATCCTGAAAGCCATCGAAGCCCCGCTGCGCGAGATCGTGTCGAACGCCGGTGGCGAGCCCAGCGTCGTGATCAACAAGGTGCTGGAAGGCCAGGGCAACTTCGGCTTCAACGCAGCCAACGACACCTACGGCGACATGATCGAGATGGGCATCCTGGACCCGACCAAGGTGACCCGCACGGCCCTGCAGAACGCCGCTTCCGTCGCTTCGCTGATGCTGACCACCGAGTGCATGGTCGCTGAAGCCCCGAAGGACGAAGGCGCCGCTCCGGCCATGCCCGGCGGCATGGGCGGCATGGGCATGGACATGTAAGTCCCGGCCCTCCGGCAGCCCCGCTGCCGGATGCCTCCTCGAAACCCGCGACGGCCCTCCGGCCTCGCGGGTTTTTTCATGGGCGCACGGCGCCTGCCGTCGAAAGCCCCACGGAAAGTCCCCCTCACATGAAGGGGCGTGCGCGCCCAGGTGCGCACTCTGTCGCTCAAATGGCGCGGCGCAGTGCCGCCGTCCCCCGTTCCCGTGTCATGCCGCCTTCATAATGCGGAACATCATGTCCCACGCCCCGAGCCTTCAATCCCTGGTCGACGAGGTCATCGTCCGGATGCCCGCGTTCAGCCATGCGGTGGCCCACAAGATCCAGGACGACCTGAAGTCCGATCCCCTGCTGCACGCGCTGCAGTACGCCTGGGCCGTCAGCAAAGGCCGCTTCCCGACAGACTTCCAGGCCGCCATCCAGCCGCTGCTGGAGGCCGCCCGGCACGGCGAGGACCCGCTGCAGCGCCGCGGCTCGCCGATGGGCCTGCAGTCGCTCAGCCTCGTGGACGAGAAGCAGGCCCTGCAGGACGTGTCCATCGCGCACGTGGTCTCGGCCGTCGAGGAGCAGAGCCGTCCGGAGCTGCACCAGCTGGTGAACTTCTTCGCGGCGCTGCGCGGCATCGCCCGGCCGATGAAGCAGGACAACCCGCTGCGGCCCGCCGTCTTCGCCAATGCCGTGGTGACGGCCATCCAGAACCTCCAGCTCGACGGCGAGGGCTGCTACGCCATGACCAAGGTGGCCACGCCCCACGTGGTGGCCGCGCTGGGCGAGATCTACCAGACCCTGTGCGACCAGATGCGCAGTGCGCAGCTGGCACCGCTGGTCGAGGGCTATGGCATCGGCAGCACCCGGGACGTCGAGACCCGCCTGCGCCAGGCCGCGGTGCCGGGTGCCACCCCGACGCTGGACACGCTCGCCCGCCGCGTGGACGCCATCAACTCGCGCCCGCAGGCCCTGCGCCAGCCCGGCCACGACCCGGCCTCGCAGGCGCTCGGCCCGAACACCTTGCTGCGTGGCGGCGGCGATCTGCTGAGCCGCCTCTACGACCAGATCCTGGCCGACCCCAAGTTGCTGCCGCCGGTCAAGGCGCTGATGTCGCGCCTGCAGGTGGCCGTGGCGCGCCTGTCGCGCACGGACCCGAGCCTGCTGCGCCGCCAGGACCACCCGGTGTGGAGCCTGCTCAACCGCGTCGCCGGTCACGGCGCCGGTTTCAAGCGCGCCGATGACGAACGCCTGCGCCAGTTCCTCGACGTCATGAACGGCATCGTCCAGCAGCTGGTCGAGGCCCCGTTGCTGACGGGCCTGCAGTTCCAGCAGGCGCTCGGCCTCGTTGACCAGCACATCCGCGAGCAGGCCAGCCGCCATGGCGAGCGCAGTGCGTCCGCCCTCGCCGCCCTGGAACGCGAAAGCCAGCGCAACGCCTGGCTGGAGCTGCTGCAGAGCCAGCTGAAGGAGCAGCTCTCCGACACGGCGCTGAGCCCCACGCTGCGCAAGTTCCTGCTCAAGCCCTGGGTCGAGGTGATCGTGCAGAACATGGTGCTGCATGGCCGCGAGGCCCCCCAGGCCGAGGCGAGCATCGAGCTGGTGGACGAGCTGCTGGACAGCCTGCAGCAGCGCCAGAGCGAGGCCGCTCGCGCGCAGCTGCGCACCCGGCTTCCCGCGATCATCCAGCGCGTCGAGTCCGGCATGGACCTCATCGCCTTCCCGGCGGACAAGCGCCAGGTCGTGCTGCAGGACCTCATGACGCAGCACGGCCGCGTGCTCAGCGGCCTGCCCCCGCATCACCACCCGGCGCCCTCGGACCGTGCCGCCTCCGCGCGCCGCGACCTCAGCCCCGAGGAGCTGCTGCAGCAGCTGCTCAACGAGCGCGAATCGCAGATGCCCTCGCGCTGGGCCCACGACCAGGTCAACCGCGGCGAGCTGCCGACGGTGCCGGTGGGCCTGTATTCCGAGTCCGGCTCGCCCGATGCCCGCATCGCCCTGCAGGCCTGGATGGGCAATCTGCAGGTGGGCAACTGGTACCACATGTTCGTGCAGAGCCAGTGGATCACCGCGCAGGTGGCCTGGATCAGCGAGAGCCGGCAGTTCTTCCTCTTCGTGGGGCAGGACGCCGACGAGCGGCACTCGCTCACGCGCGGCGCGATCGAGCAGCTGCTGGCGAACGGCCTGATCACCGCGCTCGAGGAAGATACCCTCGTGCAGCGGGCCGTCTCCTCGCTCATGCAGGACCTGGACGACGCGCCCTGAGCCGGTGACGCCCCGCATGCCGCCACGACACCCGGGACTGCCAGCGCTGATGCTGGCCCTGCTCATGGGCCCGCTCGCGCCGGCCCGCGCTGAATCGCTGCCCCCGCCCCGCCCGCCCGAGCTGCCCGGCCCGGCGGCCCTCGCGGACCACGCGGCGCGTCCGAAGCTCGGGCTCGTGCTGTCCGGCGGCGGTGCCCGCGGCCTGGCCCACGTGGGCGTGCTGAAGGTGCTCGAGCGCGAGCACATCCCCGTCGACGTGATCGCCGGCACCTCCATGGGCGCCATCATCGGCGGCCTCTACGCCAGCGGCATGAACGCGCGCGAGCTCGAGCGCGAGCTGCAGCAGATCGCCTGGGACCGCATGTTCGCCAGCCGCGTCGAGCGCCAGCTGCTCTCGCAGCGCCGCAAGGAGGAGGACTTCGAGTTCTCCGCCGTGCTGGAGCTGGGCCTGCGCGCCGGCGAGGTCCGCGTGCCGCAGAGCACGCTCTCCAGCCGCGGCCTCGACGCCCTGCTGCGGCGCCTCACGCTGCCGGTGCGCAGCGTCGACCATTTCGACCAGCTGCCCACGCCCTTCCGCGCCGTCGCCACCGACATGGAATCCGGCGCCCAGGTGGTGGCGGAGTCCGGCGACCTCGCCCAGGCGCTGCGCTCCAGCATGAGCGTGCCGGGCGTCTTCGCGCCGGTGGAGAGCGACGAGGGGCGCATCCTGGGCGACGGCGGCCTCGTCAACAACCTGCCCGTGGACGTGGCGCGGCGCATGGGCGCCGAGCGCGTGATCGCCATCAACGTCGGCACGCCGCTGTCCGGGCGCGACTCGCTGAATTCGCTCGTGGGCGTGACGGCGCAGATGATCAACATCCTCACCGAGCAGAACGTCCAGCGCTCGATCGCCAGCCTCTGGCAGGAGGACCTGCTCATCACGCCCAGCCTCCAGGGCCTGGGCTCCGGCAACTTCGAGCGGGGCAAGGACTTCATCGCGCTGGGCGAGGCCGCCGCCGAGCAGGCACTGCCGCAGCTGCGCGCCTTCGCCGTCACGCCGGAGGCCTACGCCGACTGGCTGCTGGCCCGCACGCGCACGCAGCCCGCGGCGCCGGCGCTGGCAGGCATCAGCTTCGTGGGCAGCGAGGTCGCCAACCCCGAGCGCTTCAAGGACCAGCTGGAAACGCGCCCCGGCCAGGTCTTCGACGCCGAGCGCGCCGAGCGCGATGCGCGCTTCCTGGCATCCTCGGGTGACTACGTCCGCGTGGACTACCACGTCGAGGAACACAGCGAGGGCAACCAGCTCGTCTTCTCGATGGAAGACAAGCCCTGGGGCCCGAACTACTTCCGCGCCGGCATCGACCTCAGCACGGACTTCAACGGCGAGAGCGCCTTCAACCTGCGTATCAGCCACAACCGGCACTGGCTGACGCCGCACGGCACCGAGTGGCGCAACCAGTTCACCATCGGCCAGACGCCGCGCCTGTACACCGAGCTCTACCACCCGCTCATCCAGAAGCTGGGCACGAGCAACGACTGGTTCGTCTCCAGCTGGGGCGAGATCGAGCGGCACAACCTGACCCTCTACAACGCCGAAACCGGCCAGGGCCTCGCCCGCCTGGGCCGCAAGAGCCTGACCTACGGCCTGGACGTGGGCCAGCCCTGGGGCCGCCTGGGCGAGGTGCGGCTGGGCCTCGTGCGCGAGCACTGGCGCGTGCACCCGGACCTCATCACCGTCGACCCGGGCCAGCTCGGCGACGCCGACCAGCAGCGCCTGGACAAGACCTGGACCGAGACGGGCCTGCGCCTCAAGCTGGTGGTGGACCAGCTCGACTTCGCCAACTTCCCGCAGCGGGGCTACCGCACGACCTTCGAGCACATTGCCGGCACGCAGACGCAGCCCGGCGGCCGGCGCGACGCCTTCAGTCGCACGGAACTGCAGGGCACGCTCGCGACCAGCATCGGCCGCCACACGCTGAACCTGCATCTGCGCGGCCTCAATGCCCACCAGCCCGAGGATTCGGCCCAGGGTCCCTACAGCCTGGGCGGCTTCCAGCAGCTCTCGGGCTATCAGCCGGGCCAGCTCACGGGCAACACGCTGCTCTTCGGGCGCGTCACCTACTACCAGCGCCTCGCCCAGACGCCGGTGCTCACGCGCGGCTTCTTCGTCGGGGGCTCGCTGGAGGCCGGCAACGCCTGGGACACCCGCCAGAACGTGAGCCTGCGCGGGCTCAAGCTGGCCGGCAGCCTCTTCATCGGCGCCGACACCGGCCTCGGCCCGCTCTACCTGGGCATCGGCAAGGGCAAGACCACCGACACCGCGGTGTATCTCTTCATCGGGCGCCCCTGAGCCTCGCGCCCGGCGCAAGAATCCGGGGCATGCGGTCCCGTTTCACCGACCAGCGCCCGGCACGGCGGGCCACGCGAGTGGCGCCGCTGCTCCTCGCGATCGCGACCCTGCTGCCGCCCGGCATGTGCGGCGCCGCCGAGATGCGACAGCCCTCGCCGGCGGGCACGGCGGCGTCCGCGCCTACATCACAGCCCGTATCACCGCCCCTGTTGCCGCCCTCGGACGGCACGCCCCACCTGATCCTCGCCACGGGCACGGAGCCCGACAGCAGCGACGGCCGCTGGCTGCGTCGCGTGTTCTCCGAGGCCTTCCGACGCCTGGGCTGGCGGCTGGAGGTGCAGGTGATGCCGGCCCGCCGCGCCGAACTGGCCCTGGAACGCGGCGAGGTGGACGGCGAGATGGTGCGCACGGCGCTCTACGGCGCCCAGCACCCGGCCTTGCAGCGGGTGGAGACGCCCTTGCTGCAGGTCTCGTTCGGCGTTTACGGTGCGCCAGGCGCCTCCCGGCCCACGACATTGGAAGCCCTGCGCGACGGCGGAGGCCAGGTGATCTACCGCCGGGGCGTGACCGTCTGCGAGCAGCGGCTGCGGGAGGTCCTGCCGGCCGAGCGCCTGGTCGAGATCTCCGCGGCCGACAGCGCCGTGCGCATGCTGGCGCGCGGCCGCGTCGGCTTCGTGTGCGACATGGACAGCGCGCTCAGCCTGAGCCTCGCGCACCTGGGCAGCACCGAAGGCCCGGTGCGCCCGATGCAGCGCCTCTTCGACCTCGGCCCGCCCGTGGCGGCCTACCCCTTCCTGCATGCGCGACACGCGGCGCTGGCACCACGCCTGGCCGCCACGCTGCAGACGCTGCGCGCCGAGGGCTGGCTGACGCCGCCCCGCGATCCGGGCGCCGCGGCGCGTCCTGCCTCGCGTTGACGGCAGGCCGGGGGCCGCTCAGCGCGGACCTCAGTCCCGCGGATCGATGGGCAGGCCGGCGCCGGTGGGGTCGTCCTCGTCCAGTGGCGGCAGGTCGGGCATGACCGGCACCACCGGCGCCTGACGCACCCATTCGTGCAGGATGTGCGCAACGTCGGCCACGCCCTGCTTCTTCAGCGCCGAGAACAGCGTGATGGAGACATCGGACTCGTCCGTGACCATGGCGGCCAGCACCTCCTGCGTGGCCTCGAGCGCGGCCTGCGCCTCCTTGCGGTTGAGCTTGTCGGACTTGGTCAGCAGCACCAGCAGCTTGACCTCGCCGTTGGCCACGCGGGCGGCGACGAAATCGAGCAGCTGGCGGTCGAGGTCGGTGAGGCCCAGGCGCGAGTCCACCATCAGCACCACGCCCGACAGCGAGCGCCGCACCTCGAGGTAGTCCGCCATCACCTTCTGCCAGCGCAGCTTGGCGTCGCGCGCCACGGCGGCGTAGCCATAGCCCGGGAGGTCGGCGAAGAGCGCGTTCGGTGCGTCCTTGGGGCCCAGGTGGAAGAGGTTGATGTGCTGCGTGCGGCCGGGCGTCTTGGACGCGAAGGCCAGGCGCTTCTGCTGCGCCAGCGTGTTGATGGCCGTGCTCTTGCCCGCATTGGAGCGGCCGACGAAGGCGATCTCGGGGAGTTCGTTGGCCGGCAGGTGGTGGAGCTGACTCGCCGTCGTCAGGAACCGGGCAGTGTGGGTCCAAGCCAACACAGTCTTGTCCGAAGGGGCGGTCTCGGCCGCTTGCGGCGCTTGGCTGGGGTTATTGCTGCTCATGTTGATCCAGTAGGCTGAGATTGCCATTGTAAAATCCGCAGGTTGCGCTTACAGACCCCCTTACTCATGAAGAATGCTGCTTTCCTGTTGATGGGCCTCGTCTTCACCGCTGCCGCCAGTGCATCGGAAGCCCCGGCGCCGGCCAAGCCCGATCTGAACAAGGGCCAGGCGATCTCGGCCCAGGTCTGTTCGGCCTGCCACACGGCGGATGGTTCGCGCGGCAGCCCCGCCAACCCCATCCTGCAAGGCCAGCATGCTGACTACCTCGTCAAGCAGCTGACCGAATTCAAGTCCGGCAAGCGCGACAACGCGGTGATGAAGGGCATGGCCTCCACCCTGTCCGACGAGGACATGAAGAACGTCGCCGCCTTCTACGCCTCCAAGCAGGCCAAGGAAGGCTCGTCCAAGGACAAGACCCTGGTCGCCCTGGGCGAGAAGATCTACCGCGGCGGCATCGCCGATCGCCAGATCCCCGCCTGCGCCGGCTGCCACAGCCCCAACGGTGCCGGCATTCCCGCCCAGTACCCCCGCCTGTCCGGCCAGCACAGCGACTACACCGAGCTGCAGCTGAACACCTTCCGTGCCGGCAAGCGTGGCAACAGCGTCCAGATGGCCGCCATCGCCGCCAAGATGAACGACCGCGAGATCAAGGCCGTGGCCGACTACATCGCCGGCCTGCGCTGATCCGCAGCCGGCCCGGGCACTACCGCCCGAATTGATCCATGGCAAGAGGCCGGCGCTTTGGCGCCGGCCTTTTTTCTGCGTCCGCGTCTTTGCCAGCCGCTGCGACGACAATCCGGCCCATGAGCGACTCAACCAGCGACTCCTTCAGCCCCACCACGCCCGAGGTCCCGCCGCCGGCGCGTCCGCTGGGTCACGGCACCGGCCGCGAACTCATCGAGCTGCTGTCCTCGATGCGCTTCGCCATCGCCCTGCTGACGGTGATCTGCATCGCCTCGGTGATCGGCACCGTGGTGCGCCAGCGCGAACCGCTGAACAACTACGTCAACCAGTTCGGCCCCTTCTGGTCGGAGGTTTTCGGCAAGGTGGACCTCTACACGGTCTACAGCGCCTGGTGGTTCCTGCTGATCCTGGCCTTCCTGGTGATCTCGACCACGCTGTGCATCGCCCGCAACACGCCCAAGATCCTGGCGGACCTCAAGAGCTACAAGGAGCATGTGCGCGAGCAGTCGCTGCAGGCGCACAAGCACAAGGCGCTGGGGATGCTGCCGCTGTCGCTGGAGGCCTCGCTGCAGCAGGTCTCGCAGTGGCTGGACGCCGGCGGCTGGAAGGCTCGCGCGCAGGTGCGCACGGCCGGCATCATGATCGCGGCGCGCAAGGGCGCCGCCAACAAGATCGGCTACCTCGCCGCGCACTCGGCCATCGTGCTGATCTGCCTCGGCGGGCTCTTCGACGGCGACCTCCTCGTCAAGGCCCTGATGTGGGCGCAGGGCAAGTCGGTCTACCAGGGCGCGGGCTTCATCAGCGACGTCCCCGCGCAGCACCGCCTCTCCGACCGCAACCCGAGCTTCCGCGGCACGCTCACCGTGACCGAGGGGTCGCGCAACGGCACCGCCGTGCTGAACATGACGGACGGCGTGCTGCTGCAGCCCCTGCCCTTCGACGTCGAGCTCAAGAAGTTCAAGGTCGAGTACTACAACACCGGCATGCCCAAGCTCTTCGCGAGCGACGTGCTGATCCATGACCGCGACGGCAAGACCACCGCGGCCACCATCAAGGTCAACGAGCCCCTGATCCACGACGGCGTCGCCATCTACCAGAGCGACTTCAGCGATGGCGGCTCGCTGCTGAAGCTTCGCGCCATCCCGCTCAACGGCGCCGCGCCCTTCGCGCTGCAAGGCCGCGTGGGCACCAGCACCGAGCTGGCACAGGGCGCGCAGAAGCTGGGCATCGAGTTCAGCACGCTGCGCGTCATCAACGTCGAGAACATGGGCAGCGCGGCCGGCGCCGCCGGTGCCGAGAGCGGTGCCGACGTGCGCAAGGTCGATCTGGTCGATTCGCTGCAGGGCCACCTGGGCAGCGGCGCCAAGACCAAGACCGAGAAGTCGCTGCAGAACATCGGCCCGTCCTTCAGCTACAAGCTCGTGGACGCCAGCGGCCAGCGCCGCGAGTTCAACAACTACATGGTCCCGGTGCTGCTGGACGGCCAGCGCGTGTTCCTGCTGGGCATGCGCGAGTCGGTGAACGAGGGCTTCCGCTACCTGCGTGCCCCGGCCGACGAGAACGGCGCGCTGGACGGCTGGCTGCGCCTGCGCGAGGCCCTGCTGAAGCCCGAGCTGCGCGAGCGTGCCGCCCGCCTCTACGCCGAGGCCGCCACGCCCGACGACAAGCCCCAGATGCTGCCGCAGCTGACCGCCACCGCGCGCCGCGCGCTGGGCCTCTTCGCCGGTGCCGAGCTCGTGCGCCCCGAGGACAAGCGCCCCGCCAACGGCTGGGGCGGGCTGATGGCCCTGTCGCAGTTCGTGGACCGCGAGGTGCCGGAGGCCGAGCGTGCCCGCGTGTCCGAGGTGCTGCTGCGCATCCTCAACGGCACGCTGTACGAGCTGCTCAAGATCAGCCGCGAGCAGGCCAAGCTGCCGCCGCCCGCCAACGACGCCGCCACGCAGGCCTTCATGACGCAGGCCGTGCTGTCGCTCTCCGACGCCACCTTCTACCCGGCGCCGGTCCTGCTGCAGCTGGAGGATTTCGAGCTGGTGCAGGCCAGCGGCTTCCAGGTCGCGCGGGCGCCGGGCAAGACCCTGGTCTACCTGGGGGCGATCCTGCTGATCATCGGCGTCTTTGCCATGCTCTACGTGAAGGAACGCCGCCTGTGGATCTGGCTCGAGGCCGCCCCCGGCCAGGGTGAACAGACCCGCGTGCGCATGGCCCTGTCCTCGACCCGCGAGTCCCCGGACACCGCCACCGAATTCGACCGTCTCAAGTCCGAGCTGCTGAAGGACACCGCATGAACACCGCCACCTCCACCCTCATCGTCGGCCGCCGCAGCTGGCTGGCGCTGCGCTCGCCGCTCGACTGGGCCTTCGCGGCCCTGATCGTGCTGGGCGGCGTCTTCGCCTTCAGCCGCTACGGCGCCTCCATGGACGGCTACGAGAAGGGCATCCTCGCCTTCGCCGTGCCCTCGCTCGTGCTGCTGGGCTGGTTCTGGCGGCCGCTGCGGCTGCTGAGCGTGCTGGTGGGCGCCTTCAGCCTGCTGGCCATCCAGCTCTACCTGCGCAAGATGGACGACTTCGGCGCCGACCTCGGCGCGGTCGACCAGGTCTTCCTGCTCAAGTACATGCTGGCGAGCCAGAGCGCGATCCTCTGGATGAGCCTGCTGTTCTTCCTCAGCACGCTCTTCTACTGGCTCGGCTTCTTCCGTCGCGGCAGCGGCACGGCCGAGGTCATCGGCTCGAAGCTGGCCTGGGGCGGCGTCTTCATGGCCCTCCTGGGCACGATGGTGCGCTGGTTCGAGAGCCACCAGATCGGCCCGGACATCGGCCACATCCCGGTCAGCAACCTCTACGAGGTCTTCGTGCTGTTCTCGTGGATGACCGCCGTGTTCTACCTCTACTACGAGGACCGCTACCGCACCCGCGCCCTGGGCGCCTACGTGATGCTGGTGGTGAGCCTGGCCGTGAGCTTCCTGCTCTGGTACACGGTGGCCCGCGAGGCCCACGAGATCCAGCCGCTGGTGCCCGCCCTGCAGAGCTGGTGGATGAAGATCCACGTGCCCGCCAACTTCGTCGGCTACGGCACCTTCGCGCTGGCCGCGATGGTCGCGCTGGCCTACCTGCTCAAGACGGCCACGCCGCGCGCGCTGCAGATCGGCCTGATCGGCCTGCCGGCGGTGCTGGTGGCGGTGCTGCTGCTGGCGCGCTTCACGCTGGACCTGCAACCCGAGACGCTCGCCGGCCTCGACGGCTGGACCCGCAAGATGGGCGGCGTGCTGGCCTTCCTCGTCGTGTGCGTGCTGCTGCGCGAGCCGCTCACGGCGCGCCTGCCGCCCCTGCAGACGCTCGATGACCTGATGTACAAGGCCATCGCCCTGGGCTTCGCCTTCTTCACCATCGCGACCATCCTCGGCGCCTTCTGGGCCGCCGAGGCCTGGGGCGGCTACTGGAGCTGGGATCCCAAGGAGACCTGGGCCCTGATCGTCTGGCTCAACTACGCCGCCTGGCTGCACATGCGCCTGATGAAGGGCCTGCGCGGCGCCGTGTCGGCCTGGTGGGCGCTGGGTGGCCTGCTGGTCACGACCTTCGCCTTCCTCGGGGTCAACATGTTCCTGAGCGGCCTCCACTCCTACGGCACGCTGTGACCTGCATGGCCGGGCCCCGACGGATCGCGTGGTGCCTGGCCTGCCTGCTCGTGCCCGCCGGGGCGCGGGCCGATGTCGTGCGCATCGCCACCGGCGAGCTGCCGCCCTACGCCACCGCCGAGGCCAGTGATTCCGGCACCGCGCTGCAGATCGTCCGCCGGGCCTTCGCGCTGGCCGGGCACGAGGTGCGCTACCAGTTCATGCCCTGGCCGCGCGCCCAGAACGAGACCCGGGCCGGGCTCTGGGACGCCTCCGCCTACTGGGGCGCCAACGAGGAGCGCCAGCGCGACTTCCTGCTCAGCAGCAATGTCATGAGCGAGCAATGGGTCTTCGTCCATCGGCGTGACAAGCCCATCACCTGGCGGCAGCTGCCCGACCTCAAGCCCTATGTGCTGGGCGTGGTCAAGGGCTACACCTACACGCCGGAGCTCTGGAGCCTCGCGCGCGAGGGCGAGCTCAGGACCGACCCCACGCATGACGATCTCGCCGGGCTGCGCAAGCTGCAGCTGGGCCGCATCGACGCCATGCCCCTGGAGCGCGGCACCGCCTGCTACCTGCTCCTGAACCACTTCAGCGCCGATGAGGCCCGGCAGTTCGACTACCACCCCCGCCTGCTGACGGACAGCTTCACCACGCACGTGATCTTCCCGAAGGACAAGCCGCGCAGCGCCGGCCTCCTCGCCGACTTCAACCGCGGGCTGAAGCAGTTGCAGCTCAGCGGCGAGTACCAGCGCCTGCTCAAGGGCGTGCCCTGCCCAGCGCACTGGCAGGAAGTCCCGGCCCGGCGCTGAGCGGCGCGGCCGAGCCGGCCGAATCCCCCGCCCAGCCACGGAATTGGGGGGCAGCGTAAGCTTTCGGGCGTTGAGCCGACGAAGGCTCATCACCCCACCCAGGACGCGCTGCCATGCATTTCCATCCCGACCGCGGCCACGGCCGCTCCCTGGCCTCCGAGCTCACGCCGCGAGCCGTCTACGAAAGCCGCCGCGACTGGCTGCGGCTGATGGCCTCCGGCGCCGCGGGCGCGGCCCTCGCCAGCTGGGCCTCGCGCGAGGCCTTCGCGCAAGCCACGGACAAGGCCGCAGACAAGGCCGCAGACAAGGCTCGCCTGGCCGCCGTGAAGAGCAAGCTCCCCGGTGCGCAGGTGATGGACAAGCCCACGCGCTACGAGGACGCCACCCGCTACAACAACTTCTACGAGTTCGGCACCGACAAGGCCGAGCCCGCGCAGCTGGCGCACATGCTCAAGACCCGACCCTGGACGGTCAGCATCGAGGGCGAGGTGGCCAAGGCCGGGCTCTACGACCTCGAGGACCTGATGCGCCTCATGCCCATGGAGGAGCGGCTCTACCGCCTGCGCTGCGTCGAGGGCTGGAGCATGGTGATTCCCTGGATCGGCTACTCGCTGGGCGAGCTCATCCGCAAGCTGGAGCCCACGTCCAAGGCCAAGTACGTCGAGTTCGTGAGCCTGGCGGACAAGGCCCAGATGCCCGGCGTGCGCTCCGGCGTGCTGGACTGGCCCTATGTGGAGGGCCTGCGCCTCGACGAGGCCATGAACCCGCTGACGCTGCTGAGCTTCGGCATGTACGGCGAGGTCCTGCCCAAGCAGAACGGCGCGCCCATCCGCCTCGTCGTGCCCTGGAAGTACGGCTTCAAGTCCGCCAAGTCGCTGGTGCGCATCCGCTTCGTCGAGAAGCAGCCGGTGAGCTCCTGGACCAAGGCGGCGCAGCAGGAGTACGGCTTCTATTCCAACGTCAATCCGCAGGTGGACCACCCGCGCTGGAGCCAGGCCACCGAGCGTCGCATCGGCGAGGACGGGCTCTTCTCGCGCAAGCGCCCCACCCTCATGTTCAACGGCTACGGCGAACAGGTCGCGTCGCTCTACAGCGGCATGGACCTGCGCAAGAACTTCTGATGAGCACCGTCCAACGCCCGCTGCTGCTGCACCCGCTCGTCAAGCCGCTCGTCTTCCTGGCCGGCCTCGGCCCCCTCGCCTGGCTGGTGCTGGCGGCCCTGCAAGAGCAGCTCGGGGCCAATCCGGCGGAGGCCCTGATCCGCGGCCTCGGGGACTGGACCCTGCGTCTGCTGTGGATCACGCTGGCCATCACGCCCCTGCGGGAAGCGCTGCGCCAACCGGCGCTCGCCCGCCTGCGGCGCATGCTGGGGCTGTTCACGGCCTTCTACGCCAGCCTGCACCTGCTGGCCTACGGCTGGCTGGACATGGGCCTCGTGCCGCAGGACATCGCCCGCGACATCGCCAAGCGGCCCTTCATCCTCGTCGGCTTCCTGGCCTTTGCCGGCCTGCTGCCGCTCGCGGCCACGAGCTTCAATCGGGCGATCCGGGCCCTGGGCGCGGCGCGCTGGCAGCGCCTGCACCGCCTCGTCTACGGCATCGCCGTGCTCGCCCTGCTGCATTTCGTGTGGATGCGCGCCGGCAAGCACAACTTCCTCGAGCCGGCCCTCTACGGCGCCGTGCTGGCGCTGCTGCTGGGCTGGCGCGTGCGCAGCAGCCTCGCGCGGCGACGCCACCGCGCCAGCGCCCTGGCCGCCGGGCGGGCCTGAGACAAGCAAAAACGCCGCCTGGGCGCGAGCCCGGCGGCGTTCTCTCGGGACGGCCGGGCGCTCTCGTGAGTCCCGGGGCCTAGCAGGCGGATCAGGCGATCAGCGCGACAGGCTCTTGGGGCCGATGTGGCGGTCCAGGAATTCCAGCATCTGGGTGTAGAGGTCCAGGTTGTTGGCGACCTTGCCGTAGCCGTGCGCCTCGCCCGGCTTGATCATCACGACCTCGGGCGGATTGCCGGCCTTCTTCAGGGCATCGACCATCTTGCGGGTCTGCTCCAGCGGCGTGCGGATGTCGTCCTCGCCGGCGTAGATGAACAGCGGGCCCTTCAGCTTCTCGGCGTGCAGGGCGGGCGACACCTCCTGGGCGCGTTCCCAGCCACTGCCCTTCTGGCCCAGCAGGCGGCGCCAGTAGGCCACGCCCGCCTTGTTGCGCGCCGTGTCGCCGCGGTTGGAGGTCAGCTGCAGCTCGAAGTCGCTGACCATCAGGCCGGAGACGCCGCACTTGAAGAGCTCGGGCGTCTTGATCATGGCCCACAGCGTCGCGTAGCCCCCGTAGCTGGCACCCGAGATGCAGATGCGGGCCGGGTCGACGAAGCCCTGGGCGATGCCCCACTTCGCCGCGTCCTCGTGGTCCTCGGACATCTTGCGGCCGACCTCGCCGAAGCCGGCGTCATAGATCTTGTGTCCCAGGTCCGGCGTGATGCGGAAGTTGGGCAGGATCACCGCATAGCCGCGCGACGCCAGGATCTGCGCCTCGCGCACGCCGAAGCCGCCCGGGCCCCAGACGTCCGCGCGCACGTGCGGGCCGCCGTGCACATGCACGACCGTCGGGAGCTTGTCACCCGGCTTGTACGAGGCCGGCAGGAAGTAGTAGGACGGGATCTCCAGGCCGTCGCGCGTCTTCAGCAGGAAGGGGCGCATCGGCACGAGGTGGTGCTCCTCCATGTCGTCGCGCGAGCGCAGCGCCTCTTCCAGCGTCTTGCGTTCCTCGTCGTACAGGAAGTAGGTCGGGTAGTTGCGGTCGTTCCAGACCTGCACCAGCGTGCGCTTGCCCTCGCTGCGCTGCAGCGACACCGCCTTGCCGGGGAAGGCCGCCTCGAGCCCCTTCTGCAGGCCGGCATAGCTCGCGTCGAAGTAGGCGGTCTGGTAGGTGTCGTCGTTGAAGGCCAGGCCCACCGGCTTGCGGCTCACCGGATCGAAGCGCAGGCCGCCGGTGATGTCGTAGCGCGGGTGATGGGCCAGCGTCTCGGTGAGGGTGCCGGTCTTGGCGTCCACCACGTGCAGACCTGCCGTGTCCTTGCCGTTGCGGGCGGAGACGATCAGGTCCTTGTTGTTCTCGGCGAAGGCCAGGACGCTCCACACGTCCTTGTCGCCATGCTCGAAGGTGTGGATGGTGCGCCACTCGCCGTCGACCGTGTCGCGGATCATCAGGCGATGGTTGCGGTCCTCGGGCAGCGCTTCCGAGTCGGAGACCACCATCGCCGCGCGCGGCACGCCATCATGATCCAGGCCCCAGGAAGACACCCGGCCGGGCTGGTTGAAGGTCAGCAGCTTGCGCTCGCCGGTGTCGATGTTGATGCGGTAGATGTCCTCCACGCCGGCGCTGCGCAGGTCGGAGCTGACGAGAATCTCGTTCTCGGTGCCCGGCATGTGGCCGCGCATGCCCATGCGCTGGAACTTGCCCGTGCTCATCATCTCGCGCACGGTGGGATTGAGCTTGCGGTAGCCGGTGCCGTCGGCCTTGATGGCGAACAGGCCGCCACCGTCACCGGACTCGGGACCGGAGGGCGAATCCAGGCGGCCGAGGGTGTAGACCAGGCGCTGCGAGCCGACCCAGTAGACGTTCAGCACGTCGAATTCGGTCTGGCCGGTGATGGCGCGGCCCTTCATCGTCTCGAGGTCCACCAGCAGCAGATTGCGCTTGCCGCTGGCCGTCGGGGCCAGCACCGCCAGGGTCTTGCCGTCCGGGGACAGCAGCGGGCGGGTGAACTTGGGCAACGCCACGAACGTGGAGAGCGGCAGCGGCTCGTTGGCGGCAGGCGCCGTGGCGGCCAGGCTCCCGTGGCTCAGCCCCAGGGCGAGCGCAACGGCGGTCAGTGCATGCAGCAGGTGGTGCGAACTCTTCTTCATGGATCCCTCTCGACAGCAAAGTCTTGTCATGCGTCCCCTCCGGGACGTCATCGCCCCGTGGCGGCGGCATTTGGACTCGGCATTATGTTGTGCCCCCGGGGCCTCCAGAAGGCGCTCGGACACCCGGAAAACCCGACTCAGGCGATAATTCGGGGTTTGGTTCGCCCGCCCGGGGCGATAGGCGAGCCACCGGGGGCGCCAGGGCATGACAAACGTCATGCCTGCCCTGCTCGCCCCCTCCCCCGTGCCCCACCCGCCGTGCCGGACCGTTCGGCGGGACCCGCCCGCGCAACGCCTCCGCCAGCTCATGCCCACCACCGCCCGCATCGACGCCGATCTCCGCACCGACATCGCCATCCTCGGCGGCGGCCCTGCGGGCTGCTCGGCAGCCTCGTGGCTCGGCCAGCTCGGCCTGGGTGTCGCACTGGTCGAGCGCCAGCCGCAGCTGTGTGCCTCGCTGCAGGCCCTGCAGTTCGAGCAGGACTGGGTGCTGGGCAGCCCGGGCCGCAGTCTGGCCACCCTCGGCGAGACCTACGCCCGCCAGGCGGCGCAGCAGCACGGCGTGCAGGTCCTCACCGGCCGCAGCCTGCAGCATGCGGACTGGCAGGCCGGCCAGGGCTGGCGCCTGCAACTCAGCGACGGGAGCTGCCTGAGCGCCCGCGCCCTGATCCTCGCGACGGGCCTGCGCCCGCTGCGCCCCGAACCCTTCTTCCCGCCCGGCGCACCGCACGAGCGCGTGCTGGACGCCATCGACCTCACCGCGCGGCGCGCCACGCTCCCCCCGGGCCGCACGCTGCTGCTGGGCGGCGGCGACAACGCCGTCGAGAACGCGCTCTACCTGCAGGCACGCGGCCACCAGGTGACGCTGTGGTCGCGCTCCGACTGGCGGGCCCAGCAGATGCTCGTGGACCGCCTGCAGGCCGAGCCCGCCATCGTGCAGCGCCCGCGCTGCGCCATGCCGGCCGAGCTGCGCCCGGATGCCGACGGCGTCACCGTGCGCTCGCAGGCCCATGGCGAGGAGCGCTTCGACCACGTCGCCGCGCTGCTGGGCTACGAGGCCGAGCCCTCGGCCTGGCTGCTCGTCGGGGACGCCCTGCAGCGGGCCGGCATCACGGCGCCCTCGCACCCCTTCCGGGACGAGCCGCGCTTCGCCCCGCTGGGCTTCTTCGTGGCGGGCGACGCCAGCGGGCGCCAGCACCCCTGCGTGCAGACGGCGCTGGGCGACGGCGTGGTCGCAGCCAAGGCCGCCGAGAGCTTCCTGCGCCCGATCAAGGAAGGCCAGCCCACGCTGGCCCTGCGCCGCAACAACCGCCAGATCATCCATCTGCAGGGTCTGCGCTTCGGCGCGAATCTCGGCGTGCTCGACTTCGAGCGCGAAGGCCCCCAGCCCATCCAGGTCGACGCCGAGGTGAACCTGGGCGCCCAGATGATCGTCTCGCGCGATGCCGACATCGGCCACGTGCTGGACTACCGCCGCGTGCGCCAGATCATCATCGACGAATGCACCGCCGAGCACACGGACCTGCTCGAGGCCCTGCTGGGCAAGCTGTGCACGCGGCTGATGAAGCTGGCCGGCGTGGTGGGCGTGCGCATCAAGGTGACCAAGCTGGAGATCTTCGAGGATTGCCAGGTGGCGATCAGCGCGGAATGCGGGCAGTGGTGATCCAGCACCCTGCATGAGAGTTGACGAGGTAGACATGACGAACGAAACGATGGACATCGAGACCGCGCAGGGCGTCGAGCCCATGGACGGCGCAGACGCCGCCACCCTGGCCGCCGAGAAGAAGCACGCCCACGAGATGAACAAGCTCTCCAAGCGCCTGCACCGCCTGGTCGGCCAGGCCATCGGCGACTTCAACATGATCGAGGACGGCGACAAGGTCATGGTCTGCCTCTCCGGCGGCAAGGACAGCTACGCCCTGCTCGACATCCTCATCAACCTGAAGCAGCGCGCGCCGATCAAGTTCGACATCGTCGCCGTCAACCTCGACCAGAAGCAGCCCGGCTTCCCCGCCGAGGTGCTGCCGACCTACCTCAGCAGCATCGGCGTGGACTTCCACATCGAGACGCAGGACACCTACTCCATCGTCAAGAAGCTGGTGCCCGAGGGAAAGACGACGTGCAGCCTGTGCTCGCGCCTGCGTCGCGGCATCCTCTACCGCGTGGCCAAGGAGCTGGGCGCCACCAAGATCGCCCTGGGCCACCACCGCGATGACATCGTCACCACGCTGATGCTCAACATGTTCTTCGGCAGCCGCATGAAGGGCATGCCGCCGAAGCTCGTGAGCGACGACGGCCAGAACGTGGTCATCCGCCCGCTGGCCTATGTGCGCGAGAGCGACCTCGTCACCTGGGCCGAGCATCGCCAGTTCCCCATCATCCCGTGCAATCTGTGCGGCAGCCAGGAGAACCTCCAGCGCGCCAACGTCAAGGCCATGCTGCAGGACTGGGACAAGAAGTTCCCCGGCCGCGTGGACAACATGTTCACCGCCATGGGCAACATCGTGACCTCGCACATGATGGACCGCGAGCTCTACCCCTTCCAGACGATCAAGGCCACCGGCGTGCCCGACGCCAACGGCGACATCGCCTTCGACGAGGACGAGAGCTGCGCCGAGCCCAAGCCCGCCACGATCAGCATCGTGCGATGACGCGCTGGCGGGGCGCGCTGCTGCTGGTGCTGGCCGGCACGGCCCACGCCGCGGGCGCCGTCGCCCCGGCCAAGCCCCTTCAGCAGCGCTTCGGGGACTGGACCGTGGCCTGCGACAACGTCCGCACCTGCGCTGCACAGGGCTACCAGGTGGCGGACGAGAGCGGCCCGCAGGCCGGTCTGTGGCTGTCCCGGCAGGCCGGGCCGCAAGGGACGTGGACGGCTCAGCTGCACCTGAGCGGCGCGGACAGCCCGGAGCTGCCGGAGGGCACGCTTGCCGAGGTCCGGATCGGCAAACGTCGTTTCAACCGGCTGCCGATCGACACCGACCTGCCCGCCTCCACGCTCCTCGCGCTCGTGAACGCCATGCTGGAGGCGCCGCAGATGCAGGTCACGGCCGCCGGCAGCACCGCGACGGTGTCCTTGCAGGGGCTCAAGGCCTCGTTGCTGAAGATGGATGACGTCCAGGGCCGCGTCGGGACGGTCACGGCCTGGGTCGCGCGGGGCCAGGCCGCCGCGTCCCAAGTGCCGGCCGCGCCTGCGGTGCCCGTGATCGTGGCGGCCCCGCCGCCCGTGCAGCTGTCGGCCGAAGAGGCACGGCCGCTGCTGGCCCGGCTGCGCGTTCTGCCCTCCGTGAAGGGGGATTGCGCCCTGCTGGAAGAGGCCGTCGATGACGCGGACCGCTCGCCGGATGCCCAGCTGTTCAGGGTCGCCTCGGGCAGCTATCTGCTGCTGATGGACTGCGGCCGGGCGGCCTACCAGATCAGCTCCCGCTTGTGGCGGGTGACGACGCGTCCTGCGCTCGCGGCCCGGCCGGAGGTGCTGCCGGATGTCGGCGAACCGGCGCAGGACCTCATGAACGTCGACTTCAGCGAAGGGCGGCTCAGCACCTGGCACAAGGGCCGGGGCGTCGGCGACTGCGGCAGCAGCCGCCAGTGGGTCTGGACGACCGCCGGCTTTGCCTTGCGCACGGCCGACGAGTCACCCGACTGCAATGGCATGCCCGGCGGCGGCCTCGGGCTCGGCCTGTGGCAGGCGGAGGTCCGGGCGACGGCCGCCCCGGCAAAGCGCTGACCTCGGCCCGGCCACGCGCCGCGCATGAAAAACGGGCCCCGCGGGGCCCGTTGTCATGTGCGAGGCCCGCGAGACCGCGGGCACCCGGCTTATTCGCTCAGCGGCGTGGTCCAGGCGATGTCGTAGTGGTTCAGCGCCAGGATCTTGGACTCGACGTCCAGGAAGCGGTTGGCTTCCTCCTGGCCGACGGCCTTGACCATCTTGGGGTGGTACTTGCGCAGCAGCTTCAGCTCGGCCTCGGCCAGGGCCAGGGAGTCCTTGGACGCCTGCTTGGCCTGGGCGCCGGTCAGCTTGTCGCCCTGGTTCACGGACTCCACGACCATGCGGGTGCGCTGGCGGGCCAGCTCGCCGGCTTCCTTGGCGTAGGCGTCGTAGACGGCGTTGAACTTCGCGGTTTGCGCGGCGTCCAGCTTCAGGTTGTGCAGCACCACGGCCTTGCGGTCCGTGCGCAGCTTGTCGCGAATCGCCTGGACACGCGCAGCGTCAGGGCCGGGCGTGGCAACTTCGGCAGCCAGCGAGGGCAGGCTCAGGCACAGGGCCAGGCCCAGCAGGGGCAGCGTGCGCAGCAGGGGCTTGCGAACCAACATCAGAGATCTCCTCAACTCAGAACGGAAAAAACCCGAGCGAGTGTTTCAGTGGAAACGAGAGGCGTCAACATGGTTTTCCTCAGCGCACCGGCAAGTCGGTGCGAGCTGCGGGCCGCCTGGCGCCCCCGGGGCGCAGCTTTACCTCCGGGAAGAGAAGGGGCGTCGACCACTCCCTAGAATGAAGACCTCCGGCACTGGCCGCGAAGAGGAGTCCTCCATGAACCGACGCCTGTGGATGCTGGGCCTCAGCGCCCTGTCCCTGCTGGGCCTCGCGGCCTGCAGCAGCACTTATCTCGTCAGCGCCGAGGTGCGCAGCTTCGGCCAGTGGCCGGACGGCCGTGCGCCCGGCACCTTCGCCTTCGAGCGCCTGCCCTCGCAGCAGCAGGCCGAAGCCGCGCAGGCCAACCTGGAAACCGCCGCGCGGGCCGCGCTCGAGAAGGCCGGCTTCAAGCCGGCCGCCGACGCCAAGAGCGCGTCCGTCGTGGTGTCCATCGGCATGAGCGTCAACGCGAACGACCAGGCGCCTTGGGACGACCCGCTGTGGTGGCGCTGGCATGGCAGCTACACGAGCTGGCGCTACGGCCCCTACTGGCGCGGCGGCGTCGGCCCGATGTGGATGGAGCCCCGCTACGAGCGCGGCGTGGCCCTGCTGCTGCGCGACCGCGCCAGCGGCGAGCCGCTCTACGAGGCCCGCGCGAGCAACGAAGGCATGACCATGGGCGACGCGCGCCTGCCCGGCGCCCTGTTCGAGGCCGCGATGAGCGACTTCCCCAAGGTCGAGCCCAAGCCGCACCGCGTCAGCGTGCAGGTCAGCCGCGAAGGCGCCTGATCCCGCGCTTGCCCCCGGATCGGCCCCCTCGTTCCCGGGCCGGGCCCGGCGGGGCGTGTCACGGTCGGCCGCCATAATCGCGTCTTCCCATCAAGACCACGCGATTCCTCGACATGGCACTGAACATCGTCATCATGGCTGCCGGCAAGGGCACCCGCATGAAGTCCGCCCTGCCCAAGGTGCTCCACAAGCTGGCCGGGCGCTCGCTGCTGCAGCACGTGCTGGACTGCACCGCTCCGCTGGCCGCCAGCCAGCGCGTCGTCATCACCGGCCATGGCGCGGCGCAGGTCGAGTCGGCCGTGGCCGCGAGCGGCGCGCAGTTCGTGCGCCAGGAGCCGCAGCTCGGCACCGGCCATGCCATCCAGCAGACGGTGCCCGTCCTGCCCGCGGACGGCACCACGCTCATCCTCAACGGCGACGTCCCGCTGATCCGCACCGAGACCGCCCGCCGCCTGGCCGAGGCCTGCGACGGCCGCGCGCTCGTGCTGCTCACCATTGACCTCGCCGACCCGACGGGCTACGGCCGCATCGTGCGCGCGGGCGGCCAGCCGGACGGCGCCGTGCAGGCCATCGTCGAGCACAAGGACGCCAGCGCCGAGCAGCGCCTCATCCGCGAGGGCTACACCGGCATGATGGCCGCCCCCACGGCCCTGCTGAAGCGCTGGGTCATGGCGCTGTCCAACCAGAATGCCCAGGGCGAGTACTACCTGACCGACATCGTCGCCATGGCCGTGGCCGAAGGCGTGCCGGTGCTGGGCGTGAAGGCACCGAACGAGACCGAGGTGCTGGGTGTCAACAGCCCGCTGCAGCTGGCGGACCTCGAGCGCCGTTTCCAGCGCCAGCAGGCCGAAGCGCTGATGGAAGCCGGCGTCCGCCTGGCCGACCCGGCCCGCTTCGACGTGCGCGGCACCCTGACGTGCGGCCAGGACGTCGAGATCGACGTCAACTGCATCTTCGAAGGCCAGGTGACGCTGGGTGACGGCGTGCGCATCGGCGCGCACTGCGTGATCCGCAACGCCAGCATCGCGGCCGGCGCGCGCATCCATGAGTTCACCCACATCGACGGCGAGGCGGCCGGCGCCAGCGTGGGCGAAGGCGCCCTGATCGGCCCCTTCGCGCGGCTGCGCCCGGGCGCCCAGCTGGGCGCCGAGGTGCACATCGGCAACTTCGTCGAGGTCAAGAACTCCACCCTGGCGCGCGGCGCCAAGGCCAATCACCTGGCCTACCTGGGTGACGCCACCGTGGGCGAGCGCGTCAACTACGGCGCCGGCTCCATCACCGCCAACTACGACGGCGCCAACAAGCACCGCACCGAGATCGGCAACGACGTCCACGTGGGCTCCAACTGCGTGCTGGTGGCCCCGGTCAAGCTCGGGGCCGGCGCGACCATCGGCGGCGGCTCGACCATCACCAAGGACGTGGGCGAAGGCGAGCTGAGCGTGGCGCGCGGCAAACAGGTGGGCATCAGCGGCTGGCAGCGGCCCGTGAAAAAGCGCTGAAATAGCATGAGCTTGCGTGACAAAGTTCATCCACCTGCCTAGGATGGGCCCATCGCCCCCTCTTCAGGGGGCGCCAAAGTCGCCGAGCCTGCCTAGCATTGCCAGCAGGTGGAAGAAAGCAGTACCCCATGGCACACACGCATCTTGAACCCATGAGCAGCGAAACGCCGGCCTTCGAGGCCGACGGCTCGCCCGAGGCCGAGCGCGGCCAGTTGCTGGCCGGCCTCGACGCCGTGCTGGACGCCGACGCGCAGGCGGAGGAGCTGGCCCGTACCGAGGCGCTGGAGCGCATGGCGCTGTACCACGCCCGTTGCGACGACGCCGCCAAGGCCTGCTGGTACCTCTGCCGCAGCCTGGGGCTCGCACGCCAGGAACCCGGCGAACCCAACCTCGAGCTGCTGTTCGACCTGCTGGGCGCCCTGGCGGACCTGCCGGCCGAAGTGGCCACGGCACCGCAGCCCGAAGCCGTGGGCGAAGGCGACGGTCTGGGCGTGTTCGAGCTCTGCAACCAGCTGGCGGCGGCCCGCGAGCTGACCCAGGACGCCTGGGACGATGCCGAGGCCCAGGCCTTCGTGAACGCCCCTTGCCCGTCGCTGCCCGCGCACGCCATGCACTGAGTGCACGGGTCGCACCCAAAGAAGAAGGCACCGTCACCCGGTGCCTTTTTTTTCATCAGCGCAAGGTTTCCCCTTGCCGATCAATCACTTGCCAGGACTACCGCCAGCTTTTGCACGGACTTGTCCACAGACGGCGGGGATAGTCCGCCCCCTGGCCGTTCAGGCCTAGTGACGCTGGCGCTCAGGCCTGGTGACGCTGCCGCTCGTGCCCGGCGATCAGGCGGCTCACGCGAGAGACGGAGAGCCCCAGCTCCCGCGCCAGCCCGGTCATCGACAGGCCGCCCTCGGTATGCGCCCGGTAGAGCGCCTCCTCGCGGCTGCCGGCCTCCTGCAGCCAGTCCCGCCACGGCCGGCCCTTGAGCGCGGCGCCCGTCCGGGTCGGCCGGCGGCCCGTGCCCGGCCCCAGCTGGCGCTTCAGGCGCTCGACGAAGGCGGCATCCCCGAGGTAGATCTGCTGGCGCAGGTGCTGCCAGAGATCGAGCGAGCCAGCGTCCTGCATGAGCTTCTCATAGCGCTGGGCGGCCCGGCGCCGGTCGGCAGCCCCCTGCAGGGCATGACCCATCACATAGGTCTGCAGGCCCTGGACGTCCAGCCAGTCGGGCGCCTCGGCCTGCCCGATGTGGGCGGCGTAGCTGGACCACGGCCAGCCCGCCGGCGAGGACGCCAGGCCGCGGCGCACGCCGCCGTACTCGACGTGCCGACAGGCGTCCAGCAGCAGCTGCTCGCGGTCGACAAGCACCGCCTTGAAGCGCCCCTGGAACAGATGCCCGACGGTCCCGTGCCGGCGATTGCAGCCCTGGGTGTAGACCCCGTTGATGTGCCGCATCAGGCGCGAGAGGTTGGCCTGGCGCGTGAAGAGCAGCAGCTCGTAGGAATCGGGCTCGAGGCAGTAGGCGAGGACCTGGGCGTCGAAGCGCTCCATGGCCTGCGCGATCACCGCGAGCAGCGCTCGGCGGTCCGCGTCGTCGTGGAACACCACCGCGCCCGCCTCGGCCTTGGAGCTGAGGTGGTAGACGGCGCCCGCAAATTCGATCCGCAGTGGTCTGGCCATGCTGCAAATTAGGCCAGCAGCCCCCAAAACGCAAGTGCCTGGCAAGGCCTGACCCCACACACTGGGGGACGCCGCCCGGGCGTCTTCCCGGGGAGCGTGCAAACACGTCAGGGGGCCAGGTGTTGCGTTCCCGCCAAAGGCTGGCGCGGGAACGTCGCAGGCGTCAGTGCTTGAGGCCGTCCAGCACCTTGAGGACCGCGTCGTCGCCCATGTTGCGGGCATCGGCGAGCTCGCCGCCGCTGGTGGCGCTGAGCACCTGGCCATCCCGGCCCAGGACGGCCACGGCGGGGATGCCCTTCTTGAGCGGCACGCCCAGCTGCGCGGCCAGGTCGGTGTTCTTGTCGAAGCGGCCGACGTTGACCTTCAGGACCACGAATCGCTTCGCCACGGGAGCGGCCAGCGTGCCGCCGGAGAACTTGCGATCCAGTGCCATGCAGTCCCCGCACCAGTTCGCGCCGAAGACCACCAGCACATTGCGCTGCTGGGCATTTGCCTGGGCCAGCGCCTGGTTGAGCTCGGCACGGGCATCGGCCTGCTCGTTGTAGACCTGCGGCTTGGGCGTGTCCTCGGCCTGAGCCGGGACCAGGGCGGCGGCCAGGCCCAGGGCCAGCGCCGTGCTGCGGAAGAAGGTGGCGAGGGTGTTCATGGGGCGCAGTGTGCCGCAAGTCATTCACCCTGCCGGAACTCACGTCATGAACCGCTCCGCCTTCGCGCACACCGCCAACAAAGACCGAGTGGCTTCCGAGGATCCGGCTTTGCCGGGCCTCCGGAAGCGCCCCCTGAGGGGGCTGGCGAAGCCAGTACGGGGGAGCAAATCATGTACAAAGCGGGTTTTCAACTTCGTGCCCATCATGGCCTCGACCCTTCTTGCCCTCCTCGACGACATCGCCACCCTGCTGGACGATGTCGCCCTGCTCTCCAAGGCTGCCGCCCAGAAGACCACGGGGGTGCTGGGGGACGACCTCGCGCTCAACGCCGAGCAGGTCAGCGGCATCCGGGCCGAGCGTGAGCTGCCGGTCGTGTGGGCCGTGGCCAAGGGCTCGCTGCGCAACAAGGCCATCCTCGTGCCCGCCGCGCTGGCCATCAGCGCCTTCGCACCCTGGGTCGTGCTGCCGCTGCTGATGCTGGGCGGCGCCTACCTCTGCTTCGAGGGCGTCGAGAAGCTGGCGCACAAGTTCCTGCACAAGGCCGAGGACGAGGCGGAGCATGCACAGCAGGTGCAGGCCCTCAGCGATCCGGCCGTGGACCTGGTCGCCTTCGAGCAGGACAAGATCAAGGGCGCGATCCGCACCGACTTCATCCTCTCGGCCGAGATCATCGTCATCACCCTGGGCCTGGTGGCCGGCTCGCCGCTGCTGACCCAGGTGATGGTGCTCAGCGGCATCGCCGTGCTGATGACCGTGGGCGTCTACGGCCTGGTGGGCGCCATCGTGAAGCTGGACGACCTGGGCCTCTACCTCAGCCGCAAGACCGAGTCCTGGAAGCAGTCGCTGGGCGGCCTGCTGCTCGCCGCCGCGCCGCGCCTGATGAAGACGCTGGCCGTGGTCGGCACCGCCGCGATGTTCATGGTGGGTGGCGGCATCCTCGTGCACGGCCTGCCGCCGGTGCACCATGCCATCGAGCACGTCGCGCAGTCGCTGCCGGCCGTGCCCGCCCTGCCCTGGGTAGTCTCGACGCTGGGCGAGGTGCTCGTGGGCATCGCCTGCGGCGCCGTGGTGCTGGCCGTCGTGGAAGGCGTCGGCAAGCTGCGCCAGCGCTGATCAGATCGCGTCGCGCTGGTAGGGCGGGAGCCGCTCGCCGCAATCGCGGCAGTAGCGCGCCTCGGGCAGGTGCCCTTCGCTGAGGCAGTGGGGGCAGCTGCGCGTCGTGGGCGTGCTGCTGCGCCGCTGCGCCGTCATCTCGGCCGTCACGATGCCCGTGGGCACCGCCAGCACGCCCCAGCCCAGCAGCATCATGGCCGAGGCGATGAGCCGGCCGAGGTCCGTCTTGGGCGTGATGTCGCCGAAGCCGACCGTCGTCATCGTCGTCACGGCCCAGTACATGGCCGTCGGGATGTTGACGAAGCCGTTCGCCGGCCCCTCGACCACATACATCACCGTGCCCATGATCAGCACGGCCATCAGCACGACGGAGAGGAACACGAGGATCTTGCGCGCGCTCGCCTGCAGCGCGCTGCCCAGGCTGCGGAACTCGTGCAGATAGGCCCCGAGCTTGAAGACCCGGAACATCCGCAGCAGGCGCAGGATGCGCACGTCCACGAGGGCGTAGGCCTCGGGCATGAACAGCGCCAGATAGGTGGGCAGCACCGCGAGCAGGTCCACGATGCCGTAGAAGCTGCGCACATAGCGCCAGGGCCGCGGCACGCAGGCCACGCGCAGCACGTACTCGACGGTGAAGAGCGCGGTGAAGAGATACTCCGCGACATCGAAGGCGTGGTCGAAGCGCAGGCGCCAATCGGCCACGCTCTCGGCGATCACCAGGGCCACGCTGAGCAGCACGGCAACCACCAGGGCCACATCGAAGGCCTTGCCGGCGCGCGTGTCCGCCTCGAAGATGATGGTGTAGCAGCGGGCCCGCCAGCCGCTCAGGGGCGGCGTGTCAAGGGCCGGGTCTGGATGCGTCATTTCGCAAGCCTAGCAGCCGCCGCGCGGCCGCGAGCCCTTCGACGAGGGAGAATCACGGGATGAAGACACACACCATCGAAGTCCAGAAGCTCAAGGCCGCCGGCAACGCGCACGGCCTGATCATGCTCAAGGTGGACGCACTGGTCGCGCCCAAGGCCACTGTCGAAGGCCTCGAGCCCAGCTCCATCCTGAGCATGACCGAGGCCAATGCCCGCGTGCTGATGTCGCTGCTGAAGGCGCAGATCGCCGAGCTGGACACCAAGAAACCCAAGAGCCGCCACGGCCGCCACGGCTGAGCCCCTACCGAAGACACCCCATGGAATATCCCAGCTACAACCCCGCCTCCGACTACCTGCCGCTCCGCGACGAGGAGCTGTCGGCGCTCGATGACATGCTCAGCAAGCTGCCCAGCGACGCCGCCATGAACATCGAGGCGCTGGACGGCTACCTGACCGCCCTGCTGCTGAGCACGCAGCCCCTGGCCTCGCTCCCCGGCGCGGCCTGGCTGCCCGAGGTCTGGGGCGGTGACGGCGCAGATGGCGTCGCGCCCTTCGTGAGCGGCAAGCAGAAGAAGCGCGTGATGATGCTCGTGCTGCGTCACGTGCACAGCATCGCCGTGCAGCTCAAGGAGCGGCCCGACGCCTGGGAGCCGATCTTCAGCATCGCCGTGGACGACGACGGCACCGAGCTGACCGATGCCGAGGACTGGTGCATCGGCTTCATGCTGGGCGTCGATCTGGCCGCCGACGACTGGGCCACGCGCTTCGAGGACGAGACGCAGGGCGCGCTGCTCTCGCCCATCGCGCTGCTGGGCGGCGACGAGAGCCAGCAGGACCCGCAAGACCTGGCACAGCTGGCCAATGCCCAGCTCAAGGACGCCCTGAGCCGCGAGATTCCGGACGCCGTGCTGGCACTGGCCGGGCACGGTTGAAGCGGCGGACACCGCCCTCGCACCCATGAAAAAGGCGACCCGCGGGTCGCCTTTCTTGTGGCCGTCGCCGCTTACTGCGCGCGACCCAGGTGCTGCAGCCAGAAGGCTTCGTACTTGCGATGCCAGCCAGCGGTCTTCACCACGCCGCCCATGCCGTGCTCGCCGTCCGGATCGAGGAAGAGCTCGACCAGCGACTCCTTGCCGGAGTCCAGCAGCGCGCGGTAGACGTTGACCGTGTCCTGGTAGAGCACGTTCGGGTCCATCATCCCGTGCACCAGCATCAGCGGCTTGCGCAGGCCCTTGGCCATGGGCAGCAGCGAGTACTTGCGCAGGGCCGGCTTGCTGCGGTCCACCTTGCCGATGGTGCGGCCGCTGTACCAGCTGTTGTAGTTCTCCCATTCCGTCGGGCCCGCACCGGCGATGCCGGCCGCGAAGACGTCGGGCTGCGTGTACATCGTGTACTGCGTCTGGAAGCCGCCGAAGCTCCAGCCGTTCAGGCCGATGCGCTGACCATCCACGCCGAAGTTCGCCTTCATGTGCCCGACGAGGTCCAGCAGGTCCTCGGTCTGCGGCAGGCCGACCTGCTCGAAGTTGGCGTCGGCGAAGCGGCGGCCATAGTTGGAATGGCCGCGGGTGTCGATGGCGACGGTCACGTAGCCGTGCTTGGCCGCCATGTACATGCCGAACAGGTAGCCGGTGGGCTGGAAGCTGTCGGTCTCGATGGTGTGGCGGTCGTTCAGCGGGCCGCCGTAGACGTAGACCACCGCCGGGCGCCGGTCGCTGGCCTGCCAGCCCTTGGGCTTGAAGACATAGGCGTTGAGCGTGTCGCCGTGGCGGTTCTTGAAGCTGAAGCGCTCGGGGCGCAGCGGATGGACGGCGTCGAAGGCCGGGTCATTGCTCTGCGTCAGCACCTTGGGCGCCTTGGCCTCGCCGGCGCCGGCGAGCAGCTTGAGCTCCGGACGCTGCGACCAGTGGCCGGCATTGGCCGCCACCCAGCGGCCGTCGTACGAGACGGCGGCATTGCGGTGGTAGTCGGGCGATTGGCCCAGGGCCTGCATGCGGCCGCTGGCCATGTCGACGCGCCACACGTTCATGGCGGCGTAGTCGCCCTTGTTGCTGACCACGAACATCTGCTGGCTGTCCGGCGTGAAGCCGACGACGCGGTGCGCCTCGAAGTCCCCCTCCACCAGGCGCTTGAGGCGCTTGCTGGCGAGGTCGTAGGCGTAGGGCTGGCGCCAGTCGTGGTCGGCCAGGATGAGCACCAGCGTCTTGCCGTCGGGCGTGAACTCGGGCTCCATGACGTTGACCAGCTCATGGTGCACGTCGCCGCGGCGCTCGAGGATCATCTCGGGCTTGGCGTTCTCGCCCGCCTTGCCCAGGTAGACGCGCAGCAGCTCCTTCTCGCGCTCGAAGGTCACGAAGGCGTAATGGCTGCCGTCGCGAGCCCAGGCCACGGGGCTCATCTCGAACCAGACGTCGCCGCCCTTGTTCGTGAACACCGGCTGCGGCTGGGCCGTGGGCGCCGCGCCCTCGGCCGCGACCTTGCGGATGTACAGCGCCAGCGGCTGCTCCATGCGCTTGTCGTCCGAGACCTCGCGCTCGACCTTCTTGGCGGCGGCGAAGCGGGTGTTGTAGTCCATGATCTCGACCATGCGGCCGGGCTTGGGCGCAGGGCCCTTGCCGTCGGCGGCGGTCAGCGGCGCCTGGGCCAGCAGGGACATCCAGCGGCCGTTCTCGCTCAGGCGCGTGCTGCTGATGCGGTACTTGCGCTCGGCGTCGTCGTCATGGATCAGCTCGCGGTTGAGCACCTGCACGCCCGCGGCGTTGAAGCGGCTGCGCAGCACGCGGGTGTCGTCCTGGTAGATGAAGCCCTGGTCGTCCGGCGTGAAGGCCACGACGCGCAGGCTGCGCTGCGTGCTCAGCAGCGGCTGGACCTTGCCATCGGCCGCCTGCCAGCGGTAGAGGCCGCCGCGGTACTGGAAGATGAGCTCGTCGCGCTGGTTGGCCCACACGACCTGGGTCACGCCGGGGTAGAGGTCGCCCGGCTTGAGCTTGTTGCGGGCTTCCTTCTTCTTCAGCTCGTCGCGCAGCTCCCAGAGCTCCTTGTCCTTGTCGGCGGGCTTGTCCGCCTTGGCCACCGAGCTGGCGGCACTCGCAGCGGGTGCCGCGGCCTCCGCCACGGGCTTGCCGGCGCGCCGGGCGGCGAGCGCCTCGGCGGCCTTCTTCTCGGCCTCGGCCTCGGCCTTGTCCGCGGCCTTCTCGGCGTCGTCCTTCGCCTTCTTCTCGGCGAGCTCCTTCTTCAGCTGCTCGATCGCGCGGGCCTCGAACTGGCCCAGGTCCACGTTCTCGCCGCGCAGATAGGCCTGCTGCAGCTCCTCACGCTGCTGGCGCTCGGCCCATTCGGTCTGGCGCTGCTGCGCCTTGCGGGCGAAGCGGGCCAGGTCTTCCGGCGCATCGAAGGCGGCCATGACGGCCGGCGAGGTCAGGCGCAGCGTCTTGCCGGTCTGGGTGTCGTGGATGTAGAGATCCGTGCCCGGCTCGCCGAACGGATTCCAGAGATAGGCCAGGTAGCGGCCGCTGTGGCTGAACTGCGGCTCGCGAGCCGCCTCGCCCCGGTAGGGCTGGGTGCGGAACAGGCTCTCGAGGCTCAGCGACGGAGCCGCGACGTTCGGGGTGGCAGGGGCGGCCTGCGTCTGCAGGCTCGTCGCGGCACTGAGGGCCAGCACGAGGGCGCAGGCGACAGAGGCGGGTTTCCAGGCTTTCAAGGGGATCTCCTCAACGGGCTCCGGCGGGTGCGCCAGGCGGGCGGGATTCTAGGAACAGCGTCCGGACTTGCGGCCCCCCAAGGCCTCCCGATGCGCTGGACGGCGGAATCCGGCCCCTCAAGCACGAGGGATCCGGGCGGCATCCTTCCCGCAATCGCACCGCAATCGCCCCGCAATCTCCCCGGAATGCGCGGAAATACGGGTTTTGTTCGAAGCCACGGCCCCGGGTGCTGCGCTACCATGGTTTCACCGGTGCGCGGGGTCAGCCCTTGCGCCAGGCAACAAGGGGCCCACCGTGGCTGTCATGCTCCAGAAAATCATCGCTGCGCTTGGTCTGCTGTGCGTCCTGTGGATGGCCGTGCACATGATGCTCGGCCCGCGCCAGCGTCACGCCCTGGAGCGCGGGCCGCGCGCCACCTGGCGCTGGCTGCAGCGCCATCTGCTGTGGCGCTTCAATTCCCGCGAGCGCCGCCGCATGGCCCGCGAGGAGGCCCTGGGCGCCATCCAGCGCGCCAAGCGCGCCGCCAACGACGATGGGCTCTGGGAAGGCAATGTCTATCGGCCCCGGAAATTCGAAAAGCCGAAGAAGTAGCCCCCCCCTACCGGCTTCGCCGGCCCCCCAGGGGGCGGCGCCGGCTGACCGGCAGAGCCGGATCAGCGGCACCCGTTGAGGCGTGACGCGCTATCGCGCGATCACGGTCACGGTCGCAGTTGGCGGAGGCGTTGGGGCGCCGGCCTTTGGCCAAGCCGCCTCTACGGGGCGCGTCGACGTAGCCTGAGCTCGGAAATCAGTGGGCCGTGATGCGCACGTCAATCGCCCGCAAACCCTCCAGCGCACCGCAGTCGAGGCCCACGTCGAGCGGCCCGGGCACCTGCCATTCACGCGGGTTGATCCGCAGCAGGCGGCCCTTCAGGCGATGCAGCACATGCTGGCTGAACATCCGCACGGACGGTACCGCCGTGCCCGCTCCCAGCTCGATGACCAAGGGCCGCCGCGCGGCGGCGAGGCGCGGGGCCACGCGATGGGCCTGCGCCCGCTCGCGGGCATCGACCCAGGCATCGTCGCCGAACATGAGCACATTGGGCCGGGCCAGGGCGCCGCAGTGCGGGCACAGGGGCCAGGCATTGCGCAGCTCGCAGCGGTCCTCGTCGATATCGGGCAGGAACTCGTCGGCGGACCAGACGGCTTCGGTGCAGGCACGGCTGCACTGCAGATGGCGCAGCGAGCCGTGGCATTCCCAGAGCTGCGACTCGTCGACGCCAGCCCGCTGAAACTGCCCGTCCACATTGCTCGTGTAGACCACGCCACCGAGGTCCGCCCGCGCCATCCAGCGCTGCACGATCGCAAAGCCCTCGTGCGGGACCGTGCGGCGGTACAGCGCCAGCCGGTGGCCATAGAAGCCCCAGGCCTGGCGCGGGGCCTCGATGAAGCGCGACGGGTTGGCCGCGGCGTAGAAGTCGATGCCGCTGCGCGCGAGCGCCGGATAGGCCTGCCAGAAGCCCTCGCGGCCGCGGAAGTCGGGCAGGCCGGAGTCCACGCCCATGCCGGCGCCGGCCGCCACCACGATCAAGTCCGCCTGCTCGACAAGCTCGGCGGCGTGTTGCAGCAAGGACGGATCCAGGCCCGCCTCAGCCACGGTGGAGCACCGGCGCCAAGGCGCGGCCGGTGTGGCTGCCGCTGGCCACCACGTCCTCCGGCGTGCCCGCCACCACGACGCGCCCGCCGCCCGTGCCGCCTTCGGGGCCGAGGTCCAGGATCCAGTCGGCCTCGGCGATGACGTCGAGGTCGTGCTCGATCACCACCACCGAATGCCCACCCTCGACCAGCCGGTGCAGCACGCGGATCAGCTTCTCGACGTCGGCCATGTGCAGGCCCACCGTGGGCTCGTCCAGCACGTACAGCGTGTGCGGCGACTTCTGGCCGCGGCGCGTGACGTCGTCCCGCACCTTGACCAGCTCGCTGACCAGCTTGATGCGCTGCGCCTCGCCGCCGGACAGCGTCGGGCTCGGCTGCCCCAGCGTGAGATAGCCCAGGCCCACGTCCTGCAGCAGCTTCAGCGGATGGGCAATGGAGGGCATGGCCGCGAAGAAGTCCACGGCCTCGTCCACCTCCATGGCCAGCACGTCGCCGATGCTCTTGCCGCGCCAGCTGACGCCCAGGGTCTCGGGATTGAAGCGCTGGCCGTGGCACTGGTCGCACAACACCTTCACATCGGGCAGGAAGCTCATCTCGATGGTCTTCATGCCCTGGCCTTCGCAGCCGGGGCAGCGGCCCTCGCCGGTGTTGAAGCTGAAGCGGCCGGCGGCATAGCCACGCGCCTTGGCTTCCAGGGTCTCGGCGAAGAGCTTGCGGATGGCATCCCAGAAGCCGATGTAGGTGGCCGGGCAGGAGCGCGGCGTCTTGCCGATGGGGGTCTGGTCGACCTCCAGCACGCGGTCCACCTGCTCGTGGCCCGTGACCGACTCGCAGCCGATCCAGCGCGAGGGCGCCTTGCGCAGCGGCACGGCCATCGCCATATTGGCCAGCAGGACGTCGCGCGCCAGCGTGGACTTGCCCGAGCCCGAGACACCCGTCACCGCGACCAGGCGCTGCAGCGGCACGTCCACCGTGACGCCCTGGAGGTTGTGCAGCGTCGCGCCGTGCACGCCGAGCTTCGGGCCCTCGCCGGTCCAGGGCCGGCGGCCTTGCAGCGGGTGGCGCAGGGGCTGAGCCAGGAAGCGGCCGGTGAGCGAATCGGCATGCGCCGCCAGCTCCGCCGCCGAGCCCTGGGCGATGACGCGCCCCCCGCGCTTGCCCGCGCCCGGGCCGATGTCGATGATGTGGTCGGCGCGGCGGATGGTGTCCTCGTCGTGCTCGACGACGACCAGCGTGTTGCCCTTGTCCCCCAGGGTGGCCAGGGCGTCGAGCAGGATCTGGTTGTCCCTCGGGTGCAGGCCGATGGTGGGCTCGTCCAGCACGTAGCAGACGCCCTGCAGATGGCTGCCCAGCTGCGCCGCGAGGCGGATGCGCTGCGCCTCGCCGCCCGAGAGCGTCGGTGCCGCACGGTCCAGGGTCAGGTAGCCGAGGCCGACCTGCTCGAGGAATTCCAGGCGGCCCTGGATCTCGCTCACGACGTCGCGGGCGATCTCGGCCTCCCGCCCGTGCAGGGCAAGACCTGACACCCACTCGCGGGCCTCGCTGACGCTCCAGCCCGCCACGGCGGCGATGCCCTCGCCCTCGAAGGTGACGGCCCGCGCGGTGGGGTTCAGGCGCGCCCCCTGGCATTCGGGGCAGGCCGCGTCGGCCAGGCCCTCGACCTCGACCTCGGCGTTGAAGCTCTGCTCGCGGCCGCGGTTGTCCTTGTCCTGCTGGGAGTCGTCGAGGAGCTTGCGCTGCTCCTTGCTGAGCGCCAGGCCGGTACCCACGCAGCTGTGGCACCAGCCGTGCTTGGAGTTGTAGCTGAACAGGCGCGGGTCGAGCTCGGGGTAGCTTTCGCCGCAGGTGGGGCAGGCGCGCTTGGTGGAGAAGACGCGCACGGCACCGAGGCCGGCCGTGGAGGCGCCGCTCTTGAGCGCCGCCTGCAGACCGTCCAGCGGGCTCAGCACGTGCAGCACGCCCTTGCCGTGGTCCAGGGCCTTCAGCAAGCACTCGCGCAGCTCGCCCTCCTTCTCGGGCGACACGACGAGATCCCCCACGGGCAGCTCCAGAGTGTGCTCCTTGAAGCGGTCCAGCTTGGGCCAGGGCGCCACGGGCAGGAACTCGCCGTCCACGCGCAGATGGCTGTGGCCGCGGCCCTTGGCCCACTTGGCGAGGTCCGTGTAGAGGCCCTTGCGGTTCATCACCAGCGGCGCCAGCAGGCCGATGTGCTGGCCGCGGTAGTCCCGCATCAGCTGCGCGAGGATGGACTCCACGCTCTGCGGCTTCACCGGCGTGCCATCGTGGCGGCAGTGCTGCACGCCGAGCTTCACGTAGAACAGGCGCAGGAAGTGCCAGACCTCGGTCGTGGTGGCCACCGTGCTCTTGCGGCCGCCGCGCGAGAGGCGCTGCTCGATCGCCACCGTGGGTGGGATGCCCCACACCGCGTCGACCTCCGGCCGCCCCGCCGGCTGCACGATGGAGCGCGCATAGGCGTTGAGCGACTCGAGGTAGCGGCGCTGGCCCTCGTTGAAGAGGATGTCGAAGGCCAGCGTGGACTTGCCCGAGCCCGAGACGCCGGTGATGACGTTGAACTTGCCCCGCGGGATGGCGACGTCGACCGACTTCAGGTTGTGCTCGCGCGCATTGACGATGCGGATGGCCTCCTCGGCCTGCGCACGACGGGCGCGCACCACGCTCTGCAGCGGGCGGCCCTCCTCCACCTTCATGGCGGGGCGGTCCATGTGCAGGGCGTACTCGCGCAGCGCCTCGGCCGTGTGCGAGGTCGGGTGCTCGCGCACCTCCTCGGGCGTGCCCTGACAGACGATGTAGCCGCCGTCCTCGCCGCCCTCGGGGCCGAGGTCGATCAGCCAGTCCGCCGCGCGGATGACGTCGAGGTTGTGCTCGATGAGGATCAGCGAATGCCCGGCGCTCAGCAGCTTGCGCATGGCGCGCATCAGCTTGGCGATGTCGTCGAAGTGCAGGCCGGTGGTGGGCTCGTCGAAGAGGAACAGCGTGCCCTTCTTCGCGACGGCCTGGCGGCTCTTGCTGGCGCTCGTGGCCGCCTCGGCGAGGAAGCCGGCGAGCTTGAGCCGCTGCGCCTCGCCGCCCGACAGCGTGGGCACCGGCTGGCCCAGGCGCACATACTCGAGGCCCACATCGAGGATGGGCTGCAGCTTGACCAGCACCTCGCGGTCGTAGCGGAAGAGGTGCACGGCCTCGCTCACCGTGAGCTCCAGCACCTCGGAGACCGAGAGCTCGCGCTCGTCACGGATGATCTTGACGTCGAGGATCTCGGCGCGGAAGCGGCGGCCGTCGCAGTCCGGGCAGCGCAGGTAGACGTCGGAGAGGAACTGCATCTCGACGTGCTCGAAGCCCGAGCCGCCGCAGGTGGGGCAGCGGCCGTCGCCCGCGTTGAAGCTGAACA
>JAYRMR010000049.1:0-35779 GCA_041912595.1 Burkholderiaceae bacterium
GCCTGCCTGAGGAAGCCAATGATCTGCTCCTCGGTGAATCTGCTCTTCTTCATGTCCGTCATTCTCCTGGTTGACGGACTTCACTACCTTTACGTTGGTACGGCTGGGAGGGGGCAGGTCACCTGAGCCTGGCGCTGTTCGCGCTGGCCGCTGGCCTCGCCCTGGCCAGTCATCGGCTGGAGAAGAAGTCATGAGTGCGTTGTACTGGATCAGCGGCCTGCTGGCCGCGGCCTTGTTCGTCTACCTGGTCTATGCGCTGCTGCGCGCGGAGGAGTTCTGAATGAGCACCTCTGCCTGGATCCAACTGGCCCTGTACATGGGCGTGCTCCTGGCGGCGGCCTGGCCGCTGTCGCGCTGGCTCTCGGCCCTGGCCGAGGGGCGGCTGCCGCGCTGGATGCTGCGGGTCGAAGGCGGCCTGCTGCGCCTGGCCGGCGCGAAGCCCGACGAGGGCATGCACTGGCGGCACTACGCCATCGGGCTGCTGGTCTTCAGCCTGCTGGGCGTGCTGGCGGTCTACGGCCTTCAGCGCCTGCAGCACCTGCTGCCCCTGAACCCGCAGGCCATGGGCGCCATCAGCCCGGACTCGGCCTTCAACACAGCCATCAGCTTCGTCACCAACACCAACTGGCAGGGCTATGGCGGCGAGTCCACCATGAGCAACCTGACCCAGATGCTGGCGCTGACGGTGCAGAACTTCCTTTCGGCGGCCAGCGGCATCGCCGTGGTCTTCGCGCTGATCCGCGGCTTCGCGCGCAAGCTCAGCGGGGACGTGGGCAACGTCTGGCAAGACCTGACCCGCATCACGCTGTGGCTGCTGCTGCCGCTGTCCTTCGTCTTCGCGCTCTTCTTCGTGAGCCAGGGCGTGATCCAGAACCTGGACGCCTACAAGGACGCCCACACGCTGGAGATCAACCACTACGACGCCCCGCGCCTGGGCGCCGACGGCCAGCCCTTGAAGAACGAGAAGGGCGAGCCGCTGACCGAGGCCGCCGAGTCTGCAACCCAGCAACTGGCCATGGGCCCTGTGGCCTCCCAGCTGGCCATCAAGATGCTGGGCACCAACGGTGGCGGCTTCTTCAACGCCAACTCGGCCCATCCCTTCGAGAACCCCACGCCGCTGAGCAACTTCGCCCAGATGCTGGCCATCTTCCTGATCCCGGCCGCGCTGTGCTTCAGCTTCGGCCAGCTGGTGGGAGACTGGCGCCAGGGCCTGGCCATCCTGGCCGCCATGAGCGTGCTCTTCTTGGCTGGCGTCGTCACCGAGACGGCCGCTGAGCAGGCCGGCAATCCCCGCCTGCAGGCCCTGCAGGTGGACCAGCGCCTGACCTCAGAGCAGCCTGGCGGCAATATGGAAGGCAAGGAGACGCGCTTCGGCATCAACGCCAGCAGCCTCTTCGCCGTGGTCACGACGGCGGCCTCCTGCGGCGCCGTGAACACCATGCACGACTCGCTGACGCCCATCGGCGGCATGGTCCCCCTGGTGATGATGCAGCTGGGCGAGGTGGTCTTCGGCGGCGTGGGCACGGGGCTCTACGGCATGCTGGTCTTTGCCATCCTCGCGGTCTTCATCGCCGGGCTGATGATCGGCCGCACGCCCGAGTACCTGGGCAAGAAGATCGAGAGCCACGAGATGAAGATGGTGTCCATCGCCATCCTCGTCACGCCGCTCGTCGTGCTGCTGGGCACGGCCGTGGCGGTGCTCGCGGCGGACGGCAAGGCCGGCATCGCCAACCCGGGCGCCCATGGCTTCTCCGAGGTCCTCTATGCGCTGACCTCGGCCGGCAACAACAACGGCTCCGCCTTTGCCGGCCTCTCGGCCAACACACCCTTCTACAACACCCTGCTGGGCGTCGTGATGTGGCTGGGCCGCTTCGGCGTCATCGTGCCGGTGCTGGCCCTGGCGGGCAGCCTGGCGGCCAAGAAGCGCATCCCCACCGGCAACGGCACGCTCCCCACGCACGGCCCGCTCTTCGTGGCCCTGCTGATCGGCGTCGTGCTGCTGGTCGGCCTCCTCAACTACGTGCCTTCCCTGGCCTTGGGCCCCATCGTCGAGCAGCTGATGCTCTGGACCGCCTGAGGAATCATCATGAGCAATTCGACAACTGCAACAAGCTCAACAACGAGCAGCGCCTCCCTGCTGGACCCGGCTCTCATGAAGCAGGCCCTGGGCCAATCCATCGCCAAGCTGGACCCGCGCATCCAGTGGCGCAACCCGGTGATGTTCGTGGTCTACGTGGGCAGCCTGCTGAGCACCGGTCTGTGGCTCGCCAGCCTGGGCGACCCGGCCGTGGCCGGCGGCGAGGGCTCGGGCTTCATGCTGGCCATCGCCCTGTGGCTGTGGTTCACCGTGCTCTTCGCCAACTTCGCGGAAGCCATGGCCGAAGGTCGCTCCAAGGCTCAGGCCGCCTCGCTGCGCGGGCTCAAGACCAAGGCCTGGGCCAAGAAGCTGGAGGAGCCGCGGCATGGCGCGCGCTGGCACCCGGTCCAGTCCGACGAGCTGCGCAAGGGCCATGTGGTGCTGGTGGAGGCGGGCGACCTGATCCCGCTGGACGGCGAGGTGATCGAAGGCGTGGCCTCGGTGGACGAGAGTGCCATCACGGGCGAATCGGCCCCGGTGATCCGCGAGTCGGGCGGCGACTTCGCCTCAGTCACGGGCGGCACCCGCGTGCTTTCGGACTGGCTGGTGCTGCGCGTCGCGGTCAACCCGGGCGAGTCCTTCCTGGACCGCATGATTGCCATGGTGGAGGGCGCCAAGCGCCAGAAGACGCCCAACGAGATCGCGCTGACCATCCTGCTGGTGGCGCTGACCGTGGTGTTCCTGGTCGTGACCGTGACCCTGTTGCCCTTCTCCATCTTCAGCGTGGAGGCCGCGGGCAGCGGCACCGTGGTGTCCATCACCGCGCTGGTGGCCCTGCTGGTGTGCCTGATCCCCACGACCATCGGCGCGCTGCTCTCGGCCATCGGCGTGGCGGGCATGAGCCGCATGATGCAGGCCAATGTCATCGCCACCTCGGGTCGTGCCGTCGAGGCGGCGGGCGATGTGGACGTGCTGATGCTGGACAAGACCGGCACCATCACCCTGGGCAACCGCCAGGCCAGCCGCTTCCTGCCGGCACCGGGCGTGACCGACATGCAGCTGGCCGACGCCGCGCAGCTGGCCTCGCTGGCCGACGAAACGCCGGAAGGGCGCAGCATCGTCGTGCTGGCCAAGCAGCGCTACGGCCTGCGCGAGCGCGAGCTCGCCAGCCTGGGCGCCCAGTTCGTGCCCTTCACGGCCCAGACCCGCATGAGCGGCATCGACCTGCAGACGGCCAGCACCCCGCTGCGCAGCATCCGCAAGGGCGCGGCCGACGCCATCCGCCGCCACGTCGAGGCGCAGGGCGCGCGCTACCCGGCTGAGGTGCAGCAGGCCGTCGATGACGTGGCCCGCCTGGGCAGCACGCCCCTGGTCGTCAGCGATGGCTCCCGCGTGCTGGGTGTCGTCGAGCTCAAGGACATCGTCAAGGGTGGCATCAAGGAGCGCTTCGCCGAGCTGCGCCGCATGGGCATCAAGACCGTGATGATCACCGGCGACAACAAGCTCACCGCCGCCGCCATCGCCGCCGAGGCCGGCGTGGATGACTTCCTGGCCGAGGCCACGCCCGAGGCCAAGCTGAAGATGATCCGCGACTACCAGAGCGAAGGCCGCCTCGTGGCCATGACCGGCGACGGCACCAACGACGCCCCCGCCCTCGCGCAGGCCGACGTGGCCGTGGCCATGAACAGCGGCACGCAGGCAGCCAAGGAGGCCGGCAACATGGTGGACCTGGACTCCAATCCCACCAAGTTGCTGGAGATCGTGGAGACGGGCAAGCAGCTGCTGATGACGCGCGGCTCGCTGACGACCTTCTCCATCGCCAACGACGTCGCCAAGTACTTCGCCATCATCCCGGCCATGTTCGTGGGCGTGTACCCGCAGCTGCAGGCGCTCAACGTTATGCAGCTGCACAGCCCGGCCTCGGCCATCCTTTCGGCGGTGATCTTCAATGCGCTGATCATCATCGCCCTCATCCCCCTGGCCCTGAAGGGCGTCAGCTACCGCGCCATCGGTGCCGCGGCCCTGCTGCGTCGCAACCTCGCGATCTACGGCCTGGGCGGCCTCGTCGTGCCCTTCATCGGCATCAAGGCCATCGACCTGATCCTGGTCGGCCTGCACCTGGTCTGAGGATATCCATCATGAAACAACATCTGCGACCTGCACTCGTGAGCCTGCTGCTGCTCTCGGCCGTGACCGGGCTGCTCTACCCGCTGGCCGTGACGGGCATCGCCCAGCTGACCATGCCCAAGGAGGCCAATGGCTCGCTCATCGAGGAGAAGGGGCAGCTGATCGGCTCCGAGCTGATCGGCCAGTCCTTCACCAGCCCCAAGTACTTCTGGGGTCGCCCCTCGGCGACCGGGCCGATGAGCCACAACGCGGCCAACTCGTCCGGCTCCAACCAGGGGCCGCTGAACCCGGCACTGGAGGAGGCCGTCAAGACGCGCGTCGAAGCGCTGCGGGCGGCGGACCCAGGCAACACCGCGCCGGTACCGGTGGACCTGGTCACCGCCTCCGCCAGCGGCCTCGACCCGCACATCAGCCTGGCCGCTGCGCGCTACCAGGCGCCGCGCGTGGCCCGCGAGCGCGGACTGTCCGTCAAGGAGGTGCAACGCCTGATCGAGGTCCACACCGAGCCCACGGACCTGCGCGTGCTCGGTGAGCCCCGGGTGAATGTGCTGAAGCTCAACCTGGCCCTGGACCGTGCCAGGCAAGGCTGACTCAGCCCCCGCTCCCGCATCCTTCACCGAACCCTCAATTTCTGATCCCTGGCGGTACCAGCGGCCTTGCGTCGCTGGCCGCCGCGCTGACTCTCGACCTGATATGAACAAGCTTTCCCTTCTGACGCTCGGCCTCCTGCTCTCGACCTCGCTGGCCAGCCACGCGCAAGCCAACGAACCCGCGCCCACGCCCGAACACAGCGTCACCGGCAACCTGAGCCTGGTCAGCGACTACCGCTTCCGCGGCATCAGCCAGACCTGGGCCCTGCCCGCCGTGCAGGGCGGCTTTGACTACGCCCACAAGAGCGGCTGGTACGCCGGCACCTGGGCCTCCAACGTCTCGGGCAACAGCTACAACAACGGCGCCGGCCTCGAACTGGACCTCTACGGCGGCGTGAAGCTGCCCGTGATGGGTGAGGGCACGCTGGACCTGGGCGCACTGGCCTACGTCTACCCCGGCGCGCGTCTCAACAGCGCCCCCGGTGTCGCCAGTGGCAAGCGCTATGACAACCTGGAGCTCTACGCCGGCCTGAGCCTGGGCGCCTTCAGCGGCAAGCTCTCCTATGCCGTGACCGACTACTTCGGCTTGAATGGCGACACCGCCGGCTACGCCTACTTCAGCGCCCTGGACGCCAACGGCGCCTCCAAGGGCACCTTCTACCTGGATCTGAACTACACACTGGACCTTGGGCAAGGCCTGACCCTCGGCGCCCATGTGGGTCGCACCGAGGTGCGCCACTACGGCGAGCTGTCCTACACCGACCTCAAGCTGTCGCTGGCCAAGGAGATGCTGGGCTTGAACTGGACGGCGGCGCTCATCGCCACCGATGCGAAGAAGGCTCTGTACCAGGTGGGCAATGCCGCTGGCCAGGACGCCAAGCGTGTCGGCAAGGCGGGGCTGGTGCTCAGCGTGGGCAAGACCTTCTGAAGCAGGGCGTGGGATGAAGGACGCCCCATCGATGCACCGGTCGGCCCTCACAGGCTGACAATGCAGCCATGCTGATCAACTGCGCCGCCTACCGCTCCGGGGTGAAGGTCGAGGACTTTTCGCCCTACGACGAAGCCACGCTGGGCCGGCACTTGTCGGACCCCGACACCTTCGTCTGGATCGCCCTGCGCGACACCACGGCCGACGAGCTGCAGCCCTTCCAGCGCCTGTTCCATCTGCACGAGCTGGCCGTCGAGGACGCGACGCATGGGCACCAGCGGCCCAAGGTCGAGGAGTACGGCGACCTGGTCTTTGCGGTGATGCACCTGGTGGACTGGGTCGATGCCGATCTCAGCATCGGCGAGGTGGCGGTGTTCTGCGGGCCGAACTTCGTGATCTCGGTGCGCAGCGGCAGCCGCCTGCATTTCCTGGGCGTTCGCGAGCGCTGCGAGCGCGAGCCTCACCTGCTGATGCAGGGCCCCAGCTTCGTGCTCTATGCCCTGATGGACGCCGTGGTGGACCGCTACTTCCCCATCGTGGACCAGCTGGAGTCCGAGCTGGAGGAGATCGAGCAGAGCATCTTCACGCCCGGCGCGCAGCTGGACAACATCAAGCGCCTCTATGAGCTCAAGCGCCGCCTGATGCGCCTGCGCCGCGCGGTGGCGCCCATGCTGGAGATGCTGTCCAAGCTGCACGGCGGGCGCGTGCCCCTGCTGTGCAGCCGCACGACCGAATACTTCCGCGACGTGGCGGACCATCTGGCGCGCATCCATGCCGCCATCGAGTCCGTGCGCGACACCCTGGCCACGGCCATCCAGGCCAACCTGTCCATGGTCGCCATCGACGACAGTGCCGTCACCAAGCGCCTCGCGGCCTGGGCCGGCATCTTCGCGGTGGCGACGGCCTTCGCGGGCATCTGGGGCATGAACTTCGAGCAGATGCCTGAGCTCAAGTGGGCCTGGGGCTATCCGGCGGCGCTGGGCTTGATCGTCAGTGTCTGCGGCCTGCTGTGGTGGCGCTTCCGGCGTGCGGGGTGGCTCTGATGAGCGAGCAACGCCCCGACCCCGACGCCCTGCTCGCGCAGATCGACCAGCAGGACCGCGAGGCCCGCCGCGGCCGGCTGCGCGTCTACTTCGGCTCCTCGGCCGGCGTGGGCAAGACCTACGCCATGCTGGCCGCCGCGCGCAAGCTCCAGGCGGAAGGCATGGACGTGCTCGCGGGCATCGTCGTCACCCATGGCCGGGCCGAGACGCAGGCCTTGCTGGAAGGGCTGCCGCAGCTGCCCCTCAAGGCCGTCGAGTACCGCGGCAAGACGCTGCCGGAGTTCGACTTGGACGCCGCCCTGGCGCGCAAGCCCGCCCTGGTCCTGGTGGACGAGCTCGCCCACTCCAACGTGCCGGGCTCGCGCCACCCCAAGCGTTGGCAGGACGTGGAGGAGCTGCTGGCCAACGGCATCAACGTCTACTCCACGCTCAACGTCCAGCACCTGGAGAGCCTCAACGACATCGTCGGCGGCATCACCGGCGTGCGCGTGCAGGAGACGCTGCCCGACACCTTCTTCGACGCAGCCCACGAGGTCGTGATGGTGGACACGCCGGCCGACGAGCTGCTCGCGCGCCTCGCCGCCGGCAAGGTCTACATGGGCGCGCAGGCCGAGCGCGCTGCCCAGCACTTCTTCCGCAAGGGCAACCTGATGGCCCTGCGCGAACTGGCGCTGCGGCGCACGGCGGACCGGGTCGAGGACGATGTGCAGGCCTGGCGCAGCAACCAGCGGGTCAGCGAGGTTTGGAAGACCGAGGCGGCGCTGCTGTGCGCCATCGGACCGGACCCTTCGGACGATGGCGTGGTGCGCGAGACGGCACGGCTGGCGCAGCAGCTCAACGTCAGCTGGCATGCGGTCTATGTGGAGACACCCCAGCTCAGCCGCCTGCCGGACGCGCAGCGCGAGCGCATCCTGCGCACCGTGCGCCTGGCCCATGAGCTGGGTGCCGAGACCTCGGTGCTCAGCGCGCAGTCCGTCGCCCAGGCGCTGCAAGATCATGCGCGTCAGCACAATCTCTCGACCCTGGTGCTGGGCCGCGCGCAGCCCCTGCCGGCCTGGCGGCGCTGGCTGGGCCATCAGACGCTGGCCCGCGCCCTGGAGGCCATGAGCCCGGACCTGGACGTCCTGACGGTGGCTCGACGCACGCCCGCACGCTCTGAACAGCCGCTTGCCTCTGCCGCACAGACCGAGCCCGCCCTGCAGCGCTTGCGCCGCTACGGTCTCACCGCCGCCGCCTGCATCGGCGCAGCCGTGCTGTGCTGGCCGCTGCAGTGGGCCTTCGCTCAGACCAATATCGTGATGGTCTTCCTGCTGGCCGTGCTGTGGGTCGGCTGGAAACAGGGCCGAGGTCCTGCGGTGCTGGCCAGCTTTCTGAGCGTGGGCCTGTTCGACTTCTTCTTCGTCGAGCCCAAGCTGAGCTTCGCGGTCTCGGACGTGCAGTACCTGCTGACCTTCGCCGTGATGCTGGCCGTGGGCCTGCTGACCGGCCAGCTCACCGCCGGCCTGCGCTACCAGGCCCTGGTGGCCTCCGAGCGCGAGCGCCGGGCGCGCCTGCTCTTCGAGCTGACCAGCGACCTGGCCGGCGCCCTGCAGACCGAGCAGGTGCTGGAGGTGGCCGAGCGCACGCTGGCGCGCGAGGTGCAGGGTCAGGTCTTGATCTACACCTTGGACCTCCACGAGCAGCTGCAGCCTTCGCCGCGCGAGGCGCTCTTGAGCGACGCCGAGCGCCCTGACGCCGGCACGGCCCGCTGGGCTCTGGACCACCGCCAGGCGGCCGGGCTTTCGACTGACACCCTGCCCGGTAGCCCTTGGCATTACCTCCCGCTAGAAGCCCCGATGCGCCTGCGCGGCGTGATGGCGCTGAGGCCGCGCGCGCTGGGCACCGTGCTGCAGCCCGAGCTGAGCGCCCAGCTGGCCACCTGTGGTCGCATCATCGGCCAGGCCCTGGAGCGCGTGCATTACGTGGAAGTGGCCCAGCAAGCCCTGGTGCAGATCGAGTCCGAGCGCCTGCGCAACTCCCTGCTCTCGGCGCTCTCGCACGACCTGCGCACGCCCCTGGCCGTGCTCTACGGTCTATCCCAGACCCTGGAGACCTTGCCGGGGCTCCCCGCGCAGGCCCGCGAGCTGAGCCTGACCCTGCAGCAGCAGTCCCGCCGGGTGGGCGCCATGGTCAACAACCTCCTGGACATGGCCCGCCTGGAAAGCGGCAGCCTGCAGCTCAACCGGCAGTGGCAGCCGCTGGAGGAGGTCGTCGGCACCTCGCTGCAGATCCTGGGGGACAGCCTCGCCCAGCACCGCCTGCAGATGCGCCTGCCGACCGGCCTGCCCCTGCTGCACCTGGATGCCGCGCTGATGGAGCGCGTGCTGTGCAATCTGCTGGAGAACGCGGTGAAGTACACGCCGCCGGGCTCGCAGATCACCCTCGCCGCGGTGACCGAGCCGGACCAGGTCGTGCTGAGCGTGGAGGACGACGGCCCGGGCCTGCCCGCGGGCCGCGAGGAGCAGCTCTTCAACAAGTTCAGCCGCGGCGAGAAGGAGTCCAGCACCCCGGGCGTGGGCCTGGGCCTGGCCATCTGCCGCGCCATTGTGGATGCCCACGGCGGCCGCATCTGGGCCGAGCGCAGTGCCCTGGGCGGCGCCGCCTTCAAAATAGCGTTGCCCCGTGGCACCCCGCCTTCGCTGGAGGGCATGGAAGCTGACGTGCCCGAGAACCATGAGTGAACCGCATCCTGTTGCTTTGATCGTCGAGGACGAACCCAGCATCCGCCGCTTCGTGCGCCTGGCCCTGGAGACCGAGGGCTGGGTCGTCCACGAGGCCGAGACCCTGCGCCAGGGCCTGATCGATGCCGGCACGCGCCATCCCGACCTGGTCATCCTGGACCTGGGCCTGCCCGATGGCGACGGCCTCAACTACCTGCACGACCTGCGCAGCTGGTCCCACGTCACCGTCATCGTGCTCTCGGCACGCAGCAACGAGGCCGACAAGATCGCTGCCCTCGATGCCGGCGCCGACGACTACCTGAGCAAGCCCTTCGGCATCGGCGAGCTGATGGCGCGGGTGCGCGTCTGCCAGCGCCGCCTGGCGACGACCACGCGCGGGCAGGAGGCAGCGTTGACCATCTTCCGCTTCGGCGAAGTCGAGGTGGACCTGGTGCACCGCCGCGTGCTGCGCGCCGGCCAGCCCGTGCACCTGACGCCCACCGAGTACCGCCTGCTGACGCACCTTGTGGCCAATGCGGGAAAGGTCCTGACGCATGGTCAGCTGCTCAAGGCCGTCTGGGGCCCCAGCCATACCGACAGCAGCCACTACCTGCGGGTCTATATGGGCAATCTGCGGCAGAAGCTGGAGGCGGAGCCGGCGAGCCCCAAGCATCTCGTGACTGAGACGGCGGTAGGGTATCGGTTGGTGCCCTGAGCGTTCGGTACCGGGATTGACGACATCTTGATGGCCGTGGGCCCAATCTCTGCAGGGCCTTGAGGGCGCGCTCGATAGATTGCTCCTCATCGCAACACCGCCCGCGCCAGGCCCGGGCCGCCCTCATGAGAGCCATCCTCATCCTGCAACACGAAGACCTGCAGGGCCCCGACTTCCTCCAGCAATGCCTCGCCAACGAAGGCCTCGAGACGGTGGTCATGCGGCCGGACCAGGGGGACCGAATCCCGGTTGATGTTCGGGAGTTCGCGGGAATCGCAGCGCTGGGATGCGACCACAGCGTGCATGACCCACTGTCATGGATCGCCGCCGAGCGCGATCTTCTGAAGCAGGCGCTGCAGCACGAGGTGCCCGTGCTGGCCCACTGCTTCGGCGCGCAGCAACTCGCGATGGCGGCCGGTGCCCAGGTCAGTCGCAACGCGTGGCCCAACGTCGGCTGGTCCCGCGTCTGGGTGACGCCAGAGGGGCGCCGGCTGTTCTGCGGGGCGCAAGAGCTGCAGGTGTTCAACTGGCACTACGACACCTTCGAGATCCCTCGCGGTGCGCGGCGCCTGCTGTTCGGGACTCATTGCCTGAACAAGGCCTTCTCGCTGGGGCCGCATCTGGGCTTCCAGTGCCACCTGGAGGTCAGCGAGGCGGGCCTGCGACGCTGGTGCGAAGCCGGGCGGGCAGAGGTCGAAGGTCTGCGGGGCCCGGCGGTTCAGCGGTGGGGAGACATGCTTCGAGATCTGCCGGCGCGCACGCTTCAATTGCAGCGCATGGCGCGGGCGGTGTATCACCAGTGGGCCTGGCAGCTGCAGGGGCCGCCGCGGCGGAGTGTGCCGGCGGGGTGCTGACGGTGGTTTGTCGGGGCCCTGCGCCTGCGTGGCAAAGTTGGGCACAGTGCCTGCACCAGTGAAGACCGCGCACCAGGCGATGCTTGAGTCCAAGTACGAGTCCAAGCAGGAGCCCTGCCCTGCTAGCGGCCCGTATCCATCGCGTTCTGGCCTCAATCCCCTCTTCTGCATCGGCAAGTAGCCCGCCACCCGCTGCCGAAATTTTTTTCTCGACCGGCGCATCCAGAGGCGCGCCTGGCGCATCCAAGACAAGGACACGGCAAGGTCTGTCGTGCCTCACTTGTCCAAGGATTGCGCCCCATGACGTTTCGCCCTGCCCGCCTCCGATCGCTGACGCTTTCGCTCAGCGCCCTCGCACTCGCCACCGCCGCCGGCCTGGCCAGCGCGACGCCGGCCGCGGTCGCGGCCGAGCCCGCACCCCGCCCCGCTGAACCCATGAGCGCGCCGGCCGGGCGCCTCGGCGCCGAGATCGTGCGGCATCTCAATGCCGACACGCCGGCCCAGCTGCGGCGCTGGGCGCCCACGATCCTGTCGCGGCAGATGGCCGAGGCCGACCAGCGATCCTTCATCCAGGGCCTGGTGGCGACGGCCACCGACAGCGGGGGCGTGGAGCTGCTCGAGACCCGCCCCGAGGGGCCGCAGGGCGAGCTGCTGGTGCTCACGCTGAAGAGCCGCAGCGGCAAGCAGGCGCTGCTCGTGCTCACCGCCGACGACACGCAGGCAGGCACGCTGCGCGCGGCGGACTTCATGCCCCAGGACGATCCGCGCCCCTACGAGCGCTGGCCCGAGCGCCTCGGCTCGCTGGCCGAGCTGCCCGGCGTGATCGAGCCGGTCCTGGCCGAGCTGGTCCGGACGGACGACTTCGCGGGGTGCCTCGCCGTGGCGGCCGGCGGGCGCACGGTGTACGAGACCTGCCGCGGTCTGGCCGAGCGCAGCCACGGCACGCCGGTGGACGCACAGACGCGCTTCCTCGTCGGCTCCATGGGCAAGATGTTCACGGCCGTGGCGGTGGCGCAGCTCGTCGAGGCCGGCCAGCTGTCCTGGCAGGCGAGCGTGGCCGAGCTGCTGCCGGAGTACCCCGACCGCGACGCCGCACGGCAGATGACGGTCTGGGACCTGCTGCACCACACGACCGGCCTGGGCGACTTCTTCGTCCCCGAGTTCTTCGAGCACCGCGAGCGCTTTGCGGACCCGGCGGATTACCTCGACCTGATCGCCCGCCAGCCACGGGCGTCCGCCCCGGGCGAAGGCTGGAGCTACAGCAACGCGGGCTATGTCGTCCTCGGCCGCATCATCGAGAAGGTGTCCGGCGAGGCCTATGGCGACTACCTCCAGCGGCACATCTTCGCGCCGGCCGGCATGACGTCGAGCGGCCTCGACAGCCTGGAAGACATCACGCCGCACCTGGCCACCGGCTACTTCCGGGACGCGCCCTTCGCGGCCCGCTGGAAGGCCAACTGGATGACGCTGCCATTCAAGGGCAGCCCGGCCGGCGGCGGCTTCTCGACGAGCGCGGACCTGCTGCGATTCGCGGACGCCCTGCAGTCCGGGCGCCTGGTGAAGGACGCCACGCTGACCCGGATGTTCGAGGACGGCGTGCCCGCGGGCCCGGGCCGCTATGCCGCGGGCTTCGGGGATCGCCCGTCCCATGGCCTGCGCGTGCGCGGGCATGCGGGCGGGGCGCCCGGCATGAGCGCGAACCTGGCCATCGTCTGGGAGACCCGCGCCGCCGTCGCGGTGACGAGCAATCTGGGCCCCTCGGACGCCGTCGTGATGTTCTCCGAACGACTGGCGGACCTGCTCGCGGCCTCCCGCCTGCCCGCCCCCGCGACGCCGCTCAGCCCAGCCGCGCCCTGAACAGCGCCAGCGTGCGCTCCCAGGCCAGGGCCGCCGCCTTGGCGTCGTAGCGCGGCGTGGTGTCGTTGTTGAAGCCGTGCTGCGTGCCCTCGTAGACATGCGCCTCGTAGCGCACGCCGGCGGCCCGCAGCGCGGCCTCGTAGCGCGGCCAGCCGGCGTTGATGCGCTCGTCCTGTCCGGCGTAGTGCAGCAGCAGGTCGGCCTTGATGCGCGGCACGTCCTCGACCGGCGGCTGGCCGCCGTAGAAAGGCACGGCCACCCGGAGTTCGGGCAGCTGCGTGGCCAGGAAGTTGGCGATGCTGCCGCCGAAGCAGAAGCCCACGACGCCCAGCCGGCCGTTGCTCTGCGGGAGTGCCCGGACCGCCTGCGCGGCCGCGACGAAGTCGGCGCGCACCTTGGCGGGGTCCAGCTTGGGGAAGAGCTCGCGGGCGCGGTCCTCGTCCCCCGGATAGCCGCCGAGGCTGTCCAGCGCGTCCGGCGCAAAGGCCAGGAAGCCCTCCACGGCCAGGCGGCGGGCGATGTCCTCGATGTGCGGATTCAGGCCACGGTTCTCGTGCACGACCAGCACGGTGGGCAGCGGCCCCCGGGCCTGCGCCGGTGCGGCGAGCAGGCCGCGCACGGTGCCGTGGCCGGCCGGCGAGTCGAAGCTCTGCCGGTGGGTGCTGATGCGGGGATCGTCCGGCTTCACCTGCTGCGCCCAGGCGAAGCGCGGGCTCAGGGCCGCCAGCGTGGCCGAGGCCGCCGCGGCGCTGCCCAGCAGCCGCTGCGCGGCGTCCAGGAACTCGCGCCGGCTGACATCGCCATGCACATAGCGGTCGAAGAGGCGCAGGATGCCGGGACTGAAATCGTTGGCACGCAGGCGCGGTGCGGTGGCAGGGGCGTCGGTCGAAGGCACAGTCATCGGGAGCTCCAGGGTGGGTGGGCGTCCGTCAGCACGACGGGCGGTCAAGGCTGGCAAGCCTAGTGCCAGAGCGGCCCGTCCGCCAAGCGTGAAAAACGCGGATGCAATGTCGGGTGGTGGCGCGGTCCCGGCGGGGCCGGCACTATCACCGGAATCCGGGGTTCGCACGCCCGGCGCCTTGAGACGCATCAAATCCTACAAGTCGACCAGCGCGTGCAATGGAAGGCAGTCGCAACCGTTTGCGGACTGCCGTTGCCCTGGCGGGCCGCGCAGTCCCGGCACCGTCCCTGGAGCATTCATGGATCCGAAGGCGCCCCGCCCGTCCGCCGCCCCCTCGCCTCGCGCCCCCGATGGCGGCTATTTCACCTTCCACGGCCTCTGGGCACCGGGCATCCGGCTGTTCCGGCAGCTGCGCTTCGGGAGCAAGGCGCTGATCCTCTCGGCCCTGATGCTGCTGCCCGCCTCGACCCTGCTGCTGTGGCAGTTGCAGCAGCAGGAGGCGACCGCCCTGCAGGGCCGCAAGGACGCCACGCGCCAGCATGTGGAGGTCGCCCGCGGCGTGCTGGAGTGGCTGCAGCGGCAGGAGCGTGAAGGCCAGCTCACCCGCGAGGCGGCCCAGGCCGCGGCCCGCGCCGCCATCGGCACGATGCGCTATGAGCAGCACGAGTACTTCTGGATCAGCGACCTGCAGGCCGGCGTGGTGATGCACCCCGGCAAGCCGGAGCTCGACGGCAAGGACGGCAGCGCCGTCAAGGACCCCAGCGGCAAGGCCCTGTTCATCGCCTTCGCCGAGGAAGCCCGCCGTCACGGCGCCGGCTTCGTGGACTACCAGTGGCCCCGCCCGGGCCGCCAGGAGCCGGTGGACAAGCTGTCCTATGTCAGCCACTTCGAGCCCTGGGGCTGGGTCATCGGCTCGGGCATCTACGTGGACGACCTGCGCGAGGCCACGCGCGAGCGCCTGCTGACGAGTGCCGCGATCATGGGCCCGCTGATGCTGCTGGCGCTGTACCTCTTCGTCTGCTTCTACCGCGTGATGGAGGGCGGCCTGGCCGAGACCCGCCGCCACCTGCACGCCATGACGCAGGGCGACCTCACCACCGCGCCGGTGCCCTGGGGCCGGGACGAGGCCGCTGACCTGATGCTGGATCTGCGCGAGATGCAGCAGTCGCTCGTCCGCATGGTCCAGGGCGTGCGCCTGAGCAGCGACGAGATCCTGAACTCGAGCAGCGAGATCGCCACCGGCGCGATGGACCTGTCCTCCCGCACCGAGCAGACCGCCGCCAATCTCGAGGAGACGGCCGCCGCGATGGAGCAGATCAGCGCCACGGTGCGGCAGTCCACCGAGCACGCGCAGAGCGCCACGGGCATCGCCTCGCACAACGCCGAGGTGGCGCGCCACGGCGGCGCGGTGATCCATCAGATGGTCGACACCATGCAGGACATCCAGCAGTCCTCGCACCGCATCAACGACATCATCGGCGTGATCGACGGGATCGCGTTCCAGACCAACATCCTCGCGCTGAACGCGGCGGTCGAGGCTGCGCGGGCCGGGGAGCAGGGCCGCGGCTTCGCGGTCGTGGCCTCGGAGGTGCGGGCCCTGGCCCAGCGCAGCGCGACGGCCGCGAAGGAGATCAAGAGCCTGATCACCGCCAGCGTCGAGAAGGTCGAGGGCGGCACGCGCATCGCGCAGAGCGCGGGCGAGACCATGCAGAGCGTCGTCAGCGGCGCCGAGCAGATCAGCCAGCTGCTGCACCAGATCGCCACCGGCGCCACGGAGCAGAGCCAGGGCATCGCGCAGGTCGGGCAGGCGGTGCAGGAGCTGGACCGCGCCACGCAGCAGAACGCGGCGATGGTCGAGCAGACGGCCGCGGGGGCCTCGGCGCTGAAGGACGAGGCCCAGGCCCTGTCGCAGGAGGTGTCTACCTTCCAGCTCCCCGCGCTGGCGGCCGGCACGTCCCGCCGGCAACGGCCGGCGCTGGACATCAACGTCGACTCCGCCATCGAGGCGCACCGGCAGTGGAAGGTCAAGCTGCGCAAGGCCATCGAGCATGCGGAGCAACTCGACGCCCAGACCATCGGGCGCGACGACTGCTGCGCCCTCGGCCAGTGGCTCCACGGCAGCGGCCGGCAGCGCTTCGGCAGCCAGCCCGGCTTCGTGGCGCTGATCGACGAGCACCGCGGCTTCCACCAGGCCGCGGGCGCCGTCGCGCACAGCATCAACGCCGGCCGCATGGACGAGGCCCGGCAGCAGCTGGGCGCCGGCACGCCGTTCTCGACGGCCTCCAACGGCGTCGCGCTGGCGCTCATGCGCCTCAAGCAGGGCCTCTGAGACGCCCCCCCGACGGGGGGCCTCCTTTCATTTGCTGACAGCCTGAGGGTCCCTCCTCAGGCCACTCCTTCGAGACGCTACTAACATCGCGCCACCTTGAGGGAGTGAGAAGCATGAAGCCCACCCGTGACGCCACGGACCCCGGCCCGCGCCCGGGTCCCGCCGACTTCGGCCTGCCGCTGCAGGCCGCTGGCGCGTCGGCGTTCCCGCCCACGCCCATGCCCGCGGCCCGCCCGCTGCGCGAGCTGCCCGCCCCGCCCGCGCTGCCGCTGCTGGGCCATCTGCTGAGCCTGGACCGCCGCCGCCTGCAGCAGCAGCTCGAAGGCTGGGCGGCCACGCTGGGGCCGCTCTACCGGCTGCAGCTCGGGCGCCGCCCGGTGCTCGTCGTGGCCGACCACGCCCTGGCCCAGGAGGTGATGCGCCGCCGCCCGCAGCGCGTGCTGCGCAGCCCGACCACGCGGCGCGTCTGCCAGGAGCTGGGCGTCGACGGTCTCTTCATGAGCGAGGGCGAGCGCTGGCAGGCCCTGCGCCGCCTGACGGTCCGGGCCTTCACGCCCGACATGCTCCGGGCCTTCCATCCGCAGCTGCTGGCCATCGGCACGCGCTGGCGCGACCGCTGGGTCCGCGCGGTCGAGGCCGGCCTGTCGCCCGACCTCGCCCGGGACCTGCCGCGCTTCTCGCTGGAAGTGGGCGTGGCGCTGGCCACAGGCGTGGACCTCGGGGCTGGCATCGGTGCCGGGCCCGGTGCGGGCAGCCAGCAGCTGCAGGCCGACATCGAGTTCCTCATCGGCCAGGTCTGGCGCCGCATCAACAGCACGGTCCCGCTGTGGCGCTGGTTCAAGACCGCCCCCGAGCGCGCCGTGGATGACGCCATCGCCCGTGTCCGCCGGGCCCTGCTGCCCCTCATCGAGCAGGCCCGCCGCCACCGCAGCGCGCACCCGGACGCCGCCCCGCGCCACCTGCTCGATGCCTTGCTGCTCGCCCAGGCCCGGCCGGAGGCCGGCGAGCACCCCATCGAGCTGAGCGACGAGCAACTCGTGCGCCTGCTGACGGAGCTGGTCTTCGCCGGCGAGGACACCAGCGCCTACTCCCTGGCCTGGCTGCTGACGCACGCCAGCCGCCATCCCGGCGCCTGGCATCAGCTGCAGACGGAGATCGCCCACAGCTGCGATCCCACCGGCCCGCCCAGCTACGACAGCCTGCGCCGCCTGCCCTACACCGAGGCCCTGATCCAGGAATCGCAGCGCCTGAAGCCGGTCATCAGCCTGCTGATGTTCCAGTCCGCCGAGGACCAGGTCGTGGGCGGCGTGCGGGTGCCCCGGGGCGCGGGCCTGATGACGCTCAACCGCTTCAGCGCCCTGCAGACCGGGCCTGAGGATCGCCATGAGTTCCGCCCGGAGCGCTGGCTCGCCGACGACGGGCAGGCCGCCTGCCCCTCCTCGATGCCGTTCGGGGCGGGCGCCCGGACCTGCCCGGGCCGCTACGCCGCGCTGCTGCAGATGAAGACGCTGCTGGCGCTGCTCGCCCCGGTCCTGGACCTGCTGCCCAGCGAGGCGCCATTGCCGCCGGAAGTGCTGGAGGTGACGCTGCGGCCCGCTGCGCTGGACCTGCAGTGGCGGGTCCGGCATGCCCGGTCCTGAGGTCACGAGGCGCTCAGGGCGCTGAGGGTCCCGCGGGCGGGCTCAGGTGGCGCTCAAGGTGCGCTCAAGGTGCGTTCAGGGCGCGCTCACGGTGCACTCAGGGCGCGTTCAGGGCGCACTGAGACGGGCGGCGCCGGGGGGCCGCCACCGCCCGGCGTGCCATGCGCGGATCAGTGGCCGTCGGTCAGTGGCCGTCGAAGCGCACCAGGGTGTGCAAGGGCAGGCCCGCCGCGCGGATGCGGTCGGAGCCGCCCAGCTCGGGCAGGTCGACGATGGCCGCGCCCTCGATCACCTCCGCGCCCAGGCGCTGCAGCAGCCGCAGGCCGGCGAGCATGGTGCCGCCCGTCGCGATGAGGTCGTCGATCAGCACCACGCGATCCTGCGGCCCGACGGCATCGGTGTGGATCTCCACCGTGGCGCTGCCGTACTCCAGCTCGTAGCTCTCCTGGACCGTCGTGAAGGGCAGCTTGCCCTTCTTGCGGATGGGCACGAAGCCGATGTTGAGCTCGTAGGCCAGCACGGAGCCGATGATGAAGCCGCGTGCATCCAGGCCGGCGATGGCCGTCGGGCGGGCATCGAAGTAGCGGTGCACGAACTGGTCGATCAGCACCCGGAAGGCCTTGGGGCTGGCCAGCAACGGGGTGATGTCGCGGAACTGCACGCCCGGGCTCGGCCAGTCGGGCACGGTGCGGATCTGCTGGCGGATGAAGTCGAGGTCGGAGGCGCTCATGGCGCGCATTGTGCCGCCGCCCGACGCCCGATGCCCGACGCCCCCGCGGGCTCAGGCGCAGCGGCTGTCGCTCACGAGCCGCGCCCGGCCGTTGCGCTTGGCGGCATACAGCGCGGCATCGGCCAGCTCGACCAGCAGGCCGCCGTCCTCGCCCAGCTGCGCCACCCGCGTGGCATGGCCGATGCTCAGCGTCACGCCGCCGCGCAGCGGGCTCGCGCCGTGCGGGATCGCCGCGAGGCGCAGGCTGTCGAGGCAGCGCTGCGCGACCTGGCGGGCCTCGGCGGCATCCACGTTCTCGAGCAGCACCGCGAACTCCTCGCCGCCGTAGCGGCACAGCACGGCCTCGTTGACGCAGGACTGCAGCAGGCTCGCGACACGGCGCAGGCAGTCGTCGCCCGCCACGTGGCCGTGGCAGTCGTTGTACTGCTTGAAGTGGTCGATATCGAGCAGCAGCAGGGACAGCGGCTGCCCCTGCTGCTGGCTGCGCTGCCAGCCCTGGCGCAGCAGCTCGTCGAAGAGCCGGCGGTTGCCCACGCGGGTCAGGCCGTCCGTCGTGGTCTGGCGGGCCAGCAGCTCATTGGCATGGCGCAGGCGCAGCTCCTGGCGCTTGCGCTCGGTGAAGTCCGCAATGATGCAGACGAAGAGGTGCGTGGTGGCGGTCTTCACCTCCGCCACGTTCAGCTGCAGCGACAGGCCGATGCCGCCCCGGTGACGGCCATTCATCTCGTGCTGGCGCCCCAGCAGCAGCTGCGGCTGCAGGCGGGCCTCGCCGCGCTCGCCGGCGTCCAGCACCATGCTCAGATGCGCCCCCTGCAGCTCGCCCGCGGTGTAGCCGAAGAGCGCCTCGCAGGCCGGGTTCACCTCGAGCATGTGGCCGTCGGTGTCGAGCGTGATGATGGCGTTGCGTGCGGCCAGGATCACGGCCTGCAGATGGGCCTGGCTGGCGGCCAGGCGCTGCTGCTCCTGCACGAGATCGCTGACATCCAGGCGCACGCCGACGATGCCGCCGGAGGCCGTGCGCTGTTCGTGGATGCGCAGCCACTTGTTGTCATGCACGCGCTGCAGCAGCGGCTCGACCTGCTGGCCGCGCTGCGCGAGGCGCTCGGCCAGCCAGGCCTCCTCGCGGCCGCGGGCCTCGGGCACGCCGCCGCTGAAGGCTGAGGCCCGCGCCATCTCGGCAAAGCTGGCGCCCCGGTCGAAGGCGCCCCACATGTGCGGATAGATCTCGATCAGCTTGCGGTTGTAGGCCACGAGCCGGTCCTCGGCATCGAAGATCTCGACGCTGGCCGGGAGCGCGTCTATGGCCTCCTCGAGCTGGTCGTAGGCGCGCTGGATCTGGCGGCGCCCGTGGAAGAGCATCAGCAGCCCCAGCACGGCGGCCAGCAGGCCCGGCACCATGCCGGCGATGGCCCAGCCGAGCACCGGCTCGCTCTGCGCATTCGCATGCAGGCCGGCCAGGAAGCAGGCCAGCTGCATCAGCAGGCACAGCAGCAGCAGCACGCCCATGCCCTTGCGCAGCAGCAGGTCCTGCGTGCCGCGCAAGGCCGCGGCCCAGGGCATCCGCGGGCGGCGGCGGCGCACAGGAGCAGGGGCGGGCGGGCTGGACATGGCAGAGGGCGGGGCTTCGGACGCGCGTGCAGGCAAAGCCGGCATCCTAGGGACAACCCCGGTCCCTGCCCAGACGGACAAGTCCTGACCCTCTCCCCAACCTTAGGGGGATGGACCCGTCCCGGCGCTCAGGCGCCGCGCGTCACCGGCATCTCGACCTTCTCGGACGACAGCTTCATGTGCCGCGCCAGCTCCAGCTTGGCCAGGGCATTGCGGTGCACCTCGTCCGGGCCGTCGGCAAAGCGCAGCGTGCGCTGATGGGCCCATGTCATGGCCAGCGGCGTGTCATCGGAGACACCCATGCCGCCGTAGACCTGGATCGCCCAGTCGATGACCTTGAGCGCCATATTGGGCGCCACGATCTTGATCATCGCGATCTCGGCCTTGGCGACCTTGTTGCCCACGGTGTCCATCATGTAGGCGGCCTTGAGCGTCAGCAGGCGGGCCTGCTCGATGAGGCAGCGCGCCTCGGCGATGCGCTCCTGCGTCACCGTCTGCTGCGCGAGCGTCTTGCCGAAGGCCACGCGCGCGATGGCGCGCTGGCACATCAGCTCCAGCGCACGCTCCGCGGCGCCGATGGAGCGCATGCAGTGGTGGATGCGGCCCGGCCCGAGGCGGCCCTGGGCGATCTCGAAGCCGCGGCCCTCGCCGAGCAGGATGTTGGAGGCGGGCACGCGCACGTTCTTCAGCTCGATCTCCATGTGCCCGTGCGGCGCATCGTCGTAACCGAAGACGGGCAGGTGGCGCTTGACGGTCACGCCCGGGGTGTCGGCCGGCACCAGCACCATGGACTGCTGCTCGTGGCGCCCGGCCTCCGGATCCGTCTTGCCCATCACGATGTAGAGCGCGCAGCGCGGGTCGCCGGCGCCGCTGGACCACCACTTGGTCCCGTTGATCACGTACTCGTCGCCCTGGCGCTCGATGCGGCACTGGATGTTGGTGGCATCGGAGGACGCCACCTCCGGCTCGGTCATCAGGAAGGCCGAGCGCATCTCGCCGCGCAGCAGCGGCTCGAGCCAGCGGTCCTTCTGGGCCTCGGTGCCGTAGCGCTCCAGCGTCTCCATGTTGCCGGTGTCCGGCGCGGAGCAGTTGAAGACCTCGGCCGCCCAGGTCACGCGGCCCATGATCTCGCACAGCGGCGCGTACTCGAGGTTGGAGAGGCCCTCCGGCGCACGGGCCGACTGCGGCAGGAAGAGATTCCACAGCCCGGCCTCGCGCGCCAGGGGCTTGAGCTCCTCGATCAGGCGGGTCGGCACCCAGGCATTGCCGGCGCGCCGGTTGGCCTCGACCTCCTCATGGAAGCGGCGCTCGTTGGGATAGATGTGCTGGTCGAAGAAGGCGAGCAGGCGTTCGCGGTAGGCCTGGACCTTGGGGCTGTAGTCGAAGTTCATGGCGGGTCCTTGAAGAAGGGAATCGGGTCAGGCGGCACTGGCCGCGTCGGGGCGTTCGTCCGGCGTGCGGCCGTCGCGCCATTGCAGGTACTGGGCCAGCAGATGCTCCATGGTGGTGAGCCGGTCGTCGTGGCGCAAGCCGTCCAGGGGCGCGAGGTTCAGGCCGCGCAGCACCCAGTCGGCGGGCGCGTCCCCCACGTCGATCACGTTGAGGCAGGCGGGGCTTTGCATCAGGCTGCCGAAGAGCACGCGCTCCCCGCCGCTGAGGGCATGGGACAGCAGCGCGGCATTGACCACGCCGTGCAGCACCAGCAGGGCGCTGTCCCAGTGCGGATCGGCCCGCAGGCGCTGCAGCGCCGGCAGCACGCGGTCGAGGAACTCGCCCACGGACTCGCCGTTCAGGAAGCGCTGCGCCTCGTCCACCCGGCCCTGATGCAGACCGCAAAAGGCCTGCTGCAGCGCCGCGGGCGGGATCTCGGACAACCTGCCGCCGCGGATCTCCTCCCACGCCGGCCAGGCCTCGGGCTGGAGCGTGGACAGGCCTGCGGCGCCGAGCACCTCGGCGGCGGTCTGCGCCGTGCGGGGCAGGCCGGAGATGATGACGCGGTCCAGCCGCACGCCCTGCTCGCGCAGGTAGGCCCCGGCGGCACGCGCCTGCGCCTGGCCGTGGGCCGTCAGGCTCACCTGCTCGGGCAGCACGGGCCGGCCCGTCGAGGCATCGAAGTAGCACACCTCGCCATGACGCATCAGGTAGAGGCGGCGCCGGCGGCCGGCAGTGCGGGAGGGCTGGGACATGCGCGCAGTGTGGCGCAGCGGCCAGAGCCCGGCTGTCGCGCAGGCGGCAGGGCCGACAATGCGGCGCCACATGCACACCACCACCCCCGTCTCCTCGGCGACAGACAAGCCCCTGCGCTGGGACATCCAGGCCCTGCGCGGCCTCGCCGTCGGCTGGGTGCTGCTGCACCATGCCCAGCTACCCGGGCTGCCGGGCGGCTACCTCGGGGTGGACATCTTCTTCGTGATCTCGGGCTACCTGATCACCGGCCTCGTCCAGCGCGCGCTGCTGGCGGGGCGCTTCAGCTTCCGGGACTTCTACGCGCGCCGGGCCCGCCGCCTGCTGCCGGCCGCCTACGTCACGCTGGCCGTGACGCTGCTGGCCAGCCCGTGGCTGCTCAATGCCCGCGAGCAGCTGGACCTCGCCGGCCAGGCACGCGGCGCCCTCCTCTTCGCGAGCAACTGGGTGCTCTGGCAGCAGAGCGGCTATTTCCAGGGCGCGGCGGAGCTCAAGCCGCTGCTGCATTTCTGGTCGCTGTCCCTCGAGGAGCAGTACTACCTCCTGCTGCCCGCCCTGCTGTGGTGCTGCGCGCCGCGCTGGCGGCGCCTCGCCGTGGGCCTGCTGGTGCTGGGCAGCGCCGCCGTGTGCGCCCATCTGCTGCGGCAGGACGCCAGCCTCGCCTTCTATGCCTTGCACAGCCGCGCCTGGGAGTTGGGACTGGGCTCGCTGGTTGCACTCGCGCCCGCGCCGTGGCGACTGTCGGGGCTGGTGGGCAGGATAGCGCGCGGACTGGCGGTGCTCGCGCTGCTGGCGCTCCCGCTGCTGCCGCTGCCGGGCTGGCCGCATCCGGGGCCGCTGGCGCTGGGCGTGTGCCTGGCCACGGCCCTGCTGGTGGGACAGCCGGCCGCGTCACTCCAGGCACCACGCCCCTTGCGGCCGCTGGTCTGGCTGGGGGACCGCAGCTACTCGCTGTACCTGGTTCACTGGCCGCTGATGGCCGCCGTGCACAACGCCTGGCTGGGCACGGCGCGAGCGTCCTCGCCCGAGCTGACCGGCTGGCGCCTCGCGGCGCTGGCGCTGTCCCTGCCCCTGGCCTGGGCCCTGCACCGCTGGGTGGAAGGGCCCGGCAAGACGCGCCTGAGCGGGGCCCGCGGAGTGGTGGCGCTGGCCGTGGGCTCGGGGCTGCTGGCGCTGCTGCCCGCCTGGACGCAGCACTGGGTGCAGGCGCCGGACGGGCAGGACTTCGCCCGGCTCACGCGCCCCAACCATGGCTTCTCGCCGTGGTGCGATGCCGAGCAGCCCTATGCCCCGCGCCCCGAATGCCAGCAGGGCCGTACGCCGCAGTGGATGGTGTGGGGCGACTCCTACGCCATGCACCTGGTGCCAGGTCTTGCCCGGCACGTGGGTGGCGAGGGCCTGCTGCAGGCGACCAAGTCCTCCTGCGGGCCCTTCCTCGGCATCGCGCCCTTCAAGCCCGCCGCGGCACCGGGCGAGACCTTCGCGCCGGCCTGGATCGCCCGGTGCCAGGCCTTCAACGTCGCCGTGCTGGACTGGCTGGCCGCGCATCCCGAGGTGCACACGGTGGTGCTGTCGAGCCTGCTGACCCAGTACCTCGACGAACCCCGCTACCAGGCGCGGCGCCTCGATGCGCAGGGCCGCCTCGCCGGTGAGGCGCTCGTGGGCCCGGCCCTGCGGCAGGCGCTGATGGACGATCTGCGGCACACGGTCGGGCAACTGCAGGCGATGGGTCGGCGGGTGCTGTTCATCGCGCCGCCGCCCCGGGCCGACTTCAACGTCGCGGCCTGCCTGGAGCGCCAGGCGCTGGGCCGATGGTCCCTGGGCGCCACGCCGGACTGCCGCATCGACGCCGGCCACCGCGATGCCGGCGACGCCGCCGTGCAGGCCTGGCTCGCGCTGGCGAGCGTCGAACTGGCGCTGCTGCGCTTCGATCCGCTGCTGTGCCGCCAGGGGCGCTGCGACGTGACGCAGGACGGCGTGATGCTGTACCGCGATCAGGGCCACCTCAGCGAGGCGGGCGCCGCCCAGCTCGTGCCTCGGCTGGCCTGGCCCGCCGCGGCGCCCGGCTCAGGCGCGCAGTAGCTTGTCCTCGGCCAGCGCCAGTGCCTCGGGGGTGCCGGCGAGCACCAGGGTGTCGCCGCCCTGTAGCTCCAGCGCGTCATGCGCCGGGCGCACGGCCCCGCTGGCGCGCCGCACCGACACCACCTGCACCCCGACGGCCTGCAGCGCCAGCTGGCCGAGTGGCTCACCCGCGTAGGGCGTGGCCACGGGCAGCGTGACGGAGCGCAGGCGCGCCTGCTCGCGCTCCTCGGCGCTGTCGTCGTCGGCGCCATGGAAGTAGCCGCGCAGCAGGCCGTAGCGGGCATCGCGGGCATCGCGTGTCAGGCGGATCACGCGGCGCATGGGCACGCCCACCAGCGCGAGCGCATGGCTGGCCAGCATCAGCGAGCCCTCGATGGCCTCGGGCACCACCTCCGTGGCGCCGGCCGCGCGCAGCCGCTCCAGGTCGCTGTCGTCGATCGTGCGCACCACCACCGGCACATGGGCCGCGTGCTCGCGCACCAGCTGCAGGATCTTCAGTGCCGAGGGCGTGTCGTGGTAGCTGATCACCACCGCGCTGGCGCGGGCGAGGCCCGCCGCCATGAGGCTCTGCACCTTGGCCGCGTCACCGAAGACCACGCTCTGCCCGGCGGCCGCGGCCTGGCGCACGCGGTCCGGGTCGAGGTCCAAGGCCATGTAGGGGATCTGCTCGGTGTCCAGCAGGCGCGCCAGGTTCTGGCCGCTGCGCCCGTAGCCGCAGATGATCACGTGGGCGTCGGCCTTGATGGACTTCTTCGCGATGGTCGTGAGCTGCACGGACTGCAGCAGCCAGTCGCTGGCCGAGAGCTTCATCACGATGCGGTTGCTGTACATCACGATGAGTGGCGTGGCCAGCATGGAGATGACCATGGAGGCCAGCACCGGGCTCACCCACTGCGGCGCGATCAGCTGGTGCTGCGCTCCGAGGCTCAGCAGCACGAAGCCGAACTCGCCCGCCTGCGCCAGGTACAGCCCCGTGCGGATGGCCACGCCCGTGGGCGCGCGGAAGAGCTTGGCCAGCACCGCGATCAGCGTCGCCTTGGCCAGCAGCGGCAGCAGGGTCAGGAGCACGACCAGCGGCCACTGCGTCACCACCGGCCGCCAGTCCAGCTTCATGCCGATGGTGATGAAGAACAGGCCCAGCAGCACGTCGTGGAAGGGGCGGATGTCGGTCTCCACCTGATGCTTGTATTCGGTCTCCGCGATCAGCATGCCCGCCACGAAGGCGCCGAGCGCCAGTGACAGCCCGGCATGCTCGGTCACCCAGGCCAGGCCCAGGGTCACGAGCAGCAGGTTGAGCATGAAGAGCTCCTCGCTCTTGCGCCGCGCCACCAGCGTCAGCCACCAGCGCATGACCTTCTGCCCGCCCGCGAGCAGCAGCGCCAGCACGGCGGCCGCCTTCAGGCCGGCCCAGGCCAGGGACACGGCCATCTCGCTGCCCTCGCTGCGCAGCGCCGGGATCAGCACCAGCAGCGGCACCACCGCCAGATCCTGGAACAGCAGCACGCCCATGACGCGGCGGCCGTGCTCGCTCTCGAGCTCCAGCCGCTCCGCCATCAGCTTGACGACGATGGCGGTGGAGCTCATGGCCATGGCCGCCCCCAGCACCAGCGCCCCTTCCCAGCCCAGGTCCCAGCGAAGGCCGAGCCAGTCGAAGAGATGGTCCAGCAGGACGTTGCCGAAGATCGTGCCGAGGATGGTGATGAGCACCTGCAGCAGGCCCAGCCCGAAGACGAGCGAGCGCATGCTGCGCAGCTTGGGCAGGTTGAACTCCAGCCCGATCACGAACATCAGGAAGACGACGCCGAACTCGGCGAGGTAGCGCACGCCCTCGGAATCGCCGGACAGCGCCATCGCGTTCGGCCCGATGAGCACCCCCACCGTGAGGTAGCCCAGCATGGGCGGCAGCTTGAGGCTGCGGCAGACGACCACGCCAAGCACGGCGGCCACGAGATACAGCAGGGCAAGGTCCAGGGAACTCATCGGGCGATGGTACTGCCTGGGCACCGCCCGCCCTGCCGCAGGCCCCCGCGGCCGGCCCCTGCGGCCATCAGAACGACCGGGCGACTGCACCTAATAGATTTGTCAGTAGCGCCATGCGGATCTGAAATTTAGAGTTCAACCCATGCGCTGAACGAATATCAGAAAGCAACCGGAAAGCTGCAGAAGAAAGTTGCCTCTCATTCAAAGGCCATGGCTTCGGAATAAATACCCGGGGTCCTTTTTTCGGACCGGAAATACCCGGTCAACACTTTAAACCACCTTTTCAAGGAAACATCATGCAAAACACCGACCTGAACACCCTGAAGGACGAACTGGCTGCCGTCGAACTGGACCAGCGCTTCGAAATGGTCAACGCTGCTGCCGACCAGGACCTGATCGACATCACCAACTTCATCTGCTCGCCCCGCGAAGAGCAGGCCGCCGAGTAATTTCGGGCCCGTGGCCTGGGTTTCATGCCGCATGAAACTCAGGCAGCGGGATGCATTCAGACATTCACCTGCCTTCGGGTGCATCCCGCCCTTTCCAAGACCTTCCCACCATGAGCACCCTCGACATTCCAGCCCTGGTCGCCCAGGTCCAGCTCCAGGTCGTGGACGGTGCCTTCCAGGCCGAGCTCAACGGCCGCCACTTCAAGATTCAACCCCGCCTGCATGAGACCCTGACGGTCCTGAAGCAGGAGGGCGTGGACGCAGGCTGCGAACGCCTGATGGACCGCTGGGACGTGCCTCCCGCCGGCCGTGACGCCTTCAAGGCAGACCTTCTCGCGCGGATCGCCGGGCTGGCGCCCGAGCGCCCGAGCCGCTCCTACATCCACACCTCGATCACCGTCCTGCCCGCCACGCTGGTGCAGCGCCTGGCCGCGCGCCTGGCCGGCCTCTTCGCCGCCCCGCTCGTGTGGGCCGTGAGCCTGCTGACGGTGGCGGTGCTGGCCGACCTCTTCGTCTTCCACCAGGTGGGCGGCACGCAGCTGCGCAGCCTGGATCTGACGGCGCTGGACCTCCTGATGGGCTATGCCTGCATCGTGGCCGTCCTGCTGTTCCACGAGCTGGGCCATGCCGCGGGCATGCGCCATGTCGGGCAGCAGCCGCAGGAGATCGGCTTCGGCTTCTACCTGATCTTCCCGGTCTTCTTCGCCAATGTGAGCAACGCCTGGCTGGTGGACCGCAAGTCCCGCTTCGTCGTGAACCTGGGCGGCATCTACTTCCAGATGCTCGCGACCGTCGTCCTCTATGCCGGCATCGCGCTCACCAGCGGTCACACGCAGGCCTGGCTGACGCTGGCGTTCAAGTCGAACCTCGCCACGGCGATCTTCGTGCTGATTCCCTTCATCCGGAATGACGGTTACTGGCTGCTGGCCGATTTTCTCGGTCTGCATGACCTTTACCAGCGCGCCGGCGGCATGTGCTGGATCGTTTTCCAGCGTTTGCGTGCCCGCCTGCCGGTGACCGGCACCGAATGGTTCATCGCGGGGTATGCCATCTGCAACTATGTATTCCTGGCTTTCGTGAGCTGGGGATTGCTGAAATCCACCTATATCAGCTTCAACCGAAGTTTCGATATTGCCAGCACGCAAAGCTGGCAGATCCTGGCTCTCGACCACCCGAGGATTCTCTTTTCCTCCGCCGTCAGCCTGATCCTGCTTTTCTTCTTCGCACGTCCCTTCCTGATGAGAGCGTATAGCCATGTCAAAAGCAGAACCCCCTCTCCATGAACTGCGGGAAGCCCATCAAAATGCCTATTTTGATGCGGGTGACAGCGCCGCAGCCCTCAACCTGGATATTCCCGGCCCCGAGCGCCTGGACTGGTTGAGATTCCGCATCGCGCATGAATATTTCTTCCCGCAGCTGGCCCACGGTGAAAGCCGCCAGCAATACCGGGACAACTTCCGTCATCGCGAGATGAAGAAGTTCGAGTTCGGCGCCATCTGCGACCTCGAGACCGCCGGCCTGCTGAATCTGGAGCGCGGCCGCCCGGCCGACGGGCCGGCGATCTACTGCTCCTACCACCTGGGCGCCTGGGCCATCCAGCCGGTGCTGCTGCTGCGCCGTGGCGTGCCGATGTCCATCGTGGCGGGCCCGGGCATGGCCCAGGAGCATGGCGGCGCGATGGTCCGCATGAACCAGCTGGGGCGCGAGCGCCAGCTCTGGGATGTCGAGCTCAACGTCCTCAACAGCGACGGCGGCTCGGCCCTGATCCAGATGATGCGCACGCTGCGCGAGGGGCGCAGCCTCTACATCTGCATCGATGGCCAGCGCGGCCAGCGCGGGCAGATGAGCTCGGCGGACGAGGACCGGCACACCGTGGGCCTGCGCTTCGCCGGGCGCGAGATCCTGGCGCGCATGGGCGCGGCCTACCTGGCGCACAAGCTGGACCTGCCGCTGGTGCCCATGGTCTCCTGGCGCGAGGTGGACGGCACGGTGAGCGTCGAGATCGGCGACCCGCTGCACCCGGCCGGCGACCGCGAGACCTTCGCCCAGCAGGCGCTGCAGCAGCTGTGGCACCGCTTCGAGGCCGCGGCCGTCCAGCACGCCGAGCAGTGGGAGATGGGCTGGTACAGCTACCGGACCCGCGCCCAGCAGCGCCGCATGGGTGCCTTCGAGCCCCAGCGCCACTATCGCTTCAACGAGGACCGCTACCACCTGTACGAGCCCTCGCAGGGCCTGCTGCTGGACTCGCAGACCGACGAGCTCAAGCGCGTGCCGCCCATCTACACGAGCTGGATGCAGCGCCTGCGTGACAGCCGGCAGGGCATCTCCGGCCAGTGGCTGGCCCAGTTCTTCAAGGACCCGCAGTCCCTGCAACAGATCGTCGCCAGCGAGCTGCTGGTGGCCCAATGACCATGAGCACTTCCTCTGCCCTGCGCGCCAGCCACTACCTGGCCGTGAGCCCCGCGGTCGGTCGGCGCGCCTTCCGCATGGTCTATTCGACCCGCAGCGCCCGCTCGCTGCTGGTGAGCGACGCCGACTGGGCGGACGTCCAGCATGGCCGCATCGAACAGCTGCCCGTCGCACTGAAGACCGCGCTGGTCGAGCACAAGATCCTGGTGCCGACCCACGAGGACGAGCGCGCCGTGGTCGTGGCCCACAACAAGGCCTCGATCAAGTCGGACGACATGCTCTACCTCGGCATCGCGCCGTCGGCGAACTGCCAGCTCGGCTGCGACTACTGCGGCCAGAAGCACGAGAACCGCCGCATGGACGACGCCATCATGCAGGGCGTGCTGAAGCGGGCCGAGCACAAGCTGGCGCAGCGCGGCGGCTACCGGCGCCTGCAGATCGGCTGGTTCGGCGCGGAACCGCTGCTGGGCATTGCGTCCATCCGCACCCTGTCGCCGCGGCTGCAGGCCCTCGCGACGGCGCACGGCCTGCAGTACAGCGCGCAGATGGCCACCAACGGCGTGGCGCTCACGCCCCGGCTCTTCTTCGAGCTGGTGGAGCAGCACCGCGTGATGGCCTTCGACATCACCCTGGACGGCGCCCGCGAGTTCCATGACCAGCGCCGCGTGACCAAGGACGGCCGCCCGTCCTTCGACACCATCCTCAACAACCTCAAGGGCATCGCCGCCGATCCGCGCTTCGCGAGCTGCGGCGCGTGGATCTCGATCCGCTGCAACGTCGACGGCCGCAACCACGACGGCACGATCGCCCTCGTCGAGACGCTGCGCGAGCAGGACCTGCTGCGCCACTTCCGCTTCTACACGGCCCCCGTCCACAGCTGGGGCAACGACGCACACCTGGAGTCTCTCAGCCAGCAGCGCTACGCCGATTTCGAAGTCGACCTGCTGGGCCGGCTGATGGACGCCGGGCAGTCGCCGAGCCTCGTGCCCAAGGCCCTCAAGCCCATCGTGTGCATGAGCGTGCGCGAGGAGGCCGAGCTGATCGATCCCTACGGCGAGGCCTTCAACTGCACGGAGGTCTCGCAGGTGCCCGCCTACCAGGAGGTGCGCTTCTACCGCCTGGACGACGTGCGCAAGCCCGCGATCCACCCGCCCAAGGCGCGCCCCTATGCCGACTGGAACGACCGCATCCTCGCCGGCGAGGTGCCCTGCCACAGCTGCCGCATCCTGCCCATCTGCGGCGGCAAGTGCCCCAAGCACTGGACGGAGGGCATCTCGCCCTGCCCCTCCATCAAGCACAACATCGAAGCCCGCCTCACGCTGGAGATGGTCCGCCTGAACCGCCAGGGCCGTCTCGTCAACCGGAGCCAATGACCATGCGCCACGCCACCGCCCCCTCCCGCCTTCTCGCCCTCGCCCTGCTGGCCGCCGCCGCCCTGCCGGCCGGCACGCAGGCCGCCAGCATCGAGACCGAACCCGGCACGCCGGAAGCCGTCGAGGTCAACGGCAAGCGCAGCTCGGTGATGCCCTACGAGACCTGGGCCCGCACCGTGCGTCCCATCCACGAGCTGAGCCACGGCCACATCCGCCAGGGCATGCGCCTGTTCAGCCGGGACAAGACCACGCCGCTGCGCGTGAGCGTCTATGACGAGGACAAGGACGTGGCCATCACCCCGGCCATCGGCGAGCTCTACGTCGTGCCGCACGACCTGCCGGTGGACGTCAAGCAGGCCGACCTCACCGTGAACCGCGCCGACGGCGCCTGGGGCGTGGGCAACTTCGCCCTCGTGCCGCAGCTCGGCGGCAGCGCCTCCGACATGGGCTGGGTGCGCCAGGTGCTGCGCGACTACCAGGCCGTGTACCGCGAGCGATTCCCCTTCAAGTGGCGTCTGCTGTCGCGCTCTGACGCCAGCTTCGACGTGTGCTCCACCCGCGAGGACCAGTCGCTCAAGGCCAGCAGCGCCGACGGCACCGAGCTCGCCACCGTGCGACTGGACAGCAAGGTCAAGGAGCACAGCCAGACGACGGGCCGCACGCTGTACTGCGCCAGCATCAAGGCCGATGCCGGCTGGGACGACAAGGTCCGCCTCACGCTGCCCGAGCACGCCGTCGCGCTGATCGGCTTCCGCCTGCTCTGACCCCGCGCCCCCGGGCGCCCCCGAACACATGAGCCCCGAGGCGCCGCGCGCCCGGGCCGCCAGGAGATCAAGATGCTCAAGAATCGTCGCCGCTGGTTCGTGCTGGGCAGTGTGCTCACCACCGCCCTGCTCGCCGGCTGGGCCTGGAACAGCCAGGCCTCCAGCAACACCCGCCCGTCGCCCTTCAAGTCCGCTGCGCTGGACGAAGGCGCCATCACGCAGGTCATCATGGCCAACGGCAGCCTGCAGCCTGTGTCCACCGTGACCGTGGGCACGGCCGTCAGCGGCACCGTGGCGCAGCGCCTGGTGGACTTCAACGACAAGGTCGTGAAGGGCCAGGTGCTGGCGCGGCTGGACTCCGCCAACTTCGAGGCCCGCGAGCGCCAGGCCCGCGCCCAGCTGGCGTCGGCCGAGGCCCGCCTGGCCTTCGCCGAGGCCACGCTGCGCCGCAACGAGGCCCTGGCCGCCCAGGGCTTCATCTCGACCCCGCAGCGCGACCAGAGCCTGCGCGAGGCCGAGGCCGCACGCGCCGACCGCGAGCTGGCCCGCGCGCAGCTCGATGCCGCGCGCACCGACCTCAACAACAGCATCATCCGCGCCCCGGTCGACGGCGTCGTCATCAAGCGCAGCATCGACGTCGGCCAGACCGTCGCCGCGAGCTTCCAGACGCCGGAGCTCTTCCTGCTGGCCCGCGACCTCAACGAGATGGTGATCCAGGCCAACGTCAGCGAGGCCGACGTCGGGCAGATCCGCGAAGGCCAGAAGGTGCGCTTCGTGGTGGACGCCTTCCCCTCGCGCGAGTTCGAGGGCAGCGTTCAGCAGTTCCGCCTGAACCCGACCAACACGCAGGGCGTGGTGACCTACACCGTCATCGTGAACGTCGCCAACCCTGAGGGCCTGCTCAAGCCCGGCATGACGGCCCAGACGCGCATCGTCGTGGCCAGCAGCGAGAAGAGCCTGCGCCTGCCGACGGCCGCGCTGCGCTTCAAGCCGAACGACGACGAGCTGCTCGTCAAGCGTCTCAAGAAGGGCGAGACCAGCCCCTCGGCCAACGACGACGGCGTGCTCAGCAGCCTGCGCGACGGCGAGCGCGTGTTCAAGGTCTACACCGAGGGCGCCAACCGCAAGCTGGAGGCGCACGAGGTCACCATCGGCATCTCGAACACCCGCTTCACCGAGCTGCTCAGCGGAGACCTGAAGCCCGGCGACACCGTGGTCATCCGCCGCGCCAAGACCGACGTGCGCGAAGGGGCCTGACATGCGCGCGCACGCCACCCAGACCAGCGCCGGGGCGGGCTCCGGCACGGCGCGCCCGCCGGTGCTCAGCATGCGCGGCATCCGCAAGAGCTACCGCACCGGCGATGTGCAGACGCCCGTGCTGCACGGCATCGACCTGGATGTGCAGCCCGGCGACTACGTCGCGCTGATGGGCTCCAGCGGCTCCGGCAAGAGCACGCTGATGAACCTCATGGGCCTGCTGGACCGCTGCGACGACGGCCGCTACACGCTGCAGGGCCAGGACGTCAGCGGCCTCAGCAGCACTCAGCATGCCGCCGTGCGCAACGAGCAGATCGGCTTCGTCTTCCAGAGCTTCAACCTGCTCAAGCGGATGAACGTGCTGGAGAACGTTGCGCTGCCGATGATCTACGCCGGCCGCAGCCGCCACCAGGCGCGCGAGCGGGCCCTGCACATGCTGGAGCAGGTCGGCCTCGGCGCCATGGCGGCCCGCATGCCCAACCAGCTCAGCGGGGGCCAGCAGCAGCGCGTGGCCATCGCCCGCGCGCTGTCCAACGAGGCACCGCTGCTGCTGGCCGACGAGCCCACCGGCAACCTCGACACCCAGACCACCGCCGAGGTGCTGGAGGTCTTCGACAAGCTCAACCGAGAGGCGGGCCTCACCATCGTGCTGGTCACGCATGAGCCGGACGTCGCGCTCAAGGCCCGCCGCCTGGTGCGCCTCAAGGACGGACTGATCGCCTTTGACGGGCGCCCCGAAGAACAGGCCTACGCATGAGACCTCTCCAGATCTTCATCGAGGCCCTTCGGGCCCTGAACGGCAACCGCCTGCGCAGCGCGCTCACCATGCTGGGCGTGGTGATCGGCATCGCCTCGGTGCTGCTGATGCTCAGCGTGGGCGACTCCGTGCGCGCCTTCATCGCCAAGGAGCTGGCGGTGCTGGGCAGCAACCAGCTGATCGTGCAGCCCGGCACGCCGGTGGACGGCGGCGTGCGGCGCCGCGCGGGCGAGGTGCCCAACCTCACCGTGGACGACGCCCGCGCCCTGGCCCAGCTGCCCAGCCTGCGCGGCGCGGCGCCCGCGCTGCAGGGCTTCTTCCAGCTGCACTACGGCGACGCCAACAGCAACCAGACCGTGCTGGGCATCACCCCCGCAATGCTGGAGCTGCGCAACTGGCAGATCGACCGCGGCGTGGCCCTGGACGAGCGCGACGTGCAGTCCGCCAACCGCGTCGTGGTGATCGGCTCGGCCCTGGCCCGCAAGTACTACGCCGAACGCGACCCGCTCGGCCAGGTCGTGCGCCTCGACGGCCAGCCCTTCACCATCATCGGCGTGCTGGCCGGCAAAGGCCGCACGCTGGACGGCACCGAGCTCGGCGAGCTGGTGCTGGTGCCGATCAGCGCCATGCCGCTGCGCCTGTCGCGGCCCGGCCTCGTGCACTACATCAGCCTGCAGGCCCGCGATGCCAAGCAGATGGACGACGCCCGCCAGGACGCCGAGGAGCTACTGCGCGACCGCCACCACATCACCGGTGACAAGAAGGACGACTTCGCCATCACCGACCTCGCCAGCATCGCCGAGACGGGATCCTCCATCGCCCGCGGGCTGTCCATCGGCCTGGGCGTGATCGGCGCGATCTCCCTGCTCGTGGGCGGCATCGGCATCATGAACATCATGCTGGTGAGCGTCTCGGAGCGGGTGCGCGAGATCGGCATCCGCATGGCCATCGGCGCCAAGCCGCGGGACGTGCTCTGGCAGTTCCTGGGCGAGTCCGTGGTGCTGTGCCTGATCGGCGGTCTCGTGGGCCTCGGGCTGGCCGCGCTGGGCGCCGTGGGCATCAACGCGCTGGACAAGGTCGTGGTGAGCCTCTCCGCACAGCACGTGGTGGTGGCGGTCGGTTTCGCGAGCCTCGTCGGCCTCTTCTTCGGCTACTACCCGGCCCGGCGTGCGTCCAAGCTGCTGCCGATCGAGTGTCTGCGGCAGGACTGAACGCCGCCGCGCTCCCCGCCCGGGCCGGACCTTGTCCGGCCCTTTTTGCTCGCCGGGCAGGCGTCGGACGGCGGCCGGCGGCTTTCGCCTCAGGGCTGGTATCAGAGCGGCATGGGTGGCAACCCGCCCCTGCATGAGCAAAAATTTGCGCGAAAGCCGCCTTCGGCGCAAACTTCCACCACCTATGCGTTCCCCGCATAGGCGCATGTGCACTCGGCTTTGGATTCACTGGCCTCGCGATCCCGGTTCGCGATACCGTTCGCGCCACGCTAAAGATTACGGAGCATTACATGCCCAACCTGTCCTTCGTCACGCCCACGCGCAACAGCCCCTGGGGCACCTACCTGTCGCAGATCGATGCCGTGGAACCCTACCTGGGCCACCTGGCTCGCTGGGTCGAGACGCTGCGCCGCCCGAAGCGCGCCCTGATCGTCGACATCCCCATCGAGCTGGACAACGGCACCATCGCCCACTACGAGGGCTACCGCGTGCAGCACAGCCTGACCCGCGGCCCGGGCAAGGGCGGCGTGCGCTACCACCCGGACGTCACGCTGGAAGAAGTGATGGCCCTGTCGGCCTGGATGACGGTCAAGAACGCCGCGGTGAACCTGCCCTACGGCGGCGCCAAGGGCGGCATCCGCCTGGACCCCAAGACGCTGTCGCTGAAGGAACTGGAAAAGGTTACGCGCCGTTACACCAGTGAGATCGGCATCATCATCGGCCCGCAGCAGGACATCCCGGCCCCGGACGTGAACACCAACGGCCAGATCATGGCCTGGATGATGGACACGTACTCGATGAACGTCGGCGCCACCGCCACCGGCGTCGTGACCGGCAAGCCCATCCCCCTGGGCGGCTCGCTGGGCCGCGTGGCCGCCACCGGCCGCGGCGTGTTCGTGATCGGCCGTGAAGCCATGCGCCGCCTGAACGTGCCCATGGAAGGCGCCCGCATCGCCGTGCAGGGCTTCGGCAACGTGGGTTCCGTGGCCGCGAAGATGTTCGCCGCCAACGGCGCCAAGATCGTCGCCGTGCAGGACCACACCGGCACCATCCTGAATGAAAAGGGCATGGACATGACGGACTTGCTCGACCACGTGGCCAAGACCGGCGGCGTGGGCGGCTTCAAGGGCGCCGACAAGATCGACAACGAGAACTTCTGGGACGTCAAGACCGACGTGCTGATCCCCGCGGCCCTGGAAGGCCAGATCAGCGCCG
>JAYRMR010000050.1:0-35130 GCA_041912595.1 Burkholderiaceae bacterium
CATAGCGACTTGGTCCCACTCCTTCCCATCCCGAACAGGACAGTGAAACGAGTCAGCGCCGATGATAGTGCGGATTCCCGTGTGAAAGTAGGTCATCGTCAGGCTAATATCCCGCCAAACCCCCGGTTCCGCAAGGATCGGGGGTTTTGCTTTTGGGGGATTCAAATCGCGATTGCTTGCGGGTGCTCGGGATGCATTTGCACTGCATTTACCAGCGAGTGCCTCTGAAAGGGGCTCGCCGCGCCGAGCTGCCTCAGCGACTCAGTCGCACCCCCGACTCGTCCGCCTCCACCTGACCCGTCTTGCTCAGACTTGCCACCAGGCCTTGGGCCCAGTGATTTGCATCCGGCTCGCCGGCCTGCTCTCTCAGCCGAGTCTGAACGGGCGTCGCTGCCAACCATGCCTCTAATTCGGACCAAGTCCGCTGTCGCCATTCCAGCAGGTGGTACATCAGCAGCGCTTTGGCGGCATGTAGCGCATGACGCACGGGTTCCGACCGGAAGTAGGCCAGACGGCCCCGCGCTTCCCGCAGCGCGGCGGCGAGGTCTGAAAACTCAGGCCCGTGGCCTGGCAAGACGCGGCGCGGGCCGAGCGCCTGGATCAGGTCCAGGGTGTGCTCAACCTCGTCGAACGCAGCACCCAAGGCGCCATGAGGCGCGATTTCCGGAAACACAATGCCGAAGCCGCGCTCCCACAGGGCGTCGGCCGAGATCATCAGCCCGAGATGGGGCTCAAACAGCAGCACCGATGCCGGATCATGCCCCGGCGCCGCATGGACGCTCCACTGCATGCGGCCCTGCTCGAGCGTCGTGCCGGGTTGCAAACGGGCATGGGGCGTGAAGCGCTCACAACGCTGCCCGGTGTCCCGGTAGCTCAGTGCCGCTTCATCCCATTGCTCGGCCGCCTCGAATTCCGCTGGCGGTATCCAGATGGGGCAGTCATATCGCGCCTGCAGCAGGGCATTGCCGCCGCAATGGTCGGAGTGCAGATGCGTATTCAGCAAGGCGCGGGGGGCCGTGTGCTCCTGCTCCAATAGCTGCTGCTCGACCAGGGCCAGCGTCTGGTCCGCATGGCTGGCATAGCCCGTGTCGATCACGAGCGGCCCTCTTGCGTCGCCCGCCAGCACGATCATGTTGGCGGACAGCCAGCCCCGTTCGATGAACTGGACCTGCGAGTGATCGCTCATGTGCCGGAGCCTTCGATGACTCGACGTCCTGCCGGGGCGCGCTCAGCTGCGGAGCTCACGCCTGAGGATCTTGCCGACATTGCTCTTGGGCAGTTCATCCCGGAATTCGATGTACTTGGGGCGCTTGTACGCCGTGAGTTGGGCATGGCAATGCTGGGCAAGGTCCTCTTCCGCCAGGGAAGGATCCCGCTTCACCACGAACAGCTTCACCGCCTCGCCCGATTTGGCATCCGGTACGCCGACGGCCGCGCATTCCAGGACGCCAGGATGCAGGTTCACCACCTGCTCGATCTCGGTTGGGTACACGTTGAAGCCGGACACCAGAATCATGTCCTTCTTGCGGTCGACGATACGCACATAGCCTTGCTCGTCCATGACGCCGATGTCGCCACTCTTGAAGTAGCCGTCGGGCCAGAACACCTGGGCGGTTTCCTCCGGGCGGTTCCAGTAGCCGGCCATGACCTGAGGACCCCGGATGCAGATCTCGCCGCGCTCGCCCAGCGGCACGTCGTGGCCGTCGTCATCGCGGATGGCAATCTCGGTATTGGGGATGGGCAGGCCGATGGACCCGTTGAACTGGCGCACATCCAGGCGATTCACGGTGGCGACCGGCGAGGTCTCCGACAGGCCATAGCCCTCGACCACCGGACAGCCGGTGATGCGCAGCCATTGCTCGGCCGTCGCCTGCTGCACCGCCATGCCGCCGCCGTTGGAAATCACCAGCTCAGAGAAGTCCAGCCGTGCGAAGGCGGGTTCGTTGGCCAGCGCGTTGAAGAGCGTGTTGACCGCGGGGAACATGTGCACGCGGTACTGCTGCAAGGTGCGGATGAAGCCCGGGATGTCCCGCGGATTCGGGATGAGCAGGTTCTTCATCCCCTGGCGCGCACCCAGCATGTAGCAGGCCGTCAACGCGAAGATGTGATACAGCGGCAGCGCGCACACGACGGTCAGCTGCTTGCCTGCCACACGCTGCAGCATGGGCGTGAACCAGGCCTCGCTCTGCAGGATGTTCGCCACCACCTGGCGATGCTGCAGCGTGGCGCCCTTGGACACGCCAGTCGTGCCGCCGGTGTACTGAAGAAAGGCCACATCGTCAGGGCCGAGGCTCACTGGCTGCAGCGTGCGCATGCGCCCGGCGGCGAGGGCGGGGTTGAAGCGGACCACGGTCCGGCCTTCGCCGAGGGGCAGGCGGAACTCCTTCACCATCTTGCGAAGATGGCGCACCGCAAAGTTGACCAGCGGCCCGCGCCACCAACCCAGCAGATCGCCCAGCGAGGCCAGCACCACATGCTGCACGGGTGACTCCGCGATCACCTCCTCGAGCGTGGCGGCGAAGTTCTCCAGCACCAGGATGGCCTGGGCACCGCTGTCCTTGAGCTGGTGAGCCAGCTCGCGAGGCGTGTAGAGCGGGTTGACGTTCACCACCACCATGCCTCCGCGCAGGATGCCGGCGATGGCCACCATGTACTGCAACACATTGGGCATCATGATGGCCACCCGGGCGCCCTTGGGCAGCCCGAGGCCCTGCAGATAGCACGCCAGGGCGCGGGACATCTCGTCCAAGGCCCGGTAGCTCAGCCGCTGATCCATGCAGACCGCGGCGTCGCGATCGGCAAAGTTGCGGAACGATTCCTCCAGCAACTCCACCAGCGATCGATAGCTGTCGACCGCGATCCGGGCAGGCACCTCCGGCGGGTAGGACTTCAGCCAGGGCTTGGCCTGGGCCGTGGACGGCAGGCCGGGGGACTCAAGCACAGCACTCATGGCGGACGGCACTCCTCGTGGGGGACTCGCCGCATGGTGAGTGGCGCGCCGGCAGGCGGCTAGGGGAGTTGCCCTAGCACGGCGTCGCGCGCGTGACAGTCGCCGTTGCCGGTTTCGGCGGGACCGAACAGCGCGGCCGCCAGATCCTCCTCGCGCTGGCGCACGGTGCCCAGGAAGTGCTGGGCGCCTTTCATCGACTTGAAGGTGTCGAAGCCCTGCTCCAGGAAGTGCTGAAGCTCTGCGAGGCCGGCCGCGGCAGCAGGCCCTCGCATCATGCGCAGGGCCTGGCGAAGCAGGGGCTTGCGCGTGAGCTCATCGAGTGACGCGCCAACGGCCAGGGTCTGGTCGATCTGCTGCTGTCGCTGGCCGGGCTGGCCGACGGCTCGCCAGGCCGCCTGGTATGTCGCGGCGTTCAGCGGAGCGCCCGCGAGCGCCGAGGCCATCTCGCCGTCGAGCCGTTCCGACAGCGCATGCAGCTCCGCCAGATGCGCCACGGTCTGCACCACCTGCTCGGGAAAGAGCCGGACCAGGGCCGGAACGACGCGCGCGAACTGGGCGTCGCGCCGCGTGAAGTCACCCGGGCCGTACAGCTCTTCCAGAAAGAACTGCGCGGCTGGCGCATAGCGGGGGGCCGCGAGCAGGTCGGCATAGGTTCGCGCGAAGCGCTGCTGCTGATAACGCTTCAGGGCCTGCACCGCGGCATCCAGCCGCGGGTCGGCCCGCCGGCGCTGGCGCTCCTGCTCGACGTCCTGCAGATGTCGGAGGATGTGGGATTCCAAGACGTGGGCCATGGCGGATGGGTCAAGGTCGACGGCAGATTGTCCGCCTACACTGCCGCGACTTGGCTAGTGCGGGGACTCGAATGAGATCGCAGGGAGACGCTCCACGATGAGCAATGCAAGACAGCAGCAACTGGTGATCCTCGTCCGTCTGCTCCTGGGTGCCTTGCTGGCGCTGTGGGGCTCCCGCCACTGGGGCCTGCCCGGTGCCTTGCTGATGGGAGGGGTGGGCCTCTTCGGCTGGGTGCTGCTGGTCCTGCCGGCGTTCCTGCTGGTGCGGCGCCTGCCCCGGCCGGACGGCCAGCCCATGCCCACGGTCGGGCAGTGCCTGCGTGCCGCGGCGCTCGAGTGGTGGGCCTACGAGCGGGTCTTCTCATGGCAGCAGCCTTGGCGTGAGTCCGCCGTGCCGGACCGCTGCCCGCCGGGCGCGCGGGGCCGGCGTGGCGTGCTGCTGCTGCATGGCTTCCGTTGCAACCGCGGACTCTGGCAGGGCTGGACGCGCCGGCTGGATGAAGAGGGCGTGCCGCACGTGGCGCTGAGCCTCTCGCCGCCCTTCGCCTCCATCGATGCCTATGCCGACGCGATCGAGGCCGCCGTGCGTTCGCTGGAAGCGGCGACGGGGCTGCCTCCCGTCGTCGTGGCGCACAGCATGGGCGGCCTGGCCTTGCGGGCCTGGCGCCGGGCCACGCAGTCGCCGCCCGCTCGTCTGCACCATGTCTTCACCCTCGGGACGCCACATGCCGGCACGCTGATGGCGCAGCTGTCCGGCGCGATCAACGCCCGGCAGATGCGGGCACGGTCCGAGTGGCTCCAGGCGCTGGCGGAGACGGAGTCGCCGGACTGGTGGCGCCGGTTCACCTGCATCTACAGCTGCTGCGACCAGGTGGTGTGCCCGTCCGTCCTGGCGGTGCTGCCAGAGGCCCGCACGCTCGTCGTGCCGGCCGCCGGTCATCTGCAGCTGGTGTTCGAGCCGGCCGTTCTGGCCGCGGTGATGGGCAGCGTCTGCGAGAGCTGAGCAGGGCGCCGCGGATGTGAAAACGCCCGGGGAGAGCCCGGGCGTTTTCATTTCTGGATCTCGGTCAGGCCTCAGCCAGCCCCAGCGCCTGCATGCGCTGGGTCCTTCGGCCTGCGTCGCACAAGCCGCAGGGCTTGTGCTCGGTCAGGCCTCAGCCTTCAGCACGCCGCGGCGGATTTGGTCGAGTTCGATGCTCTCGAACAAAGCCTGGAAGTTGCCCTCGCCGAACCCCTCGTTGCCCTTGCGCTGGATGATCTCGAAGAAGATCGGGCCGATGACTTCCTTGGTGAAGATCTGCAGCAGCAGCTCGTTCGGGGCGCCTTGGTGCGTGGCGCCGTCGATCAGGATGCGCAGGCGCTTGAGCTCGGCCATGTCCTCGCCATGCGCCGGCAGGCGCTTGTTGACCAGGTCGTAATAGGTCTCGATGGTGTCCTGGAACTCGACGCCCGTGGACTTCATGCCCTCGACCGACTTGTAGATCTGGTTCGTGCCCAGCGCGACGTGCTGGATGCCCTCGCCGTGGTACAGGTCCAGGTACTCGGCGATCTGGCTCTTGTCGTCGCTGCTCTCGTTGATGGGAATGCGGATCTTGCCGCAGGGGCTGGTCATGGCCTTGGACTTCAGACCGGTCAGCTTGCCCTCGATGTCGAAATAGCGGACCTCGCGGAAGTTGAACAGGCGCTCGTAGAAGTCCGCCCATTCCTTCATGCGGCCACGGAAGACGTTGTGGGTCAGGTGGTCGATGTAGGTCAGGCCATGACCCTCCTGGGCGGAGGCCACCGGCTGGCCGTTGGCGTCCAGCAGGGGCACGAAGTCGACGTCGTAGATGCTGATGTTGCCGATGGCGCCGGGCTGGGCACCATCCTTGCCTTGCCAGCGGTCCACCAGGTAGATCAGCGAGTCGCCGATACCCTTGATGGCCGGGATGTTCAGCTCCATCGGGCCGGTCTTGTTGTCAAAGCCCCAGGCGCCCTGTTCCAGCGCGCGCTGGTAGGCGAAGGCTGCATCCTTGACGCGGAAGGCGATGGCGCAGATCGACGGGCCGTGCATGCGCGCGAAGCGCTGGGCGAAGGAGTCCGTCTCGGCGTTGATGATGAAGTTCACGTCGCCCTGGCGGTACAGGGTCACGTTCTTCTGGCGGTGCTTGGCGACCGCCTTGAAACCCATGGTCTCGAACAGGCGACCCAGTGCGGCGGGATCAGGGGCGGCAAACTCGATGAACTCGAAGCCGTCGGTGCCCATGGGGTTGTCCCAAGGAGTAAAAGCCATACACGCCTCCTGGCGGAAAGTTTTGCGATAGCGCAAAACTGTACGAGGATGGGCCCGCAGGATTCATGCGATCTTGCGAGGGGCGCTTCGTTCACGCGCAGGAAAGCTGCAAGAATGCGAATATGGACAAGGAAAGTCAGCTCGATGCCATCGACCGGCGCATTTTGAGGGCGCTGCAGGTTGACGGGCGCGTCACCTACGACGCCCTCGCGTCACAGGTGAACCTGTCGGCGTCGGCCGTGCTGCGGCGCGTGCGGCGGCTGGAGGAGATCGGCGTCGTCTCGGCCTATGTGGCGCTCGTGAACCCGGAGGCCGTCGGCCTGGGCCTCACGGCCTACATCAACGTCCGCCTGGAAAAGCACACGGAGTCGCACAAGCGCAACCCGATGGACCTGTTCCGCGCGGCGGTGCAGACCTGGCCCGAGGTGGTCGAGTGCTCCGCTCTCACGGGGGACATGGACTACCTGCTGCGGGTGCTGGTCGAGGACATGGCGCACTACTCGCGCTTCATCACCGAGACCCTGCTCAAGCATCCCAGCGTGCAGGACTGCAAGACCAGCTTCGTGCTGGATCGCCTCAAGAACACGACGGCGCTGCCGCTCTGATGTCGGGCCGCGCCTCAGCGCCGGCGCAAGACCACCGCGAGTTCCTGCCAGCCCTGGGCATGCGAGGTGGCGGCGTAGGGCGGGGCGGGCCAGTCCCACAGCGTGGCGGGGAACAGCGCGCGCATGGCGTTGATGTCGCCATGGTAGGGCGGGCCTTCGACCACACCTTCGCCCGCGCTCTCGCGCCGGGCCTGCATGAACAGCGCCAGCAGCAGCCCACCCGGACGCAGCCAGTGCGCGAGCTGGGCGGCGTAGCGTTGCCAGTGGTCGGGGTGCAGGGCGCACAGGCAGGTCTGCTCGTAGACCACGTCCGGCACCTCCGCCTCCGCGGGTTGCCAGGTCAGCACATCGGCCTGTTCCACCGTGACAGCCGAGGCATCACCGAGCCCGGCCGCCTTCACGCGGGCGCGGGCCTGCTCGACGGCGGCGGGGGCGTAGTCCAGGCCGCGGACCCGCAGGCCCTGCCCGGCAAGTACGAGCAACTCATGCCCGCTGCCGCAGCCCGGCACCAGGACGCGCTGCCCGGCGCGCAGAACGCCGGCCGTCAGCCAGGCCTGCAGTTGGGGGTGCGGGGCGCCCCGGTCCCAGGGCGTCTGCCCGCGTTCGAACCGTTGCTGCCAGAAATCGAGGGTGGGTCCAGCCATCAGACCATCTTAGACGGCCCGGCGGACGGACGCGCATCGGAGATGTCCAGCTCCCGCAGCAGATGCAGGGTGTGGGTGGGGCCGAGGTTGAGCAGTTCGCCGATGTCCTGCAGGTCGTCCGGCACGGCCGGGTTCTCCCAGCTGTCCGCGGTGTGGCGCGCCAGGCGGACGGCCAGCCGCACGCACTGCACCTGCGGGTCGTTGCCGCGCTTGTCGTCCGTGCAGTGGGCGAGCAGCTCCGGCAGGCGCCAGGCCCGCATGAGGCTCTGCTCCAGATCGCCCAGCTCGATGTTGAGCACTTCCTTCTGCGCGGTGACGCTGCGAGTGCCGGGCTGGGACGCCAGCCGCCATTGCACCTTCTGCGCCAGGTCCGGCGCGTGGCACCACAGCAGCATCTCCGCGAAGTCATGCAGCAGGGCGGCGCTGTGGATGATGGCGGCATCCGGGTCCAGTCGGTGGGCGGCGAAGCCCAGCGCGAAGCGGGCGGCTCGATCAGCCCGGCGCATGACGCGCATCAGCCCGCCATAGGCGCCGGGCAGCGCCGAGAGGCGCGCCTCGACCGTCGGCTGCGGACCGAAGTAGGCGAAGAAGGGCGTGATGCCCATCAGCACGAGGGCCGCGGTGACCGTCTCGGCATCGGCCAGCAGGCGGCTGGACCGATGGGCCGAGGCGAAGCGCAGCACCTTGAGCGTCATGAGCGGGTCGGTGGCCAGCCCCTCGCCGATGCTGTGGGCATCGACGGCGTCCTCGTTAGCACGCCAGAGCTCGAGCTGTTCGGCTGTCGAGGCCAGGACAGGGATCTCCGCCTCCCGGAAATACGCAGTCCACCGGTTCAAGTCCAGGAAGGGCTTGGTCAGCGGGGTGAACGGCAGGTTCGGCGAGTGGTCCATCGCAAGCCATAGCGTAGGCGCTTTCGTCGAGTATCGGCAATGCCGGTGCCAACTTGAGCGCCAGGCTGCCCACGGCGAGCAACAAAGTGAGGAGGAATTGCCTCATCGGATCCTCCCTTCGCCGGGCCAGCCGCCCAGACGCTCGCCATCGAAATGGACGCTGCCGATGGGATCACCCGCGCGGCGGCGGGGGCGGCCCTCTCGGGCCATGAGGCGCTCGGCCTCCTCGGCAGCCGCTTCACGGCGGGCCGGCGGTGCGCTCAGCCATTGCGTCACACGGCGCAGAAGGCTGGCGAGATGGTCGGTGGTGCTGGCGACGACGCTGAGGCGCGACGTCTTGATGATCTTTTGCATGGTGGTGCTCCCTCGGGCCTCGCGCCCATGGGCGGCGAGGCTTGCGATTCACGGGCTGCGTTCGTCAGGACGCAGACGGCGGATTTCCAGGGCCAGGTCTTGCTTGGCACGCTGGCGCTCGGCGGCGCGTTCGGCCTGGTGGCGGCCGGCCTGACGCATCAGGGCCGGTGCCACCAGGGGATTGCGCGGTTTTCGGGCCTGCAGCGACAGCTGCGGGCGAGGGGCGGTGAACTGGGACATATCACTCTCCTTGGCGCTTCGCGGGCAGGGCGAGGGGCGCAGATGAGAACAGGGCTCGGCGGGCGGCCCATGGCGCGGCCGGGCCGGCAGCACAGGCTGCGGCATCGGACGGGTACAAGGGCCGACCCAGGGCCGGCAACGGAACGGAACGCGGCGGTCAAAGGGGCCGGCGCGCGCAATGGGTTCTTGCGGCACTGGCCTTGCCGACGCACGGCAGGGGCACGGGATCTGCCGCCGGCGTGCAAGGCGCACGCCTGGGTCTCAGCGGAGCTGGCGTCGGCCCGGGTTCGGCGGTGACGCGGCGCTCGTGAGAGCCTGGCTGGCAGGGGCAGGTGGGGTTGTGTGACTCGCCCCGGGCGGCCGGCCACTGCAGGAGCTGGCGATACCGGAGGGCAGAGGTTTCATCGCGGTGAACCCGTCCGCGACTTGCGCAAATGATAAACGATTGATTATCTTGCGCAAGTGCTTTTTATCTCTGATGCAAAGCAAGGACGCCGCTTGTGCGCGTGTCGCATGGCGGGGGCGATAGCCGAGCGGCGGCCCGGATGTCCCTGGGCATGGGCCTTGTGCGGCAGCGGGGTGGGCGCGGTGCGGAGCGTGGCGCGGATGTCAGGCCCTCGGCGGCACGGGTGCTCGCCGTGTCACTGATTAACGCTTCTTGGGCTTGAGCGGGGCAATGCCCTGCTGCAGGCGGCGCCAGTCGTCCAGGTCATTGGGGGCGGGGGCGGCCGGACTGGCGGCGCCGGGGCGCCCGGGCGACGGGGCGGTGGAGCGGGCGGGCGTGGCCTTCGCAGGCGGCACCACGGCGGGACTCTCCGGCGTCAGCACCTCGCCCAGCAGGTCCAGCAGGCGCGTGCGCGCGCGTTGGGGGTGGCGCCGGTAGTAGGTCAGGACGAGGCCGATGATGAAGCGCTCGTCGTCGTCCTGGGGCTCCGTGGGGGCCGCCTCGCGGGCAGGCACCGTGGCGGCACCGTGCTCCAGGTCCATCCAGCCGGCCGGCTTGTGGCACAGCTGCTCGAACTGCCGCGCGAGGCGTTCGCCGATCTGGCGGGAGCGGCTCTTGATCTGGCTCCAGTAGCTGGGCTGGATCTGCAAGCGCTCCGCGAAACGCCGCTCCAGGCCGCGCAAAGCGGCGGCATCGGGGTGCTTGATGGTGGCAGCGACGAACTCTTCAAACAGGATCATCGCATTGTCCAGCCGGACCTGTGCGACGTCCCGGGCAGCGGAACACATGCCGCAATGATAAAGCCTTGTTCACCAGCGCCAGCGAACGGCGCCCGGCATCCTGGCTATTCCTCCTCATCCCGTGGCTGGTGGGCGGCCACCAGCTGCGCCTGCAGATTGGGCGGCACGAGCTCGTAATGGGAGAGGCTGACCGTGTAGCGCCCCTGGCCGCTGGTCAGCGCGTTGAGGCGCGTCTGGTAGCTGCTCAGTTCGGCCAGTGGCGCCAGGCCCTGGATGCTGATGCTGCCCGGCACCGGATTGCCCGTGCCCAGCACCTGGCCGCGGCGCGAGGCGAGGTCGCCCGTGATGTCGCCCATCGTCGCGGCGGGCGCCAGGATCTCGACCTGCACGATGGGCTCCAGCACCTGCGGCCTCGCCTCCTTCACGGCGGCGATGAGGGCCTTGCGCCCGGCCGTCACGAAGGCGATCTCCTTGGAGTCGACGGCATGGTGCTTGCCGTCGAACACCACCACGCGCAGGTCCACCAGCGGGAAGCCGGCGATCACGCCTTGTGCCAGGGCCTGCCGCACGCCCTTCTCGACGGCGGGCATGAACACGCCGGGAATCGTGCCGCCCTTGACCTCGTCGCGGAACTCGAAGCCCGCGCCGCGCTCCAGGGGCTCGATGCGCAGCCACACCTCACCGAACTGCCCGGCGCCGCCGCTCTGCTTCTTGTGGCGGTGATGGCCCTCGGACGGCGCCGAGACGGTCTCGCGGTAGGCCACCCGCGGCGGCTGCGTCACGACCTCGCCCTTGTAGGTTTCGCGCAGGCGCTCCAGCAGCACGCGCAGATGCAGCTCGCCGAGGCCGTAGACCAGCGTCTCGTTCGTCTGCGCCGCGTGATCCAGGCGCAGGCAGGGGTCTTCGTCGACCAGGCGCTTCAGCTGGTCCCACAGGCGCTGCTCGTCCCCGTGGCGGGCGGGGCTGATGGCCAGGCCATGCACGGGCTCGGGAAAGGGCAGCGGCGCGAGGTGCAGATGCTCGTCCTCCTGCGCATCGTGCAGCACGGCGTCGTAGTGCAGTTCCTCCTGCTTCGCGAGGGCGCAGAGATCGCCCGGCAGCGCCTGCTCGACCTCCACGTGCTCCTTGCCGCGCAGCATGAAGAGGTGGCTCACGCGCACCGGCTTGCGCGCATGCCCCACATAGAGCTGCGCATTGCGCCGCAGCGTGCCCTGGTGGACGCGCAGCAGCGCCAGCTTGCCGAGGTAGGGGTCGGCCTGGATCTTGAAGACGTGGGCGAGCACGTGGCGATCGGCGTCGGGCAGCGGCTGCAGGGGCCGGGCGTCCGGGCCCTCGCCCTCGAGGAACTGCGGGGGATTGGCCTCGCCCGGGTGGGGCAGCAGCCGGGCGATGGCATCCAGCAGCTCCGGCACGCCGACGCCGGACTTCGCCGCCGTGAAGCACACAGGGATGAGGTGCCCCTCGCGCAGGGCCTGCTCGAGCGGCGCGTGCAGTTCGGTGGCCGGGACATCGCCCTCGTTCAGGTAGCGGTCGACGAACTCGCCGTCCACCTCCACCACCTGCTCCACGAGCGCACGGTGCGCATCCGCCACGGCGCCGAAGTCGCTGTCGCCGTCGCGCTGGAAGAAGCAGTCCGACACCCGCGTGCCACCGCCGGCCGGCAGGTTCAGCGGCAGGCACTCGCGGCCCAGGCGCTCCTGCAGCAAGGCCAGCAGGCCGGGCAGGTCGACCTCGGGGGAGTCGATCTTGTTGATCACGATGAGCCGCGTGCGCTCGCGCTGCGCGGCCACCTCCATCAGCCGCGTGGCCATCAGCTCCAGTCCCGCCTGCGCGTTGATCACGAGCACGGCGCTTTCCACCGCCTCCAGCGCGGGGAGGGCCTGGCCGATGAAGTCGGGGGCGCCCGGGGTGTCGAGCACATGCAGGCGCAGGCCCTGCCAGTCCAGATGCACGGCACTGGTCTGCAGGGAGTGCTGCATGCGGCGCTCCAGCGGCTCGTGGTCGCTGACGGTGTTGCCCTTCTCGACGGACCCCGCCTGCTTGATGGCGCCCGCCTGCAGCAGCAGGGCCTCGCACAGCGTGGTCTTGCCGCTGCCCGCGGGGCCGACCAGGGCCAGGGTGCGCAGGCGCTGCAGACGGGAATCCTGCGCGCTGCCGGACAAGCCGGAGGCAGCGCCTCCTGCGGGTGAAGGGCTGGAGGCCATGGCGTGCTCCTTGAGGTCGGGACCGATGCACAAATGCCGTGGCAGGAGCCTAGGGCAAGGCATGGCCCCGCACAAGGGGGCGGGCGCAAGGCCCGTGCGGCCTCAGGCGTAGCGCCAGTGGCCGTCCTGCATCTGCTCCTGCGTGGCCGCGGTGAAGGCGTAATCCAGCGCCGGTCGGCGGCCGTCCACGATGTCCGCGATGGCGGCGCCCGAGCCGCAGGCATGCGTCCAGCCCAGCGTGCCGTGCCCCGTGTTCAGGTAGACGTTGGGCACGTGGCTCGCGCCGATGTAGGGCAGGTTGGACGGCGTGGCCGGGCGCAGGCCGGTCCAGTACTGCGCGCCGCGACCATCCGTCATGGCAGGGAAGAGCTCGCGCGTGCGACGCGCGATGGCCTCGCAGCGCGTGAGGTTCAGCTCGGTGCTGTAGCCGTTGAGCTCGGCCGTGCCGGCGATGCGCAGGCGATCGCCCAGGCGCGAGAAGACGAGCTTGTACTCGTCGTCCGTGAGCGAGACCTGGTAGCTGTGCTCGGGCGAGATCACCGGCAGCGTCACCGAGTAGCCCTTGGCGGGATAGATGTTCAGGTGGATGCCCAGCTCGCGCGCCAGGCCGCGGCTGAAGCTGCCCATGCACAGCACGAAGCGGTCGGCGCCCAGGCGCTGCACGACGCCGGCCGCATCGGCGCAGATCACGCGGCTGATGCCGGCTTCGCGACTGCCCTCGAGACCGAGGATGCGCGTGTCGTAGGCGAAGCGCACGCCCGCCTCGACGCACTTCGCCGCGAGGGCCTGCGTGAAGCGGTGGGCGTCGCCCGACTCGTCGCTGGGCGTCATCGAGCCGCCGACGATCTGCTGGCGGCACTGCGCGAGCGCGGGCTCGATGGCCACGCACTCGTCGGGCGTCTTCATGTCCAGCTCGCAACCCTGCTCACGCATGAGGCGGGCCGGCTCCTGCGCGGCGGCGTACTCGGCCTCGCTCGTGTAGAAATGCAGGATGCCTTGCGTGCGCTGGTCGTACTGCAGGCCCAGCTGCTGGCGCAGCTCGCGCAGCTGATCGCGGCTGTAGAGGCCCAGCTGGACGATGTTGCGGATGTTGTGCGCCGTGCGGCCCGGCGTGCATTCGCGCAGGAATTGCAGACCCCAGCGCCACTGCGCCCAGTCGGCGCGCAGGCGGAACAGCAGGGGCGCGTCCTCCTTCATCAGCCACTTGAGCACCTTCAGCGGGGCGCCCGGGTTGGCCCAGGGTTCGGCGTGGGAGACGGAGATCTGCCCGCCGTTGGCGAAGCTGGTCTCCAGGCCCGCGGCGGGCTGGCGGTCGATGACGGTGACTTCATGGCCGGCGCGGCGCAGAAACCAGGCGGTGGTGATGCCGGTGACGCCGGCGCCCAGGACGATGACATGCATGCGGAACTCTCGATGGTCAGAGGGTTGAACGCGCAGGCGTGCGTGACTCGGGCAGGGGAGATGCCAAAGAGAGCGTGCGCCTGTGCGCGCCGCTCCCGCTGTCCTCGGTACCTGAGAGATTCAGCCGCATCACGGGGGGGTGCGCGGCCTTGCTCCTTCGGCGGAATCCGGGCGGTGGGCCCTGGATTCACTCTCCAGCATTCGGCTTGGTCATGGATCCAGTACGGGGCCTGAGCGAGTATGGGAGCTTGCGCCTTCGGCGGCCGATGCGCAGCGGGTTGCCCTGCGGCCGGCACTCTCCTGAATCCGGAGCGCAGTGTACGTGCCTCCGTGCCGCCACCGCAAGCAGGGCGCCGACCCATGCCCTTGTGCACGGCGGGCAAGCCCGCTGGCGGCAGGCCCCGCGGGCCACCGAAGATGCAGGGCTCGCGAAGCCCGTCCACCAGGAGATGCCCATGCGCCGCCCCTCGCCGTCTCGAAGCCCTTCCACCCCGCCCACCCCGCCGCGGCTGAGGGCCTGGATGGCGGCGCTGCTCCTGATGCTGGGAGCCCCGGCGATGGCCGCCTGCCCGCCGGAACGGGCGGGGGCGCCGCTGGACGCCGCGACGCTGCGGGCCTGGGCCGCCGATGCCGCCGTGCCTTCGGCGCGCTTCGAGCAGCTGGCCCCGGAGCTGGCGGACTGCCTGGCGTCCCCGGACCCGCGATGGCGCGATGCGCTGGGCTTCGAGGGGCTGTCCGCCTGGATGCGTGCCGGCCGCCTGCCGCCCGCCACGCTGCGGCAGTTGCGCGATCGCTGGCTGGCCGTGCTGCAGGGGCCGGACGACGCCGAGGGCGTCCATGCGCCCTTCGCGGCCCTGGCGCTGTCGGAGGTGGCCCGGGTCGATCGCCTCCAGCCCTTCCTGAGTGACGAGGAACGGCAGGCCTTGCGCGAGGCGGGCATCGCCTGGCTGGTCCGCTGGCGGGACTATCGCGCCCATGACGACGTGCAGGGCTGGCGGCACGGCGTGGCCCACGGCGCGGACCTGCTGATGCAGCTGTCGATCGCCCCCACCCTGCCCCCCGAGGGCGCGGCGCGCGTGCTGGAGGCCCTGGGCAGCCAGGTGCTGGCCCACGGGCAGGTGGCCTACCAGCACGGCGAAGGCGAGCGCCTGGCGCGGGCGGCGCGCTTCGCCCTGTTGCGCAGCGGCTGGCGTGCGGCGCAGGTCCAGGGCTGGCTGGACGGCCTCCTGGCGCCTGCGGCGGGGACGGGCCTGGACGAGCACCGGCTGCGCCTGCTCCACAACGCCCGGCAGTTCCTCTGGCCGCTGTACGTGATGCTGCAGGAACAGCCGGATGCCGGGCTGCGTGAGCGCAGCCTGGGCGCCGTGCGGCAGGCGCTGGCCCGCCTCGACTGACGCAGGCCACAGCTGCTTACAGCCCTGTGGCGAGTGGCGCCGTAGACTGGGTCGTCCTCGAGCAGGAGCGCGTCCATGAGTGCCTGGCAGCCCACCTCCGTCGTTCTGATGGCAGTCGTCCTTGCCGCCTGCGGGGGCGGGGGCGGGGGCGGCGATTCGAATGCGAGCCCGGCCCCCTCGCCAACCCCCACACCAACCCCCACACCAACGCCCACGCCGACCCCTACACCGACCCCGACCCCGACCCCGCCCCCCGCGCCGGCCCCCCAGCTCGCGACGCTGCGCACGGACCTCGGCAGCCCCTGGTCCCTCGCGGTGCTGCCGGACGGTCGCCTGCTGGTGACGCAGCGCAGCGGCGGCCTCCTGCGGCTGAGCGCGGACGGGCGGCAGATGGAGCCGATCTTCGGCCTGCCTGCCGTCGATGCGGCCGGGCAGGGCGGGCTGCTGGACATCGCCCTGGATCCGGACTTCAGCCAGAACGGCTTCGTCTACCTCAGCTTCAGCGAGCCTGGCACCGGCAGTGAGACGGGGCGCAGCGGCACGGCCGTCTTCAAGGCGCGCTTGCAAGGCGCGGCGCTGGTGGAGGGGCAGGTCATCTTCCGCCAGACGCCGAAAGTCAGCGGCTCCGGTCACTATGGGTCACGCCTCGTCTTTGCGCGCGACAAGACCCTGTTCGTGACGCTGGGTGAGCGCCAGCAGGGCAGCCCGGCGCAGGACCTGGGCAAGACGCTGGGCAAGGTCGTCCGCATCGCCCGCGACGGCAGCCTGCCGCCCGACAACCCCGCCCTCGGTCCCGGCGCCGCGCCGGGGATCTACTCGCTGGGCCATCGCAATCCGCAGGGCGCGGCGCTGCATCCCCAGACCGGCGAGCTGTGGGTCAGCGAGCATGGCCCGCAAGGGGGCGACGAGATCAACCGCATCGTGCCGGGCGGCAACTACGGCTGGCCGGTACGCAGCTACGGCTGCAATTACGGGGACCCGGTGGGCGAGGCCTGCCGCATCGGGGGCGGCACGCACGCGCCGGCCTACCTCGAGCCGCTGACCTACTGGGTGCCGATCTCCGTGGCACCGGCCGGCCTGCTGTTCTACACCGGCGCCATGTTCCCCGAATGGCAGGGCCAGCTCTTCTCGGGCAGCCTCGCGGGGCAGGCGCTGTGGCGGCTTCGCCTCTCCGGCACGGCCGTGCTGGAGCGGACGGCCTTGTACGGCAATCTGGGCGAGCGCTTCCGCGACGTGCGCCAGGCCCCCGACGGCGCCGTGCTGCTGCTCACCGACAGCGGCAAGCTGCTGCGCCTCTACCGCTGAGACGCCGTGGCCCTCGGCATCAGCGGGACTTGAGCCGGAACTGCGACATGCTGTCGTAGAGCGCCTGCGCCTGCTGCTTCAGGCCCTCGGCGGCCGCGGCGGATTCCTCGACCAGCGAGGCGTTCTGCTGCGTCATCTGGTCCAGCTGCTGGACGGCCTGGCCGATCTCGCCCAGCGTGGTTGCCTGGGCGCTCGTGGCGCCGGAGATCTCCGAGACGATCTGCGTCACGCGCTGCACGCTTTGCACCACCTCGTCGATCGTGCCGCCCGTTGCCGCCACCAGGCGCCCCCCGGCCTCCACGCGTTCCGTGGAGGCGCTGATCAAGGCCTTGATCTCGCGCGCGGCCTGGGCACTGCGCTGAGCCAGCGCGCGCACCTCGCTGGCCACCACGGCGAAGCCACGCCCCTGCTCGCCGGCCCGTGCGGCCTCGACCGCCGCGTTCAGCGCGAGGATGTTGGTCTGGAAGGCAATGCCGTCGATCACGCCGATGATGTCGCCGATCCGCGCCGAGGCCTGCTGGATCTCGCCCATCGTCGCCACCACCTCGCGCACCATGGAGCCGCCGCGTTCGGCCACCTGGGCGGCGGACTGCGCCAGCCCGTCCGCCTGCTGCGCCGCCGCGGCGTTGACCTGCACGCCCTCGCGCAGCTGCTGCATGGCCGCACCGGTCTGCTCCAGGCTGCTGGCCGCCTGCTCGGTGCGGTTGGACAGGTCCATGTTCCCCGACGCAATCTCCCCCGAGGCGAGCCGGACCTGGTCGGCCACCTGGCGCACGTTCGAGATCGTGTGGTTCAGCCCCTGCTGCATCTGGTCGAGGGAGTCCGCCAGCTCGGCCAGCTCGTCCTGGCCCCGGACGGTGGCCGCCGTGGTGAGATCGCCCTCGGCGATCCGTGCCGCCAGGCGCCGGGCATCGCGCAGGGGCGTGGTGACGGACTGGGTGATCGACAGCGCCACCAGCACGCCCAGCACGGCACCGGCGCAGAGGAGCACCGTGATCAGGTTGCGCGCCGTCTGCGCCTGCGCCTCGGCCTGGTCGCGCGCGGCGACGAGCTCCTTGCGCATCTGCTCCGCGAAGTCGTCGATGGGATCGAGGTAGGCCTCCATGGCGGGGATCAGCTCGCTGACGACCCGCGCCTTGACGTCCTGCCCGTCGCTCTTGTGCTTGGCCAGTTCGTCGCGCTTGTCCTGGTAGCGCTTGCGGGCGGCGTCGATCTCCCGCTTGATCCGGTCGGCATCCGCTGACTTGGGGAGTTTGCCGAGCGCCTCCTGCAGCCGGTCCACGCGGGCCGAGGTCTCCTTGGACTTGCGGGTGAAGGCTTTGACGAATTCGGCGTCATCGGACCAGGCAGTGATGATGCGCCGCTGGATGTTGGCCTCCGTCAGGCCCGCCCAGGTGCGGGCGATGTCCAGGGCCTCCATCTCGACGTTGACGAGGCTGTCGATGCGTTCGCTCAGCTGATGCATGCGCCACACGCCGATGGCCGCGCCGATCAGCAGCAGCACCATGACCACGGCAAAGCCGGTGAGCACGCGCGCCTTCAGGCGCATGGAATGGATGAGAGGCAGCATGGGCGCTCCTGACGAGTTGGACGATGGGCGCGGGCTACTCGAGGTGCCAACGCTCGGCGATGCGGTGCAGCGTGCCCGCCTGGGCGAGCGCCGCGAGAGCCCGCTCGAGGCGCTCGCGCTCCGCTGCAGCGGTCTGCGGGTGGATGAGCAAGTGGTAGGGCTGCGCCTCGGCGTCGGGCAGCAGCAGCTTGATCTTCCCGGCGATGCCCATCTGCTGCGCCGCGGCGAGCAGGTTGACGCGCGGAAAGTAGAAGAAGCGGCCTCGCCCCGCCAGCAGCATGCGCAGATTGGCCTCGGTGCTCACGCCTTCGGTGCGCAGCGTCAGTCCGCCGAGCGCGCTCAGGACCGACACGCGCGAGCTGTCGTGGTTCAGCAGGATGGTGCCGTCCTTGCCGAGCTGCCGCACATCGTCCCAGGACTGCACGGTGACGGGGTCGTCTGCGCGCGCGGCCAGCGCGTACGGGAGGCGGTACAGGGCAGGTTCGACAAAGGCGAAATGGCCCTCGCGGTGCGGAATGCGCGTCAGCGTGCAGATCACCTGGACCTGCTGCGCCAACAGCGCGGCCTCCAGACGCTTCTGTGGCATCGCATGGGCGCGGATGTCGAAGCGCAGGGCCGGGTCCTGCTCATGCAACGCCGCGAAGAGATCGGGGCAGTAGCCCTGCCAACCGGTGTCGTGGGGGATCCACTTCGGCGTGGCGCCCAGTTCCGCGGCGGTCTGCCAGCGGGCCTCCGCCCTGGCCTCAGCCCATGCCGGGGCAGTGCCAAACAGACCGGCGAGCACGACGGCGGCGAGAAGGGCGGCGAGAAGGGCGGCGAGAAGGGCGGCGAGAAGGGCCGCGAAAACGGCGCGCGCGCCCCGCCGCGCCGGTGCCTGAACCCGAGGGCCAGGCATCGGGCGTCCCAACGTGTCGCCCCGCACATCCGTCATGCGCGAGACGATACGCCCGCCCCTGGGCCGCCGCAAGGCAGGCGGGCCCGCTCACGGCGACGGCTGTGGCGTCGCGCTGACTCAGGCGCGGGGCCGGGCGGTGGTCACAGCGTCTTGTAGAGCACGGCCGCCGAGTGCAGTCGCCCTTCGGCGCAGACGCTGTGCTCGGGAATGGCGCCGGCGCGCTGCCAGCCGAGGTGGGTGTAGACCGCCTCGGCCTGCGAGTCCGCCGGGGCCTCCAGCACCAGCAGCCGGCGCGCCTGGCGCAGGGCGGTGCACTCCAGCGTCGCCATCAGCTGGCTGGCAATGCCGCGGCCGCGCTCCTGGCTGTGCACCATGAGGCGTTGGACTTCCCCGCGGTGGTGCGCATTGGACTGCTGCGGCAGGGCCAGCTGCACCGCGCCCTGCAGCGGGCCGGTGCCGTCGCCCTCGCAGGCGATCCAGAGGTGATGGTGGCTGCCCAGGCGCGCATAGACGCTGTGCCAGTAGTCCATGGCCTGGTAGCGGGACAGCGGGGCCAGAAAGCCGAGCGAGGCGCCGTGGTGGACGCTGTCGATCAGGAGGTCGGCCAGCGCCGGCAGCCATTGCAGGTCCCGCGAGCCCAGGGCCCGGACCTGCACCGCCCCGCGCTGCCGCACCTGGCCCACCACCCGCAGGCGGGCGGCGGCACCGGGCGTCTGCGGCGCGCCGAGCGGCGCGCGGACGGGGACGGCAGGGGTGTAGGCGAAGGGGGCGTCAAAGGCTTGCATGGTGCTGCGCTCCTGAGTTCAGGTCAGCCCGTCGGGTGGACGGGGTTCCCTCGAATCAAGCAAGCAGCGTGCCAGCGACGGATGGCAGCGTGGTGTCGGCCTCAGGCCGGCTGTTCGGCAGGGGTCCAGCCGGGCTCGTCGCACAGGCGGCCCCGGCCGCTGCGCTTGGCCTCGTACAGGGCGGCGTCGGCGCGGCGCATCATGTCCTCGACGCTGCGGTCCCCGGGGCGCAGCAGGGCCCAGCCGGCGCTGAAGTCCAGTGCAAAACCCAGCTCCGACATGGTGCAGGCCTGCAGCTGTGCACGCAGGCGTGCATCCATGGCGCGCGGGCCGGTGTGGTCGCTGCGGGCCAGCAGCACGCAGAATTCCTCGCCACCCACTCGCCCGGCGAGGTCCCCCACGCGCAGCACCTGCTGCACGCAGCGCGCGAACAGGGCGAGCGCGCGGTCGCCGCCCTCGTGGCCGTGCTCGTCGTTGACCTTCTTGAAGAAGTCGAGATCCAGCATGACGAGGCACAGCGGCTCCCCATGCCGGCGGGCCAGGGCGATCTGTTCCTCGGAGCGCGCCCCGAAGGCGCGGCGGTTGGCCAGGCCCGTCAGCGCATCCGTCTGGGCCTGGCGCTGCAGGTGGTGCTCGGTCTCGCCGCGCCAGGCCACCAGGATGGCCAGCACGCTCACGAGCAGCATGACGTGGGATCCGAGGATGATGGCCTGCGTGAGCCCGGCCTGCCAGCTCGGCTCATGCCCCATGAAGTGCAGCACGGCGCGCACCAGCACCACGCCGGCCATGACACAGAAGCCCACGCCCAGCAGGGCGCGCCAGGCGCGGTCCTTGTGCTCGACGGGGGGCGTGTGGCGGGCGTCCAGCGCGGGCGACTGCGCCTCGCGGGGCCACGAGCAGGCCAGCGCCAGCGCCAGCATCTGGGCCGCGAGACCCAGGCCCGACCAGCCGACGGCGAAGGTGTCGGCGCCCGTGCCGTCGTGCAGCGAGGCCAGGGCCAGCACCACCGGCGCCGCCATCATGGCCCATCGCCCGGGACGCCGGCCCAGCCAGTCCCGCAGGGCCAGCCACAGGGCGCTGAGGCTGCCGCTGACGCACAGCATGCCGATGAAGCCGCCCGCGGTGTTCCCGATGGGCGCGGTGTAGGCCTGGCGCAGCCACAGGGCCATCCAGCCCAGGCTCTGCAGCGCGATGTAGCCCTGCGCGAAGCGCGCGGCGCGGCTCACCGGCGTGCCCATCAGCACGGGCAGCATCACCATGAGACTCAGCAGTTCCAGCAGGAGCAGGCTGAGCAGCGTGGAGGTGTCCAGGGGCATGGGGGCGCGTCTTGCTTAGGGATGTCCCCCATTGTGGGGCTGCCTGCACCCAAATGTCACGTGGCGTGGACGCTCGTGCACCGCCACGCCACACGGCCTACTGGAAGGCCACCTCGGCGAAGCTGCGCAGCTTGCGGCTGTGCAGCTGGCCCATCGGGCCGGCACGCAGCAGCTCGATGGCCTGCAGGCCGATGCGCAGGTGCTGATCCACCCGTTCCCGGTAGAACTGGTTGGCCATGCCGGGCAGCTTGATCTCGCCATGCAGCGGCTTGTCCGACACGCACAGCAAGGTGCCGTAGGGCACGCGGAAGCGGAAGCCGTTGGCGGCAAGGGTGGCGCTTTCCATGTCCAGCGCGATGGCGCGGCTCTGGCTGAAGCGCCGTTCGGGGCCGCCCTGGTGATGGCTGGGCAGCAGCTCCCAGTTGCGGTTGTCGGTGGACGCGACGGTGCCGGTGCGCAGGATGCGTTTGAGCTCGAAGCCCGAGAGCTGCGTGACCTCGGCCACGGCCTTCTCCAGCGCGACCTGCACCTCGGCGAGCGGCGGAATGGGCACCCACAGCGGCAGCTCCTCGTCCAGCACGTGGTCCTCGCGGACGTAGCCGTGGGCCAGGACGTAGTCGCCGAGCTGCTGGCTGTTGCGCAGCCCCGCGCAGTGGCCCAGCATCAGCCAGCAGTGCGGGCGCAGCACGGCGATGTGGTCGCTCATCGTCTTGGCATTCGCCGGCCCGACGCCGATGTTGACCATGGTGATGCCGCTCGCGTCGCGGCGCAGCAGGTGGTAGGCCGGCATCTGCGGCAGGCGGGGCGGCTGCTGGCCGGGCGTGAGCGCGGCGAACTCGGCCTCGCAGCCCACGCGGGCCGTCCAGACATTGCCGGGCTCGACGAAGCCGATGCAGTCGTCCAGCGCGTGCGGCGCCGCGGGGTCCGGCGCGGCCTGCATCAGCGAGCGGCCGAGGCGCACGAACTCGTCGATGTAGAACGGGTAGTTGGTGAAGAGAACGAAGTTCTGGAAGTGCTCGGGCGAGCAGCCGGTGTAGTGGCGCAGACGGTGCAGCGAGTAGTCCACACGGGGCGCCGTGAACAGCGACAGCGGCTCGGGCTCGCCCGGCGCCGGTTCGTGCGTGCCGTTGGCGATGCCGTCGTCCATGGCGGCGAGGTCGGGCAGGTCGAAGCACTCGCGCAGCAGCAGGCGGCGCGCGGGCGGGAGATCGCCTTCCAGGTGATCGTGCTCGCTCAGCGCGAAGTGCAGCGGAATGGGGGCGCTGCTGGTGCCGATCTCCAGCGCGGTGCCGTGGTTGCGCAGCAGCAGCGCGAACTGCTCGCGGTAGTAGCGGGCGAAGAGGTCCGGGCGGGTGAGCGTGGTCTCGTAGACGCCAGGGCCGGCGACGAAGCCATAGGCCAGCCGCGAGTCGCCCCGGGTCAGCCGTTCGCTGCGCAGGCGCACAAAGGGGTAGCAGGCCCGCACGCGGCCGACGTCCTCGCCCTGCAGGAAGCGCTGCAGGGCGCTGCGCAGGTGCTGCACGCCCTGCTCGTAGATGAGGCGGACCTGCGCCCAGGCGGCCTCGGCATCCTCGAAGCGGACGGGCGCGGTGAAGGGGCCGGCGGCCGGGGCGAGGGCGTTGGAACGGGCGGGGGCGGCGCTGGCTTTCTTCATGGGCACTCCTTGCGGGCATTGTGGCGTGGAATGCGTGACCGTTCGCCCATGAAAAAGGCCAGCCCGAAGGCTGGCCTGGCGTGCCGGTCGAACCGGTGTGCGGCTCAGGGGCGCGAGGGGAAGATGCCTTCGGTGGCGATGAAGCAGTTCATCGTGACGAAGGGCTGCATGTTGTTGAAGGGCTGGCCGCCGCCGGCCACGCTGCTCATCGTCGGCGCCATGGTGTTGCCCGGGGTGGCATCGGCGTACAGCGAGGTGCGGGCCTTGGTGGCCGGGGCCTTGCCGGTCGGCGAGATGCTGTTGGCATCGTCACTGCTGGCGGCCGGGGCCACGCTGTGGCTGTGCGGGGGCATCTGCGAGGCGCTCAGGGTCTGGTTCTCGGTGCCGCCCTGCTCGCCCAGGTTGCGGAAGGTGAGGCCCGGGCCCATGCCCGTGTGGATCATCACGCGGCCGCGCATGTCGGGCAGGCCGAAGGTCACGCGGCCGTCGCCGCCATAGGTCGTGCCCAGCAGCGAGAAGAGCGCGGTGTTGGTGGCGATGGGCAGCAGCTGGCCGTTCATCGCGGCCCAGCCGCGCGGCGCGAAGTTGAAGCCGGCGCACATGACCTGGCCGATGAAGGGCTCGGCCTGGGCCTGGGCTTGCTGGGCCAGGCCCAGGGCGGCGACGGCGCCCAGCAGGGCGGTGCGGATGCGGAAGGTGTTCATGGATCTTGCTCCTGGATGGAATGGGGTCAGGTCTTGCGGGATGCGAAGGGATCAGCGGGCACCGGCCTTGCGGCGGCGGACCGTGGCGGCCGCGGCGGCGGCCAGCAGCGCGAGGGCCAGGGCCTGCGGCTCCGGCACGCCGTTCGACGGATCGCTGGGGCGCGGGCCGGCGGGCGTGAAGCGCAGGTCGTCGACGTCGAACACGAAGAAGAAGTCGCCGTTGGTCTTCAGCGTGATCGTGGTGAAGGCGTCGGCCGGCGTGCCCGCCACGAAGCCCATGAAGTAGGCGTAGCTGCCATGGCCGTCGGTCAGGGCGCCGCTCTGCGGGCCGTTGCTGAGCAGCGTGCTGCCGATCGACAGGCTCAGGTCGCCCTCGATCACGTCACCGCCGGCCACGACATACAGGCCGAAGGCCCGCAGTGCGCTGCTGAACGTGAAGGTCAGCGTGTCGCCGGAGCTGAACTGGTCGAAGTTGCCGGCATCGTTGACGCCCAGGAAGTGCGTGCCGGACGGATTCCACAGCGTCGGCTGGTTGCGCAGGCTCGGCGGCTGGCCGACGGCCGTGCTGCCGCCGATGAGGAAGCCGCCCGGCGGCGCGGACTCGAAGTCCACGACCGTCTGGCTGCCGAGACCCGCGCTGGCGGTGTTGAAGCTCGTCAGGCTGGTGCTGCCGACCAGGGCCGCCTGCGCAGCCCCGGCGACACCCAGCACCAGCGCGGACAGCAGGGCTGCGGCGCGCAATCGCTTGTGTTTCATGGGATCACTCCTTGCTGGTGCGGCGTCCGCCCATCGCGGCCCGCATCAGCCGGGCTTGTACGCCTGGCGGCCACGATTGGGCGCACGCTCCCCCAAGTACTAGGGGCACTGGGTTGCGGGTTCGGTTCACAATGGCGCAGCCCAATCAAATACCAATCGTCAGCGCAGACGCCACCCTGCACCGGGCCTGATACGTGCCGCTGACGGTCCACCGCGTTCCGCCATGCCCGACGACTCCCCGCCGGTGATCGCCCATGTGGGCAGCGCCGATCCCGCCTTCTCGCAGCTCTGGCGCTTTCGCCAGGACGAGCCCACCGGTGCCCTGCAGCCGCTGGTGCCGGCGGACGCGCCGCCCTGCGTCAGCTGGCTGCTGGCGGATGCGTCGCGCGGCCTGCTCTATGCGGCTCACGAGCAGCGAGAGGGCGTGGTGTCGGTGTACCGGCCCGGCCTGGACGGCTCCCCTTGCCTGCAGCGGCAGGGCAGCGGGGCGGCCGGTCCCGTGCACCTCGCGCGGGCGACGGGCGCGGCGGCGGAGGCACTGTTGATCGCGCACTACGAGGCCGCGGCGCTGACGATGCACGCCCTGGACGCGCAAGGCCTGCTCACCGGCGAGGGCACGCACTGGCCCAGCGATCCGGCGGGACGCTGGCGGCCCGGCCCGGCGCAGGCGCAGAACGCGCCGCCGGGCAGTCGCGCCTGCAGCGGGCATGAGGCGGCGCATCTGCACATGGTCTGCCCGAGCCCCGACGGGCGGCATGTGCTCGCCACCGACCTGGGCCTGGACCGGATCCAGGTCTGGCGCCGCACCGGGCCGCTGCAGTTGCAGGCGCGGGAGGGGCTGGCCCTGACGCCGGGCGCCGGGCCGCGACATGGCCTCTTCTCGCCGCGCCGGGCGGATCGGGTGCATGTGCTGTGCGAGGAGTCCTCGACGCTCGCGACCCTGGCGTTCGACGCCGACGACGGCCGGCTGCGCCTGCTGGACGAGATCAGCGTGCTGCCGGCGGGATTCGAGGGCACGAGCTACGCGTCCGACCTGCTGGTCGCGCCGGACGGCCGGCACCTGTATGCCCTCAACCGGCTCTTCGATGCCGTGAGCCTGATCGCCCTCGATGAGGACGGTCTGCCGCGGCTGCGCGACCACATCTGGACGCGGGGCTCCTACCCGCGCAGCGCGGCGCTGGACCCCGCGGGGCGCTTCCTGTACGTGTGCAACGAGCGCAGCGACCAGCTGGCCGTGCTGCGCGTCGAGCCCGGCATGGGCCTCGCCGCCACGGGGCTGCACGTGGCCGTGCCGCGGCCGGTGTGCGTGCACCTGGGCCGTTGGTGAGCGGCCCGAGGCGCCCGTTCACTTGAGCGGAATGGGCGTGGCGCGGTCCACGGGCACGGCGGTGACGCTGTTCTGGGGCGAGCCCTCGATGAGGCGGTCCGAGTAGGTCAGGTAGACCAGCGTGTTGCGCTGCGCATCGACCATGCGCACGATGCGCAGGCGCTTGAAGACGAGCGAGAGGCGCTCGTTGAAGACCTCTTCCTGCTGCGGCAGGGGCTTGGCGAAGCGGATGGGGCCGGTCTGGCGGCAGGCGATGGAGGCCTCGCTCTTGTCCTCGGCGAGCCCGAGGGCGCCCTTGATGCCGCCGGTCTTGGCCCGCGAGACGTAGCAGGTCACGCCTTCCACGCGCGGGTCGTCGTGGGCGTCCACCACGATCTTGTGGTCGGGCCCGATCAGCTTGAAGACGGTGTCCACCTCGCCGATGGTGTCCGGCCGGGCGTGGCTGGCCACCCCGGCGAACAGGCTCATGGACACGAGGGCCGCAGCGAGCAGCGGGCGGGACAGGGCGAACGGCGCGGGCATGGGGCTTCCTTCTCCAGCAGGGCTTGCGAGGGCTCCATTATTGGCGCCGCGCCGCAAGCCCTGGCGAAGGTCACCGGGGCTGCAGGATGGCCGCGTCGAGGCGCTCGGGGCTGCCGTCCACGCGCTGCAGGCGGGGGTAGCGCAGGCCGCCGCGGTAGTCGAGCCGCACGTGGCGGTACTGGTCCCCCTCGCGCACCAGCAGGTCCAGCGGCGCCTGGCCGGTCTTGTTGGCCGTGATCGCCGCGGCCAGGCGCTCGCCCTTGTAGGCCGTGCCGTTGACGGCCACCACCGTCAGGGCGTGACTCATGCCGGCGCGGAAGGCCGGGCTGTCCCACAGCACGCGGTCCACGCGGCCATCGCGCTTGAGCTGCAGGCCCAGCGAGTAGCTGAAGTCGTCGGTCTTCACCTCGCCGTCCTCCGCCTGGTGGCGTTGGAAGTCGCTGGGCGTCTCGGCCCAGGCCAGCTGCCAGCCCGCGCGGGCGAGGCCGTCCAGCGGCGCGCCCGGCCCGTGGCCGTCGAGGCGCTCGCGCAGGAAGCGCGTCCAGTCGTGGGGCTGGACTTCGTTCAGCGTGGAGACGATGTCCTCGAAGCGGTAGGTCAGCGGCTGCATCCGGCCGTCCTGCACGCCGAAGAAGCGCCGCGCGAAATCGTCCAGGCTGCGCTGCCCGCCGCTCTTCTCGCGGATGAGCGTGTCGGCATCCAGCCAGATCAGGCTCGATTCGGCGTAGTAGTCGGCCCCGCGTTGCCAGTTGCTCCATTCGGCCTCGCTGCGCGAGCGGGCCATGGCGCCCTCGTTCGTGGTGTCCTGCAGATTGCGCCAGACGCGGCCGGCGCGATGGCTGAGCAGGGCCACGGTCTCGGCCAGCGTGTCGCGCAGTTGCTCGGGGCTGACGAGCCCGGCGCGGACCGCCAGCACGCGGCCCCAGTAGTCGGTCTGCCCTTCGTAGAGCCACAGCAGACTGTCCTGCATCGGCACGTTGTAGTTGGGCGTCCAGAGATCGGCCGGGCGGCGGAACTTGCCGTTCCACGAGTGCGTGTACTCATGCGGCAGCAGGCTGCGCGCCCCGGGGCGCTTGGACCAGTCCTTGAAGTAGCCCGGTCGCACGCCGTTCTCGCTGCTCTGGTGATGTTCCAGGCCGATGCCGCCCAGACGGTCGGAGATGGCCAGCAGGAAGTCGTAATGCGCGAAGTGGCGCGAGGCAAAGAGCTGGTCGGCCTGGCGCACGAGCTGGCGGTGGGCCTCGATCTGTGCCTCGCTGGCTTGCAGCTCCTCGGGCGTGTCTGCCAGGATGTTCAGCACGACTGGCCGCTCGCGGCCGGGCGGGTCCAGCTCGACGCGGCGCAGGTGCTGCCCGGCGAAGAGCGGCGAATCCATGAGCGTCTCCAGGCTCACGGGCTCGAAACGCAGCGGCTCGCCGGCTGCACCGGCCGTGCCCGCCGCCCGCATCCGCAGCGCACTGGCCTGCTGCCAGCCGGCCGGCAGTCGCACCTCGGGCTGGACCTGGATGCGGTCGACCTGGTAGCCGGCGGGGTAGAGCACGAGGCTGATCCACTGCAGGTTCAACATCTCCCGGGTCATCACGACACGGCCGGTGTCGCGGCTGACGGCGCTGAGGAACTGGTGGCGGATCTCGATCTGCGCGACGCCCGCGGGAATCTCGACATGGAAGGCGCTGGGGTCGACGGTGTCGCGCACCCAGGGCAAGACCTGGCCCCCGGCGTCGATCTGCAGGCCCGCGATGCGGTCCACCTGCCCGTACGGGCCATGTGCGCCGGGCAGGTAGCGCGGATGCAGCAGGGTCAGTCGACCTGGCCGGACGGGCAGCCGCTGCCGGACCTGGAACACGCGGTGGTCGAGGTCCGTGGCGTCCACGCTGACCTGCATGACGCCCGGATAGGGCCGGTCCTCGGGCGCCGGCACCTGGGCGGACGCCGAGGTGGCGAAGCCCGTGCTGATCAACCCTGCCAGCAGCAGCGGGCGCAGCCAGGCGCGCCCGTTCGTCCCAGAACCCATGTGCATGTCCTCCGCGGTGGAGTGCGCACCTTAGCGAGGTCTGCGGACTTGCGGCAGCAGGAAGTCCCGTAGTGTCTTTGGTCATGGGGGCGAGTGAGTCCCGACCCGGCGCCGGGGGCCAAACGCCCCCGTGCCCGCCGGCATGCCCTGTGCTAGGGTCGCGTCATGCGCCATCTCCTGTCACGACTGCCCCTCGCCCTGCCTCTGTGGTCCCTCCTGGCTCCGCTGGCCGCTCTCGGGGCGCTGGCCTGGCCGGGGACCGAGGGCTGGGTGCTGCTGCCCATCGCCCTGTGCCTGGGCGCCGCGGTGCTGGCCGCGGTGCACCATGCGGAGGTTGTGGCGCACCGGGTGGGGGAGCCGTACGGCTCGCTGGTGCTGGCCGTGGCCGTGACGGTGATCGAGGTGGCGCTGATCGTGTCCCTGATGCTGGCCGGCGGCGATGGCGCGAGCTCGCTGGCCCGGGACACGGTCTTCTCGGCCATCATGATCGTCTGCAACGGCGTGGTGGGGTTGTGCATCCTCGTGGGCGGGCTCAAGCACCGCGTCCTGGCCTTCCGCGTCGAGGGCACCAGCCCCACGCTGGCCGTGCTGGCGGCGCTGTCCACGCTGACGCTCGTCCTGCCCACCTTCACCACCAGCTCGCCCGGCCCGACCTTCGCGCGGCCGCAGCTGATGTTCGCCGGCGTGGTGTCCCTCGTGCTGTACGGCGCCTTCGTCTTCGTGCAGGCCTGGCGGCACCGCGACTACTTCCTGCCCGTCGCCACGGAGGAGGGGGACGAGCCCGCCCATGCCGCCCCCCCGTCGAATGCGGTCGCGTGGGCCGCGCTGGCGCTGCTGATGGTCTGCCTGGTGGGCGTCGTCGGTCTGGCCAAGCGGCTCGCGCCGCCCATGGAGGCGCTGGTGCAGTCGATGGGCGCCCCGCCGTCCCTCGTGGGGGTGATGGTGGCCCTGCTGGTGCTGCTGCCCGAGACGCTGGCAGCGGTGCACGCCGCCCTGCGCAACCGGCTGCAGACCAGCCTCAACCTGGCGCTCGGCTCCGGGCTCGCCAGCATCGGCCTGACGATTCCCGCGGTGGCCGTGCTGTCGCTGTTCCTGCCCAACCCGCTGCTGCTGGGCCTGCCGCCGACGGGCATCGTGCTGCTGGTCCTGAGCATCCTGGTGGGCGCCCTGACGCTCGGCAGCGGGCGCGCCACCGTGCTGCAGGGCGCGGTGCACCTGGTGCTGTTCGCGGTGTTCCTGTTCCTCGCCGTCGTGCCCTGAACACGGCCGGGCGCGGCGCGCGGCCTCAGGCCGTCTTGAACTCGCTGACCAGCTCCGCCAGGCGCTGGGCCTGGTGCTGCAGGCTCTCGGCCGCCGCGGTGCTTTCCTCGACGAGCGCGGCGTTCTGCTGCGTGACGTGGTCCAGCTGCGTGACGGCCGCCCCCACCTGCGCGATCCCCTTGGACTGCTCCTGGCTGGCCGAGGCGATCTCCCCGATCAGGGCGCTGACCTGCTGCACCTGGGCCACGATGCCGGTCATGGACTGACCCGCCTGCTCGACCAGGCGGTTGCCCTGGTCCACCTGCTCGACGCTCTGGCCGATGAGGCTCTTGATCTCGCGGGCGGCCTGCGCGGAACGCTGCGCCAGCGCGCGCACCTCCCCGGCCACCACGGCAAAGCCGCGCCCCTGCTCGCCGGCACGCGCGGCCTCGACCGCGGCGTTCAGCGCGAGGATGTTGGTCTGGAAGGCGATGCCGTCGATGACCGAGATGATGTCCGCGATGCGGCGGGACGAATCGGCGATGCCCTGCATATTGCGCACGACCTGGGTGACCACGTCCCCGCCCAGGGCGGCGGCCGAGGAGGCCTCGCGGGCGAGGCGGTCGGCCTCGGAGGCGGTCTCGGCATTGCTGGTCACCGTGCCGGACAGCTCTTCCATGGACGCGGCCGTCTGCTGCAGATTGCTGGCCTGCTCCTCGGTGCGCTGGCTGAGATCGGCGGAGCCGGTCGCGATCTGCGAGGAGCCGGTGGCGATGGTCTCGCTGCTGTCCCGCACCCGCTGGACCATGGTCGAGAGGCTCGAGGACATGGTGTTCAGCGCCTCGAGCAGCTCATGGGCCTCGTCGCGCCCCTGGCTCGGCACCTGCTCGCGCAGGTCGCCCTCGGCCACCTGGCGGGCCAGCTGCACGGCCTGGGCCAGCGGCCCGACGATGGAACGGGTGCAGATGAGGGCGCCCAGCACCGTCAGCAGCGCGGCCGCCGTGGACAGCGCCAGGGACCACCACTGGACGCGCACCTGCAGCGTTTCGAGCGCGTCGTAGGCCTGCTTCGCGCCCTGGATCTGGGTGGCGATGAGCTGGTCGATCGACGCCTTCGCCTCGCGGCCGAGCGGCTGGATCTTCTGCTGGTAGACCTGCTCGGCGCCGGTGCTGTCGCCCTGCTTGAGGAGGTCACGCGCGGCGAGCAGGCCCTGCTTCACGTAGGCGCCGCGCGTCTGCGCGAAGCGCTCGGCCAGGGCCTTCTCCTCGGCGTCCATAGGCCCTTCCACATAGCGCTTCCAGGTCTCGGTGACCTCGGCGACGTTGGCCCGCAACTGCTGATCGAGGGCCTCGACCTGCGCCGGCTGCGGGTCTCGCATCATCTCCATCACGAGCAGGCGGTTGCGCAGCATCAGGGCGTCGATGGCGCCGATCTGCTGCATGGGCAGCGCCCTGCGGAGGTAGAGCTCCTGGGCCTGGTCGTGCATGCGGCGGCTGTTGAGCCAGCCCAGGACGCTCAAGGTCAGCATCAGAAGCAGCATCGCGCCGAAGGCCAGGCCCAAGCGCGCGCCGATCCTCATGGTTCTGAGGAATTCCATCGTTACAGACTCCCTGGCTATCCCTCCCGGGGGCCTTCGTGGCCTGAACGGCCATCTCCTGCGTGATCGCGAGGATAGCGAGGTCTCGCGCCGTCCGGTGCAGGAAACATGTGCGGCGCCGGGCGGGCGTGGAGCCGGCGCGACACGCGGCGCCCGCGGGCGGCCGATTTGGCAAACTGGCGCAAGGCGGATGCACCGGGACGGTGCCAGGACATGCCGGATTAGCAGCTCTCGTATTTCCAGTTGCGCCGCTTGCCTTCGCCGAGCCACTCGACCGCCTGGGCGATGCGCTTGTCCCGCGTCTCCTCGCGCTTGGCCTCGGCGATCCACTCGATGTACTCGCGGCGGTGGCTGGGCGCCAGGCCCTCGAAGAAGGCCTGGGCGGCGGGCTGCCCGGCCAGCGCCTGCACGAGCGCGGGCGGCAGCTCGGGAACCGGGCGCGGCGCCGGGCGGACCGCGCGTCGGGGCTTCGCGCCCTGCTCGATGAGGGCCTGGGCACGCCGGAGCATGGCCTTGAGCTCATTCTTGGGGGGAAGGTCCGACACCGCCGTCAGCTTGCCGAGTTCCCCCATGCCTTCGCGCCGTTCCTCGGCCCCGGTCACGGCCTCGCCTTGCCAGAAGCCGATGCTGGCATGGGCCTTGAATGCGGCCATGCTGGTCAGGATGCGTCCTTGCCACAGAAAGTGCGGGAAGCCCCACTTGATCGTCTCCTCGACGCCCGGGCATTGCGCATGTACCAGCTCGCGCCAGAGGCGCAGCACGGGGTGGGCGAACGGAGCGGCCTTCTCGATATAGGCGTCGACACGGGGATCCAGCATGGGCGTTTACATGCCGCGCAGCAGCGGCTCGTGCAGGCGGCCGGCCAATTCCAGCGCGCCGCCGCCATAGTAGACCTGCTGCCAGCCCTGGCGGCGCAACGCGGCCGCGGCGAGCTCCGACCGCGCGCCGGTGGCGCAGTACACCAGCAGCGGCGTGTCCGGCGGCAGTTGAAGCGCGGGCATCAGTTCCAGCAGCCGTGGAAGCGGCAGGCTGTGGGCGCCCGGCAGGTGGCCCGCCATGAATTCGCCGTAGGAGCGCACGTCGATGCGCACGGCGTCGCCGGGCCAGTCCGGCGCCTGGGTGTGTTCACCGGCGTCCGGCGGCGGAGGCTCCAGCTGGAGCTCCGGCAGCGGTTCCGGCCAGTGCAGTTGAGAGACCCACAGCATCACGGTCACCTCCCGTCGGCGTGTCAGAGGCCCGATTCCAGCGCGCGGCCCAGCCGTCGGGCGAGCAGCACGGGCGTGCCGGCATTGCAGACTGCCTGGTAGCCCAGGCGCTGCAGCAGGCCCAGCGCCTGCTCCGCGCGATGACCGCTGGCACAGTACAGGCCGATGGGCTGGGCGGGGTCCGGCGCGAGGTGCACGATGTCGTCGGCGAGACGGGAGAGCGGCACGCAGTGCGCGCCCGCCACGTGACCCGCCATGAACTCGCCATAGGAGCGCACGTCGATCAGCAGCAGGGTGTCGGCCTCGAGCGGCGAGGGCGAGGCGGGCATGGCCGGCGGCTCATGCGCCTCGGGCGGCATGACGGGCGTCAGGCACGCGGCGACTTCAGGCGAGGGCGATGACGACCACAGCATGCGGCACCTCCAGCGGCGCAGCAGACGGCGCCCGTGGCCATGTTTGTACGCCGAAGTGGGGCGGTGCGCCAGCGGGGGCGTGTCACTGCATTGGGCGCTTGGCCGCAGCCGTGGCCCGTGGTGAGCGACGTGCTGGGGGCCCGGGTTGCACGGCGGCGCGCATGAAAAAGGCCTCCCGAAGGAGGCCTCTGGCAGGGCGCAGGCAGGCAAGCCCTTACATGCTGCGACGGTACTGCCCGCCCACCTCGAACAGCGCCGAGGTGATCTGGCCGAGCGAGCACACGCGCACGGCGTCCATCAGCACCTCGAAGACGTTCTTGTTGTCGATCACGGCCTGCTGCAGGCGCTGCAGCATGGCGGGCGACTGCGCGGCATGGCGCTCGTGGAAGGCGGCGAGGCGCGAGAGCTGGCTCTGCTTTTCCTCGTCCGTCGAGCGGGCCAGCTCGATGTGCTCGGGCACCGGCTCGCCATGCGGGTTGCGGAAGGTGTTGACGCCGATGATGGGGTACTCGCCCGTGTGCTTGAGCATCTCGTAGTGCAGCGACTCCTCCTGGATCTTGCTGCGCTGGTAGCCCGTCTCCATCGCGCCCAGCACGCCGCCGCGCTCGGCGATCTTCTCGAACTCGCTCAGCACGGCCTCTTCCACCAGCTCGGTCAGCTCCTCGATGATGAAGGCGCCCTGGCTCGGGTTCTCGTTCTTCGCGAGGCCCCATTCGCGGTTGATGATGAGCTGGATCGCCATCGCGCGGCGCACCGATTCCTCGGTGGGCGTGGTGATCGCCTCGTCGTAGGCGTTGGTGTGCAGCGAGTTGCAGTTGTCGTAGATCGCGATCAGCGCCTGCAGCGTCGTGCGGATGTCGTTGAAGGCGATTTCCTGCGCGTGCAGCGAGCGGCCGGACGTCTGGATGTGGTACTTCAGCTTCTGGCTGCGCTCGTTGGCGCCGTACTTGTCCCGCATGGCCACGGCCCAGATGCGGCGCGCCACGCGGCCCAGCACGGTGTACTCGGGGTCCATGCCGTTGCTGAAGAAGAAGGAGAGGTTGGGCGCGAAGTCGTCGATGTGCATGCCGCGCGCCAGATAGGCTTCGACGAAGGTGAAGCCATTGGAGAGCGTCAGCGCCAGCTGCGAGATGGGGTTCGCGCCGGCCTCGGCGATGTGATAGCCGGAGATCGACACCGAGTAGAAGTTGCGCACGTTGTGGTGCACGAAATACTCGGCGATGTCGCCCATCACCTTCAGCGAGAACTCGGTCGAGAAGATGCAGGTGTTCTGGCCCTGGTCTTCCTTGAGGATGTCGGCCTGCACCGTGCCGCGCACATTGGCCAGCACCCAGGCCTTGATCTTGGCGGTCTCGTCGGCGGTCGGGTCGCGGCCGTTGTCGGCCTTGAACTTGGCGATCTGCTGGTCCACGGCCGTGTTCATGAACATGGCCAGGATCGACGGCGCCGGGCCGTTGATGGTCATGGAGACGCTGGTCGTGGGGCTGCAGAGGTCAAAGCCGTCGTAGAGCACCTTCATGTCGTCCAGCGTCGCGATGCTGACGCCGGAGTTGCCGACCTTGCCGTAGATGTCGGGCCGCGGGGCCGGGTCGGCGCCGTAGAGCGTGACCGAGTCGAAGGCGGTGGACAGGCGCTTGGCGGGCATGCCCTCGGAGACCAGCTTGAAGCGGCGGTTCGTGCGGAAGGCATCGCCCTCGCCGGCGAACATGCGGGTGGGGTCCTCGCCCTCGCGCTTGAAGGCGAAGACGCCGGCGGTGTAGGGGAAGGAGCCGGGCACGTTCTCCAGCATCAGCCACTTCAGCAGCTCGCCCTGGCACTCGTAGTGCGGCAGCACGACCTTCTTGATCTTGGTGCCGGAGAGGCTGGTGGAGACGAGGCTGGTGCGGATCTCCTTGTCGCGGATCTTCACCACGTACTCGTCACCGGCGTAGGCCTTCTGCATGTCGGGCCACTGGGCCAGCAGCTGGCGGGCGTCGGCGTCCTGGCGTGCCTCGCGCGCGGTGGCCAGCTCGGCCAGGGCGCCGCGGGCGTTCTGCTTCTCGGGGTTGGCCTCCAGCAACATGCGGCTCGCGCCGTGCAGCTGCTGGATCTCGCGGGCCAGCAGCGACTGCTGGCGGGCGCGGCGCTTGTAGCCGCGCACGCTGTCGCTGATCTCGGCGAGGTAGCGCACGCGGGCCGGCGGCACGATGGGCGTCTGGTGCGTGCTGAAGCGGGTGCTGGCGAGGGGCAGGCGGCCGTCGGCCAGCTGCAGGCCCAGTTCCGCCAGACGCGGCTTGAGGGCCTGGTAGAGCGCGGTCACGCCGTCGTCGTTGAAGCGGCTGGCCATGGTGCCGAAGACGGGCATGTCCTCCGCCTTCTTGCCCCAGGCTTCCTTGTTGCGCTGCACCTGCTTGGCGACGTCGCGCCAGGCGTCGGCCGCACCCTTGCGGTCGAACTTGTTGATGGCGACGAACTCGGCGAAGTCCAGCATGTCGATCTTCTCGAGCTGGCTGGCGGCGCCGAACTCGGGCGTCATCACGTACATGGGGATGTCCACATGCGGGACGATGGCGGCATCCCCCTGGCCGATGCCGGAGGTCTCGACGATGACCAGGTCGAAGCCGGCCACCTTGGCTGCGGCGATGACGTCGGGCAGGGCCTTGCTGATCTCGCTGCCGAAGTCGCGCGTGGCCAGCGAGCGCATGAACACGCGCGAACCCTGGCTCCAGGGGCTGATGGCGTTCATGCGGATGCGGTCACCCAGCAGCGCGCCACCGCTCTTGCGGCGGGACGGGTCGATGGAGATGAGCGCCACGCGCAGGCGGTCGTCCTGGTCCAGGCGCAGGCGGCGGATGAGCTCGTCGGTCAGGCTGGACTTGCCGGCGCCGCCGGTGCCGGTGATGCCCAGCACGGGGGTCT
>JAYRMR010000051.1:0-34245 GCA_041912595.1 Burkholderiaceae bacterium
CTCCTCACACCCCCGCCCAGCTGTGGATATCTCGGGCAGGGTAGGTTGAACACCTGGGTCAAATTTCGGTCGGCAGAACCCTCGCGGGTGGGTCAAATTTCAGTCGGCGTCAACACGCTGAGGGTACTTCCAGCGGTCCAGGTGATGCTTGAAGTCGCCGTCGTTACGTTTCAGCAGGTCGAGGTTCTCCGGCGACTGCGCCCGCGCCCACGCACCCTGCGCGTCAGGCGTGGCCAGCGCCCAGCGCATGATGTCCCAACTCTCATCGATGACGCGGCCATCAGGCAGCTGCAGGACGGGGACGGTCGCCTTGGGCGACAGGGCCAGCAAGTCGGCCGGCTTGTCGCGCAAGCGGACCTCGACGGCTTCGAAGTCCCGCCCGGCCTGCAGCAGTGCCATCCGCGCTCTCATCGCGTAAGGGCAGCGCCGAAAGGTGTAGAGCCTCGGCAATGTCGGTGGACTTGGCGGGGCGGGTGGCGCGTGCGGTGTCAGCGTCGATGTGGGCATGGCAATGTTCCGTGCGGGCCGGCGATCAAATCAATGCGACATGACAATGCGACATAAACGGGCTGCGGCTCAATGCACCCGCAGCACGTCAAACGTCTGGCGAACGGAAGCGATCTGCAGGGACACCTCGTCACCCTCGCATTTGCCCAGCAGGGCCCTGCCCAACGGGGCCTCGCTGCTGATGACCTGGACGATCTGATCGCCGCTGACCAGCTTCATGCTGCCCCCGGGCGGGCCGAGAAACAGCAGCTGCTGCCTGTCCTCGGCATCGACCAGGCAGACCAGCGCGCCGAGCTGAATCCCTTTGCTGGCCTCGTAGGCGAGCGGGCGGAATTGGCGCCACTGGGCCATCGCCTGACGAATGGCGTCCGCACGGCGAGCCTGGCCGGTGGCCAGGTACGCGGCTTCGAGCCCCAAGGTGTCGTACTTGTTCTCGGCGATGTTCTCTTCGTGAGTCGCCGTTTCATGCGCCGCCCGCGCTGCCGCTTCGGTTTGCAGCAGGTCTTCGGCAAGCCGGTCCAGCACCTGCTGCTGCAGCAAGAATTTATCCATGATCAAAGGGGCGTCTCGAACAAGCGGGGCCCCGGATTATCGAACGCGGTGCCCACGCTCGACGCGCTCCCTGACAGCGGGTCCCTGGTGGTGAATGAGCGGGGTGCTGCGGTAGGCCTGCTCTTCGCGGTCAGCGAGACGGGGGGGGCCTATGTCAACCCGATCGAGCCGGTACTGGCCGGGCAGGACGTGAGGCTGACGCCCTGTCCTGCCCGGCTCCGGGACGCCGCGGCCTCACCCGTCCCCCGGACGCCCCACGGCGCCCCCCGTCACGGCGTCGGCGTCAGCAGGAAAGCGCGCTGCTTGCCCCCGATCGTGCCGGTCCCCGCCAGCTGACCGGCGTCGTTGAGGAACAGGCGGGTGGCGTCGACGTTCGTCAGGCCGGGCACCAGCGTGTTCACGTTGAGCATCACGCCATTCGTGTAGAGGAAGGGCTGCCGGCTGCCATTGGCCAGCGTGGCATGGCCGACGACCTGCCCGGCGGCATTGAGACCCAGCGCCGTGCTGGTGGTGCCGCCAAGGGTGCCGAGGTCGATCATGCGGGTGCCGTCGTGCAGGAAGGCATGCAGCTGCCCCGCCGGCGTGCGCGCCGAGCCCGCCACCTGTCCGTGCCGGTTGATGGCATAGCCGACGCTGCTCGTGCCCCCCAGCGTGCCGAGGTCCACCATGCCGCGGCTGTCGAACACGAAGGCATGGCCGAGGCCCGCGCCGTTGGTGCTCGCGCCGGTGACCTGTCCGGCGTCGTTGACGGCCATCGCATTGCAGAAGCGGCCGCCCAGCGTGCCAGGATCGACGAGACCCTGACCCGTCGTGAGGAAGCAGCGCGAGGTGCCCGTGGCGTCGTAGGCGCTGCCGACGACGAGCCCGGCCGCGTTGATGCCATAGGCATAGCTGTACAGGCCGCCGTAGGTGCCGAGGTCCTGCGTGCCGGAGGCGGTCGCGAGGAAGGCATGGTCCTTTTCGTCGGCCGTGCGGGCGTAGCCCACCACCTGCCCACGGTCATTGACGGCCGCAACGGTGCTGAAGCTGCCGCCGAAGGTGCCCAGGTCCAGGGCGCCGGCGGGGCTCAGCAAGGTGGCATCCAGGCGGATGCCCGCCGCGTCCATCACATTGCCGGCGGCGACGCCCGCGGGGCTCACGGCCAGGGCCCGGCCAGGGCGGGTGGCCAGCGCGGTGGCGATGCCGCCGGTCCAGATGGCGGGATAGGGCGTGCCGTCGGCGGCTTCGGCAAAGCCCACCACCTGCCCGGCGTTGTTCAGGCCGTTGGCGGCGCTGCTGGCCCCGCCAAGGGTGCCCAGGTCCGTCAGCGTCCAGCCGGCCGCCAGGGCGGCCGAGGCGCTCAGGCCATAGGCCAGGCAGGAGGTCAGGCCGAGGGCGGCCAGGCGCAGCGCGTGCTTCTTCATCATGAGGAGGTCCTTCTGAACGTTGACGGAGGACCGAGGCCGCCGCAGGGGCGAGGGCGCTCGGTTGAAGTCAGTGTCAGCGGCCGCTGGCTCATGAGGTGAGCCAGTGGGCAGGACCCGTCGTAACAGTCTGCATCAGCGTGGCGCTCTGCCGTGGCATCACGTCGACCGGCGGCCCTTCACTCCCGGGCCACCGCCTCCACCTGGATGCGCAGCTGCACTTCCATCTTGAAGCCCCAGTCCTTGCCGGCGTTGAGGCCGAACTCGTCGCGCTGGAAGCTGCCGGAGGCGTCCGCGCCGCAGAAGTCGCGCTTGAGCATGGGGTGCGGCATGCACTTGAGCTGGCGGATGGCGAGCGTCAGGGGTCGGGTCTTGCCGTTGAGCGTCAGCTCGCCCAGCACCTGTGTCGGCACCCCGGCCTGAATGGCGTCGAAGCGGCCCTTGAAGGTGGCCGAGGGGTTCTTCTCGACATTGAAGAAGTCCTTGCCGCGGGCCCAGGCGTTCATGGCGTCCAGGCCGAAGTCGATGCTGGCCAGGTCCATCTGCACCTCGACGCTGCCCGCGCCGGTGGCCTTGTCATAGACGATGGTGCCGGCATTGCGGTTCAGCTTGCCGCGCCAGTAGGACATGCCCATGTGGTCGGCTTCGAAGCTGGGATAGGTATGGGTGGGGTCGATCTCGTAGGTGGCGGGCGCCGCCTGCACGGCGGTGGCGAGCAGGGCGGAGGCGAGCAGCAGCGGTTTCATCGGCGGTCCTTGTGGTGAAGCCTGGCGGGGTTGCCATGCCTACGACGAACGACGCAGGCGGGTTTCGACAGGACCGCATCATCGCTGCTCTGGCCGCGCGACGGTCGCGGGCGTCAGCGCGCGGGGGAGCGGGCCGGCGCCGGGGCCTGGCGGGCGGACCAGTCGGCCTGGCGGGCCAGCTCGGCGGCGGTGACGTCGTCGGCGGTCACGAGGTACTCGTTGCTGGAGCGTTCCACGAAGTAGGCCGAGCGGAAGCGCTGCAGCAGGTCGCCCAGGGCCCGGCGGGCGTTGCCGGGGGTGCCGTGGAAGGTGAGGGTCAGTTGCGTCATGGTGAGGGGTGCCGGAGGCGCCGACCCGTGGAAGGGATCGGTCAGTCCTGAACGGCGCCGCCCGGGCCGGCGTTGACAGCGCGATGGGCGGCGGCGCTGCCCCGCCCGCTCAGGCGTGCCGGCTCATGGCGCGGCGCCGGCCTTGCGGAAGGCCGCAGGAGGGCGCCCGAGCCAGCGCTGGAAGGCCCGGCGCATGCGTTCGGTGCTGCCGAAGCCGCAGTCCTGCGCGATGCGCTGCACCGACGGCGAGCCGCCCTCCAGCGCGGCGCGTGCCGCCTCCAGGCGCAGGCGTTCCACCAGCTGGGCCGGCGTCGTGCCCGTCTCGTCCCGGAAGCAGCGCGCGAAGTGGCGCGGGCTCATGCAGGCCTGTGCCGCCAGGTCTTCCACGCTGAGGGGCAGGTGCAGGTGCTGGCGGACGTAGTCGAGCAGCGCCCCGAAGCGCCCCTCCGGCCGCTGCGCCTCCAGCAGCGGCGAGAACTGCGACTGCCCGCCCGGCCGGCGGCGCTCGACCACGAGCTGGCGGGCGGCCTCGCGCGCGACGTCCTCGCCGCAGTCGTGGGCGACCAGCGCCAGGCAGAGGTCGATGCCGGCCGTCATGCCCGCGCTGGTCCAGAGCTCGGGACGCTGCGGGCGGTGGCGGCGGGTGGCCGGCTCGCGCACGTAGATGCGGTCCGGCTGCAGGCGCACGGCCGGGTGCTCGGTCGCGAACTGCCGGCTGCGCGACCAGTGCGTGGTCGCGGCGCGGTGGTCCAGCAGTCCCGCGGCGGCCAGCAGCAGGCTGCCGCTGCAGATGCTGGCGATCCGCGCTCCGCTGCGGCTGGCCCGTTGCAGCCAGCGCACGAGGGGCGCGTCCTGGCAGGCGGCATCCACGCCGTCCCCGCCGATCACCATGACCAGGTCGCCGGGGCCGCAGCTGCGCGGCAGCGACTCCGCGGGCCACGCCACCCCGGCCGAGCTCCGCACGGCGCCGGGCACACGAGCCGCGAGGCGCCAGTCGTAGCTGCCCGGCTGCGTCAGCCGCGCGACCTCGAACACGGCCATGGGGCCGGCCAGGTCCAGCTGCTGGAAGCCGGGAAAGAGCACGAAGACGATGCGGCAGGCCATGCGGCATTGTGGCATCCGGACGTGGTAGGGGTGATGGCAGAAAAGGTGGGAACAGCGTCCTGGCGGTCATGCCATCGTCTTCCGATACTGCCGACATCCCTGCTTCATCGGCGCTCCCTAGCCGCCCTGCCATGCCCGCGCACCCCCTGACCATCGGCCTTCTGATCTTCGACGACGTGGAGCTCCTCGACATGGCCGGGCCCTACGAGGTCTTCACCACCGCGACCCGGATGCACGCCCGAGAGAACCCCGGCGCACCGCCGCTCTTCACGGTGCGCACGCTGGCCTGCCGGCCCGGCCCGGTGCGGGCCCGCGCGGGTCTGGTCCTGCAGCCGGAGGGCACGCTGGACGTGCACCCGCCGCTGGACTGCCTCATCGTCCCGGGCGGCGTGGTCGATGCCGAGCTGGGCAACACCGCCCTGCTGGCGTGGATCGCCGCGCAGGCCCGCACGGTGCCGCTGATGGCCTCCGTGTGCACCGGCGCGCTGCTGCTGGCCGAGGCCGGCGTCCTGGACGGGCGTGAGGCCACCACGCACTGGGAGGACCTGGACGCCCTGCGCCGCCTGCGCCCCGCCCTGCACGTGGTGGAAGGGCGGCGCTGGGTCGATGCCGGGCCCGTCGTCACCTCCGCCGGCATCTCCGCAGGCATCGACATGAGCCTGCACCTCGTGGAGCGGCTGCACAGCCGCGCGCTGGCCCTGCGCACCGCCCGGCAACTCGACTTCGACTGGACCGAATCCCATGACTGACGCGCCCTCAACCGCCCTCGATCGCCATCTCCTCACCATCACCCAGCGGCCGCCCCGGGTCTTCGTCCGTGGCAGCGGCTCCTGGCTGGAGGATGAGCGCGGCCGGCGCTACCTGGACCTCGTGCAGGGCTGGGCGGTCAACAGCCTCGGGCACAGCCCGGCGCTCGTGGCTGAGGCGCTGGCCGCCCAGGCAGGCCGGCTGCTGAATCCCGGGCCGGCCTACTACAGCCGCCCCCTGCTGGACCTCGCGCAGCGCCTGACCGAGCTGAGCTGCTTCGACCGCGTCTTCCTGGCCAGCTCCGGCGCGGAGGCCAACGAGGGTGCCGTGAAGCTGGCCCGGCGCTGGGGGCAGAAGCGCGAGGGCGGCGCGCATGAAGTCATCAACTTCCACGACGGCTTTCACGGCCGCACGCTGGCCATGATGAGCGCCTCGGGCAAGCCGGGCTGGGACCGGCTCTATGCGCCCATGCCCACCGGCTTCGCCAAGGCCCGGCTCCATGACATCGAGTCCGTGCGCCGCGCCGTCACGCCGGCCACGGTGGCCGTGATGCTCGAGTTCGTGCAGGGCGAGGCCGGCGTCCATGTCGTCGATGCCGGCTTCGTGCGGGAGCTGCGCGCGCTGTGCACCGAGCAGGACCTGCTGCTGATCGCCGACGAGGTGCAGACCGGCGTCGGCCGCTGCGGCACGGCCTTCGCCTACGAGCAGTACGGCATCGAGCCGGACGTCATGACGCTGGCCAAGGGCATCGGCGGTGGTGTGCCGTTGTCCGCGCTGCTGTGCAAGGAGCGCTTCAACTGCTTCGAGCCCGGGGACCAGGGCGGCACCTTCTGTGGCAATCCGCTGATGGCGGCCGTCGGCCTGGCCGTCGTGAACGAGGTGTGCCGTGCGGACTTCCTCGAGGGCGTGCGGCAGCGCGCCGAGCAGCTCTCGCAGGGCCTGCAGGCGATCGCCCGGGACTTCGGCTGCCCCGGCGAGCGCGGGATGGGCCTGCTGCGGGCGCTGCAGCTGCCATCCGACGACGCCGCCGCCGTCGTGGAGGTGGCGAGCTCACTCGCGCCCGTGGGCTTGCTGCTCAATGCGCCGCGCCCGAACCTGCTGCGATTCATGCCTGCCCTGAACATCAGCGCGGCCGACATCGACGAAGGCCTCGCCCTCCTGCGGCAGGCGCTGCAGGAGGTGCGAGGGTGAGGCGCAGCGAGCGCCGGCGCTGAGGTCGCTCAGGGGAAGCTGAACGGGGTGGTGATCGTGGCACCCGACGTGAGCGTGACGGGCCCGGCGTTCTTCACGGCACCGCTGGCGTTGGCCGCGACGAGGCTGTAGCGGCCGGCGGCGGCGGTGTCCGCCGTGAAGCTCAGCGTGGCCGGTGCGGCCACGAAGGGGGCGACCATGGGCGCGCCGACGGGCACCGTGAAGGTGTAGACGCCGGTCGTGGCATTGACACTGCCCTGGACCACGCTGACGGACCGCCCCAGGCTCAGCGCCTGGGTGGCCTGGACCGTGGCCTCCACGGGATCGCTGCCCGTGCTGACGGTGCCCGCCAGCACGCCGGTGGCTGAGGCCGGCGGGTTCAGGCCGGTGGTGCCGGTGGCCAGCGGCGTCACGGCGCCGCCCGCCACGACCACGCCGGTCACGACCGCCGTCGCCCGCCCCGGTGCGCTCACCACCAGGTCGTAGGTGCCGGGCACGACGGGCTGCAGCAGGTACTTGCCGGTGCCATCCGGGCTCGTGGACTTGACGACGACGCCGTTCTGCTCGAGCGCGACCACGGTGTTGCCGGACGCGATGCCGGCCTCCACGCTGCCGCTCACGCCCGAGATCAAGCGGGGGATGACCGAGACGACCGGCTTGAGCAGGATCTGGCCCGAGTTGCCGGCGCGCACGAGGGACTTGCAGGCATCGAAGTCCAGCACCAGATCCGCCAGCTCATTGGGCTTGACGGTGATGTCCACATTCAGCTTCACGCCAGACTGCGCGCCGCTCGGCGTGCTGAGCGACTGCTCCGCGCCGCCGGTCGGCACGACCGAGTTGGCCCACGGGGCACCACCGCCGTTGCTGGCCAGCACGAGGCGCATCTGCGTGTAGCGGCCGGGTGGCAGCGGCGTGGAGCCGAGCGTGGCCAGCACGCCGTTGCGCAGGGTGAGCAGGTCCACGCGCAAGGCGGGGTTCAGGGTGATCTCCGACCAGCCCGCGTCCGTGTCGGCGGCGCTGCTGCTCTGGTGGACGCGCACCTTCTGCAGCGTGATGTTGACCTGGTCGTAGCCGCAGGCGGGCGCGTCGGTCAGCGCGAGCTGCAGGGTGCCATTGTTTGTCACCGGGGTGCCGCTGCTGCCGCCGCCGCCGCCGCAGGCCGCGAGCAGAGACAGCAGGGACGCCCCGAGGACCGCCGCCAGACGGGCGCGAGGGGCTCGCAAATTCAGGGTCTTCACCATGATCACCTCCGGTGCGTGGGCGGGCTGCAGGCCGCACTGCCTGGGCTGCGGGCCCGGTTGCTTCGATATGGGCGCATGAATGGTAGGCCGCCGTCCGCGGCTCGGGGGCGGCGGTTCGGCGCGGCTGTAAGCGTGTGCATCCGCGTTCCGGGGCAGGGCCGCCTCCGCTGCAGCCAGCTCACACGCAAATTACGTCTCGCAACGCGCCTGCGCCCCGAGGGAGGGTAGGGTGCGAAGCGTGACGACCTGCCTCTATCCGCCTCCATCCACTTTCACGCTTCGGCCGCCGCGCCTGTCGATGGGCCGGATGCTGCTGTGCCTGGGCGTCGGCAGCGCGCTCGTCCTGAGCGGGTGCAGCACGCCCTCGGTCCCGCAGTCCGGCTCGGTGCCGCCCGCGGGACGCACGGCGGACCAGGAGCGCCGCAGCGACTTCGACAAGTCGCTGGACGCCTGGCACGGCGCAACGGTGCAGGAGCTCGTGCGCAAGCTGGGCAAGCCCGAGGCCATCAACCTCGGCCGCGAAGGCACGCTCGAGTACCAGTACTCGAAGGCCGGCCGCCCGAGCGCCGACAAGCGCGCCTTCAGCTGCACCGTGCGCTATGTCGTCGAGGGCGGCTCGCAGAAGGTGATCGGGCACGCGATCCAGGGCTGCTGAGCCGCTCGGCGCGGCGTCCGGACCGAGGATCGCCTGAGCTAGGGCGCTAGGGCGGGCGGGTATCCTTTGCGACCCGAAAGTTCCGTCCGCCCATGTTCCTCGACCTCCGACCGCTGCGCCAGAACGCGGCTTTCCGGCGCCTCTTCGCCAGCCAGTTCATCTCGGGCCTCGGCACGATGGTCAGCTACGTCGCGGTGCCCTGGCAGCTGTACGAGCTGACCCGCTCGAATGCGCAGGTCGGCCTGCTGGGCCTCGTGCAGCTGCTGCCGGTGGTGCTGTGCGGCCTGCTGGGGGGCGCCGTGGCGGACCGGGTGGACCGCAAGCGGCTGCTCATCGGCTCCGAGGCGCTGATGGCGCTGTGCCTGGCCGGGCTCCTGGCCAATGCACTCAGCGCCGCGCCCAGCGTGCTGGCGATCTACGCGCTCGTGGCGGTGTTGCAAGGCGCCAGCGGCTTTCACCGCCCGGCGCTGGAGGCGCTGACGCAGAAGCTCGCGCGGCCCGAGGAATTCGCGGCGGTGGCCGCGCTGTCCTCCGTGCGCGGCACCGTGGGCATGGTCGCCGGCCCGGCGCTGGCCGGCCTGCTGCTGGCCCGCTGGGGCGCCGTGGGGGCCTACCTCTTCGACTTCTGCACCTTCCTCGCGGCACTCTTCTTCATCGCTCGCATCCCGCGCGCGGCCATCGGGACGCCGGCCGACGCGGGCGAGCGCCCCCACCTGCTCGCCGATCTGGCCGAAGGCCTGCGCTTCGCCTGGCGCCGGCCGGAGCTCATGGGCACCTACATCGTGGACATCGTCGCGATGGCCTTCGCCTTCCCCGTGGCGCTCTTCCCGGCCATGGCGGCGGCGGACGGGCGCACCGAGTCCGTCGGGTGGCTGCTCTCGGCGATGTCTGTTGGCGCCCTCGCCATCGGGCTCTTCAGCGGCTGGACGGGCCGCGTGCGGCACCAGGGCCGGGCGGTGATCGTGGCGGCCGCCGTCTGGGCCCTCGGCATCGTGGGCCTGGGCCTCGCACCGAGTCTCCTGGTCGGCCTGGCCTGCCTCGCCGTGGCGGGCGCGGCGGACATGGTCAGCGGGGTCTTCCGCGGCACCATCTGGAACGAGACTATCCCGAACGCGCTGCGCGGCCGCCTCGCCGGCATCGAGATGATCAGCTACCTCACCGGCCCGCTGATCGGCAATGCGCGCGCCGGCTTCATGGCCGATGCCTGGGGCGTGTCCACCGCCGTCTGGACGGGGGGCGCGATCTGCCTCGCCGGGGTCATTGCCACCGGTTTTGTGCTGCCGCGCTTCTGGGCCTACCGCAGCAGCGCAGCCGCCTGAGGCCAAGTCCTTACTGCACCTTCACCCCGAACACCTGCCGCAGATAGGCCAGGAAGGTCTCGTCGTCGCACAGCGTCTTGCCCGGGCTGTCACTGAGCTTGGCCACGGGCTGGCCGTTGGCATGCGTCAGCTTCATGACGATGTTCAGCGGCGTGAGGCCCAGGTCATTGCTCAGGTGGGTGCCGATGCCGAAGCCCAGCTGCACGCGGTCCGCGAAGTGGCGGTACAGGGCGATGGCCTTGTCCACGCTCAGGCCGTCGCTGAACACGAGGCGCTTGGTGTGGGCATCGATGCGCAGGCTTGCATAGTGCGCCAGGGCCTTCTCGCCCCAGACGACGGGATCGCCGCTGTCGTGGCGAAGGCCGTCGAAGAGCTTGGCGAAGTAGAGGTCGAAGTCGGCCAGGAAGGCGTCCATGCCCACGACGTCCGTCAGGGCGATGCCCAGGTCGCCGCGGTATTCCTGCACCCAGTCCTCCAGCGCCGCCTTCTGGTGATCGCGCAGGCGCACGGTGCCGAGGGCCTGGAAGGTCTGCAGGTACTCGTGGGCCATGGTGCCGATGGGCACGAGGCCCAGCTCGCGCGCCAGCTTCACGTTGGAGCTGCCCTTGAAGTGCTGCGGCAGGGCGTCGCGCAGCTGGCGCACCACCTCGCGCTGCCAGGCGCCGGCGTAGCGGCGGCGCAGGCCGAAGTCGAAGAGCTCGAAGGGATGGCGGAAGCGCGTGGACTCGTCGGCGAAGGCCTGCAGCGTCGCGATCTTGGCGTCCAGCCGGCGTTGGCCCTCGGCGCACACGGCGGGGGTGTCCAGGCGGCGGAAGTAGAGCTCGTTGACGATCGCCAGCACCGGGATCTCGAAGCCCATCACATGGACCTGCGGGCCGCGGGCGACGATGTGCAGCGCGTCCCCCTCGGTGCTCACCTCGATGAAGGCACGCTGGAAACGGAAGAGCCGCAGGAAGTCGATGAAGTCGCTCTTGATGAAGCGCAGGCCCTGCAGATAGGCCAGCTCCTCCGCCGTCAGGCTCAGGGCGCACAGGGCGTCGAGCTCCCGCTCCACCTCGGCCTTCAGCTCGCTCAGCGGGAAGGCGGGCGTGTTGCGGCACACGAAGCGGTACTCCGCCTGCGTCTGCGGATGGCGGTGCAGCAGCGCCTGCCACATCGTGAACTTGTAGAGGTCGGTGTCCAGCAGGCTGGTGATCACGGGGGCCGGGGCGCTCATGGCGGATCCTTCAGAAATCGGTACTCAGGGCCAGGCGCACGCCGCGCGCCTGCATGGCTGCGAAGAAGGCCTCCTGGGCCGCCTCGAAGCCGCCCACGGGGCTGATGCAGTCGCGCAGCAGCACGAGCTTGGCACAGCGGCCCGAGGGCAGATGCTGCACCAGGTGCTCGACGGTCGCCTTCACGCAGTGGCTGCCGGCCTCGCCCGCGATGAGCAGCTCGTCCGCCTCGTCGAGCGCGGCCAGCAGGCGATCGTTGAGCTGGGTGCGCGCATCCGCCGCATCGGGCACCTCGGCCTGCAGGGCGCTGTAGTGCTCCGTCCAGGGGTTCTCGCCCTTGGTGACGATCTGCACCGAGCGGCCTTGCGCGTCCGCCCAGCCGTCCAGCGCGCGCTGCAGCCCGGCGTGCACGGCCTGGCCCCAGCTGCCCATCTGACAGTGCACCGGCCACACCATCAGCGTGTACCGGCCGGTGGCCTCGAGGGCATCCAGGTAGTCGAGCACACGCGGCAGCGCACCGGCCTCGCGCGGCACGTAGGCCCCCGCGCGCACCTGGGCGGCGGTGATGGTCGTGAACGGCGCCGGAGCGGCCGCGCGAGCCGGCTCGTGCCAGAAGCCGGGGTGGGCGATGTCGATGCGGTGGTGCGAGTCCAGCGTCACCGTGATGCCCTGCAGACGCGCCCCCAGCCGCTCCACCAGGGCCGCGGCGCGCATCAGGTCCGCATGCGCCCCCGCCACGGGCAGGGCCGGCTGCACGGCATGATCGAGCGCCGGGGTCCGCGGCCGCCAGGCCTCGGGCAGGTCGCAGAAGTCATTCTGGGGATCGATGAGCAGCAGCTGGGTGTTCATGGGGCCTCCGGGCGGTTCACACGGCACGGTTCGATCATACGTCCGCTTAAGTTCATGATGCAAATAACTAGGCCGTGATCCTGACATCAGGCCTATTCCGACGTGCCGGCATCGCCGAACGGCGCTATCCTGTCTTCGGTGAACACTTCAAGAAACACCTCCTTGCCGCCTGAACCGCTGATCTGCACGGTGGACCTGGTGCTGCTGACCCTCCAGGAGGGCCGGCTGCAGGTGTTGCTGCTCAAGCGGGACCGCGATCCCTTTGCCGGCGCCCTGGCCCTGCCCGGCGGCTATGTGCGGACGGGCGAGGACCAGAGCTGCGAGGACGCCGCCGTGCGCGTGCTGCAGGACAAGGCGGGCCTGCAGGGCCTGTACCTGGAGCAGCTCGCCACCTTCAGCGGGCCCGGGCGGGATCCGCGAGGCTGGAGCGTGTCGGTGGCCTACCTCGCCGTGGTGGACGCGGGCACGCTCGGCGCGCAGGGCGCACCCGTCCGCGCCGCCCACTGGCGCCCCGTGGACCGCCTGCCGGCGCTGCCTTTCGACCATGGGCACATCGTCGCGACGGCCGTCGAGCGCCTGCGCGGCAAGAGCCTCTACTCCTCGCTGCCGGCCCACCTGTGCCCGGAGCCGTTCACGCTGCCCGAACTGCAGGCCGTCTATGAGGCGGTGCTGGGCGAGACGGTCAATCACGTGAGCTTCCGGCGCAAGATGAGCGAGCTGGACTGTCTGGACGCGGTCCCCGGTGGCAAGCGCGCGGACGGGGCGCACCGGCCGGCTCAGCTGTACCGGCTGAAGAAGGAGTTCCGGCAGCGGCTGCGTCTCGTGGGGCGCGGGCTGAAGGCCTGAATGAGGGGGGGATGGGGGATGGCCTGCGGGCCCGGCGCCTGTCTAGAATTGTCTTCAAACAAAAAGCTGATGACAGATCCAGGGAGTCATCCCCTCTTTCCGGAGGCCGCCATGCTCACTGCGGCAGAACTCCTTCGAATCATCGACATCCATGGCCAGGTGGCCGAGATGGGCCTGGACCAGGCCGGCGTCATGAAGCTCGTGACGCAGACCACCCTGGAGCTGGTCGCCGCCGATGGCGCCGTCATCGAGATTGCCGAGGGTGACCACCTCAGCTACCGCGCCGCCAGCGGCACGGCCGTCGCGCAGCTGGGCGTGCAGGTGGCGCTGAAGGCCAGCCTCTCCGGCGAATGCATGCGCAGCCACGAAGCCCTGATCTGCACCGATGCCGAAAAGGACCCGCGTGTGGACCGCGTCGCCTGCCGCCGCGTGGGCCTGCGCTCCATGGTCGTGGTGCCCCTCATGCATCTGGGCCAGCCCGTGGGCGTGCTCAAGGCGATGTCCCGCGAGCTCGGCCATTTCGGGCCCAAGCAGGCGGAGCTGCTGACGCTGCTGGCGCGGGTGGTGGGCACGGCCATGTACTGGGCGACCCACTACGGGCAGGACGACCTCTTCCAGCGGGCCACCCATGACGACCTCACCGGCGTGGCCAACCGTGCCATGTTCCTGGAGCAGCTGCGTGGCGCCCTGCAGCGCTCGCGCCGCACCCAGCAGACGCTGGCCGTGCTGATGCTGGACATGGACGGGCTCAAGCCCCTCAACGATCACCACGGCCACAGCGTGGGCGACGCCGCCCTGGTGGAATTCGCGCGCCGCCTCAAGGACACGGCGCGGGGCGAGGACGTGGTGGCCCGGCTGGGCGGCGACGAATTCGCGATGCTGATGCCCGCGGTGTCCGATGCCGACGGCGTGCGGCAGTTCGAGCTGCGCCTGCAGGAGGCCCTGCGCCAGCCCTTCGTCTTCCGGGGCCAGCGCCTCCCCGTGCGGGCCAGCTGCGGATTCGCCATGCACCCGGCCGACGGGGTCAAGGCCGAGCAGCTGATCGACTGCGCCGACCAGCGCATGTACGAGTCCAAGCGCGCACGCAAGAAGACCCTCACCGACGCGCCGACCGATCCGCCGGGCGCCTGAGCGTCACAGGGGCGCCGCACGCACCCGCCGTCCCGCTCAGGCGGCCGATCCCTGGGGCGGGGCCTGGCGCGCCTTGCGAGCCCGCCGTGCCTGCTCGGCCGGCGGGGCCGCGCCGCCCTCGCGCTGCAAGTCCAGCGCCCCCGCCGCCGCGGCCTTGAGCAGGCGCTGGAAGGTCGGGCATTGCGCATGGCTGGGCGCCGGGCAGGCGGCGGCATGGCGCAGCCCGCGGCTCACGGCACGCAGGCGCAGCACCTGCGCATCGATCGCATCCGCCTTGGACGCCAGCAGGCCGCGGTCCACGCTGGCCTCGCCATTGGGCAGCACCATGGTGCGGATCTCGTCCAGCGAGAGCCCGGCGGCCTGCCCCAGCGCGATCAGGGCCAGCTGGTTCATGACGCCGGGCGGATAGCGCCGCCGGCCGGCCCCCTCGCGCGCCAGCGGGGCGATCAGCCCGCGCCGCTCGTAGTAGCGCAGCGTCGAGGCCGCCACCCCGGAGCGACGTGCCACCTCCGCGATATCCATCACCGAACACCTCTTGACTTGAAGTTGACTTCAACTTCTATCCTGACTTCCATGGGCTCGAAGGTCAAGTGGCCGGAGGGCGCGGAACGCAATCCACAGGAGGTGTGTGATGAATGGATCGACGGACCTGGTGTCCATCCTGGCGCAGGGCCTGGCCCTGGGCGCGGGCGCGACGGCGCTGATGGACCTCTGGCTCATGGGCCTTCGCCGTGCCGGCGTGGCGACCCTGGACTTCGCGCTGCTGGGTCGCTGGGCAGGCCACCTGCTGCAGGGGCGCTGGCGTCATGAGTCCATCGCGAAGGCCGGCGCCGTGCGCGGCGAGCGGGTGCTGGGCTGGTTCGTGCACTACGCCGTGGGCCTGCTCTTCGCGGCCCTGCTGCTGGCCTGGCAGGGACCGGCCTGGCTGGACGCCCCGCGCCTAGCCCCCGCCCTGCTGCTGGGCCTGGCCACCGTGGCCGCGCCCCTGCTCCTCCTGCAGCCGGCCATGGGCGCCGGCCTCGCGGGGCGGCGCAAGGGGCCGGTGGGTCCGAACGTGCTGCGCAGCGCGGCCAACCACCTCGTCTTCGGCCTCGGCCTCTACCTCAGCGCGCTGGCGATCCCGCTGCTGCATGCCGCCGCCTGAGTGCTGCCGCCTGAGTGCCGCCTTCCCTTCCCAATCTTCCAACGCAAGGAGTACTCCCTCATGAAGAAGCTCGCCGTCATCTATCACAGCGCCCATGGGCACACGGCCCACATCGCCCGCCACATCGTCGAGGGGGCGCGGGGTGTGCCCGGCATCGAGGCCGATCTGCTGGAGGCCGAGTCGCTTGCCGATCAGCCCGAGCAGGCCGCCGCCTACGACGGGCTGCTGATGGGCTCGCCCACCTACCTCGGCGGCGTGTCCTCGCAGTTCAAGCGCTTCATGGACGCCACCGGGCGCATGTGGCGGCAGCAGCGCCTGCGGGGCAAGCTGGCGGGCGGCTTCACCGTCTCCTCGCTGCCCTCGGGGGACAAACAGTCCACGCTGACCTCGCTCTTCGTCTTCGCCATGCAGCACGGCATGGTGTGGGTCGGCAACCCGATCCTGCCGGAGCAGCATGCGGGCGTGCCGGAGCACGAGGCCGCCAACCGGCTCGGCTCCTGGTCCGGGCTGATGGCGCAGTCGGGTCACGGCATGCCGGCGGATGCTTTCGAGCCGGGCGACATCAAGACCGCCCGCCTGTTCGGCCGCCACATGGCCGAGACCCTGCACCGGATGGGCGCGGCCTGAGCGCCGCAGGAAGGCGCCGCCATGATTCCCATCCGCTACGCCCCGGTCCTCTTTGCGCTGATCCTGTCCGGCCTCATGTCCGCCCTGGTGGCGGGGGTGGCCAGCTGGCATGCGATGAGTGCTGGCCTCGAAAGTCCGTGGCCCTGGCTGCAGGCCTGGCGCAGCGCCTGGCTGCGGTCCTGGCCCGTGGCCTTTCCCGCCGTGCTGCTGATGGCGCCGTTGACGCGCCGGTTCGTGGCGTGGCTGACGACGCCGCGCTGAAGGCCGACTCAGCGCGAGCTCAGTCCAGCGGCCAGGGCAGCCAGCGCGGCACGCGCGGCGCCTCCGCGGGCGCGGCCGCCGGCGTGGCGGCCTGGCCCGCCTGCCGCCACCAGGGGGCGGGCTCGGGCGTGGCCCGCGCGGGCTCCAGGGCCTCGCCGAGTCGGGGCATCAGCAGGGGGACGCCGCGTGCGGGCGCGAGCTGCAGCAGCGTCTCGGCGGGCTCGTCCCAGTCGTGCGTGGCCAGGTTGAAGGTGCCCCAGTGCACCGGCAGCAAGGCGCCGCCGCCCAGCCAGTCCCAGGCCTGCAGCGCATTCACCGGGCCGAGGTGGATGTCGCCCCAGGACGGGTGGTAGGCGCCCACCTCCAGCATCACGAGGTCGAAGGGGCCGAAGCGGTCCCGGATGGCCAGGTACTCGCTGCTGAGGCCGGTGTCACCGCTGAAGAAGACCCGGTGCCGCGGCGACTCGATCACGAACGAGGACCACAGCGTGGCGTTGCGGTCCTTGAGCCCGCGGCCCGAGAAATGCTGGGAGGGCGCCGCATGCACGCGCAAGTCGGTGCCGGCCAGCGTGTGCGATTCCCACCAGTCCAGCTCGATGATGCGCTCCGGCGGAATGCCCCAGGCCTGCAGATGCGCGCCCACGCCCAGCGAGGTGATGAAGGGCTGCGGCCGCTTGGCCAGGGCGCGGATGGTGGGGTAGTCCAGGTGGTCGTAGTGGTCGTGGGAGATCAGCACGGCGTCCAGCGGCGGCAGGCTACGCAGCGGCACGGGCGGCGGCTGGTAGCGCTTGGGGCCGGCGAGCGTCGAGGGCGAGACGCGCGGGCCCCACACGGGGTCCGTCAGCAGGCGAAGCCCGTCGATCTCGATGAGCACGCTCGAATGGCCCAGCCAGCTGGCGCGCAGGCCGCTGGTCGGGGCATGCGCCCAGCTCTCGCGCGGGTTCACGGTGGGCAGCGGGCCGGGCGGGCGGCGGCGCCCGTCGGGGCAGAGGATCTCCAGCATCGAGGCCCGCGGGCCGCTTGCGTCGCGCAGGTCGGGGGGTATCGGGTGCAGATTGCGGAAGCCCTGGCCGTCCCAGCGCGGCGAGGCCTGCATGCGTTCGAGGCGGGCGCCGGTGGCGCGTTGGCCCATGGATTTCATGCGCGGAAGCTCCTGCGTGAAAAGTCCTGATCGTAGCGAGGGCGCGCCCCCGCGCCCCTGCGCTCAACGCGGGCGACCGGCCGCGGGCGCCGCCATCAACTGGAGCATGGCCGCACGCAGGGCGGGGTGGTAGCGGTCCAGCGGCAGGTCGGGCTGCGCCGCCGGCCAGCCCGGGTTGGGCAGCGGGACGAGGTGCGCGGGCAGCCGCCGCTGCCCGGACAGCACCGGCCCGAGCCCCGGACTGCGCAGCTGCAGCTCGCGCAGGGAGCCGTCCGCCTGCGCCGCTTCGAGGCCACGCTGCAGGGCGGCCTTCAGGCGCTCGTTGCCCCGGGTGAAGAAGAAGACCCGCGGGAAGGGATAGAAAAGCCCGACGCTCGGGTGGACGAGCACGTCCGGCGCGTCAGCCTGGTGCTTGCGCAGCAGCTCGTGCGCCTCCTCGGCACCGAGCGGCAGCACGTCGAAGCGGCCGTTCTGCAGCATGCGCCAGAGGCTCGGGAAGCCGCCCTCGACCACCTGCAGGCCGGCGTTGCGCAGCACGTGGACGTCCGGCCAGCCCAGCCCTTGGCCGATGACGAGCGATGCCAGCTCGGGCAGGCTGCGCATCGCGTCCAGGCGTGTCACGGTGTCCCGCCGGCACAGCAGCAGGCGGCAGCCGGCGAGGCCCTGGTCGATGGGAATGGGCAGGTAGTCGAGGGGATCGCTCATCCAGCGCGACAGGCCGGCGTCGACGATGTCGAGCTGCCCGCGCTGGAGCGCCTGCATGGCCATGCGGGAGGAGCCGCGCGCGTCCGCCACGGCCAGCCGGTGCGGCTCGCCCGAGCGCTCCAGCACCAGGCGCAGCACCTGGTAGCCGTAGGCCTCGGCAGGGCGCTCGTCGATGTGGGGATAGAGCACCCGCAGCGGCGGCTCGGTGCTGGCACGGGCGGGCCAGGCGATCGGCGCGAGGGCCGGCACGGCCAGCGAAAGCCCGGCCTGGGTCAGCAGCGAACGGCGGGAGCAGACGGTCGGCATGGACGGTCTCCGGCATGTAGCGAGACTCCCTGGCCCGGGCCATTCGGCCTTCTTGGCGGTCCGACGCCAGGATAGCGCCTGTGGCTGACGGCCGCCCAACCGCGCTTGCGGGGGCACCGGCTGGGGTGCCGGGCAAAAAAAAGGACGCGCCGAAGCGCGTCCTGGCATGAAGCGGCGAGGCGTCAGGCCTTGGTGTCTTCCGCGCCGTGGGTCCAGGTGACCAGCTTGCCGGAGATGGCCCACAGGCCCAGACCGAAGGCCAGCAGGAAGACCGTGAGGCCGCCGAAGATCGTCAGCTCGCCCGCCTGCTCGGCATAGGCACCGACCACACCGGCCAGCTTGTTGGCCACGGCGTTGATCAGGAACCACACGCCCATCATCAGGCTCGCCAGGCGCAGCGGGGCCAGCTTGGTGACCATGGACAGACCCACCGGGGAGATGCACAGCTCGCCCATGGTGTGCAGCAGGTAGGCCAGGACCAGCCAGTGCATGCCGGCCTTGCCGCTGCCGGATTGCTCCATCGACGCACCCACCATGAAGAGGAAGCCCAGGGCCGTGAACACGAGGCCGAGGATCATCTTCGTCGGGGTGCTGGGGTTCTTGCCGGCGCGGCCGAGGCGGCTCCAGACCATCGCGAAGACCGGGCCCAGCAGGACGATGAAGAAGGCGTTGACCGACTGGAACCAGCCCGCCGGCACCTCGAAGGCGCCGATGAAGCGGTTGGTCTTCTCGGAGGCGTAGATGTTCAGCAGACCGCCGGCCTGCTCGAAGGCCGTCCAGAAGATCACGATGAACACGAACAGCACGAAGACGACGCGCATGCGGTCCCACTCGATCTGCGTCAGCGGCTCCTTCTTGCCGCCGGCCGCCGCCAGCGCACGCTTGGCGCCCGGCTCGGTGCCGACGTCACCCAGCAGACGCGGGGCCAGCAGCAGCTGCGTCACGACGGACACCAGCATCCCGATGCCGGCGGACATGTAGCCGTACTTCCAGCCCCATTCGGCGCTCTCGCCCAGGGTGGAACAGATCAGCGGGGCCATGAAGGCGCCGACGTTGATGCCCATGTAGAAGATCGTGAAGGCCGCATCGCGACGGGCATCGCCCGGTGCGTACAGGTCGCCGACCATGGTCGAGATGTTCGGCTTGAAGAAGCCGTTGCCGACGATCAGCAGGCCGAGACCCACATAGAACAGCGTGGTGTTGCCCGGGATGGCGGCGGACAGCGTGAACTGGCCCGCGGCCATGATCAGGCCGCCGAGGATGATGGACTTGCGCTGGCCCAGGAAGTTGTCGGCGATCCAGCCGCCGAACAGGGGGGTCAGGTAGCACAGGCCCGTGAAGGTGCCGTACAGGCTCAGGGCGTCGGCGTTCGTCCAGCCGAAGCCGGGGTTGGCGGCCGTGGTGCTGGCCACCAGCGTCAGCACCAGCAAGGCACGCATGCCGTAGTAGCTGAAGCGCTCCCACATTTCCGTGGCGAACAGAAGGAACAGGCCCTTCGGATGGCCGAGCAGGGTGCCGGCCGGGACGTTAGAACTCATACAGAACCTTTGGGTGACAGGTCGGGGGCAGGCCGCTTCGCCGGTGGGCGGAACAGGCACAGGGCGGCCACGAGGCCGCAGATCCGCAGGGTGCGCGGCGATGGCTCGCACCCGCCAGGCGCCTGCCAGGCATGAAGCCACGCCGGCGCCGCGTGCGGACGCGGGATTGTCGCCGCGCGTTTACAGCGTGTTTCTGCGGGTTCCTACCAAGTTCAGGCCTGACACCCCATGCCTTTCGACATGGGTGACGCCCAGGTTCAGCGGCGATCGGGCGTTGATCGCCCCGTTTTCAGCCCCGCGGCTGCCAGCGCAGCAGGCGCAGGCCCAGCAGCACGACCAGCAGCGCCGCGCCCGCGTCCGCCAGGACGGCCAGCCACAGGCTGCCCAGCCCGGCGAGCGTGAGCGCCAGCACCACGGCCTTCAGGCCGAGGGCCAGGGCGATGTTCTGCCACAGCACGCGGTTGCAGTCGCGGGAGAGGTCGACCAGCTCGGGCAGGCGGCGCAGGTCGTCCTGCATGAGGGCGATGTCGGCGGTCTCCAGCGCGGTGGCCGTGCCGGCGGCGCCCATGGCGATGCCGATGTCCGCGCGGGCCAGGGCTGGCGCGTCGTTGACGCCGTCGCCCACCATGGCCACGAGGCCGCGCTCGCGCAGGCGGGCGATGGCATCCAGCTTCTGCTCGGGCAGGAGCGGGGCCTGGACCTGTGACTCGGGCAGGCCCAGCTCGCGGGCGGCGGCCAGGGCGGCGCCGCGCTGGTCCCCGCTGAGCATGTGCACCTGGATGCCGCGCGCCTGCAGCGCCGTCACCGCGCCGGCGCTGTGGCCGCGCAGGCGGTCCCGCAGCGCGAGCAGGCCTTCGCAGCGCCAGCCGGCGGGCGTCTGCCGCAGCAGCCACAGCACGCTGCAGCCGGCCTCGCTCCAGGTGCGGGCCGCGGCGTCAGTGCCGGCGTCGCGGGCGCCGAGCTCGCCGGCGAGCGTCTCGTTGCCCAGCTGCCAGGCCGTGCCCTCCAGCGAGGCGCGCACGCCGCGGCCGGGCAGGGTCTCGAAGCCGGTCAGCGGCAGCAGGGTCAGGTCTTGCGCGTCGGCGGCCTCGAGCAGGGCCAGGGCCAGGGGATGGCGGGAGCCGGCATCCAGGCTCGCGGCGTGGCGTAGCAGGCCGGCGTCATCCAGCGCGCCCAGCGAGGTCTGCCCGACCAGCGCCGGCCGCCCCTCGGTCAGCGTGCCGGTCTTGTCCAGCGCGATGCTGCGCAGCTGGTGGGCCTGCTCCAGGAAGAGCCCGCCCTTGATCAGCAGGCCGCGCCGCGCGCCGGCCGTCAGCGCGCTGACCACCGTCACCGGCGTCGAGATCACCAGCGCACAGGGGCAGGCCACGACCATCAGCACGAGCGCCTTGTAGACCCAGGGTCCGAAGGGAGCGCCCAGCACGAGCGGCGGCAGCAGCGCCAGCAGCCCTGCGGCCGCCACGACGATCGGCGTGTAGACCCGCGCGAAGCGGTCGACGAAGCGCTGCGTCGGCGCGCGCTGGGCCTGGGCCTCCTGCACGGCCTGCGCCATGCGGTCCAGCAGCGTCTGCCCCTTGGCGGCGGTCACGGACATCAGCAGCAGGCCGAGCTCGTTGACCGAGCCGGCCAGCAGCGAGTCACCCGGCTGCTTGGGCACGGGGACGCTCTCGCCCGTCAGCGCGGCCTCGTTGACGCTGGACAGGCCCTCGATCACCTGCCCGTCCAGGGGCACGCGCTCGCCGGCCCGGATGCGCAGCACGGCGCCGAGCGGCACGGCGCCGCTGGGCTGCTCCGTCCACTGGCCGTCCGGCAGGCGCACCCAGGCGGTCTCGGGGGCCAGGGCGCCGAGGGCGCGGATGGCGTCGCGGGCGCGGGCCAGGCTCAGGGCCTCCAGCATCTCCGAGAGGCCGAAGAGCCACACCACCATGGCGGCCTCCGGCCACTGGCCCAGCACGAGGGCGCCGATCACGGCGAGGCTCATCAGCAGGTGGATGTTCAGCGTGAGGCTGCGCAGCGCCACCCAGCCCTTGCGCAGCGTCGGCAGGCCGCCCAGCAGCACGGCGAGCGCGGCGCAGGCGATCACGGCGGGCTCGGCGGCGCCGATGTAGTGCAGGCCCTCGGACGCCACGGCCGCGACGCCGGCCACCCCCATGCGCCAGCGCAGCGGCACGGGCACGGCCGGCGCTTCGGGCGCCGCCTGCGCGCCTTCCAGCACCTCGGCCGTCAGCCCGGCGGCCTGGATGCGCGTCTGCAGGGCCTGGACGAAGCCGGCGCCGTCCGCGGCGTCGTGGTCCACGCTCAGCACGCGGCCGAGCAGGTCGAAATGCAGGGCGCGGATCGCCGGCTCGCCCGCCAGGTGCTTGCGCAGCAGGGCTTCCTCCGTGGGGCAGTCCATGCCGGCGATGTGCAGGCGCAGGCGCTGCTGGCCGCGGGCCACGGCGGCCAGCGGCGCGGCCGGCGCCAGGGCCGGCTCGCAGCTCGCGCCGCCGCAGGCGCCGTGCTCATGCGCGTGCTGGTGCTCGTGCTCGTGCTCGTGCTCGTGCTCGGATGAGCGGCAACCGGTGTTTCCATGAGAGTGGGCGCAAACATCGACGCAGGCCTGGGGGGCCGGGCGCGTGTCGGCATCGAGGTCGTGGGCGGTATCCGGGCGGTGCTTCAGGTCCATGGGGTCATTGGACAGTCTGTAGCCACTCCAGAGTCAAGCGGCTATGCTGCGCAGCTCTCGAGGCAAGGCGGCCGGCAGGCCGGTGGTGATCCAGATGCGCATCGGTGAACTCAGCAAGGCGACGGGGGTCGACATCGAGACCATCCGCTTCTACGAAAAGAGCGGGCTGCTCCCGCCGCCGGCGCGCAGCGACAACGGCTACCGGGACTACGAACGGCCGCACCTGGAACGCCTGGCCTTCATCCGGCATTGCCGGGCGCTGGACATGTCGCTGGCGGACGTCGGGCTCCTGTTGCAGAGCCTGCACAGCCATGATCCCCAGCAGCTGGCGGACGTGGATGCGCTGGTCGACGCGCAGCTGGGCCGGGTGCGGGCGCGGCTCAAGAGCATGCAGGCGCTGGAGGCGCAGCTGCAGGCGCTCAAGAGCCGCTGCGACGCCCGGCACGAGCAGCACGGCTGCGGCATCCTCGCCGAGCTGGTGGCCGCGGCCCATGGCGAGGCCTGTGCCTGCCATGGCGATGCGGGGCCCGATGCGAGGCCCGATGCGAGGCCTGATGCGAGGCCTGATGCGAGGCCTGTGGCCGGGCCTGACGCCGGAGACCGCTCATGAGCCCGGACCTGAATCAAGCTGGTGCCTTCCGCCGCGGGCTTGCCAGCCTGCGCGCCTTCATTCCGGCCCCGCTGACGGCGCCCTGGCGCGAGTTGCTGCTGGGGGCGCTGGGCGTCGGCCTGGGCCTTCTCTGCACGGAATGGATCAGCCGCCACGCGCTCGCCGGCCAGGCGCTGTGGTTCGTGGCGCCGATGGGGGCCTCCGCCGTGCTGGTGTTCAGCGTGCCGGCCAGCCCGCTGGCCCAGCCCTGGTCGGTGCTCGGCGGGAACGTCATCTCCGCGCTGGTCGGCGTCGCCTGCCACCACGTGCTGGGCGCTTCGGGGCCGGCGCTGGCCGCGGCGGGTCTGCTGGCGGTGCTGGCGATGATCGCCCTGCGCTGCCTGCATCCGCCGGGCGGCGCGGTGGCCGTCACCGCGGCGCTGGGCAGCCCGACGCTGGAGAGCCTGGGCTACAGCTACGCCTTCTGGCCGGTGGGCCTGAACTCGCTGCTGATGCTGGTGCTGGCGCTGGTCTTCAACCGGCTGGCCGGCCGCCACTACCCGCACCACGGCGCCGCGCCGGCCAATGTGCACCGCACCGCGGACCCCTTGCCCAGCCGCCGCGGCGGGCTGCAGGCCGAGGACGTGGACGCGGCGCTGGCGTCCTTCGGCGAGGTGCTGGACATCGACCGGCACGACCTGGAAGAGATCCTCGTGCGCGCCCAGCTGCATGCCCGGCAGCGCCAATGGGCGGACGTGCGCTGCGTCGACGTGATGGCCCGTGACGTCGTCTGCGTCAGCCCTCAGGCCCCGATCGACACCGCCTGGGCGCTGCTGGCGCGGCACAAGGTCAAGGCCCTGCCGGTGGTCGATGCCGGCCAGCGCCTGGTGGGCATCGTGTCCCTGCACGACTTCTTCCTCGGGCGCGAGCCTGCCGCGCTCGAACGCGTCCCGCGGATGACGGAGGCGCGGCGCGTGTCCGAGATCATGACCGAGCGCGTGCGCAGCGCCCGGCCGGAGCAGGCGCTGGCCGAGCTGGTCGGGGCGTTCTCCGACGGCGGGCTGCACCACATGCCGGTGGTGGACGAGACCCGGCGCGTGGTGGGCATGATCACGCAGTCCGACGTCGTGGCGGCCCTGTTCAGACGCCAGCCGGCCCAGGCGGCAGCGGCCTGAGCCCCGCGGGCCGGCGCGGCCCGGGTCGGGAAGGTCGCGAAGGTGGTGCAGGTCGTGCAGAGCGCACGGCCGACGCCCGCCCGCCTGCCGGACTGAAGGCGGGCGTCATCGGCATGGCCTATGCTGCGCGGGCTGTACCTTCCCTTCGCCCATGGCCGCCAGCCACACGCCGTCCCCGCTGCACCGCTCGCTCTCGCCCTGGAGGCTCTGGCGCCACGGCAGCGCCCGCGAGCAGCGAATGCTGCTGGGGGGCTGGCTCCTGCTGCTGCTGCTGAGCATCGGCCTCGGGCTGGCCTCGGTGATCGGACGCTGGTCCGGCCTGCCCCTGCCGCTGGGCGGCGTGCAGGTCTACATCACGGTCTATCCCCCCTTGCTCCTGTGCCTGTGGCTGAGCCTCACCTGGGGCCTCGCCTGGGGCGCGATTCCCGCCTACCTCGCCACCTGGATCCTGGCCGTCTACGCCGGCATGCCCTGGGGCTGGGCGACGGTCTTCGCCTTCGCCGACCCGCTGCACTTCGCGATCATGGTGATGGGCTACCGCGCCATCCCCGTGCGCCGGGACCTGCGTGACGCTCCCTCGCTGCTGTTCTATGTGCAGCTGAGCTTCGCGGCGAGCATCTTCAGCTCCAGCGGTGCGCTGATCTGGTGGTACACCAACGGCATCGACCGCACCGGCCTGCTGCCCATCTGGCAGGGCTGGTGGCTCGGTTCCTTCCTGCAGAGCCTGCTGGGCGTGGGCCCGATGATGATGCTGAGCTGGCCGCGCATCGAGGCCTGGCAGCGGGCCCGGCCGGCGCTGATGAGCCGCCCGCCCCGCGAGCCCCGCCGGGCCGTGCTGCGCCTGCTGACGGTCGTGGGCGCCGCGGTGATCGGCTATGGCTTCGTCACGCTGTACCTGGCCAGCGCCCAGCTCGGGCAGGCCCGCGCGCCGGGGAGCACGGGGCACCTCGTGCACCCCCTGCACGCGGACGAGGCCGGGCTCCTGCAGGCCGTGGAGGTGATGCAGCAGAGCAGCTGGGTGATCTTCACCGTCTTCTCGCTGATCGTCCTGTTCATGGCCTTCTTCGGCTACCAGCTCTTCGTGCACTGGCAGCGTTCGATGGAGCGGCTGCTCGCCGAACTGCAGCAGGCCAACCGCCGCCTGGAGACCCTCGCCCACACTGATGCGCTGACCGGTCTGCTGAACCGCCGTGCCGCCGACGAGCGCCTGCTTGCCGAGTGGCACCGCATCCAGCGCACGAGGGCCGGCGCCGCGCTGGTGATGCTGGACATCGACCACTTCAAGCGGATCAACGACCGCCATGGCCACCTGGCCGGGGATGCGGTCATCCGCACGCTGGCGCAGGCCATCCGCGAGGAAGTGCGCGACATGGACATCGCCAGCCGCTACGGCGGCGAGGAGTTCATGGTCCTGCTGCCGCAGACGACGCTGGCGGGCGCCCGTGGCTTCGCCGAGCGCCTGCGCCTGCGGGTCGAGGCCCGGCCGGCCGAGCACGAGGGCGTGCACATCCCCTTCACGATCAGCCTGGGGCTCTCACCGCTCACCGCGCAGGACCCGGCCTACCTCAGCGCCCTGGACCGCGCGGACCAGGCGCTCTACCGCGCCAAGGAAGGCGGGCGCAACCGGACGGAGGCCCTGGCGCCGGATGACTCGCCGGAGGCGGCGCCGCGCCTGACGTCGTAGTTCAGCGCGGCGCTTGGCGCCGGCATCGGGTGTTGCAAAAGGCGATTCGTTCGCCGCGAGTTTTGTGACATTCTCCCGAATCCATGGAAATGGGCGTCCTTGGTATTTCGTTCTCCTCGAAATCGTCGGCGCTTGGGTAATATGGGATGGCGATCCGGTGTGAATTCCGTCGCATCCCTTTGCTACTGATATTGGAATTGGCATGGCTGTATTCATGTGCCACCCAGAATTTGCTCCGCAGCCGCTTCGGAATCCCTGCCGAGGTCCGGGCGGAGTCGTTGATAGGCGGCGTTCCCTCTGTGTGCAACAGGGGCCTCCACGCTCTGGCTGATTTCCCCTGATTCATATCAATTTAATGTTTTCCGAGCGCCCTGGGCTGGCGCCGGATATTCGCGTGCCATCATTAATGTGCCCGCTCTTGTCGCATCAGAAAACAACCCGGCGATAGGGTCCGCCGACGTGGAGGAGCGTCGTATCGCATGACTCGTGAGGCGTCCCTTGTGGTCGCTCGGCGAGTTCCAGTGGATTTTCATTTCGCCTGAATGAAGCAGTTTTCAATTCACTGAAAAGCGATCCTCATGCTCAAACTTGCCCCCTTCCCGCTGCTGGCCTCGATGGCCCTCCTGATGGCCGGCTGCGGCACGCAACCCACCCGCAATGACAAGCCGCTCACTGCACCGGCCGCCCCGAAGGAGCCGGTGCCGGTGGGCACGGTGCTGCCCGCCGGCAGCAATCTGAACAAGGAACCGAGTGACTTGGTCGCCGAAGCGCTGGCCGCAAGCTGGATCAGGCAGGCCCTGGATGTGGCCGAGTACTTTGAGCGTGGCATGAGGCTCTACCCGGACCTGCGTGAGCAGTACCAGCTCCGCGTCCGGAGTGGATACGCGGCGGACCGGGCCCGGGCTGAGATGCTGCCTCGGCTGCGGGAGCGCGTGTCGGCTGCGCCGAGCCTCGAAGGCCGGTCCTACTACCTGCCGTTGAAGGCGCAGACGGGGCCGTTGGGCAGCGTCTTCAACTTCTACGCTTCCGCTCGGGAGGTCCGCCTCGACAAGGGAGTGCTGGTGGCTGCCTGGGGGATCAACATGCCCAGCCGGTTCGCTGCCACCAAGCAAAAGCCGCCGGGTGGGGGCGGCGTCGGGGTCGTGCCCTTGGTGGGCGGCATCCTGGACCTCGCCGCAAGCTCTCAATTCAACGGCAAGAGCGTCCTGGACCGCGTCGTCTATGCCGCCTACGCCACGTCGGACGTCAGCCTGCCCTTGACGCCGGAACAGCTGCTCAACCTGCGTCAGAAGTCTCCCAGCGGGAGCGTCTTCGGCACCTGGTCCGGCGGCTTCCTCTCGTTCGACGCTGAGGGCGTCCGCTGCGACGACGACCTGGACCGGGATCAGCCCCGCGACCTCCGTTGCAGATTCAAGGTGACCTCGCAGTCGATGGCGCCGATCGTCCTGACGACGACGCCCCCCACCAAGCGGTAAGCGGGCTATGCGCATCATCCGCCCGCGCTTCCCCCGATGCCGTTTGCGCCAGCTCGCCATGGTTTCGCTGGCGCTCCTGCTCCAGGGGGCGGGCGCAGCCGGCGTGCCTCCCAAGAGTTTCGATGATGAGGAGGTCCGCCTTGCCATCGTGGAAGCGGGGGCGCCACCGAGCCGAGGGATCATCTACGGCCTGAAGGTCACGGAACGCTTCCGTCAAGAGCAGGAGGCGGCGACCGGGGAGCGCTACCTCCTCCTGGTGTCCATGCTGGATGTGAACTGCCCGGACAAGGTCTGGCGCCGCCGAGCCTATGCCGCCTACGGTGACGAAGCCGGTCGGCAGGAGGTGAAGGTTGTGCCTGACTACACGGGGGGCTGGCAGGCCTTCTCGACGCCCTCCCGGCGAGCCCTTGCCGACCATGTGTGCGCGAACGTCGCGATGCCGGCGCCTCCAGCCATCCTGCCTCGTGACGACCCCAAGCCAGGGCCTGCCAAGGACCGGCGCTGCTGGGTGACCTATACCGAGGAAGAGCGGCCCCTCTTCGATAACGTCTGCGACTACAACACCTACGGGCCCATCAACTGCCGGAATGTCATCATCCGGAGGGACGTCATCCGGACGCCCCACGTCGTGTGCAAGTGACGGGACCGCGGCGGTGCAGCGTCTGGCTCAGGCCTTCATAGCTTGAAGTCGTAATCGATCGTCAGCGGCGCGTGGTCGCTGAACTTCTGGTCCTTGTAGATCGACTCGCGCTGCGCCAGGGCGGCGAGCTTGGGCGTGGCGAAGTGGTAGTCCAGGCGCCAGCCCACATTCTTCGCGTAGGCCTGGCCGCGGTTGCTCCACCACGTGTAGCAGGCGTCGGTGGTGTCGGGCTGCAGCTGGCGGTAGACGTCCACCAGGCCGCCCTGCGCCGGGTCGATCAGCTGCGTGACCCAGGCGCGTTCCTCGGGCAGGAAGCCGCTGTTCTTGAGGTTGCCCTTCCAGTTCTTGAGGTCGGCTTCCTTGTGGGCGATGTTGATGTCGCCCACGAGGATGAACTCGCGCTCGGCCTTCAGCGCCATCAGGTGCGGGTAGATGGCGGCCAGGAAGCGGAACTTCGCCTGCTGGCGGTCCTCGCCGCTGGAGCCGCTCGGGAAGTAGCAGCTGATCAGGCTCAGCTTGCGGCCGGGCTTGTCGAAGCGCTTCTCGATGTAGCGCCCCTCGTCGTCGAACTCGGGCACGCCGATGCCGGTGATGATGTCGCTGGGGGTGTCTCGCGTGTACAGCCCCACGCCGGAGTAGCCCTTCTTCTGGGCGTAGTGGAAGTGGCCCTTGAGGCCGGCCGGGCTGCAGAAGACCTGGTCGACGTGCTCGTGCTGGGCCTTCACCTCCTGCACACCCACGGCATCGGCCTGCTGCCCGGGCAGCCAGTCGAAGAAGCCCTTGGTGGCGGCGGAGCGGATGCCATTCAGATTGGCGGTGATGAAGCGCACGGTGAGTCCTCGCGGGGGTCGAATGAGCGCGAGTATCGCAGTGAGGCGGTGAGCAACTGGTCTGATGCCGGTCCGCAACAGCCCAGCCCCGAGCCTGTGCGAATCGTGGCGAAAAGGTGACGCCGTGGCCCAAGGCTTGCTAGATTCTTGCCACCCTGGCGCCAAACGTTTGCCGCTCGATTACCCGCATAAGGAGTCCCCCGATGAACCGCACCCCCTTCACCCGCCGCGCCCCGCTGGCGCTGGCCGTCACGCTGGCGCTGAGCGCCTGGTCTGCCCAGGCGCAGGACGCCACCAAGGAGGGCGAGGCCGCCCGTGCACCGGGCCAGAGCAAGCAGCTCGAGACGGTGGTGATCACCGCCGAGCGCCGCGTCGAGAACATCAAGGACGTGCCCAATGCCGTCACCGCCATCAGCGGCGAGAAGCTGGATGTGCTGAACTCCAGCGGCCAGGACGTGCGCTTCCTGTCCGGCCGCGTGCCCAGCCTGAACATCGAGTCCTCCTTCGGCCGTGCCTTCCCGCGCTTCTACATCCGCGGCTACGGCAACACCGATTTCCGCCTCAATGCGTCGCAGCCCGTGTCGCTGGTCTATGACGACGTCGTCCAGGAGAACCCCATCCTGAAGGGCTTCCCCGTCTTCGACGTGAAGACCGTGGAAGTGCTGGCCGGCCCGCAGGGCACGCTGTTCGGCCGCAACACGCCCGCCGGCGTGGTCAAGTTCGACTCGGTCAAGCCCTCGCAGAAGCGTGACGGCTACTTCAACATCTCCTACGGCACCTTCGGCACCATGAACGTCGAGGGCGCGACCAACCTGCCGATCGGCGGCGACTGGGCGGCGCGCATCTCCGGCCAAGTGCAGCACCGTGACAACTGGGTCCACAACGCCAATCCCAAGGGCGCCACCCAGGACACCGAAGGCTACGACGACCGTGCCGTTCGCCTGCAGGCTCTGTATGAGCCGCACAAGCAGTTCAGCGCACTCTTCAATGTGCACAACCGCGAACTCAAGGGCAGCGCCCGCGTGTTCCGCGCCAGCATGATCAAGCCCGGCACCAACGACCTGGTCGACGGTTTCGATCCCAAGGTCAACTTCACCGACGGCACCAACACCCAGACCCTGCACGCCACCGGCGGCAGCGCGCGCCTGAAGTGGGTGATGGACGGCTTCAACATCCACTCCATCACGGCCATCGAGACCGTGCAGCCCTTCAGCCGCGGCGACATCGACGGCGGCTATATCTACAAGGCCCCGCCGCCCTATGCCAACCAGGGCGAGGCGCTGTTCCCCTCCGAGTCCTCCAGCAGCATGTCGGGCCACCGCCAGCTCTCGCAGGAGGTGCGCCTGGAGTCCACCGCCGCCGGCCCGATGCGCTGGCAGGGCGGCGTCTACCTGTTCGATGAGCGCTACACCGCCATCAGCACGGACTACAGCAGCGCCACCACGCTGGCCACCGGCCACGTGGATACGCACCAGACCAACCGCGCCTATGCCTTCTTCGGCTCGGTGAACTACGACGTCGCGCCCGACCTGACCGTGCGCGGCGGCCTGCGCTACACCTCCGACAAGAAGGACCTGGACGTCACCAGCAGCTACCCGAACCTGAACACGTCCACCGGCACCACCGCCTCGACGAAGGACTCGAAGTGGAACTGGGACCTGTCCGGCACCTACAAGCTGAACAAGGAGACCAACCTCTACGCCCGCGTGGGCACGGGCTTCCGCGCGTCGTCCATCCAGGGCGCTTCGCTGTTTGCTGGCCAGTCGCAGGCCACGCCGGAGAACGTCACCTCCTTCGAGGCCGGCGTGAAGTCCGAGTTCTGGGACCGCCGCGCCCGCCTGGCCGCCAATGCCTTCAAGTACCAGGTCAAGGACCTGCAGCTGACGGCCGTGGGCGGCACCAACAACGCCAACCGCCTGCTGAACGCCGCCAAGGCCGACGGCAACGGCTTCGAGCTGAACCTGGAGCTGCTGCCCACCGAACAGCTGCTGCTGACGGTCGGCGCGAGCTACAACAACACCAAGATCAAGGATGCCAGCCTGTCCCTGCCCAAGTGCGGCAGTGGCTGCAACATGCTGGATCCCCTGGTGCCCGGCACCAGCCGCTACAGCATCGACGGCAACCCCCTGCCGCAGGCGCCGAAGTGGGTGGCCAACCTGACGGCCCGCTACTCGATCCCGACCGCCGACGGGAACGAGTTCTACGTCTACACGGACTGGGCCTATCGCAGCAAGGTCAACTTCTTCCTCTATGAAGCGACCGAGTTCACCGGCAAGTCCCTGACCGAAGGCGGCCTGCGCGGCGGCTACGTCTGGAACAACGGCAAGTACGAGGCGGCGGTCTTCGTGCGCAACGTCACCAACCAGGTGCGTGCCACCGGCGCGATCGACTTCAACAACCTGACCGGCTTCATCAACGACCCGCGCACCTACGGCGTGCAGTTCAAGGCGCTGTTCTGACGCGGCACTGATTCCCGCCCCGCCACCACCCGTTCCGGGGCGTGAAAAGGCCCGGCTCCCCCCTTGTTTCACGGGGCGGGGAGCCGGGCCTTCTGTCTGGGGCTCAATACAATGCGGGCCACCTCCAGACCGCCCGACCTCGTCATGAACACCCCGTCCACGCCCCTTGCCCAGGAATTCGTCGCCTTCGCCGTGGAGGCGGGCGTGCTGCGCTTCGGCGAGTTCAAGACCAAGGCCGGCCGCCTGAGCCCCTACTTCTTCAACGCCGGTCTCTTCAACGACGGCGCCCGGCTCGTCCGCCTGGCCGAGTTCTATGCGAAGACGCTGCTGGCCTCGGGCGTCGAGTTCGACATGATCTTCGGCCCGGCCTACAAGGGCATCACCCTGGCCGCCGCCGTCTCCATGGAGCTGGCGCGCCTCGGCCACAACAAGCCCTTCGCCTACAACCGCAAGGAAGCCAAGGACCACGGCGAGGGTGGCACGCTCGTCGGCGCGCCCGTGCAGGGCCGCGTGCTGATCATCGACGACGTCATCTCGGCCGGCACCTCGGTGCGCGAGTCCATCGCCATGATCCAGGCCGCCGGTGCCACGCCCTGCGGCGTCTCCATCGCCCTGGACCGCCAGGAGAAGGCCGCCGAGAACGGCGTCGAGCAACCCTGGTCCGCAGTCCAGTATGTCAACCGGCAGCTGCACTTGCCCGTCGTAGCCATTGCCGGCCTGTCCGACTTGCTGCAGTATCTGCACCACAACAGCTCGGCGGACATCGCTGCCCACGCTGCAGCCGTCCAGGCCTACCGAGATCGCTACGGAGTCTGATGCCCTCTCTGCGCTGCCCCATGTCGTTGAGGTCGAAGCCCTTCCTGCGTCTGTCACTGCCGGTGGCCGGCGGGGCGCTGGGCGTCGTGCTGGGCCTGCTGGGGGCAGGTCTTGCCCAGGCGCAGAGCAAGGCCATCTACAGCTGCGTGGCCCCGGACGGCCGCCGCCTGACCTCCGACCGCCCGATCGCCGAGTGCGCGACCCGCGAGCAGAAGGTGCACAACCCGGACGGCTCGGTGAAGTCGCTGCTGCCGCCGTCCATGTCGCTCGAGGAAAAGGTTCTCCAGGAGCAGAAGGACCGCAAGCTCGCGGCCGACCGCGCCGCGCAGCAGGACGCCGTGCGCCGGGACCGCAACCTGCTGATCCGCTACCGTAACGAGGCCGCCCACCGCGAAGGCCGTGAGGCCGCGCTGGACGACATCAACAAGGCCATGCTGGTCTCTGAGCGCCGCATCAAGGAGCTGGCCGTCGAGCGCAAGCCGCTGCAGGACGAGGCCGAGTTCTACAAGGGCAAGACCCTGCCGCCCAAGCTCAAGCAGCAGCTGGACGCCAACGATGCCTCGGCCGAGGCGCAGCGCGTGCTGATCGAGAACCAGAAGGCCGAGCTCGTGCGGGTGAACAAGCTCTTCGATGTCGAGCTCGTGCGCCTGAAGAAGCTCTGGGGGGGCGCGGCGCCCGGCAGCCTCGACGGCCCGGTGACGGCACCCGCCGCCGGCCAGCCCGGCAGCACGCCGGTGCCGGCCTCCGCCACGAGCCGCTGACCTCGCGGCGCCGTTCCAGCCCCGTTCGAGCGGGGCGCCCAGCAAAAAGGCCGCTGTCTCCAGCGGCCTTTTGCATGGGCGGGCCGGCACGGGCCCGCCGGAGGCGCATCAGCCGCCCAGCTTCTTCTTCAGCAGCTCGTTGACGAGGGCCGGGTTGGCCTTGCCCTTGGTCGCCTTCATGGCCTGGCCGACAAGGGCGTTGAAGGCCTTGTCCTTGCCGGCGCGGAACTCGTCCACCGACTTCGGGTTGGCCGCGAGGACCTCGTCGAGGATGCGCTCGATCTCGCCGGTGTCGTTGGACTGCTTCAGGTCCTTGGCGCTGATGATGGCATCCACGTCCGAACCGTCGCCGGCCCACAGGGCGTCGAAGACCTGCTTGGCGGAGTTGTTGGAGATCGTGCCGTCGCTGATGCGGCCGATGAGCGCCGCCAACGTGGCCGGCTTCACCGGTGCGGCGTCGATCTCCAGCCCCTCGCTGTTCAGGCGCTTGCTGATCTCGCCCATCACCCAGTTCGCCACCAGCTTGGGCGCCGCACCCGCGGCCTTGGCGGCCTCGTAGTAGCGGGCCGTGGCCAGGCTCTGGGTCATCATCGTGGCGTCGTACTCGGGCAGGCCGTCGCCCTCGATGAAGCGCTTGGCCATCACGCCGGGCAGCTCGGGCATCTCGCCGCGCACCTTCTCCACCCACTCCGGCGCGATCACCAGCGGCGGCAGGTCGGGGTCGGGGAAGTAGCGGTAGTCGGCCGAGTCTTCCTTCGAGCGCATGGCGCGGGTCTCGCCGGTGTCCGGGTTGTAGAGCACCGTGGCCTGCTGGATCTTGAGACCGTCCTCGATCTGGTCGATCTGCCAGTTCACCTCGTAGTTCACCGCGTCCACGAGGAAGCGGAAGCTGTTGAGGTTCTTGATCTCGCGGCGCGTGCCGAAGGGCTCGCCGGGCTTGCGCACCGAGACGTTGACGTCGCAGCGGAAGGAGCCTTCCTGCATATTGCCGTCGCAGATGCCCAGCCACATCACCAGGGCGTGCAGCGTCTTGGCGTACTCGCAGGCCTCGGCAGCGGAGCGCATGTCGGGCTCGGAGACGATCTCCAGCAGCGGCGTGCCGGCGCGGTTCAGGTCGATGCCGGTCTGGCCGTGGTAGTCCTCGTGCAGGCTCTTGCCGGCGTCTTCCTCGAGGTGGGCGCGGGTCAGCTGGACGGTCTTCTTCTCGTCACCGACGAAGAACTCCACCGTGCCGCCCTGCACCACCGGGATCTCGAACTGCGAGATCTGGTAGCCCTTGGGCAGGTCCGGGTAGAAGTAGTTCTTGCGGGCGAAGATGGACAGCGGCGCCACCTTGGCGCCCACGGCCAGGCCGAAGCGGATGGCGCGGTCCACGGCGGCGCGGTTCAGCACGGGCAGGGTGCCGGGCAGGGCCAGGTCCACGGGCGAGGCCTGGGTGTTGGCCTCGGCGCCGAAGGCGGTCGAGGAGCCGCTGAAGATCTTGGACTGGGTGGACAGCTGGACGTGGTTCTCCAGGCCGATCACCACCTCGTAGCCGCGCACCAGCTTGCTGTTGGGCTTGTTCATGCTCAGATTCCGTTCGGGGCACGGGTGTG
>JAYRMR010000052.1:0-31076 GCA_041912595.1 Burkholderiaceae bacterium
CCTGGCCTTCCTGGCCCGCCTGATCACGGGCGCCCAGGGCCACTGGAAAGGCTGCCCGCCCATGGCGGAGCAGCGCATCTACTTCGCCAACCACCAGAGCCATTTCGACTGGGTGCTGATCTGGGCCGCCCTGCCGCGCGAGCTGCGCGCCGCGACCCGGCCCATCGCCGCCCGCGACTACTGGACCTCCAGCCCGCTCAAGACCTGGCTCACCTCCAATGTCTTCAATGCCATCTACGTCAGCCGCACCCGCAGCACGCCGGACGAAGACCCCCTGGAGCCGCTGGTCGAGGCCCTGTCCAAGGGCGATTCGCTGGTGATCTTCCCGGAAGGCACCCGCTCCAACAAGGGCGAGCCGCAGACCTTCAAGGCCGGCCTCTTCCACCTGGCCGAGCAGTTCCCCCACGTGAAGCTCATTCCCACCTGGATCGACAACGTCCAGCGCGTCATGCCCAAGGGTGAAGTCGTGCCGGTGCCCATCCTGTGCACCGTCACCTTCGGCGCGCCCATGCAGATCAAGGACGGCGAGGACAAGCGCGCCTTCCTCGAGCGCGCCCGTGCCGAAGTCATGGCCCTCAAGCCCGGCGGGTGGCGCGAATGAACGGGCTGCGCTGGGTCAAGTCCCTCAACTCCAGCGAACAGGTGGCCTTCCTGTTCGTGATGCTCTTCGGCGCGCTGATGCTGACCAGCATCGGCAGCTTCCTCTTCTCGCTCAAGAAGCGGGCCGACGACGAGGACGACAGCGACTGGCACCGCGGCTGGAGCCGCTTCCGCCACGAGCTCAACATGCTGTGGCTCTTCGCGAGCCTGTTCTGGGCCGCCTGGATCTCGGGCCCGGTGGGCGCGACCCTGCTCTTCGGCGTGTTCAGCTTCCTGGCCCTGCGCGAGTTCATCACGCTGATGCACACGCGCCGCGGTGACCACCGCAGCCTCCTCCTCGCCTTTTTCGTGATCCTGCCGCTGCAGTACGTGCTGGTGGGTACGCGGCAGTTCGACATCTTCTCGGTGCTGATCCCCGTCTATGCCTTCCTGGCCATTCCGGTGGCGAGCGCGCTGGCGGACGACCCACGCCGCTTCCTGGAGCGCAACGCCAAGATCCAGTGGGGCATCATGGTCTGCGTCTACGGGCTCTCGCACGCGCCGGCCCTGCTGCTGCTGGACTTCCCCAGCTACCCCGAATACCAGGGCCGCGGCGCCTTCCTGCTCTTCTTCCTGGTGATCGTCTCGGCCTGCGGGCAGATCGCGCAATACCTGGCCGCCAAGCGCCTGCGCCGCCGGCCGCTGGCCCGCCGCATCAGCCGCAGCTTCTCGATGCGCGCCTGGTGGGTGGGCACGCTCACCGCCGCCGTGGTGGGGACGCTGCTGTACTGGATCACGCCCTTCAAGGCCGGGCAGGCGCTGGTGATGTCCTTCATCGCCGCCGGCGCGGGCAGCTTCGGCGCGCTCGTGATGAAGGCGCTGAAGAAGGACGCGGGCGTCGAGTACTGGGGCAACCGCAGCAACATCACCGGCGCCGTGGGCCTGCTGGACCGCATCGCCGTGCTGTGCTTCGCCGCGCCGGTGTTCTTCCATTCGGTGCGCTGGTACTTCAAGCTGCCCCTGTGAAGAAGCCATGACGTTCCGGCCATGAGAATCCTCGGCATCGACCCCGGCCTGCAGACGACGGGCTTCGGCGTGATCGACGCGGACGGTCCGCGTCTGGCCTATGTGGCGAGCGGGACGATCAAGACGACGGGCGTGCCGACGGGCGATCTGCCGGGCCGGATCAAGATCCTCTACGACGGCATCCGCGAGGTGCAGCAGCGCTACGAGGCGCAGTGCGCCGCCATCGAAATCATCTTCGTGAACGTGAACCCGCAGTCCACGCTGCTGCTGGGGCAGGCCCGCGGTGCGGCGATCACGGCGCTCGTGTCCTGCGAGCTGCCGGTGGCGGAGTACACGGCCGTGCAGATGAAGAAGGCCATCGCCGGTCACGGGCAGGCCAGCAAGGAACAGATCCAGCTGATGGTCCAGCGCCTGCTGAACCTGCCGGGCGTGCCGGGCAAGGACGCGGCCGACGCGCTGGGCATCGCCATCATGCACGCCCACGCCCGCGTCACCTTCGAGGCCATGGGCAAGCACACGACGCTGCAGCGCCGCCAGCATGCGCAGTTCAAGGGTGGGCGGACGTACTGATCCACCGCCCGCGCGACGCAAGCCCCGCGCCAGCCACACCCGCTAGCATCGACGCTCCCCCGACCAGGAGCCGTTCATGCTGGGCATCGCCGACTACCCCGCCTTCGTCATCGCCGTGCTGGTGTTCCTCGCCATCCCGGGCCCGGGCAATCTGGCCCTGATCAGCGCGACGGCACAGGGCGGCGTGCGCGGCGGCATGGCGGCGACGCTGGGCGTGATCCTCGGGGACCAGGTGCTCATGTGGGCGGCCGTCGCCGGTGTGGCTGCGCTGCTGGCCGCCTCACCGACGGCCTTCAGCGTCGTGCAGTGGGGCGGCGCGCTGTACCTCGGCTGGCTGGGCTGGCAGATGCTCCGCGCCAAGCCCGGCGAGGCCGCCGCCCTGCAGCTCAAACCCGGGCATTTCCTGCGCCAGGCCATGCTCATCACCCTGCTGAACCCCAAGGCCATCGTCTTCTACATGGCCTTCTTCCCGCTTTTCGTCGATCCGGCGAAGCATCGCGGCCTGCTGACCTTCGCCGTGATGGCCGCCACCATCGCCGCCCTCACCTTCGCCTATGGCCTCGTGGCGGTGCTGCTGGCGCATCGCCTCGGCGAGCGGGTGCGCGGAAGCCCGCGCATGAGCCAGTGGCTCCGGCGCGTGGCGGGGGTGTGCCTGATCGGGTTCGGGGTGCGCTTGCTGAGCCGCTGAGAAGGGGCTCACCGCGAGATCCTTGGCACCCCGGCATGGCGCGATCCGGCGCACACCGCCATGCGGAACGCCGATGACCGACAATCACGCATGACCCGCAGCACCCCCAGCAGCCCGACGGCTGCCCCCCAGTCCACCGCCACCGCCGGCGCTTCCTTCGCCTCCCTGCCCCTGCCGCCGCACATGCAGGCGAATCTGCAGCAGCTGGGCTATCTCTCGATGACGCCCATCCAGGCGGCGAGCCTGCCCCTGACGCTGGCCGGCAAGGACCTCATCGCCCAGGCCAAGACCGGCAGCGGCAAGACGGCCGCCTTCACCTTGCCGCTGCTGATGAACCTGAACCCGCGGCGCTTCGCGGTGCAGGCGCTGGTGCTGTGCCCCACGCGCGAGCTGGCCGATCAGGTGACGCAGGAAATCCGCCGCCTCGCCCGCGCCGAGGACAACATCAAGACGCTGACGCTGTGCGGCGGCGTGCCGGTGCGCAACCAGCTCGCCAGCCTGTCGCACGGCGCGCACATCATCGTGGGCACGCCCGGCCGCATCCTCGACCACCTGCAGCGCGAGACGCTGGACCTCTCGGCGCTCAACACGCTGGTGCTCGACGAGGCCGATCGCATGCTGGACATGGGCTTCGCGGAGGACATCGCCCAGGTGATCGCCTGCGCCCCCAAGGCCCGCCAGACGCTGCTCTTCTCGGCCACCTACCCGGACGGCGTGAGCAGCATGGCCGCGCGCTTCATGCGCGAGCCGCAGGAGGTGCGGCTGAAGGAGGTCCACGCGGCCACCAAGATCCGCCAGCGCTTCTACGAGGTGACGGAGGCCGAGCGCCTGCACGCCGTCGGCCTGCTGCTGAACCACTTCCGCCCGGCCAGCACGCTGGCCTTCTGCAACACCAAGCAGCAGTGCCGCGACCTCGTCGCCGTGCTGGAGGCGCAGGGCATCTCGGCGCTGGAACTGCATGGCGACCTCGACCAGCGGGACCGCGACCAGGTGCTGGTGCAGTTCGCCAACCGCAGCTGCAGCGTGCTCGTGGCGACCGACGTGGCCGCCCGCGGCCTGGACATCGCGCAGCTCGAGGCCGTGATCAATGTCGACATCACGCCCGACGCCGAGGTGCACACCCACCGCGTGGGCCGCACGGGCCGCGCCGACGGCGAGGGCTGGGCCTTCAGCCTCGCCAGCCTCGATGAAATGGGCCCCGTGGGCCGCATCGAGCACGCGCATGGCACGCCCTTCACCTGGTATCCGCTGGCCGAGCTGACGCCCGCCGGCAGCGGAACGCTGGAGGCGCCGATGGTCACGATCCAGATCCTCGGCGGCCGCAAGGAAAAGATCCGCCCGGGCGATGTGCTGGGCGCGCTCACCAAGGACATGGGCTTCCCCGGCGCCAAGATCGGCAAGATCAACGTCAACGAGTTCTCGACCTACGTCGCCGTCGAGCGCGACATCGCGGCCCAGGTGCTGCGCGCGCTCAATGCCGGCAAGGTCAAGGGCAAGTCCGTGAAGGCGCGCACGCTGTGAGCGACACGCCTGCCACCTTCGCTTCGCTGGGCCTCTCGCCCGCCCTGCAGCGCGCCGCGCGCGAGCTGGGCTTCGAGGCCCCCACGCCCGTGCAGACGGCCGCCATCCCGGCCGCGCTCGCGGGGCAGGACGTGCTGGCCTCGGCCGAGACGGGCTCGGGCAAGACCGCCGCCTTCGCCTTTCCCATCCTGCAGCAGGTCGAGGCCCGGAACGCCCGCGCGGCGGCGGGTGCCCCGCGCGCGCCGCAGGTGCTCGTGCTCGTGCCCACGCGCGAGCTGGCCGCGCAGTCCGGGGCGCTGCTGCGTGCTGCGGCGCGCTGCCTGGCCGTGTCGGTGAAGGTGTCCCTCCTTTACGGCGGCGTCTCCATCAACCCGCAGCTCATGGCGCTGCGCGGCGGCGCGGACATCGTCGTCGCCACGCCCGGCCGCCTGCTCGATGTGATCGAGCACAACGGCCTCACCCTCGACCACGTGCGCTGCCTGGTGCTGGACGAGGCCGACCGCCTGCTCGACGCCGGCTTCGCCGAGGAGCTCCAGCGCGTGCTGGGCCTGCTGCCGGCGCAGCGCCAGCACCTGCTGTTCTCCGCGACCTTCCCGGCCTCGGTGCAGGCACTGTCGGACACCCTGCTGCGCGACCCGGTGCGCGTGACGATCGCCCAGGCGCTCACGCTGGACACGGAGCTCGGCGACCGCAAGCTCACCGAGCGCGCCATCACCGTGGACGCCGCCCGGCGCACGCCGCTGCTGCGCCACCTGATCGAGCAGGAGGGCTGGACGCGCGTGCTGGTCTTCGTGGCCACGCGCTACGCCTGCAATCACGTCGCGGACAAGCTGTGCCGCGCGGGCCTCGCCGCCGCCGCCTTCCACGGCGACGCCAGCCAGGGCGCGCGCTCGCGGGTGCTGGAGGACTTCAAGTCCGGCGCGCTGCGCGTGCTGGTCGCCACGGACCTCGGCGGGCGCGGCATCGACATCGCCCAGCTGCCGGTGGTGCTGAACTACGACCTGCCCCGCGCCGCCGCGGACTATGTGCACCGCATCGGCCGCACCGCCCGCGCCGGGGCCGAGGGCCTGGCCGTGAGCTTCGTCAGCGCGGCCACCGAAGGCCATTTCCGGCTGATCGAAAAGCGCCAGGCCCGCCGCGTGCCACGCGAGCAGATCGCCGGTTTCGAGCCCACCGACGTGGCGCCGGAGGGCGCGGCCACCGGCGGCGTGAAGGGCCGTCGCCCCAGCAAGAAGGACAAGCTGCGGGCCGCCGCGGCACGCACAGGATCCTGATCCAAGGGTATCCCCCCTGTCGGCTGACTTGACAGCCCCGGGGCCCCGACGGGGGGCGGCAGGGCTTCGGCGACGCGGCGACCGATGCCCACGGACCTGGGCGATCAGGGCACGATTCTTGCAATCGGTTACCCCTGTTTCTGGGCCAGCCCTTGCGGCCCGTCACGCTTGTCCATAACTCACGGGAGCTTTCATGCATTTGCTGTCCAAGGCCGTCAGTGCCATTGCGCTCGCTGGCGCCTCCTTTGCGGCTGCGGCCGCGCCGGTCACGCTGACCTTCGAAGGGTCCGCCAACACCACCTACACCGCGCCGATCGTCCGCTCGGGCTTCGTCCTGGGCAATCCCACCGGTCAGGAGCAGCACTTCCATGAGGTGGACAGCCAGCTCCTCGGCCCGATCGGCAACGGCACGGGCGTCCTCGTGAACGACCGTGACACGCAGATCTTCGTGAAGCGCAGCGATGGCGGCCTCTTCAGCGGCCTGAGCGTCGACGTCGGCTCCTCCGGCTCGCCCAACCTCGGCAGCAACATCGGCATGGACATCGAGGCCTTCCTGGGTCTGAGCTCGGTCGCCCTGCTGCACGTCGACTTCGACACCATCACGCCGCTCCAGACCGTCAGCCTGCTGGGCCTCGGCAATTTCGACCGCCTGGTCTTCGACGGCATCCGCGGCGGCTTCACCCTGGACAACCTGTCCCTGGAAGACGCCCGCAACGCCGTGCCCCTGCCCTCCAGCCTGGCCCTGGCCAGCCTGGGCCTGGGCGTGCTGGGCCGCTTCGGTCGCCGCCGCCAGGCCTGAGCCGCCCCACCGGCAGGGCGACGGCGCGTGAGTGCACCGGCCCTGCCCCGCCCCGCGCACGTCAGGCGCGGCGGCGGTACACCCAGTCGCCCTCGTCGTACGTGGACAGCGCCGGCACCGCGGGCGGCTCCACACGGACATAGCCGCCCCGCGCCAGCAGCCGCTGGCTGTGCGTGTTCTCGGGCACCGTCGTGGCCCAGCAGGCCGCGCCGGGACTCACGCGCTCGAGCGCCTCGTGCAGCCACTGCAGCCCTTCCGTGGCGAGGCCCCGACCCCAGTGCGCCGGCGCCAGCAGGAAGGCCACCTCGGCGATGCCCTCATGCAGCGTGGCCTGCAGCAGGCCCACGATCTCGCCGCCGTCTGCCAGGCGCATGACGTAGTTGAGCCACTGCTCGGGTGGCTGGTCGGGGCGCGGTCCGGCCAGCGTGCCATGCAGCCAAGACGCCACCTCCGAGGGCGCCGCCGGCAGGCCGCCGATGTGGCGGTAGACCGCCTCGTGCCAGAGCACCGCGGCCAGCGGCTCGACATCGGCGGCGGTCAGCGGTGTGATGGCGAGGCGGCGGTTCGCGGCGGTGTCAGCGGGGTCAGGTCTTGCATCCGTGTCGGCGGAGGGAGCGGTGTCGTCGAGCCTCATGGCCCGCATCCTAACGCCAGCTCAGCACGCCCACTGCAGCATAAAAAGGCCCCGCACGAGGCGGGGCATGAAGACGCCGGCACGCAGGCACCGGCGCCGAAGAGCTACTGATGCAACCATCAGCAGAGACAAGCGTCGCTGGGTTCAGCGCAGCGTGTAGCGGGCCGCGAGCTGGACCGTGGGGCCGTAGCGGTCGTCATAGAAGCCGCCGTAGCCGGTGGAGAAGCGCGGCTTGATGTCGAAGACGTTGAGCACCGTGAGGTTCAGCTTCAGGTTGCGCCAGCCCGTGTAGCCCACGGACAGGTCCCACACCGTGCGGCTGGGCATGCGGCCGGGGTCCACGCCGGGCTGCAGCGCGGCCGGGCTGCTGACGTTGAGCACGCCGGCATAGGTCAGGCCATTGAGCTGCACGCGCCAGGCGCCCTGCTCGCCGCCCACGCGCAGGGTGTTGCGCCACTTCTCCTGGCTGTAGCCGCCCACGCGGTCCAGCAGGTCGCCGTCGGGCGTGTAGGCGGACTTGTAGCGCAGGATGGCGTTGTACTCGTTCTCCAGCCAGAAGCGGATGCCGGCCCACTCCTGCTCCAGGCGCATCGTCCAGTCCACGCCGCCGGTCTCGATGCCGCCGACGTTCTTGTAGGGCAGCGTCAGGTACTTGAGGCGGCCGTCCTTGAGGCCGGGGTAGCGCGCCTCGAGGGCGGGGTTGCGCGGATCGCGGGTGATCAGCTCGGCGAAGCCCGGGGTGTCGAACTCGTGGTCGATGAGGTACTGGCCATCGAGCAGATTGATGGAGTCCTTCTGCTTCAGGTAGTAGAGGTCGACCGTCGTGTTGAGCGCCTTGGACGGATTGAAGGCGACGCCGGCGCTCCAGATCGAGCTGCGCTCCGGCTTGAGCGCGGGGTTGGGCACATAGGTCAGGCGCGGGTAGTAGGCGCACTGGTCGTAGTTCAGGCCCATCGGGCGGCAGCGGACCCAGTCACGGATGCCCTCGCCCGGGTAGGCGTTGGTCGAGCCCATGTGCATCTGCGGCAGCGAGGGCGCCTTGAAGGCCGTCGTGTAGCCCGCGCGCAGCAGCCAGTCCCCGCTCGGGCGGAAGGCCACGGCGAGCTTGGGGTTCGTGGTGGTGCCGAAGTCGCTGTAGTGGTCGCTGCGCAGGGCCAGCTGGATCTCGGTGGCGGGATTGGGCTGGAGGTTGAACTCCACGAAGCCCGAGGCCACCCGGCGGCTGCCCTCGGAGGACGTGCCGCTCCAGTTCTCGATGTTCTTGGCCGCCACCTGCGGATCGGCCACCTCCTGCATGCGCTCGCGCATGAACTGCACACCGGCGGCAACGCCCAGCGGGCCGCCCAGGACGCGCGTCAGCTCGGGATTGCTGACCTTGGCATCGAGCGTGCTGAGCGTGGACGTGGCCTGCTTGACGACGTCCGTCATGAGCGCCTCGGCCGCGGCCCGCGTGTTGACGGGCACGAAGGGGTTGTAGCCGCCCTTGTCCAGCGCAGTCAGCACGGCGTCGCGCTTGAGCATGTTGTACTCGGTCTGGTCGCCGTGGCTGCGGCTGTACATGGCCGCCAGCTCCCAGTCCCAGCCGCCGTACAGGCCGCGCACGCCGGCCAGCGCGCGGCGGTTGCTCACCAGGGAGCGCGTGGCGCGCTCGCCGGCTTCGTCCACCGAGCGGAAGGCCACGATCGCACTGCCCTCGTGCGCCACGCCCTTGTCGTCGACCCAGCGGCCGAGCGCCGGCACATAGGCCGCCATGCCGGGATAGACGCGGTGGTCGGTGCCCGACTCCAGCGAGGGGTAGCCGCCGCGCCAGTCCGTGCGGTTCTGGCCGAGCACGAGCTCGCCGAAGAGCGAGGTGTTGGCATCCAGCGCCTTCGTGCCCATCACCGCGGCGTTCAGGCGCTGCAGCGTCGGGCCGAGTTCGGCGCCGGCGGCGAGGTCGGTGCGGCAGTATTCGTCACCGATGTTGTCGGTCTCCACCTGCGCCGCCGGGCAGGCCGGGTGCGCCTTGCGGTAGCCCTCGTCGATGCGCAGGATGGAGCCCGCGCTGCGCGTGGTGTCTCGCAGATCCAGGCCGCCATAGGGCCGCAGATCGCTGCTGCGGGCCAGCGCGTGCTTGCCGGCCAGGGCCGGCTCCCGGCGCGAGGCCGCCAGCATCGCGAGCAGGTTGTAGCCGTCCCGTGCGAGGTCGCCCTGGCCGCTGGTCACGCTGAACTCGCCGCGGCGCTGGTCGCCCGCCGTGCGCTGGCCCAGCTTGCCGGCCACCTCCACGCCCTGGTAGTCCGTCTTGGTGACGAAGTTCATCACGCCCGCCACGGCATCGGAGCCGTAGAGCGCCGAGGCGCCATCGCGCAGGATCTCCACGCGCTCGACGGCCGCCAGCGGGATGGTGTTGAGGTCGACGAAGGGCGTGTCGGTGCCGGCCGCGAAGGCGTAGTTGGCCAGGCGGCGGCCGTTGAGCAGCACCAGCACGTTCTGGGCGCCCATGTTGCGCAGGCTGGCGCTGGTGGCGCCCGCGGAGAAGGAGTTGGCGTTGTTGCCATCGTCGTAGGCCGTCACCGCCGCCATCTTGGACAGCAGCTCGACGGTCGACGAGGCCCCGGTGGCCTCGATGTCCCCGCGCTTGTAGATGGCGATGGGGCTGGGGCCTTCCGCGCGGATGCGCTTGATGCTGGAGCCCACGATCTCGACCCGCTGCAGGGTCTGGGGCGCCGGCGGGGGGGCGGGCTCGGCGCTCTGGGCGCGGGCCTGCGCCGCCAGCACCAGCAGGGCGCCGGCCAGCAGGCTCAGGCGCGCCGGCTGCGGGCACGGCAGGGCAGACAGGGGCGATCGGTTCATGGAGTCTCCTCGTTGTTTCTGTGGCGTCTTGCGGGCGCCGGGCGGGCGGTCGCCGCTCGTGCGCAAAGGATCTCGTTCACATATCCTTTGCGAATAATTCTGGCATTTCGTGAATATATTTATCTTAGGACTTGCCCGCATCCGGGCGAGACCGGTGCGCCAACACGAGGCGCTCCACTTTTTTTCGAGCGCAGGGAATACTGGCGACCGCCCGCGTGTTCTACGTTCATCCCCACTGGAGATGCCCATGAAGCACCTTGCACTGACCCTCTCGATCCCCGCCCTGCTCCTGGCCGCCTGCGCCAGTGCGCCGCCCGCCCCGGCCCGCGCGCAGGACGGCGCCCTCGTCGGCGCCAATGGCATGACGCTCTACACCTTCGACAAGGACGCCGGCGGCAAGAGCGCCTGCAACGGCCCCTGCGCCATGAACTGGCCGCCGCTGATGGCCGGCACCGACGCCAAGGCCATGGGCGACTGGTCCGTCATCACCCGCGACGACGGCAGCCGCCAGTGGGCCTACAAGAGCAAGCCGCTGTACTACTGGGTGAAGGACCAGAAACCCGGTGACCGCAGCGGAGACGGCGTCAACAAGGTCTGGCACACCGCCACGCCGTGACGCTGGACGACACGCTCCCCCACCTGCCCCGGCTGCGCCGCCATGCGCGGCTGCTGACCGGTGATGCCAGCCGCGCGGACGACCTGCTGCAGGACACCCTGGAGCACGCCGCCCGCAAGGCGCATCTCTGGCAGGCCCCGGTGGCGGAGCGTGTGCCCGGCGCGGCCCTGCGCGCCTGGCTGCTGACGGTGATGCACCGGCGCTACCTGAACCAGTGGCGGGACGAGCAGTCCGCCCGTCTGGAGAGCCTGGACGAGCGCCACGAGGCGCAGGAGCAGCACCGCCCGCACGAGCAGCTCCATCTGCGCCTGGACCTGGAGCGCGGCCTCGCCGCCCTGCCCTCGGCCGCGCGCGAGGTGCTGCTGCTCGTGTGCGTGGAGGAGCTCAGCTACGAGGCCACCGCGCGCGTGCTGGACATCCCCGTCGGCACCGTGATGTCCCGCCTCTCGCGGGCCCGCGCGCGCCTGCGGGTGCTCATGAGCGAACCGGCCCGCCCCGCCCCTGGTACCGCCCCCGCCGCCTTGCGAGTCGTCAAATGACACCGGCCCCGATCCCTTCTTCCGAGGACCCCGCATGAGTGCCCCGCACGAGCCCGGCGACGCCCCGCGCGCGCCGGCCCCGCCTTCCCCGCCCGATGAAGCGAGCCTGCATGCGCTCGTCGACGGCGAGCTGACGCCGGCCGAGGCCCAGGCGCTGCGGCGGCGGCTCGAGCACTGGCCGGCGCTCGCCGCCCGTGTGCAGGCGTGGCAGGCCCAGCGCCAGGCGCTGCAGGGCCTGCAGGCCGAGTGCCTCGATGAACCCCTGCCCGACGCGGTGCTGGCGCCGCTGCGCGGGCTGAGCGCCTCACCGCCCTCTCCGCCCTCACCGCTCGCACTGCCTCCGCAGGCCCCCCTGCCCTGGTGGGCGCAGCGCCAGGCCGCGATGTGGCTGCTGATCGGCACCATGGCCGTGTCCGGCGCGGCGGGCACGGGCCTCGGCTGGCGCCTGGGGCGGGCGTCCGATCTCCCGTCGCAGGCGCGCTCAGCCCCCGCCTTCGTGCGGGACGCGGCGATTGCGCACGCCGTCTACCAGGTCGAGCGCCGCCACCCCGTGGAGGTGGCCGCCGCGGACCAGGACCACCTGCTGCAGTGGCTCTCCAAGCGCCTCGGCCAGCGCCTGCGCGCGCCGGACCTGCAGGCCGAGGGCTTCCGGCTCATGGGCGGGCGCCTCCTGCCCGCGGGCGAGGCCACGCCGCCCGGCGCCGGGGCCTCCCTGGCGCGTGCCCAGCTCATGTACGAGAACGCCGAGGGGCAACGCCTGACCCTCTACATCGCCGTCGACGGCAGCCCCGCCGGCCGCCAGGGCGGCACCGCCTTCCAGCGCAGCGAGCAGCGCCAGGGCGAGCTCCTCACCCGCAGCATCTACTGGCGGGACGGGCCGCTGGCGTATGCCGTGAGCGCTGCGGTGGATGCCACGCGGCTGGAGCAGTTGAGCGAGCGGGTGTATCGGGCGTTGCAGGGGTGACAGGCGCGCCCCCTCGCGCGTGACGGCAGCCCCTGCCGGCACCCCAGCGAGGACGGCCGGCACGACGCCCGCCCGCAGATGTTCAGCGCGACGACCACACATCAGCAATCGCTCCGCCGAACACCAGCAGGACGCCGATGAGAGACAGCACATCGACGCGCCGGAGACGAGCGACGAATCCAGGATCGAACCCCTGCTCGAGCCACCGCGTGTATTGCCGCCTCGAAGCCCAGCTCGTCCAGGCGGGACGCGTCCCCGCCGAGGCGGTCGTCCACCAGCGCCTGCAGACAGGACGTGACGGACAGGTGGGGAGGGCTCATGACCCCGCGGAGCTTACCTCAGGGATGCGCGGGCCCCGGGCGGGATACTGGGACGGCAACGCCTGACCCCGCCGCGCGGCCCCATGAAAAAGGGCGCCGCATGCGGCGCCCTCCGTGGGTTGATGCAGCCGATCAGGCCTTGCGACGGCGCACCAGCGCCACGCCGCCGAGCGCCAGCAGGCTCAGCGCCAGGCTGGCCGGCTCCGGCACGGCCGAGGCCGCGTCCTTCACCACGTAGGCGCCGCTGCTTTCCACACCGCCCGGGACGCTGTAGTGCAGGTAGGCATCGCTGCTGTCGAAGGACCCGGAGGTGAAGCTCAGGCTCCAGTCCGGCGTGCCGTCGACGTAGCTCAGGCCCAGGAAGATGCCGTCCTGGAAGTCGGCCGTGGCCGTGGCGTTGAGGCCGTGGCTGGCGCCGAGGAAGTCCAGGCCGAAGGTGCTCAGCGCGACGGACTCGAAGCCGCTGAAGGTCAGCGCGGCATCGTCGTAGCTGAAGAAGCCGGTGAAGGTCTCGTTCAGCAGCGGGCCGGCATCGATCAGGCCTTCGAAGGTCTGGCTGACGGGCGCCGCGTGGGCGCCGAGGCTCAGGCCGGCCGTCAGCAGCGCGGCGGCCAGGAGGGAACGGGTCTTGTTCATGTGGATCTTCATGGGGATCTCTCTCTCGGAATCAGAACTTGAAGATGGACGGGGTCACGGCGCTGCAGCTCACACCCTTGAGCAGCACCACCGGGCGGGACTTGGCCACGCCGACGGCACCGTCCGGGTCATAGCCGATCAGCGCGCCACCGGTCTGCGGCGTGCAGGTCACGAAGCCCTGGCCCAGCGGGTCGGCGCTGCTGATGCCCACGTTCTTCAGCAGCTCGGTGAAGACCAGCAGGTCCTCGCCGGGCGTGAAGTCGGTGATGGTGTCCAGGCCGTCGGCACCGGTGCGGTAGACAAACTGGTCGCGGCCCTTGCCGCCGGTCAGCGTGTCGCGGCCGAGGCCGCCTTCGATGACGTCGTCGCCGTCCGTGCCCACGATCGTGTCGTTGCCCGTGGTGCCATTGATGCGCTTCGTCAGGTCCAGGCCCATCACCATGGGGTCATGGTCCGAGCTCTTGAACGCCGAGGGCGTGTAGAGGTCGGGGCTGCAGGTCGCGCAGGCGGGCTGCTTGAACTCGAGGTTGTAGTCCAGCAGCGTCGGCTCATCGGCGTTGATGTGCCAGGACGTCGCGTACACCACCTTGGGGCTCAGCTCGGCGGTGCTGAAGCCATGGTCCAGGCGGCCGGCCATGGCGTCGAACACGTAGGAGTAGTCCGCCGGGTCGAAGCGGCCGACCTCGTCGACGATGCTGCCATCGCTGGTCAGCGCCAGGATCGGGTCTTCCTTGGCGTAGGCGTTGAAGTCGCCCAGCATCACCACCTGCGGCGTGCCGAAGCTGCCCTTCACGGTGCCCAGGAAGGTCTTCAGGCGCTGGGCCTGCGCCACGCGCGTGGCCGTCCAGCAGCCCTGCAGGCCGTCGTCGGCGTCCGGGCCGGAATTCGGGCAGCTGCCCTTGGACTTCAGGTGGTTGACGATGACCGAGAACTTCTCGCCATTGGGCAGCAGGAAGCCCTGGGCCAGCGGCGGGCGGTTGTTGACGTCGTCCGGATCGGAGATCGACACGCCGTTGAGCGTCAGCTTGCCCGGCTTGTAGATCATGGCCACGCGGATGGCGTCGTCACCCGTGCCCTGCGCCGGCGTCGGTACGAGGGCGTAGGTGCCCGCGCCGACCTGCGCGTTGAGCGAGTCCACCAGGTGCTGCAGCGCGATGTTGCCGTTGTTCTGGATCTCCATCAGGCCCACCACGTCGGCATTGAGGCCGGCGAGATTGGCGACGATCTTGGCGCGCTGGCGCTGGAACTCGGTCAGGTTGTCCGCCCCGCGGCAGTTGCCCGCGGACACGGAGCCGCCGAGCGCGCAGCCCTGGCCGCTCTTGCCGTCGAAGGTCTGGCCGTTGGTGAAGGTGGTGAAGAAGTTCAGCACGTTGGCGCTGGCGATGCGCACATTGCCGCCCGAGACCTGCGGCGTGGCAACGCGCGGATTGGTGCGCGCGAAGTCCGGCGCGGCCAGCGGATGGATCTTGTACGAGCCGGCGCCGCCGCTGCTGCTGGTGGCCAGACCGTAGTCGATCACGCCGGTCAGCGAGGCGACGGTGTCCCCGGCGCGCACGGTGTTGTCGGCGCCGAGGAAGGGCGTCGGGTTGACGTTCTGCAGCGAGGTGCCGTCGTCCAGGATGATCGAGCGGCGCAGGTTGTCCGCCTTCATCGCCAGCGCGTCCGGGCCGGCCGGCATCACGTTCGTCGGCGCCAGCAGGCGGCCGCCGGCGGCCAGGGTCAGCTGACCGAAGCGCTGGAGGAAGTAGTTCTGCTGCACGGTCAGCGGGCCGCGCAGGGTCACGACCATGCCTTCATAGGCTTCCAGGCCGTCGGCCGGGAGCGTCGCGAGGTCCACCTCGACGGGCGTCACCACGTAGCCGCTGCCCTGCACGGCGATGCCGGTGGGCGCGGTCAGCTGGGTCAGCGGACGTGCCAGCGTGGCGGCATTGCCGGCCGAGCCGGTGTTGAACTCGGTCACCTTGCCGCTGAGCTGGATGAGCTGGCCCACGCTCACCGTCGGGGCCGTGCTCGTGAACACGAAGATGCCGTCGGACGTCGTCGGGTCGCCGTCGCCCACGGGGTCCTGCAGGAAGAAGCCGTTGCTGTTGAGCTTGGTCACCACGCCGCGGGTGCTCACGGTCTGGCCCTCGTAGGGGCTCTTGGCGCCGTTGCCCTGCAGCTTGTAGATGGGCAGGGGGCCGCTGACGTTGACCTTGAAGGTGCAGCTGGCGTGCTGGCCGCCGTCGTTGCTCCAGTCCAGGCCCAGGCTGTAGAGGCCGGGCGTGACGCTGCCGGCCACGCTCACCTGCTGGCTGGCCGTGCCGCCCACGCCGGGCGCGCCGCTGAAGCCGCCGAGCGTGAAGCCCGCGGGCCAGGTGCCGACGATGGCGGCGGCGTTGACGATGCTGTCGGCATCGTTCGCGCTCACGGCGAAGCTGGCGGGGGTGCCGGCCGTGGCGCTGGCATCCGGGCAGCTCGGGATGATGGGCTGGGCCACCGGCGTGCCGCCGCAGGCCTTCAGCGCGCTGGCGCTGTTGCGGGGCAGCGGCGCGGCGAGGCTGAAGTCGGCGCTGTTGCTGTTGGTGTCCGTGCAGCCGTCTGCGGCGCGGAAGGCGGCGCTCGTGGCGCTCAGCGTGGGCGTGGGCGAGCCCTCGGTGGGCGTGGAGGCCGTGCCGAAGCTGACGATGTCCTCGACGCCCGCCGGGTTCGTGCCGCTCAGCGCCGTCGTGCTGCGGACCAGGGCGACCTTGCCGGCCGTGGCCGACATCGGGATGTTGCCGTTCACGTCACCGACGACGTCCACCGTGCCGCCCGCGCCCGCCTGCTGGCGGATCAGCAGGTACTGGCCGGCCTTGAGCTGCGTGCCGCCGGGGATGCCGGTCACCTGCCAGCTGCTGCCCGCCGACGAGGCGTACTGGACCGACCAGCCGCCGATGTCCACCGCGACGGTGCCGGCGTTGAAGATCTCGATGTAGTCGTTCTTGTACGTGGCGCCGTTGTTGCCGCCGGCGCCGTAGATCTGGCTGATCACGACGCCGCTGGGCGAGGCCAGCACGGCCGGGGCGGCGAAGGCCGCGGCCAGCAAGATTGCCAAGGGTTTGAGCTTCATGGATTGCATCTCGACTGCTGCATTGGAGGGAGTGACGGTCGTGCGTGACGGCTCGGGCCGGTCGCCCCGGAGGTGCGCGAGGGACAGGGTCGAAGGCGCCAGGCGCGACATGGCCCGGGACGAGTCGACAACGGCGCAAAGGTTTGCGCTGCCCCTCTCGCCCGGTCTCCCTGTCACGCGCACTGCGCGTCTCCTGCTTCCCTCACCCTCGCGGACCTCCGTGGCGGCTTGAGCGGGCTCATGCCGGGACACGGGGTGCGTCCGGCCCACAACCTCTGCCACGACGCTCGCGCATGCTATCGACGACTTGTGACAAATTCACGCGCCGATCCATGGGGGTCAGGTCATGCCGCCCCGGCCCCGCCCGCCCGCCTGCCTCACGCTGGCGCAGTCCCGGCCGAGCAGCGGCGCCTGCTCATGGGAGGCGCGCCCGCCCCGCCCCGGGGCCGCGCCCCATCGCCGGGCGGCGAGGCCCCGCCGCAGCCCCGGGCAAACCATGTGGATGCGAGACAACAGCCACGCCGTGCACCAACCGCCCGCGGGGGGTCTGTCACCTTTGGATGCTTCCTGGGCCCGCTTGGCACAATGAGCGGCCCTGCCCGGCGCCCGAAGCGCTTAAGCTCCGCCCCCCATGACACTCACCCGCCTCCTCTCGGCCTTCGTGGCCCGCCACTGGCGCGCCTATGCCTCGGCCGCCGTGATGCTGGCCACCATCGCCGTGCTGACCGTCTGGATTCCGCGCCAGGTGGGGCATCTGGTCGACGGCCTGGCCCAGGGCCGGCTGCAGGGCCCGGACCTCTGGATGCAGCTGGGCCTGCTCCTCGCCGCGGGCCTGTCCATCTACCTGCTGCGCGTGGGCTGGCGGCTGCAGCTGTTCGCGGCCGCCTACCGCCTGGGCCGCGAGCTGCGCACCCGCCTCTATGAACGCATGACGCTGCAGGGCCCGGCCTTCTTCCAGGCCCAGCGCAGCGGCGACCTCATGGCCCTCGCCACGAACGACATCGACGCCGTCGAGATGGCCGCCGGCGAGGCCCTGCTCGCGGCCTTCGACGGCAGCCTCACGCTGATCCTCGTGCTGAGCATGATGACCCTGGGCGTGGACTGGCGCCTGGGCCTCGCCGCGCTCGTGCCCTTCCCGCTGATGGCGCTGGCCTTCTGGTTCATCTCCAACCATGTGCACCTCGCCTGGAAGGACTCGCTGGCGCGCTTCTCCAGCCTCAACCAGCACGCGCAGGAGAGCCTGGCCGGCGTGCGCACGCTGCGCGCGCTGGGCCTGATCCCGCGGGCGGGCCGGCAGTTCCACGAGCTGGCCGACCACGCCGGCGAGGCGGCCTTCCGCGCCCAGCGCTGGGAGGCCGCCTACGAGCCCGCCGTCGGCATGGCGCTGACGGCCGCCACGGTGATCGCGCTGGGCCTGGGCGGCTGGCTGGTCGCCCGCCAGGAGCTGAGCATCGGCCAGCTCACCAGCTTCACCATGTACCTGGGCCAGCTGATCTGGCCGATGTTCGCGGCCGGCTGGGTGCTGTCCCTGCTGGAGCGCGGCCGCGCCGCCTGGAGCCGCCTGCAACCGGTGCTGGACGCGCCGCTGAGCCTGCAGGACGGCGGCCGCCTCGCGCTGCCGACCGACGTGCCGCTGCACCTCCAGGACCTCGGCTTCGGCTATCCCGGCAGCGAGCGGCCGGCCCTGAGCGGCATCGCGCTGAGCCTGTCGCCCGGGCGCACCCTGGGCATCGTCGGCCCGACGGGCGCCGGCAAGTCCACGCTGATCAAGCTGCTGCTGCGCCAGTTCGAGCCCACCGAGGGTCAGGTCTTGCTGGGCCAGCTGCCGCTGGTCGACGTGCGCCTGGAGGCCCTGCGCCGCGGCCTCGCCTGGGTGCCGCAGGAGCCCTTCCTCTTCTCGGCCTCGATCGCCGAGAACATCGCCCTGGCCCGCCCCGACGCCTCGCGCGAGGCCATCGAGCAGGTTGCGCGGCTGGCGGCCGTGCATGAGGACATCGCCGCCCTGCCCCTGGGCTACGAGACGCTGGTCGGCGAGCGCGGCGTGACGCTCTCCGGCGGGCAGCGCCAGCGCGTGGCCATCGCCCGCGCCCTGCTCAGCGAGGCGCCGCTGCTGATGCTGGACGACGCGCTCTCCGCCGTCGACACCGGCACCGAGACGCAGATCCTGGCCCATCTGCGCGAGCTGCGCGAGGCCCATCCCGAACGCGGCCTCGTGGTCGTGAGCCACCGGCTCAGCGCGGTCATGGAGGCGGACGAGATCGTCGTGCTGAAGGCGGGCCGCATCGTGGAGCGCGGCACGCACGACACGCTGCTGGCGGCCGGCGGCTGGTATGCCGCCCAGTGGCGCTATCAACAACTGGAGGCCTCGCTCGATGCAGCCTGAGGACAAGAACAAGCCGGCGCCCAGCCCCTGGCAGGCCGTGGGTCTGCTGCTGGAGGCCGCCCGCCCCGAGAAGCGGCGCCTGCGCTGGGGCGCCCTGTGGCTGCTGATCGCGGCCGGGCTCGAGGCCCTGGGCCCCGCGCTGGGCAAGCGTTTCATCGACGAGCACCTGCTGCCGCGCCAGTTCGAGCTGCCGGCCATGGCGGCGCTGCTGGCCGGCCTGCTGGCCTGCGGCTGGATCGCCTCCTGGGTGCGCTACGCCCAGCTCACGCGCATGGCCGGCGTGGCCCGGCGCTCGGTGCTGCGCCTGCGCGACCGCGTCTTCGCCCACGTCATGGGTCTGCCCATGGCCTTCTTCGACCGCTCGATCTCCGGCCAGCTGCTGAGCCGCGTCACCAACGACACCGAGGCCGTCAACCAGCTCTACCGCCAGGTGCTGTACGTGATGCTGGACTCCGGCCTCGTCATCCTCGGCGCGCTGGCCGCCATGGCCTGGCTGGACTGGCGGCTGATGCTGATCGTGCTGGCCCTGGTGCCGGCGAGCGTGCTGATCATCTGGCTCTATCAGCGCTGGAGCGCCCCGGCGGTGCAGCGGGCGCGCGAGCTGCGCTCCGACATCAATGCCCAGATGGCCGAGAGCCTGGCCGGCATGGCCGTGCTGCAGGCCACCGGCGCGGCGGGCCGCTTCGCCCAGCGCTTCGAGCAGACCAACGGCCGGCACTGGGAGGCGCGCGTCTCCGAGCTGCGCGCCAATGCCTGGCTGCTGCGCCCGGCGCTGGACCTGCTCAACGTGCTGCTGATCATCACGCTCATCTACGGCTTCGGCCAGCGCGAGGCCCTGCACGTGGCGGGCCTCGGGCAGGCGATGGAGGTCGGGCTGCTCTACGCCTTCCTGAGCTATATCTCGCGGGTCGTGGAGCCGCTGATCCAGATCACCATGCAGTTCGGCCAGCTGCAGCAGTCCATGGTGGCGGCCTCGCGGGTGCGCACGCTGCTGCAGGAAAGCGCCGAGCTCAGCGAGCAGCAGCCCGAGGCCCGCATCACGCGCGGCGAGCTGCGCGTGGAGCAGCTGCGCTTCGCCTACAAGGACCGGCCCGACGGCCAGCCGCAGTGGGTGCTCCAGGACCTGGACCTGCACTTCCCCGCCGGCAGCTTCACCGGCATCGTCGGTCACACGGGCTCGGGCAAGAGCACGCTGCTGGCGCTGCTGCTGCGCTTCTACCGGGCACAGCAGGGGCGCATCCTGGTGGACGGCCAGCCCCTGGCGCACATCCCCGATGCGGCCTTCCGCGACGCCGTGGGCCTCGTGCCGCAGGAGCCTTACCTGATGGCCGCCTCGGCGCGCGAGAACATCACCATGGGCCGGGACATCAGCGAGGAAGCGATGATCCGCGCGGCCCGCCAGGCCCGGATCCACGAGCACATCGTGGCGCTGCCGCAGGGTTACGACACGCTGCTCGGCGAAGGCGGGGCCCGCGTGTCCACCGGCCAGAAGCAGCTGATTGCGATGGCGCGGGCGCTGGCGGGGTCGCCGCGCCTGCTGTTCCTGGACGAGGCCACGGCCAGCATCGACAGCGCGACCGAGGCCCTCATCTCCGAGGCCCTGCGCGAGCTGCACGGGCAGGTCAGCGTGATCGCCATCGCGCACCGGCTCTCGACCATCCGCGAGGCGGACCAGATCTTGGTGCTCAACCACGGCCGCCTGGCCGAGCGCGGCACGCACGAGACGCTGATGGCCCTCGACGGCGGGATCTACCAGCGGCTCGTGCAGCTGCAGGCGCTGGAGGAGTGAGGGCCGCGGCCCTCGCGGCCGGCGCTCGTCATTCCCCTCAGAGCATCACGGCCAGCCGCTCCAGCAGCAGCACGCCAAAGAAGCCGAAGGCGGCCAGGATCGTCCACTTGACCAGCAGCTGCCCGCGCCGCCGCCACAGCGGCTGGCGGGTGCCGATGTAGAGCGCGAAGCACAGCAGCGCGCCCAGCAGGAGCAGGCCGAAGACGAGGCGGAAGAGCATCATGGCGCGCTCCTCTACTCACCACGCCGGCGCCAGCACCGCGAAGCCCTGCGGTGCCTCGCGCTCGTCCTCGAAGCTCACGATCTCGTAGTTGGCCTCGTCGGCCAGCAGGGCGCGCAGCAGCTGGTTGTTCAGCGCGTGGCCGCCCTTGAACGAGGTGTAGGCGCCGAGCATCGGGTGGCCGGCGACGTGCATGTCGCCGATGGCGTCGAGGATCTTGTGCTTCACGAACTCGTCGTCGTAGCGCAGGCCGTCGGCATTGAGCACGCGGTAGTCGTCCACGACGATGGCGTTGTCCATGGCGCCGCCCAGCGTCAGGCCGCGCGAGCGCATCAGCTCGATGTCCTTGGTCATGCCGAAGGTGCGGGCGCGGGCGATCTCCTTCTTGTACAGGCCGGAGCCCATGTCGAAGCTGAACTGCTGGCCCGTGGCGGCGACGGCCGGGTTGTCGAACTCGATCTGGAAGGACAGCGTGTAGCCATGGAAGGGCTCGAGGCGCGCCCACATGAGGCGCTTGCCCTCGCCCTGGCGCACTTCCACCGTCTTCTTCACGCGCAGGAAGCGCTTGGGCGCGTCCTGGAGCTGGATGCCCGCGCTCTGCAGCAGGAAGACATAGCTGGCGGCCGAGCCGTCGAGGATGGGGACTTCGTCGGCGTTGATGTCGACGTAGAGGTTGTCCAGACCGAGCCCGGCGCAGGCGGAGAGCAGGTGCTCGATGGTCTGCACGCGCGGGGCGCCCGGGTCGCCGCCGGGGCTGACCGTCGTGGCCATGCGGGTGTCGCAGACGGTGCTGGCGCGCACGGGGATGTCCACCGGCGTGTTCAGGTCGATGCGGCGGAAGACGATGCCGGTGTCCGGCGCGGCGGGCCGCAGGGTCATCTCGACCTTCTGACCGCTGTGGATGCCCACGCCGACAGCGCGGGTCAGCGACTTCAGGGTTCTTTGCTTGAGCATCCCCCGATTGTCGGCGATCAGGCGATTCCCTGCCCGCCCGGGGCCACGGTGGCGGGCCCCGTATCGGCCGGCAGCGAGGAATCCTCCCCCAGGGCCGTCGGTTTCGGGCCCGCGGGCGCCGCCGTCGGGGCCGGTCCGGCCTCGCCGGTCTCACCCGCCACACCCGGGGCCCCGAGCTCCCACTTCTGCACCGGCAGCCGCAGGCTCAGGCGCGTGCCCATCCGCGGCGCGCTCTCCACATGCAGCGTGCCGCCCAGGCGCTGGGCGCGCTTGACCTGGTTGCGCAGGCCGCGGCCCTTGCGCGCCGTGGCCATGTCGAAGCCCTGGCCGTCGTCCTCGACACGGATCTCGATGCGGTCGCCCAGGTCCCGCGTGGCAATGCGCACGCGCTGCGCCTCGGCGTGCTTGAGCACGTTGTTGAGCGCCTCCTGCAGCAGACGCAGCACGTGCAGCGCGTCCGGCGGCTCCAGCCAGGTGAGCGGCGGCAGGTCCTGCACGTCCCACTCCATCACGAGGCCCGAGCCCTGCAGGCGCTTGGCCAGGCGGTAGCGCATGGTGGCCAGCAGGGAGACGAGGTCATGGCCGACGGGCTCGAGGGAGTCGATCACCAGGCGCAGGTCGTCCACGCACTCGCGCAGCACCTCCACGACGGTCGACTGCGCCATGCGCCCCTGCTCCACGGCCACCATGGCCGACAGCAGCGAGGAGCCGAGCCCATCGTGCATGTCCTGCATCAGGCGCTGGCGCTCCAGCAGCAGCGCCTGCTGGCGCTCGGCCTCGCGCAGGCGCTCGTGCTGGGCCGAGAGCTGCTCGCTGCGCTCGGCCAGGCGCACGGCCAGCACCTCGTTGGACTGCTCGACCTGGCTCAGCGCGCCGAGGTAGCGGTTGCGCACCGCGTACAGGAAGCTCGCGACGATGATGAGCGTGCTGAAGGGCATCAGGTAGATGTGCTCCGGCCAGCCCCAGCCGGCCAGCAGGCCGAGGTCGTGCACGCCGAGCACGAGGCCGATCACGAGTGCGATGACGATGGCCCACAGTTCGCGGCTGCGCGCGCCATGGGCGACCTTGAGCATGAAGCCCGTGCCCAGGACGCCCACGATGCCGTTGGCCAGGTGCTGGGCCACGACGGTGTCGTAGTAGCGCGCCCAGGTCGGCAGCGTCAGCAGGCCCGTCAGCACGACGAAGGCGACGCCGCAGCGCTCCAGGCGCCGGTAGTGCACGGGCACGATGCGCAGCGCGAAGAGGAAGGTGAGCAGCATCACCCAGGACATCGAGGCATGCGTCATCCACCAGAACCAGTCCAGGGCGCCGAAGCTGCGCGGCATGTCGATGTGGTAGTGCAGGTTGCGCAGCAGCCAGCCGAGGCTGGCGAGGGCGAACAGCAGGTAGGCGGGCTCCTGGCGGCGGCGCCACCACAGCGTGACGGAGAACAGCGCCAGCACCACCAGCGTCAGCCCCGTGGCCTGCGGCACGCCGATCTGCACCGCCCAGCGGCGCTCGTACATCGACTCGAGGTCCTCGCGCGCGCCGAGCCAGACGGTCGTGACCGTGTGGAAGCCCTTGCGGTGCACGGGCACGGCCAGGACGATCTCCATCTCCTGGCCATCATGCAGGGCCGACAGCGCCCCGGGGATCAGCGCCCACAGCGGCCGCACCCACTGCTCGCGGCCGCCGGCCTGGTTGTCGTAGATGGGGCGCCAGCCCTCCTCGGTGCGGACGAGCACGGCCGTCGGCAGGCCCACCACGCGGGGGCTGTAGAGCGCCACGCTGGTGGGCCAGCGGTCGTCCGGTGCACGGTAGCGGAAGCGGTACCAGCGCATCTGGTAGTCGGCGGGGCCGGAGAAGTCGGTGCCGATGGCGCGCTGGCGCACGTCCGGCAGGCTCACCTGCCGCCAGGCCTGAGGATCCTCCGGCGGGAGCAGCACCGCCGGCACCGCGGCATTGCTGCCGTCGATGCGGCGCAGGGCGGCCCACCAGGCCTGCAGCTCGTCCCGGGTCAGCGCCGTGACGGCCAGCTCGGCACTCACGGCCTGCTCGCCCGCCCGGATGGCCGGCAGCTCGGGGTGCAGGCGGGGCGGCACCTGGGCAGCCGCGAGCCCGCAGGCGGCACCGAGCACACCGGCCAGCAGCCACGGCCACAGGCCCATGCGCAGCGCGCAGCGCAGGACATTCATCAAACGGTACCGCCCAACAAAGCCATGTGTTCTTGATCTGTGGCGGCAGGCCTGCCGCGGAGCGGCGTCAGTCTGCGCCTCGCGCCCGCCGCTGCCAAGGTGGCGTTCCCGCGCATGCACGGGGGAACGTCGCGTAAATACGAAGCGCGCTGGCTGGCGCTTACAAACAAAAACACCCGTCCGCGCCTGAAGGAGGTAAGGCGCGACGGGTGAAGTCAGCGAGGCCCACCGGCGGGCACAGGACGCCGGGGGCGGCGGGCCACGAAGGCCCGCGGGAGATCAGTCTGCCTGCTTGCGCAGGAAGGCCGGGATCTCGATCTCGTCCATGCCGTTGGACGACAGGGCCTCGACCTTGGCGGCGGCCGTGCGGCCATGACGCCACACGCTCGGCACGCTCATGCCACCGAAGTCCTGGGCCACCGATTGCGCGGTGGGCACCGGGGCGCCCATGGCGGGATTGCCCATCATCACGGGGTTGGTCAGCACGGGCATGTTGTCGGTGCCGGTGCGCAGCTGCGTCTGCTGCTGCACGACCTGCAGCGGCTGCTGCACGGCGGCGCGGCGCGACAGGCCGGTGGCGATCACCGTGACGCGCATGGCGTCGCCCAGGCTTTCGTCGTAGGCCGTGCCGTAGATGATGTGCGCATCTTCCGCGGCGTAGCGCTTGATGGTGTTCATCGCGTTGCGGGACTCGCTGAGCTTGAAGTTGCTCTTGCCTGCGGCGATCAGCACCAGCACGCCACGCGCGCCGGAGAGGTCGATGCCTTCCAGCAGCGGGCAGGCCACGGCCGCCTCGGCCGCCTTGGAGGCGCGGTCCGGACCGGTGGCCTGGGCGGTGCCCATCATGGCCTTGCCCGGCTCGCTCATCACGGTCTTGACGTCTTCGAAGTCGACGTTCACGAGGCCCGGGATGTGGATGATGTCGGAGATGCCGCCCACGGCGTTCTTCAGCACGTCATTGGCGTGCGCGAAGGCCTGGTCCTGGGTGACGTCCTCGCCCAGCACGTCCAGCAGCTTCTCGTTCAGCACGACGATCAGCGAATCGACGTTGGCTTCCAGCTCGGCCAGGCCGCTGTCCGCCGCCTTGATGCGACGCGAGCCTTCGAACTCGAAGGGCTTGGTCACGACGCCGACGGTCAGGATGCCCATTTCCTTGGCCACGCGGGCGATCACGGGGGCCGCGCCGGTGCCGGTACCACCGCCCATGCCGGCGGTGATGAAGAGCATGTTGGCGCCCGTGATGGCTTCGCGGATGCGGGCCTCGGCCTCCTCCGCGGCGGCCTTGCCGGCCTCGGGCTTGGCGCCGGCGCCCAGACCCGTGGTACCCAGCTGCAGGAGCTGGTCGGCCTTGGAACGGTTCAGTGCCTGTGCATCGGTATTGGCGCAGATGAATTCCACGCCCTGCACGCCCTGATCAATCATGTGATCGACCGCGTTGCCGCCGCCGCCACCGACACCAATCACCTTGATTTGGGTGCCCTGATCAAACTCTTCGATCATCTCGATCGCCATAACATACCTCCTTCAGCAATTGTGCAGTTGCCAGCAGAAAAAAACGAGAGGGATCTACCCTTTTTTATGGGTCTCCCCCTTGTTTTTTGGGGGTTTGTATCCCTTTACACCACATTCCCGGTGCCCCGCGGGCTCATCCCGGTCCCATATTCACCAACGCGTCCTCATCGGTTCGCTTCAAACCCGGTCCAAACCCCTTGGCGGCGGTCCGGCCGAGCCTCCTCAGAAATTCCCCAGAAACCAATCCTTGGCCCGGCCGAACAGGGTTTTCACCGAGCCCGCCTGCTGTGCCGCCTTCAAACCGCGGGTGCGGGACAGGCGGGCATCCTCGAGCAGCCCCATCACCGTGGCGGAGCGCGGGTTGGCGACCATGTCGAACAGGGCGCCGCTATAGGTCGGATTTCCCCGGCGGACGGGTTTGAGGAAAATGTCCTCGGCCAGTTCCACCATACCCGGCATGACCGCCGAGCCGCCGGTCAACACAATCCCGGAGGACAGCAGTTCCTCATACCCGGATTCCCGGATGACCTGCTGCACCAGCGAGAAGATTTCCTCGACTCGGGGTTCAATAACGCCCGCAAGTGCTTGTTTTGAAAGCATCCGGGGGGCGCGATCCCCCAATCCGGGCACCTCGACCTGGTCGGACGGGTCGGCCAGCAATTGCTTGGCGACGCCATGCTCGACCTTGATTTCCTCGGCGTCCTTGGTCGGCGTGCGCAGGGCCATCGCAATATCGCTGGTGATCAAATCCCCGGCGATGGGAATCACGGCGGTATGGCGGATCGAGCCGCCGGTGAAGATGGCGACGTCCGTCGTGCCGGCGCCGATATCCACCAGCGCCACGCCCAGGTCGCGTTCGTCGGAGGTCAGGGCGGCCAGGCTGGAGGCGCTGGGGTTGAGCACCAGCTGGTCCACTTCCAGGCCGCAGCGGCGCACGCACTTGACGATGTTCTCGGCGGCGCTCTGGGCGCCGGTCACGATGTGGACCTTGACCTCCAGGCGCCCGCCGCTCATGCCGATCGGCTCCTTGACCTCGTGGCCGTCGATCACGAATTCCTGCGGCTCGACCAGCAGCAGGCGCTGGTCATTGGGGATGTTGATCGCCTTGGCGGTCTCGACCACGCGGGCCACGTCCACCGGCGTCACCTCCTTGTCCCGCACGATGACCATGCCGGTGGAGTTCTGGCCGCGGATGTGGCTGCCGGTGATGCCGGTGAAGACGCGGCTGATCTTGCAGTCCGCCATCATCTCGGCCTCTTTCAGCGCCTGCTGGATGGACTGCACCGTGGCGTCGATGTTCACGACCACGCCGCGCTTGAGCCCGTGCGAGGGCGCCACGCCCAGGCCCGCGATGCGCAGCTCGCCGTTGCCCATGACCTCGGCCACGACGGCCATGATCTTGGCGGTACCGATGTCCAAGCCGACGACCAGATCCTTGTATTCCTTGGCCATGTCAGTCCTTCTTTAGTTCTTCTTGGCGCCGGGCTTGGCCGGCGTCGCTGCGGAGGTCGAGATGCCGCGCAGCCGGACCGCATAGCCATCGACATGGCGCAGGTCCGCGCTGAGCACGGCGGTATGGAAGCGGGCGCTGACCTGCGTGATGCTGGTCACGTATTGCGTGTAGCGGGCGAGCACCTCGGCGTCGGTGCCCCGGCCCAGCTCGATGACGGTGCCCTTCTCCAGCGTGGCGCGCCAGGAGCCGCGGCCGGAGAGATCGAGGCGGCTGATGCTGTCCTCGAGGTGCGCCGTCTGCGCCTGGAGCTGCCGCCACAGCTGCAGCATGTGGGCCGAGCTCTTCTCGGGGCCCGACAGCAGCGGCAGTTCCTCGTCCTCGACGTCACCCAGATTGGCCTGGAAGACCTCGCCGTGGTCGTTGACCAGCAGGCGCTCCACCGTGGCATCGCTGTCGGCGTCGGCGCCCTCGGGCTTGGTCTCCCAGTAGGCCGCGGGCTGGTGCTCCTCGAGCGTGACCTGCAGGCGCGCCGGCCACAGGCGCTGCACGGTGGCGTGGCGCACCCAGGGCACGGCCTCGAAGGCGGCGCGGGTCTGCTGCAGATTCATGCTGAGGAAGCTGCCGCTCATGCGCGGCAGCGCGTTCGCGCGCAGCGAGGCGGCGCTGTTGCGGTTGACGTCGCCATCGACCGTGATCGAGCGGATCGAGAACACCGGCTGGCGCACGACCCACTGCAGGCCCAGCCCCACCGCGGCCAGCAGCACGCCCAGCACCAGCAACGCCGACACGCCGTTCATCAGGCGGATGTCCGGCGGCATCGGGGTGTTGAGGGTGGGCGAACGCATGGCTTGTGCGGGCTTCGGTGGCGGGGTCTGGGGTCAGGTCTTGCTGGCCGGCAGCTTGCGATCGGTCTGCGCCTGGGCCAGCAGCCACAGGCACAGCTGCGGATAGTCGATGCCCACGGCCTTCGCGGCCTTGGGGACGAGCGAGTGCGAGGTCATGCCCGGGCTGGTGTTCATCTCCAGCAGGAAGGGCTTCATGTCGGCCTTGCGCAGCATCAGGTCAGCGCGGCCCCAGCCGCGGCAGCCCAGCAGGCGGTAGGCCGTGAGCACCATCTGCTGGATCTCGGCTTCCAGCGCGGGCGGCAGCGTGCCGAAGCAGTACTGCGTGGTGTTGGTGACGTACTTGTTCTCGAAGTTGTAGTCCCCGTCCACGGCACGGATCTCGACGACGGGCAGCACCACCGCGTCGGCGCCCTGCCCCAGCACGGCGCAGGTCAGCTCGGGGCCTTCGATGCATTCTTCGAACAGCAGCTCGTCGTCGAAGCCCAGGGCCAGGTCGACGGCCTCCTGCATCGACGAATAGCCGATGGCCTTGGTGATGCCGATGCTGCTGCCCTCGTGCGGCGGCTTCACCACGACCGGCAGGCCCAGCTCGTCGGGGATGGTGCGGATGCGCTCGCGCGTCAGCTCCTCGCGGGTCAGGGCGGTGTACTTCGGCGTGGTGAGGCCCTCGGCGGCCCAGACACGCTTGGTCATGGTCTTGTCCATCGCCACGCCGGAGGCCGTCACGCCCGAGCCGGTGTAGGGGATGCCGAGCCACTCGAGCGCGCCCTGCAGCGTGCCGTCCTCGCCACCGCGGCCGTGCAGCGCGATGAAGGCGCGGTCGAAGCCCTCGTCCTTGAGGGCCTGGAGCGGGCGTTCGGCGGGGTCGAAGGCGTGCGCGTCGACGCCCACGGACTTCAGGGCCTCCAGCACGCCGTTGCCGCTCATCAGCGAGACGGGCCGCTCGGCGCTGTGGCCGCCGAAGAGCACGGCGACCTTGCCCAGGGCCTTCGGGTCGATGTTCAGGTCCAGGCTCATTCGGCGGACTCCTTCAGCAGTTCAACGGTGCGGGCCGGCACGGCGCCGATCGAGCCCGCGCCCATCACGATGAGCACATCGCCGTCGCAGCTCTCGCTGGCGATGGTGGCCGGCAGCAGGCTCACGTCGGGCACGAAGACGGGCGTGCCGCCGGCGGCCTCGATCGCCGCTGCGAGCGCCTGGCCGTCGGCGCCGGCGATGGGGGCCTCGCCGGCCGCGTAGACCTCGGTCAGCAGCACGGCATCGGCCTGCCCGATCACGCGGACGAAATCGGCGAAGCAGTCGCGGGTGCGCGTGAAGCGGTGCGGCTGGAAGGCCAGCACGAGGCGGCGGCCCGGGAAGGCGCCCCGCGCGGCGGACAGCACGGCGGCCATCTCGACGGGGTGGTGGCCGTAGTCGTCGATCAGCGTGAAGCGGCCGCCGTCACCGGCCGGCAGCTCGCCGTAGCGCTGGAAGCGCCGGCCGACACCGCCGAACTTCGCCAGCGCCGCCACGATGGGCGCATCGGCCAGCTCCAGCTCCGTCGCCACCGCGATGGCGGCCAGCGCGTTGAGCACGTTGTGCTGGCCGGCGAGGTTCAGCGTGATGTCGAGGTCCGGCAGCGCTGTGCCGTCAAAGCGGCGCTGCACCGTGAAGCGCATCTGGCCGCCGGCCAGGGCCTGCACGTTGACCGCGCGCACGGCGTTGTGCTCGCCGAGGCCGTAGCTGACGATGGGCCGCGACACCAGCGGCATGATGGAACGCACGCCCTCGTCGTCGCCGCACAGGATGGCCGCGCCGTAGAAGGGCATCTTGTGCAGGAAGTCCACGAAGGCCTGCTTGAGCCGCGCGAAGTCGTGGCCGTAGGTGTCCATGTGGTCGGCGTCGATATTGGTCACGACGGCCATCACGGGCAGCAGGTTCAGGAAGGAGGCATCGGACTCGTCGGCCTCGACCACGATGTAGTCGCCCTGCCCCAGCGCGGAGTTCGCGCCGGCCGAGTTCAGCTTGCCGCCGATCACGAAGGTCGGGTCCACGCCGGCCTCGGCCAGCACGGTGGTGACGAGCGAGGTGGTCGTCGTCTTGCCATGCGTGCCGGCGATGGCGATGCCCTGCTTCAGGCGCATCAGCTCCGCCAGCATCACGGCGCGCTGCACGACGGGGATGCGCGCGGCGCGGGCGGCCAGCACCTCGGGGTTGTCCGCCTTCACGGCCGTCGAGGTGACGATCACCTGCGCGCCGGCGATGTGCGCGGCCGCATGGCCGATGTGCACCTGCAGGCCCAGCTGCGACAGGCGCTGCGTGGTGGCGCTCTCGCCCTGGTCCGAACCGGAGACCGTGTAGCCCAGGTTGTGCAGGATCTCGGCGATGCCGCTCATGCCGGCACCACCGATGCCGACGAAGTGGATGTGCTTGATGGCGTGTCTCATGCGTGTCTCACGGCTTCGCGAGCCTCTCGATTTCGTCGGCCACACGCGAGGCCGCCTGGGGTCGGGCCAGGGCCCGGGCATTCGTGGCGAGCTGCAGCAGGCGCTCGCGGCTGAGCGTGGCCAGCAGCTGCTGCAGGCGCTCGGGTGTGAGCTCGCCCTGCGGCAGGTGCAGCGCGGCGTTCTTGTCGGCCATGTAGGCGGCGTTGTCGCGCTGGTGCGAGGTGGTCTTGACGACCAGGGGCACGAGGATGGCCGGCACGCCGGCCGCGCACAGCTCGCTCACCGTCACCGCGCCGGCGCGGCACAGGATCAGGTCGCAGGCCGACAGCTCCTGGGCCATGTCGTCGATGAAGGGCCGCACGTCGGCCTCGACGCCCGCGGCCTTGTATGCCGCCTGCACCTGGGCCTGCTGGCCCTGGCCGGTCTGGTGGACGACGACCGGGCGCTGCTCCAGCGGCAGGCGGGCGATGGCCGGCGGCAGCACGTCGTTCAGCGCCTTGGCGCCCAGCGAGCCGCCCACCACCAGCAGGCGCAGCGGGCCGCTGCGGCCGGCGTAGCGCTCGGCCGGGGCCGGCAGGGCCTCGATGGCCGCGCGCACCGGATTGCCGCTGACCAGGGCCTGGTCGCCCAGCGCCGTCGCGGCCTCGCCGTCGAAGCCGAAGGCGATGCGCTGCGCGAAGGGCTTGAGCAGACGGTTGGACATCAGCGGCGCGGCATCGGCATTCACCAGCACCAGCGGCTTGCGCATCAGCCAGGCCATGAAGCCGCCGGGCACGCAGACATAGCCGCCCATGCCCAGCACGGCGTCGGCGTCGCGGGTGACATAGACCATGCGCGACTGCACGAAGGCCTTCACCAGCGTGTAGAGCCCCGTGACGGCGTGCTTCAGGCCCTTGCCGCGCAGGCCGGCGAAGGCCAGGCGGTCCAGCGGGATGCCGGTGGGCGGCACGAGGCGGTTCTCCATGCCCGTCTCGGTGCCGATCCAGCTGACGCTCCAGCCGCGGCGCTTCATCTCCTCGGCCACGGCGAGGCCCGGGATGATGTGGCCGCCGGTCCCGGCCGCCATGATGACGAGGTGGCGCGTGCTCATTGGGGCACCCCTCGCACTGCGTGCTGTCCCGCCAGGCGGGAATGAGCCCCTTCGGGCGGCCGTGCGGTGTGCATCTGGGGCACCCTTCGCACTGCGTGCTGTCCCGCCAGGCGGGAATGAGCCCCTTCGGGCGGCCGT